>SVJJ01000025.1 GCA_015069045.1 Oscillospiraceae bacterium
GCCTTATTTTGACGAACTTGGACTTGATTTTCCCTTTGACGTGGAGGGGGTATAATTATGTCAAATGTATCCTCTAGTAACGGTCAAGGGGTTATCGCCCCTAAGCTCCGCTTCAACGGATTTTTGGAAGATTGGGAACTTGTCCGTATCGGTGATGTTTATGCAGAGCGCAGTGAGCGTGGCGCAGAAAATATGGATTTACTTTCCGTCACAATGACCGAAGGTGTAAAAATGCGTAGTGACATTGAGGGCAAGGATAATTCAAGCGAAGACAAAAGCAATTACAAAATCGTATATACTGGTGATATGGTTTATAATTCTATGCGAATGTGGCAAGGTGCAAGTGGCATATCCCCATATGATGGTATTGTTAGCCCGGCATATACAATTTTGAAACCTCGTATTCCCATTTCAAATGGATTCTTCGCAGCCCTTTTCAAAAACGAGCGTCTTATCAACGCATTTCGCAAAAATTCTCAAGGCATGACCTCCGACACATGGAATTTGAAATATCCACAAATTGAAACCATAAAAATTCATATCCCTTCGGTTTCAGAACAAGAGAAAATATCGGAATTCATCGCTTTGGTAGATGCTAAAATTGCAAAGCAGCGTATTCTCGTAGACTCCCTCAAGAAATATAAAAGAGGGTTGGTATCTTCCATCTTATCCGAAAAAATCAAGATTTCTGATGAGCCATGGGAGGAATGCACCATTGGTGATTTTCTGGCATCAAAATCCATAAAGCAACTTCCAACCGAGGAAGCTCCGCTTATGGCGTTTACAGCAACGGGAGGCGTGTGCGATAAAGGTGAACGCTATGACCGTGGATTTTTAGTAAAAGATGCTTCCACTAAACTCTATAAGAGAACGGATTACGGTGATTTTATTTACAGTTCCAATAATCTTGATGTTGGCTCAATTGGTTTGAATTTGTACGGAAGCGCAGTTATTTCTGATGTGTACGAGATTTTTTCCATTAATGGCGCAGACCCGTGGTTTATTAGTGAGGTTATTCAACAAAAGCCTATAATGAGGGATATTTTGAAATATCGCCAAGGATGCTTATATGGTCAATATCGTATATATGCTGAAGACTTTTTAAGTGTAAAAATTAGAATTCCCTCGTTGCCCCTTCAATCCAAAATAGGCGCTCTTATATCTCAAGTGGAAAGCAAAATACTCGCGGAACAAGGATTGCTCGATAATTTAGAAAAATGCAAGGCTGCCTTATTGCAGATGATGTTTATATAAACATTTTTGCCAAAAGAGTGCGTTTTTGCGCTAATAAATATTCAAGCATTTTTTCAGCCTTGATAGCTTTTTCGGTTAACATATCAAGCAGAGCGGAAAAATATTCTCGGTCAGACTCCTTTACAGGAAAGCGTATGCATTTTTCCAAGAAACGCTGATTGGTGATATTGATGGTGTTTTTTGCGCCTTTTTGAGCCAATGTGCAAATATAGTTATTTGCATACTGATATTGCTCAAAATATGCGTGTATGAGATTTCCTGTAGCATATGATGCAGGGGTGTACACTCCATACAACGGTGAAACAGCCACTTCCTCATTTAATTTGCTTTGTTTTACAATTCCAAACGGGAAGTCCCCCGTGGGACTCTTGGTATAAACCACATCACCAAATTTCACTCGCCCATAGTGTGAAGTATCACTTGCAGCAAAGCTTCTGCCTAAGTGCTCAATTTGGTCTACTACGCCTCTGCTTACTGCAACCGAGCATACACGTAATCCTTCCGTATTACGATTACGATATTCGGTCAACAATTGCGACATTGGAATTGCTGCCATCTCAACATCAAATTGACTATCAGGGTTTACAAAAAGCTCGTAAATGACACCTCTTTTATATTTCTTGAGGTTTTCAACAAGGGCGGCTTGAGCTTTGATTCTCTTTTCTATTGAAGATAGCAGTGAAGATATTTTATGCTGTTCTGCTTCCGATGGCAGGTTGATAGGCATTGCAAAGAACACATCGTCGCGGATACTAACCCTATCGTGCCTTGCACCACTATCCCCGGCAAGATATATGTATCTATGCCAAGCGGAGGATTTAAAGTAAAAATCAAAAAATTCTGCATTTATGGGATGTAATGCACGAAAACACAAATAAAGCGGTGAAACAATGCCTTTTTCGGCATATTTATAGATGCTTACCGGTCCGTATGGAGCTTCGGCAGATTTTCTTGGGTTATATACGAAATCGTCTTTTTCAATAATGTAATATCCATCCGTATTATCGGCATTAGCAATATCTTTATCAAAGTACTCCCTTTGGGGAATAAGACCATTTTTTGCCGAGTTGCATATCACATTGGTTATTTCACCATCCGTGTTTTTCTTGCTGTTTTTCTTAAATGTGTCAGAGAGAACGGTAGAAATCCACGGCTCGGAAAAGCCTTTAAATCGTAATTTCGGATGCTTTTCAAGACCGTTACTTGGGGATATATATCCCGTGCACCACGGCTACAAATTAATAAGACAAATCCCCTTGCAACAGTACTTTTGCCTGTTACAAGGGGATTTTTAATACTTTGCAAGAAATATAAAAGAGGGTTGCTGTCAGCTGTATTTTCACATAAACTCACCTTCGGAACCGGCGCAGAATGGCACGAAACGACCATATCTGAGTGTTTGCAATATGAACAACCGCAGAAATACATCGTAGAAACCGAGCAATACGATGACAGCTATTCAACACCTGTTTTGACCGCAAACAAGGCATTTATTCTTGGATATACAAACGAATCCACGGGTATTTATGAAAAAGGCGATGTAGTCATTTATGACGATTTTACAATGGATATGAAATATGTTACTTTTCCTTTTAAGGTAAAATCCTCAACAATTAAAATGTTGACTCCCCGTCAAGGTTTTGACCTCTATTTTGTTTATGCCTTGTTACAGTCTTTGGAATTACAACCCGAGGGACATCAGCGGTCATATATTTCAAAAGTTGAGCCTATGGTAGTAAAAGTGCCCTGTTACGAAGAACAAGTTAAAATATCGAATTTCTTGCAAAAATGTGATTCCCGTGTTCATCAAGAAGAGGAAACCCTCACAAAATTGCTGCAATACAAAAGCGGTTTATTCCAATCACTATTTATATAAATAATTGTTGTAATAATGCCTTCTTTTGCAATAAAAGTTGCTCTAAAATATCAGCTTCTTTATTAATTTTCAAGTCTATTGTTGCTAATGTTTGAGCAATAATATGCTGTTGTTCTAATGAAGGAATCGGAATATAAAGGCTTTTGACGATAGAAAAATGACGTTTATATCCCTCCGGCTGTATGTTATATTGGCACAGAGCGTAGTAAAGGTATTGAAGATCGTTTTTGGTATGCGTAGTAAGTAGTTTTACACCATCTCCACCTACGATAAAAGGAGAGTTTCGATACTTAATAATTGTGGTGTGGTCACCATAGACAATAATAGGCACTGAATTAAAGACCTTACTTGCGTCGCTGTTATAGCCAACGATGTCGTTTTTGCCTTGGTCGACAACTTCGTATGAGCCTGAATCAAAATATTCACTTGTGGTTACTTGATAAGGCTTATCTGAAACCGTAGAGAAAATCTCTAAAAAAGGTGATTTCTCCCAGTTATCTGCTTCGGCAAAAATAATATTAGACACACCTCTTTTATATTTCTTGCAAAGTATTAAAA
>SVJJ01000020.1 GCA_015069045.1 Oscillospiraceae bacterium
TTTCTCCTTGTACATGGTTTCTCGTCAATTCCATTTTACAAGAATTTTTCAATATGCTCTACTATTTTTTATTCTATTTTGTAAAGCTCTATTGATTGGTTACCCCAATAGATATTATAGAGCCAATTTTTTTTGGATATATTGATGAATGGCCACAGCCGCTTTTTTCCCAGCACCCATAGCCAAAATAACAGTAGCCGCACCGGTTACAGCATCACCGCCGGCATAAACACCCTCCTTGCTTGTTCTGCCGTTTTCATCTGCCTTAATGCCACCCCATGTTTCCGTATCCAGACCTTGGGTAGTTTGCTTAATCAGTGGGTTTGGCGATTGACCAATGGCCATAACTACTGTTTCCACATCTAGACAAAATTCACTGCCAGCTTTAGGTACCGGCCTGCATCGCCCTCCGGCATCCGGCTCACCTAATTCCATCTCAATGCAGGATAAGCCCTGCACAAAACCGCACTCATCGCCTAAAATTGCCCGGGGATTTGTAAGGAGCTTAAAGTCGATTCCTTCCTCCTTAGCATGGTGAATTTCCTCCCGACGGGCGGGCATTTCTGCCTCAGAACGGCGATATACAATATACACATTTTCTGCGCCCAGTCGTTTAGCACATCGGGCTGCATCCATGGCCACATTACCACCGCCGACAACCGCCACATTACGTCCAATAGAAATAGGTGTATCCATCTCAGGAAACCGGTAAGCTTTCATTAAATTGATACGGGTTAAAAATTCATTGGCAGAGTACACGCCATTTAAATCCTCACCCTCAATACCCATAAAACTAGGCAAACCGGCACCCGTGCCAATAAAAACAGCCTCATACCCATCGGCAAGCAACTCATCCACCGAAAAAATTTTGCCAACAACCATATTGGTTTCAATGGTAACACCCAATGCCTTAAGACCTGCAATTTCTTTTTGAACAATGGCTTTTGGCAAACGAAATTCAGGAATGCCGTACATTAACACGCCGCCGGCAACATGAAAAGCTTCCAGCACTGTAACGCTATAACCTAATTTAGCCAAATCACCGGCACAAGTCAGACTGGAAGGCCCTGAACCGACAACAGCCACACGGTGACCATTCGATGGTACAGACACAACTTGTGCTGCGCTATGCTCCAAATGCCAATCAGCTGCAAAACGCTCCAAGCGACCAATCCCAACGCTTTCGCCTTTTATACCACGGACACATAGCTTTTCACATTGGTTTTCCTGTGGGCAAACACGACCACAAATTGCCGGCAACCCATTATTCTCCTGTATCTTTTGATAGGCACCTTCGAAATTGCCTTCTACAATGAGCTGTATAAAATCGGGAATTTGCACGTTAACCGGGCAACCGGACACACAAGGACGATTTTTACAATTAAGGCATCGCGTTGCTTCTTCTATAGCCATTTCTTCTGTGTAGCCCAGGGCAACCTCTTTAAAGTTATGGTTGCGCTCCATTGGTTCCTGCACCGGCATTGACACCTTATCAAGTCGCATATTAGCCATTGTGTTTCCCTCCCGTTAATCGACATTCATGATGTTCCAATGACTGACGTTCCTTATCACGAAACATGGAGGAACGACGCATCGCAGCATCAAAATCTACTAAATGGCCATCAAAATCCGGTCCATCTACACAGGCAAATTTTGTTTCACCGCCTACCTTAACACGGCAACCGCCACACATGCCGGTACCGTCAATCATGATGGGATTCATGCTAACAACAGTTTTCAGCCCATATTCACGGGTAACATCGCAAACCGATTTCATCATAACAAGAGGTCCAATAGCCAGCACCAAGTCATAGTGCTCACCACTTTCAACCAACTGTCGTAAAGCATTGGTTACAAAACCCTGATTGCCGTTTGACCCATCGTCTGTCATCACAACTATTTTTTCGCTGACAGCACGAACCTCATCCTCTAAAATAATTAAATCCTTATTTCGAAAGCCTATAATTGAATGAACCTCACATCCTAATGCGTGAAGCTTTTTCGCTTGAGGATATGCAATAGCCGTTCCCAAACCGCCACCAATAACAGCAGCTTTTTTTATACCTTCTAACTCAGAAGGGCGACCTAAGGGGCCTACAAAATCCAATATACTATCCCCGGCCGAAAGAGCTCCTAGCTGCCGGGTAGACTTGCCAACCTCTTGAAAAATAATGGTCACAGTACCGGCTTTGCGGTCATAATCGGCAATAGTTAGGGGAACCCGCTCACCCTCTTCATCCACTCTGAAAATGATGAATTGGCCCGGCTCTGCCTTTTTTGCAATTAAAGGAGCCTCAATGACCATACGCTTAACCTGCGGATTTAATATATCTTTTTTTATGATTTTATACACAGATAATCCCATCCCATCTATTACTTCTTATTTCTGGCAGCAGCTTTATCACGTTCATTTTTTGTCAACATTTTTTTACGCAAACGAATACTGCAAGGTGTAACCTCCACCAACTCATCATCTGATATAAATTCCAAGCACTGCTCTAAACTTAAATTATCCGGTGGCGTCAGACGCAAGGCTTCATCACTGCCGGAAGCACGCATATTCGTCACGTGTTTTTTCTTACAAACATTAACCGTAATATCCTCATTTTTGGCATTTTCTCCCACAATCATGCCTTCATATACCTGTAAACCGGGTCCAATAAATAGCCTACCGCGTTCTTGTGCATTGTACAAACCATAGGCCACGCTATCACCTGTTTCCCATGCAATCATGGAGCCACGGGTACGACTTTCAATATCACCGCAATAAGGAATGTAGCCATCTAATATGGTATTCATTATACCATTGCCACGTGTGTCTGTCAAAAATTCACTGCGATAGCCAATCAAACCTCGTGATGGAATCCGAAATTCCAGCCGCATGTAGCCGTTATCTGAAGGCTGCATATTCAGCATTTCTGCCTTCCGCTTTCCTAATTTTTCAATAACATTGCCCGTATATTCTTCAGGTAAATCAATAAATAAAAGTTCTACCGGTTCCAAAATTTTTCCATCTTTTTCCTTTAATATAACCTGTGGACGAGACACTTGAAACTCATAACCCTGACGTCGCATGGTTTCAATTAAAATAGATAGGTGTAACTCACCACGGCCAGACACTTTAAAGCAATCGGCACTATCTGTTTCCTCCACACGCAAGCTCACATTGGTATCAAGTTCTCGGAATAATCTATCACGCAAGTGACGGCTGGTTACGTAGTCACCCTCTCGCCCGGCAAACGGGCTGTTATTAACTAAAAAATTCATAGAAATGGTGGGTTCATCCACCATGATCACAGGCAAGGGCTCCAAGCGATCAGGCGCACACAAGGTTTCGCCAATGCCAACATTACCCAGGCCTGCAATCAACACAACATCACCAGCTTGCGCCTCTTGCACCTCTACACGTTTTAATCCGTCATACATATACAGACGACCTACTTTGGCAGAGGTTCCATTCCCATTTTCATGACAAATAGTAATGCCCTGACCTGTAGATAGACTACCGCGATCAATTTTACCAACAGCAATTCGACCTACATATTCATCATAATCAATGTTAGATACCAACATCCTAAAAGGTGCTGTTTTATCCCCTGTCGGTGCCGGCACATTGTTAATAATTGTTTCAAATAAAGGCTTTAGACCGGGTGTCATTGCGTCCGGCTTTAAACCACTAATACCCTCGCGGGCAGAAGCGTATACAATAGGAAAGTCTGCCTGTTCATCACTGGCCCCTAAATCCAAAAATAAGCCAAAAATCTCATCAACAACTTCTTTGGGACGTGCCTGGGGCCGATCTATCTTATTAACAACAACAATGGGTTTTAAATTGAGCGAAAGCGCTTTTTTGAGCACAAATCTTGTTTGAGGCATCGGACCTTCAAAGGCATCTACCAACAACAAAACACCATCTACCATGCCCAGAACACGTTCTACCTCGCCACCAAAATCTGCATGTCCCGGCGTATCAATAATATTGATTTTAATATTTTGATAGGTTACCGAAGTGTTTTTGGAAAGAATGGTAATGCCCCGTTCTCTTTCTAAATCATTTGAATCCATAACACGCTCTGTAACCTGCTCATTTTCTCTGTAAATACCGCTATCCTTTAACATCACATCAACCAATGTGGTTTTGCCGTGATCAACGTGAGCAATAATTGCGATGTTTCGCAGTTCCTGTATCATATATATGCCTCCAAGATTTCTTGTAACATCCTATCACATTAAAATATCTACAAACAAGCATTATACCATATATCCCTTCTTATGTCAAATAAATAATCAGGCACATATCCATGAAAATATCCGTTAATATGCGCCTTAAAATGTAATATTTTATATTTTTTAAGAGTCCAAACGGCAACTTCCCTTACCCTAAATAAACAAAAAGAAGACAATTTATATAAAAATCGTCTTCTTCCTCATAATTAATCAATATAATATTTCTTCTTATATGCCTCATACATTTTGTTATATTCTGCCCCGCCGGATTTAACCTGACTTAAATACTCGTGAGTTTCAAATGAATCGTTGGCTATTTCAATAAAGCAAACGGCAATATTAGAGCAGTGGTCGGAAATACGCTCATAGTTTGTCAAAAGGTCAGACAAAATAAAGCCAAGTTCTACGGTGCAATCCCCCTGACGAAGTCTAGAAATATGCCCGTTTTTAATCTTTCTTTTAAGTCTGTCAATAACCTGTTCTAAAGGCTCAACCAATTTTGCAATTTCAATATCGTCATTAACAAGCGCACGTACTGCCAGGTCAAGTGTTTCTCCTACAGCAGCCGTAATAATCGCAAGATCTCTCTTAGCCTTATCCGAGAAGGTTATCTTCTTTTCATGTATTTCTTTCACAGCTTCAGCAATGTTCAGTGCGTGGTCAGAAATTCGCTCAATATCACCTATGCAATGCAATAACTCTGTAACAACCTTACTGTCTTTAGCGGACATTTGGGTCGCTGCAATTTTAACTAAATATGTACTGGTTTTATCCTCGTACTTATCAACCATTTTTTCAAGTCGGCTGATTTTATCAAATTCTTCTTCGACAAAATTTTCCATGAGTTCTGTGGCTTTTTTATAAGAATCTGCAGCTATTGTTGCCATTTCACTTACAAGATCTTTACATTTTTCAACCGCAAAACTGGGCACATCAAGAAACCTGTCGTCCAGTGTCGCAAAAATATTATCCTCTTCATCTTGTTTTCCTTTAATGGTGACAATCGTCAGCTTTTCAATTAAATTACAGAAAGGAATGAGGATGATTGTTGATATAACATTAAACAAAGTATGTGCAAAAGCAATCCCTACCACATTTGCAGGCGTAGCCATAAATTCAAAGCCAACAAATGAATGTATGGCATAAAAGGCTGATGTTACAACGGCAACCCCTATCATTTTGATGTATAAACACGCAAACGCCACACGTTTTGCATGAATATTACCACTAATCGCAGAAATAATAGGTGTTATTGTTGTGCCTATATTCATACCAAGCAGAAGTGGCAACGCAATTGAGAACGGCATATTAACACCTGATGCGGCAAGAGCAATAAGAACACCAACCGAAGCCGAAGATGACTGAATAATAGCTGTAAAAATCGTACCAACAAGAATACCTACAATAGGATTTTTAAACATCACAAGCATGCTGTTAAAGGCGTTTCTGAGATTTGATACCGCACTGCTCATTGCATCCATACCAAACATAAGGATTGCAAATCCTATAAGAATCGAACCTGTATTTCTTCTTCTGTCGTTTTTTGCTGTCATCATCATAATAAGGCCAATGATGGCAAGGATAGGTGTAAAAGAACTGGGTTTAAAAAGGTTAAGCAAAAATCCGGCACCATCCGGAATATCCGTTGTGGTAAGGAGCCATGCTGTAATCGTTGTGCCTATGTTGGCACCCATAATGATGCTGATTGTCTGACTAAGTTTCATAATGCCTGAGTTTACAAAACCAACGAGCATTACGGTGGTTGCGCTTGACGACTGAATAACGGCAGTTACTCCAAGACCGAGCAAAAGCCCTTTCCATCTTGCTGATGTAAGCTTTGCAAGAAAAGACTCCAGCTTACCCCCTGCAAGCTTTTTTAGCCCATCTCCCATAAGGTCCATACCATATAAAAACAGGGCGAGACCACCTATCAAACTCAGCACTGTAAAAATATCCATTTTTCGCTCCTTCTCTTCTGTGAATAATTTCAAATGAATACCAATTTTATCGTAAAGCAAACACCCTTGGTTTGTTCAGTTAAACACCTTTCCTTTGTGAACATATCCTTCGTATTTAAGCTGATAGACAAACCTATCTATATAACATTATGCATTTTTTTGCTTATTGTCAATATAGTTTACTGCCTGAAGATGATTTTTTTCATCTTATCCTTTATGCAGGAAAGACGATTTAGATAAAATCCTTTATCAGCGACAATTCCTATCAAGTCATCATAACATATACAGGAATCCTTTGATTTAAAATTACGAAAATCCAAAAGCTACCGTTTTTATTTCGCAGTATTGACCGGCATATGAGCAAGCTTAATATGTTCATATATGCAGAACTTGCCCGAAAGTACAAAGCTAACCGCACATACAAGTGTATATATTAAAATCCCTTCACCGCCAAAGACCTCAACCGCCAACGCAACCGATGCTAAGGGGCATTTTACAACGCCACAGAAAACTGCAATAAAACCAAGGGATGAAGCAAAGGCAGCATCAAGTCCGATAAGAGGACCAAAAACACAACCGAAGGTTGAGCCAATAAAAAGCGTCGGCACAATTTCGCCACCCTTAAAACCTGCCGCTATTGTGATCGCTGTGAATATAATCTTCATAACAAAGGCCATAGATGTCGCCTCGCCCCTCATCGCACGTTCAATCACACTCATACCTGCACCGTTATAGTCAGTGGTTTTCAAAAGGTAGGCAAGCAAAAGGATAATGACACCGCCTGCAAAACTTCTTATATAATCATTTGTAAAAAGCTTTTTCAGGGAAACAGAGGACCATTTGATAGCAAGGCAAAACACAATGCTTACCAACGCGCAAAAGGCAGCAAGAATGGCCGCTTTCAAAAGTATATCCGGTGTAATTTTGGCAGTCTCAACCGTAAACCTGACTCCCTCCGTGCCAACAAGCCTGGCAATCATATATGCAATCGCAGATGACAAAAGACATGGAATAATGCTTTTGCGATGGATATTTTTTGCTCTGACAACCTCGAGGGCGAAAATTGCCGCCGCAAGGGGTGTTCCGAACATTGCCGAAAAAAAGCTACTCATACCCACCATAACTATCGTATGTAGTTCCGATTTATTAAGTTTAAAAAGCTTGCCTAGGTTATATCCTATACATCCACCAAGCTGGAGTGCCGCACCCTCACGACCTGCCGACCCACCAAAAAGATGTGTTATCAGCGTGCTGACAAATATAATCGGCGATAGAATAAGAGGTACGTTTCCATCAGTTTCAGCGGCCTCCAATATGCGGTTTGTATTAAGCTTTCCTTTACTTTTGAAAGGATGATAAATCGCAGTAATCATAAGGCCGGCAATAGGCAGAAAAAGAATGAGTTTGCTGTTTCCCTCACGCATATAGGTTACAAGTTCCAAACATTTATGAAAAAACGAGCCAACAAATCCACCTATTATCCCTATGACCGCAATTATAATCAGCCACTTAACAAATAGTTTCAAGTATTCTATTGTTTTTTTCTTTACATTAGTTGTCATCCTGATTTTATTCACCCCTGTTGTTTTTAAGGCTCTTTATCTGCACGGACTACAAAAATTACCATTTCCGGCAAAAGCTCCGTTATAAGGACCGTAAGATTTTGGTACTTCTCTTTAAAGACCCCTTCGCCTAAAAGGGTCTTCTATCACAGATAGCGGAGGGATTGAACAAAACAACCCCTCCGCCACGTTTCATGTGCCGCGCTCCTCGCGTATCCAAAATGGATATTGCATAAGAAGGAGGACAATTCAATGACAACGTACAATGTATACAGTCATTATACTGCCAAATTTATAAGAAAAATAAATTATTCATTAGACTTAGTTTTGGGTTTTCTGAAAATCGCACCCAAAATAATAACAATTGCAAAAATGATAAGGTAGAATAATACCGGGAATGAGAAAGAACCGGTAGCCTTTGCAGCTATGTAAGGAGTAATACCATGAGCATACACTGCTGCAAACACCATAAACAAACAAGCGATTATAGCAATGATTGGAAGAATGAAACGAGTGAATACGCCCATTTCCTTTTCTTTCTTCATCCATACAATAAAAATAGGAATATACATTGCATAAATCGTAACGATGGGAAGTTCTGATGAATCAAAGTTAAAAACACCAAACCAACCATTCGTAAGATTTGCACCATAGAAATAAATAAGCCATATAGCGCAAACAAACAAACCCCATATTGAAGAGTTTGTAGTCATATTGGTAGCCTTATCAACCTGACCAAAAGTTTCAGGCATAGGTCCATCATTACGTGCTGCAATGGCATACATGCCTCGTGTTGCACCGACCATTAAACCGTTAAGTGTACCAAGACAGGAAATAACAATACAAATATTTAAAACTGTTCCGCCAATAGCGCCAAAAATATTAGTAAAGGCAGTTGTTGCACCCTCGCTGATAAGAACAGCATTGGTTGCGCCACCGGCTACACCAATAAAATACAGAACGTAAGCACTAACAACAATTAAAGAACCAATGATTAATGCAAGAGGCAGGTTTTTCTTTGGATTTTTAAGCTCAGCATTAATCGATGTAGCAACAATCCATCCTTCATAGGCAAAAACGGTTGCAACAACGGCTGCGAAAAGTCCGCTGCTTGCCGTTCCCCCAACAGCCTCTGTAACTACCTTAGTAAAGTTGTTTGTAAGAGTACCGTTTGCCAATCCTACAATTGTACCAACAATTGCCATAAGTATAATGGGAATTAACTTAACAACAGTAGCACTAATCTGAAATTTACCGGCAAGTTTTGGTGAAAGAGCATTCATGGTGTATGAAGCGATAAGGAAAAATCCGGCAAGAGCCATAACCTCTGGGCCAACCATGCTCCATCCGAAGAGAACGCCTAGATATCTTGCAGAAACCCATGCAAGAACTGATGTCATTCCGGGATAATAAATATTAACCATAAACCAGGCAAGATAATAGGCATATCCCTTGCCACAGGTTGCCTCTGCGTAGTCAACAATACCACTGACCTTTTCATACTTGGTTGCCATAACAGCAAACTGCACGGAACAAATGATCATTAACAGGCCCGTAATAATCCATGCAGCAATACCAAGGAGCATATTTCCACCCGTAGCTGCAAGAACATTCTGTGCTTTAAAGAAAACTCCTGATCCGATTACAGTGCCTACAACCATACAAATAGCCGTTATCAAACCATATTTTTTAGTAAGTTTTTCCATAAAATTCTCCCCCCTGTTTATAAAATGATGTTATATGATAAAAAGGCTAAATTGTCCTGATGCCAGCCTTTAAATGGCAACCTGAGACCGAAAATGGCAAAAGGCTTCAGGAGTTTTATAAAATAATATCCAATACATGTTAAGTATAACACATTTTTTTGCAAGGTGCAACAAAAAAAGATGGCAATTGCCATCTTTTTCATAATGTATTTTTAAGTGTCATAAAATCACTAGTCGGTCATGTTGTCAAAATAACCTTGCACCAAAATAACCGGTGTGCCTTTATCGCCGGATCCACTTGTTAAATCGCAAAGAGAACCGATTAAATCAGTTAATCGACGGGGTGTTGTACCCTGAGAGGCCATATTGCCCACAAGGTCTCCATCCTTCTTTTTAATGGCTTCAGCAATGGCATTTTTAAGTTCTTCACCTTTTAAATCTGCAAAATCATTATCTGCAAGGTATTTTAGCTTTAATTCATTCGGTGTACCCTCTAAGCCGGCAGTATAGGCAGGTGAAACAACCGGATCTGCCAGTTCCCAAATCTTGCCTACCGGATCCTTAAAAGCACCATCGCCATACACCATAACTTCTATGTGTTTCCCGCAACGTTTTTTAAGTTGCTCTTGAATATTATTCACTAAATCAAAGCATTCTTGGGGAAAAAGTTTTACGGAATCCTCAGTAGATTTATTAGAACCTAATAACCCATATTTTTTATTAAAGCCACTTCCATCCACTGATTGAGTCAAAATATCATCTAATCCGCAAACGCACTTGGCACCGGCGGCATGTAAAATTCGTTTTGTGCGTGCGCGTGTATGAATATCACAATTTAACACACAGTCTGTATAATTCAAAATAACACGAGGATCATTAGCAAAAATAATTTCTACCTCTGCACCGCAAGAACGAATTAAATCACCATAATAGCTTACATAGTCAACACCAGTAAAAGGATGGAGATTCTCGCCAAACAGTTTCCGATATTCCGCTTCGGTTAAAACATCAGAATAGGGATTCACGCCGGCTGCATCTAATTGATCTAAAGAGATTAGGGCATTACCTACCTCATCACTGGGGTAGTTTAACATTAACACAATTTTCTTAGCACCTTTTGCAATACCACGCAAGCAAATAGCAAAACGATTACGGCTTAAAATGGGAAAAATAACACCAATGGTGCCACCACCCAGTTTTTCCTTAACATCTTTTGCAATGGCATCAACAGAGGCATAGTTACCTTGTGCACGAGCCACTACTGACTCTGTTACCGCTACCACATCCTTATCGCGTAACGCAAAACCCTCTGCCTCTGCTGCTTCTATTACACTATTAACAACAATGCTTGCAATGTCATCACCTTCACGAATAATCGGGCAACGAACACCTCGTGAAATTGTACCGATTTTTCTTTCCATAAAAATTCCTCCTGTCTATTGACTTTGGTCTTCATAATTATTATAATACAAATATATCTATAAGTAAAATAGATAAAATTAACTACAGTAATAAGGAGAACTTATGTGAAAACAAAGCTTGATTATTATAAAGTATTCTATGAAACCGCTCGCCACGCTTCCTTTTCCATGGCAGCCCGCCATTTGTATATTTCCCAGTCTGCTATTTCTCAATGCATCTGCCAGCTTGAAAAGGATTTAAACACACGGCTTTTCATTCGTTCGCGCAAAGGTGTAACCTTAACAAAAGAAGGTACTCTCTTATTTCAAAAAGTTGAAAGTGCCATTCAAACCATTGAACAGGGTGAAACCCTTTTGGCACAGTTGCACCATCTGGAAAGCGGTTTATTAATTATTGCAGCCGGCGATACCATCACGGAGCACTATCTGCTCCCCTATCTGGAGCGCTTTCATGCAATATACCCGGGAGTTCGCATTGAAATGGCAAACTCCTATTCTGACCAGTTGCTTCAATTTGTAAAGGAAGGAAAGGCAGAGCTTGCCTTTATTAATTTGCCTATAATAGATGATGAATTGTGTATAAAACCCTGCTTTCAGATACACGATATTTTTGTGTGCGGACCTGAATACAACGCAAAAAAAGTCTACACCTGGACGGAAATGGCTGAGGAGCCTCTCATATTGTTGGAGCCGCACTCCACATCCAGGCATTACATTGACAAGCATTTTGCCACAAAACACATTACCCTGACGCCCCAAATTGAAATGGCCGTACATGACCTTTTGATTCAATTTGCCTCCATCCACTTAGGTGTTTCTTGCGTTGTTAAAGAGTTTTCACAGGAATTTTTAGATAAAGGTCTGATACGTGAAATGGTTTTAGACCCACCACTGCCCCCTCGCAGCATAGGCTATGCTCATTTGCAGCACAATCCCCTCTCCTTGCCGGCACAAGCCTTTTTGCAGTTAATTCAAAGTCCCGCTGCACCTTAAATTTATAAGGACCACAGCTAATCTCTACAAGCATCAGCTGCGGTCCCTTTTTAATGTTGTACTGCTAAAAACCTTTGTTTAGCCTTGGTAATATCGCTTTGTTCCGCCTGCTTTATCTGATACCAACCTCTGGCACTCATGTCATCAAAAAGCTGTGCGCTCAGGTCATGCTCCTCGGCTAATATGTTTAAAAACGTAGCTCTTAATTGATTGCTGACGCATTCGTCAGCATAGGTGTTATAGCTGGACGCAATTTGTTTTTGAGAACCAAGTCCATCCTCTAACATTTCTCGCTCGCTCATGTTACTCTGACGATCTAAATTTGTTCCCATATTTACCTCCTTACTGTTTTACTGCAAATACCCCATAAGTGTGTTAAAGTGTTGCTGATGTTTATCCGCAATTTGGTTGCATCGTGCCTTAAGTTGTGCATCTTTACAGGCTCCGGCAAAACTTCGATATTTTTTAATTAACACCTGCTCATAGCCCAGTTGATCCTCCAATGCCATTAGTTCCTTACTTGTTAAACCCATGATCATTCTCCTCCTTTTCTGTATTATTATTGTGGAACATTTTGCCTTTAAATATACCTGTTTTATTTAATTTAAATAAGCAATACATCCCCACATTTTCTTACATAAAAATACACCTCTAAAAGCCGTAAACTTTTAGAGATGTATCTTAATACGGGAGGATATTTATTGTTTCATTTGATTTTGAAAAAGGACTTTAGAATATTGTTAATAAATTTTGGAAATTGTAAAATAACGACTTTCATATAAAGACACCATCCTTTAAAATTATTTAGCTACACATCCAACAAAAGGTAATAAAAACAATCATAAATCCCTCACCAATGACTAACCAGACCGGCGGCAGAATCATGCCGGCAAAAACACCCAAACAAAAGGCTGTTGCCACAGCTCCCCACAATCTGTATTTAAATCTCAAAATTGCCTCCCCCTTCACCTTTACTATACTATATGCCATACGAAAAAAAGTGTGCAAAACAAACTTCGTAAAATCTTTTTCTATATACCGCCCTTCTCTTGAAAATATAGAGAAAATGAGATATAATATAAAATATAAACAAATGTACTGCGGGGGATTTAATGGATTTTCAATTAGTTTCCGAATATAAACCCATGGGTGACCAAATTCAGGCCATTGACCAATTAACAAAAGGCTTGCTTCGTGGCGATAAAGAACAAATTTTGTTGGGTGTAACCGGTTCCGGTAAAACATTCACCATGGCCAATGTTATCGAAAAGATAAATCGACCTACCTTGGTGCTGGCACATAATAAAATACTCGCTTCTCAGCTTTGCGCAGAATTTAAAGAATTTTTTCCAAATAATGCTGTAGAATTTTTTGTGTCCTATTATGATTATTATCAGCCGGAAGCCTACATTCCCACCACAGACACATACATCGAGAAGGATTCTGCGGTGAATGATGAAATTGATAAATTACGCCATAGTGCCACCAGCGCCTTATTTGAGCGTCGCGATGTAATCATTGTATCCAGTGTATCCTGCATTTACGGCTTAGGTGACCCAATTGATTATAATGAGCTGGTTGTTTCTCTCCGGCCCGGCATGGTCAAGTCCATGGAGGAAATTTTAAAAAAATTAGTAGAGATTCAGTTTGAACGAAACGACTTAAACTTTGTTCGTGGTAAATTCCGTGTGCGAGGAGATGTGTTGGAAATTTTTCCTGCCAGCACCTCAGACCACGCTGTACGAATCGAATTTTTCGGAGATGAAATTGATCGCATTAGTGAAATTGATGTGCTGACCGGAGAGGTTTTGGGAGTGCGCAAACATGTAGCAATATATCCTGCCTCCCATTATGTTACCACGCCAGAAAAACGGGAACGTGCTATCGCCTCCATCGAAGAAGAACTTGCTCAGCGCATCCGCTATTTTAAAGATAATGACATGCTCTTGGAAGCACAACGCATTGAACAACGAACCGGCTATGATATTGAAATGATGCGTGAAATTGGTTTTTGCCAAGGCATTGAAAATTATTCACGCCATATTAGCGGTCGCGCACCCGGTTCGGCTCCCTTTACACTTTTGGACTATTTCCCCAAAGATTTTCTCTTGGTAGTAGACGAATCCCATGTTACAATTCCTCAGGTGCGGGCCATGTATCATGGCGATCGCTCCCGCAAAGAGTCTTTGGTGAATTATGGATTTAGATTACCTTCAGCCTTTGATAATCGCCCCCTTAATTTTGAGGAGTTTAACAATCGTCTAAATCAAATTGTATATGTAAGTGCCACTCCAGCCGATTATGAGCGCCAACGTGCATCTTTAGCGGTAGAACAGGTGATTCGACCCACAGGATTATTGGATCCCCATGTAGATGTACGCCCCACCACAGGGCAAATTGATGATTTAATTAACGAAATTCACAAACAAATAGAACAAGGCGACAAAACCCTGATTACAACCTTAACAAAAAAAATGGCCGAGGATTTAACGGATTATTTGCGCGAAATGGATATTAAAGTAAAATATCTACATTCTGAAATTAAAACCTTTGAACGTATGGAAATTGTCCGTGACTTACGTTCCGGTCTTTTTGATGTTTTGGTTGGTATCAATTTACTCCGGGAAGGATTAGACATTCCAGAGGTATCTTTAATTGCCATTTTAGATGCGGATAAAGAAGGATTTTTGCGTTCAGAAACCTCTTTAATACAAACTATTGGCCGTGCTGCAAGAAACGAACGAGGGCGGGTCATTTTATACGCAGATACAATCACCGGCTCTATGGAGCGAGCCATTGCCGAAACAACTCGCCGTCGCGAAAAACAACAGGCGTATAACAAAACCCATGGCATTACACCCCAAACCATTCAAAAAGGCATTCGAGATGTTTTATATGCCACCGATACAGCCCCTGATGAATCTGTAGCAAAGATAAAGGTGAATAAAACAATGGATATTTATCTGCAAATTGAAATTTTATCTGAGCAAATGAAATTAGCTGCTGCTGAACTGCGATTTGAAGAAGCCGCCAAACTACGAGATAAAATCCGCACATTAGAGAGCAAAAGCAAATAATTTCCTGACAGAAGACTTGACCTTTTTAATAAAAAAATATATAATAATGATTACTTTTTAAAAGGATGTGTTTCTATGAGTATTAGAGTTGGCATTTATGGTTATGGCAATTTAGGCCGTGGTGTTGAATGTGCCATCCATCAAAATAAAGACATGGAGCTTGTCGCTGTTTTTACACGCCGTCCTCCTGAATCGGTGCAAATTCTATCAAACAACGTTGCTGTATATCATGTAGACAAGGCTAGCGAAATGAAAAACGATATTGATGTTATGATTATTTGCGGTGGCAGCGCAACAGATTTACCTTTGCAAACGCCTGCACTTGCCTCCTTATTTAATGTGGTGGATAGTTTTGATACCCATGCAAACATTCCTGCACATTTCGATGCTGTAAATGCTGCAGCCACAGCTGCCGGTAAAGTTGCCATGATATCCATTGGCTGGGACCCTGGTATGTTTTCTTTAAATCGCTTATATGCTGATGCTATTTTATGCGAAGGAACAAGCTATACCTTTTGGGGAACAGGCGTCAGCCAGGGGCATTCCGATGCAATCCGCCGCATTGAAGGTGTACAGGATGCCAAACAATATACCATTCCCATTGAAAGTGCGCTAGAAACTGTACGATCCGGCAAAACCCCGGACTTTAGTCCTCGGGAAAAACACCTGCGTGATTGCTATGTTGTCGCAAAAGAGGGCGCAGATAAAGCACGTATTGAAGCAGAAATTAAGAATATGCCCAACTATTTTGCTGATTACGATACAACTGTTACCTTTATTACGCAAGAGGAACTGAATCAAAATCACAACCGTATCCCTCATGGTGGTTTTGTTATCCGCAGTGGTAAAACTGGTGCCAATTTAGAAAATCAACATATTATAGAATATAGTTTGAAATTAGATTCAAACCCTGAATTTACGGCATCTGTTTTGGTGGCTTATGCTCGTGCTGCCCTACGATTACAACAAGAGGGACAAATAGGTTGTAAAACCATTTTTGATGTACCTCCTGCCTACCTGAGTCCTCTCTCCGGTGCCGAATTGAGAAAACATTTATTGTAAAAATAAAAGCGCCGTTTTTCGACAAAATTCTGCAACAAAAAACGGCGCAACTTATTTATACCGGCAATCATTTTAAAAATAAGAAAAAAAATCCTTGACAAATAACACGAACCATGATACAATAAATAAGTATTATATCGCAGGGTAGAGCAGTTTGGTAGCTCGTCGGGCTCATAACCCGGAGGTCGTCGGTTCAAATCCGGCCCCTGCACCCAACTATTCCCCACACCCTTGTGTGGGGAATTCCTTTGTATTTTTATCATGCGGGCGTGGCGGAATTGGCAGACGCGCCAGATTTAGGTTCTGGTGGCAACCCCGTGCAGGTTCAAGTCCTGTCGCCCGCACCATTACGAGTGTTCTTATAGGATTTAAGAAGTTCTATGAGAACACTCGTTTTTTATGCCGTATATGTTTCATACTGCTACACAGGCTCTTGTGTCAAAGTGAACATCTACACCTTGTCTTGTATGGACTTTAACATTGTTTTCGGGTATCAAATCCATATCAGGAATTTCAAGAGTTCCTATGCAAGTGTAATGTATTTTAAGTCTTTGTACTGTCTTACCGTCAATCTTTTCAGATTGATAAACCTCAATCTTGTCAATAAGCTCATTCAGCATTTGCGGAGTGAGTTTTTTTGCTCTTGTGTACTTTTGCACCGTAGCAATAAACATATCCGTTGAAACATTTTTGCTCTTGCTGTTTGAGATTTCGTCTTTAAGGTTTTGCATCTTTTCATTGACGGCTTTCTGCTCGTCCTCATACTTTACGGAAAGTTTCGCAAATCTATCATCAGAGATTTTACCCATTGCGTTGTCCTCGTATATCTTTTCAAACAAGATGTCAAGTTCTTTATCTCTTGCTTGCAGCTTTTTGAGTTCGCTTTCCTTGAATTGCATTTCCTGTTCAGCAGATTTTAAGGAGCTACCCATAACAAGTTTTGCAAAAGCATTTTCATACTTTGTTGCAAACCTTGTCAAGCCCAATATCATTAAGGAGCTTTTCAAAGCGTTCAGGCTTTGCCGGAAGCGATAACCATTGTTCAGCTTGTGTTTCTTTATTGTAAATCAGCACAGAAAACGGCCCCGTGTCCTGCAAGAAGTTTTCCCGGTATTCGTCAAGCCTTTTGAAGAAATCTTCGTTTTGGGTAGCATACCTTGTCAGAAGGCCTTTCACATTATCAAAATTACCTGAAATAATATCATCAGCGATATTTTCCTGTGCTTCCATAACCTCTGTATGCTCCGAATTATATGTACTGCTATGTTCCCTTAAATGAACATCAATATCAAAGGCTAAATCCGTAGCGTCGTCCAATGCCATATCCTGATTTATATTATCTTTTGCCATAATTACACCTCCAAATCGTTATTTTTACTCTTTGCAGGTTTCTTTTGAGTAGAAATATTTTTATTATCGGAAAGCTGCTTTTTTATTGACGGTTTAGGCTCAAGCTCTATTGACTTATCACGGAATATGTCAAGATAGTTTTTTACATTTTCTTTCAATATTGCGTAATGCCTTTCTTTTGGTGCAGCCGCATACCATTCCGTTTTTCCGTCGTAAGCCCATATATGAGGCGCAACACCCTCTTTGAAATTAGGATTGCCCGGAACAGGAAGCCTGCCCCAAACATCAAAAAACTGTATTGCGTGCTTATCTACAACGCCGTCTTTTCTGTTAATAACGGTTATTCGCAGTACATCATAGTTTCTGCTCACGCCGCTATCGTCAATCTGGCATTTTATTTTCAAATCACTGTCAAGCTCACCGTAGCATACGCCGGAAATATATTTTGTATTTGAAAACATATCGTCATTGCCGAATATTTTTCGCAGTTCATTTTCAAGAAAATTGTTTGTTGACATTGGCATAATTAAACCTCCAAATCGTTTTGTTTACTTTTTGTAATCTTTTTCGGTTGCATTTCTTTTTTATCGGAAAGCTGCTTTTTGATAGATTGCTTTTTTTCCTTTTCCACCGAAAAATCCTTAAATACACTTGCATATTCTTTGACACTTTCTCTTAAAATATCAAAATCCTTTGTAGTGGGCTGGTACAAATACCAAGCCAATTTTTCATCACTTATCCATAAATGCGGAGAAACACCGTCACGGGAATTGGTATTGCCCGTAACAGACTTTTTACCCCAAATTTCATTGAATCTGATAACTGTTGCGTCAATTTCACCCTCTGTACGATTTATAAGTTCCAATCTCAAAGCGTCAAAATGACTGCTTACGCCCATAGAAACAAATCGTGCTTTCATACGGATATTTTCGTCAAGCTCACCGTAACAATTTCTGCCGACATACTTTGTGTTATTCAGAATTAAATCATCACCGAATATTTTTTTGAGTTCTTTTTCAAAAGTCGTAGCAATCATCATAATTAAACCTCCAAATCATTCTTTTTGTTTTTTGTCGGAGTTGCCGGAACGTCAGCAGTCTTGCCTTTGTTTTCTTCAAGCTGCTTTTTTATGGAACGCTTTATACTTGCCGGCTCCATTGTAACCCTGTATTCTGCCGGAATAGTGCTTTTGTCGCCGTTATACCTTGCAGCCAAACCCAGCGTTTTATTAGCGTGATTTATAAGGTCGGTAAGATTTTTGATGTTTTTATCTTTTTCTATCTCATTCATAAACCTATCACACATTCCGTCGTCCATATGAAAAACAAGAGCTGAAAAGTAGTTCAGCTCGTCAAGACTTTCAGTAGGCTTTATAACAGAGTGTAGTTTTTCGCTGTATAGGTGGAAATCGTCAAACATATATTCACCCTGTACTGCGTGAGGTAAGAGCCCTATTTCTTCAAACGCTCTTGAAACGGTTTCTTTATCTGTCGGAAGATAAATCTTTACACTTTCAAAATCGCCTTTTAGATAATCTTCTGCATTGGTTATTACTGCAATAAAATTGTAGTCCTTTTCAATGCCTTTGTTTTTATCAAAATTATCAAGCCTATCAAGATATGGCTGTATTTCGTCCTCCGACAAGTGATGTTCCTTTTTCATACCGTGAATTATCTGTTTTACCTGTGCTGTGTTATTGGTACGGATATAATCGGCAATATGTTTTTGAGCTTTGACAACATCATCAAACATATTTGAATACTCGTCGCTTGTTTCCCGGAAAAAGCTATCTAAATCAACAGCAAATATTTCTGTTGTATCAATCAGCTTGTCGTCAACGTCCTCAATAAGAGAATTGGGACGGAAGAAAGGAAGCTCTTTACAGTTCCATTCATCACCCGACGGATATAAATATCCTTTTGATGTAAAAACACCATGCTCTGCTTCAATAATGTAATTAGCAAATGTAGTTGGGTTAATAGCGTCTTTGTAATGGTCGGGTAAGCTATCTAACATTCCCGAATCATAAATAAAATATAAACCGAGCTCTGTCGGATTGTCTTTATCCATTTCAAAAACATAGTAGTCGTCATTGTGTGTAAACTCTCTGATTTCTGCAAGATTATTAAATTTTGCTGCGGTCTGCATTACTGCGTCCAGCTTCATCATTTGAAAGCCGTCAAAGGTGTCAAGACGTTCTGCTGTTTTTGCAAGTTCGTGTATATCGGTACGAACATTTACAAGCGGATTGAGGCTTTTTAATATACATTGGCACTCGTCAATAAAATACTGTCCTTGTTCCGCATCAGGAGGGAGGCCTATATCTTCAAGAGCATTTTCAATACGCTTAATGTCTGCCGGAAATTCGAGCCATATCCCGGAAGTTTCTTTATTGCCGTTGTCATACTCGGAAGCATTTACAAGATAAAAACGAAATACTACATCTGTGGGTTTTTCCACAAATACCATACTGTTAGAAATAATTGCACTGTCAATTTGTTCCTGACTTAATCTGTGATAAAACTGATAGGCTTTTCCGTCCTTATCAACACCGTTTGCAATGTAGCCTTTATCAACCTTTTCAACATTGGTGAAAATCTGTTCCTGTCCGTGAATGTTGATTTTATAATATCTTTTATCCGGTTTACTCACTATCAAGCACCTCCGAATCTTCACCTGCAGAAAAATCTATACTGTTAAACTCTGTATCTGTTATTCCTACAAGTTTTGAAATCAAAGCGGAAACAGTTTCCGTAAGCTCCGCATCTTCGATATGAGGCAAGCCCTGAAATGCGAGAGCAACAAGCCCCCTCAAATAGTTGCTTCCGACTTGGCCCCATTCACGATTTGCCATTGTCGCAAACGGGATAGCTCCGACAGAGCTATACAAATAAATTTCAATCATTCTGCCGAATATAACGACGGTGATACATACAGACAGAATTTTCATACACAGGCTGACGAGGGCAGTTTCCAGCATAAGTAAGAACAGTTCGCCCGTTCCCATTGCTTCAAGTGTTGGCCGTAAGTTCGTAAGAGCAGAGGAAATGTTAATATTTGTATTTCCCGCAATAACTCCGGCGCTGTTTGAAACAATATGCTGTCCGACATCAAATACCGCCATAATAAGGTTAAATGTGTTGCTGACAATAAGTACAGCAACACACGCCTTGAAAAAGTATTTGA
>SVJJ01000021.1 GCA_015069045.1 Oscillospiraceae bacterium
AAGAGAGCCAACTGAACCTGACACCATTGTTGATACAAATCCTGCAGGTTTTGATCCTTGCAAACGATTTTTACAACCGCATCAACTTTTTCTTTTTGCTCACGGGAAATGAATTGATAATTGTTCTTGCCTGTGTACCCATTAAGAGAGAATTTTAAGTCAACGAAAGCTTCAGCAAATCCATCAGGAGCCTGACCAATGTCTGCTTCAAACTCACTGACTTTTTCTTTCACGGACTCAACAATTTTATCACGAAGAGACTGTCTCTCATCATAGAGTTGCTTCATCTCATCTTTGAATATAGTTTTGGTCAGCGAGTCTTTGTATCTGATGTAGTCTCTTTCGCAAATAAATTCGCCGCCGGGTTCTTTATTATACACAAGAAAATGAACATGATAGTGGCCTTGCTCTTTATGAAACGCTGCGTACCATTTCATATTCTCAGCAGGAATTCTGTGGTAGGATGCAATCTCAAATTGCTTTGACCTGAGAAGATTTCTCCATGCATCCGGCGTATCATATCCAAGTCTTTCTGCATCAGTTTGCCTGAGCGATATGATTTCTTCCCAGACAATTCCTTTGTGATTATATATTTCCTGCGATGCTTTATGCAGATTAACATAGTCCTCCTGACCAAACAAACCGTGTTCGCCCATCTTTACAACCCCAGGCCTCTCGGCAGCATATTGAGTGAACACCTCCGACCTGTATCTTGTATTAATTGTTTTATCAACTCCATCTCTTTTTGAAATATATTCCGTGAACCCACCGCCGACAGGTTTACCTGTCTTGCAGTAGCGTGTAGATATAAAAACTTTACTCATATTTTTTTCTCCAATCTCAAAAATTCTTGTAATTTTGAAGACACCTGTTTTGACACCTGCTGAAACGCCCACACGGTGCGGTCTGACGGGAATACCGCACACCAAAACCGCACCTGTAGATGCATTTTAGAAACTCTCCGCCGGGCTTCGCACGGCGATGTAAGCCTGCTTGGGGCGGAAAGCGCACCAAGCTTTATCCTGCTTCCTTCAAAAACTCCTCGCCTCGCCGTTTCGGGGCGCCCCGTCAGGTGATTTCTCGTACTTTCATTTGTTCTTTTAAATCGATTTTAAGGGCTGACCATGCGGTTTATATGGCGGATACGAGAGGCTAACTTCTCAGGGTGGTGTACCTACCTTACCTCGAATAGTTATGTGCCGAACACCCCTGCATAACCCCTTGTCAAACGCATAGAATCGAATTTTAGGTCTCAAGCCCATTTGTCACACGATGAATTACGAGGTTATCTTTCTTGGGTAGGGTAAATACCTTACCTAAGAATTTTCTTCTCGAAATTCTCTGTCACAGTCGTTCTCATTTTGCCGAAAATCAAAAACCACTTTTCTTTGGTTAATGTTTAACAGATTTTAATAGGGGGATCAGCAAACCGAGAAACAAAAAACGATTTTTATGCTGTTCATTTTGAATGCTTTTTATCATATTCTTCAAGCATTCTTTGAGCTTTTTCCCGAGCCAAATCTTCCTGAAACTTTTTCATCTGCTGCTGATGAAAATACTCAACGGCATCTTGGATAGGTCTGATTGTATATTTCAAATTGCCGTTTTGTTTTTTACCGTTTTTAAGAATTACTTCTGTTGGTTCAGTATAGATTAAACACTTATCTTCAAGCTCTCTTACATATTTAGCAACTGTAGTTATACTTTTGATGTTAAGTGCCTTGCCAATAGTTTTGTAGCTCGGGTAACACTGATAAGTTTTTCTATCCTCAATATAGACGAGATAGAAATATATCAGCCGTGCGATAGGATTTAAATTCAGTTGCATAATGGAATTGGGAAGTATAAAGCAATTTCCGAATTTATTTTGCTGGTTATATAAATATCTCATCGCCATCCTCCTTTCGGAAGAGGTCAGCAATTCCATCATCTCCATATTCCATTTTTACAATTTCATCTGCCGTATAACGCAATGCATTATATAGAGCAGTTACGATATATGGAACAGGACTTCTGACTTGGATTTCGACCTTGCCGTCAACAATTTTCCTCGGCATATTATTATCGACATAGACGATATGTTCGTAGCTGATATTTTCTAATCTCTTACGAACAATTTCACGGGGAATGATTTCGCCACCAACCGAAATTGATTCTGAATTAAACATAATCTCAATAGCCGATTCATAATTCTTTTTTGTCAGTCCGTTGAGTTCATATGTCTCTGCACGATCCATCACATCCTCTATTGATGATAGATGGTTATTAATAAAATAATTAATATTTTTATTTATATATTTATTGCAGTCGTCTTGTACACCACCTCGTTCTTCAGACACACCGGGAGGTGAGTCATCAGGAATACTGTCGGTAGTGTTTTCTGCAACCTCATCATCTTCATCGGTGGTTTTTACACACACCACATAGAGATTTGATGCAGCACCTCCGGACTTTTTCTCTCGGTTCTCTTTGGTAATTATTCCACATTCAATTAAATTCTTAATTCCATTCTTTGCCTTTGACAAACTCATTCCGGTTTCTCTTGCGATAGTTTCGTAAGAGGGGTAGCAGGAAGAGTTGCATCCTGATAATTTCATCAGGTAACAAAGGATACGGAATTCATATACATCGAGCCTTGAGTCGTTAATAAATTCATTAGGGATTATTGTGAAGTTTCCATTTAGTTTCATTAAAGTTTTCCTCCTTAAATTCAAATAAAAAAACACAGAGTAGAAATTTTTACTCTGTGCTTTGGAATTGATATTGAATTTAGGGTGAGGGTTCAAATCTTTCAAAAATACTATTGACAGTAACAAATTTGTCCTCGAAAAATTTTGAACTTAAAACCTCGAAAAACCGCATAAAAAAGCGAGATGACACTACTGACAGTAATATCATCTCGCTATTATGGCGGAGAGGGAGGGATTCGAACCCTCGAACGGGTATTAGCCGTTACACGATTTCCAATCGTGCGCCTTAGGCCAGCTCAGCCACCTCTCCAATGCTTAATTATGCGGAGCCAGAAGCAGACCCCGCGATAAAAATTATAGCATATATTTGTGGTAAATGCAAGAGTAATTTGTATTTTTTTTAGAAAAATTTAAAAAAATTTAAAAAAATTATAATTATGCTTGACTTTCTTGATTCAGTAACATATAATTAAATCAATGACTAAGTGAATTGGCAGGAGGTTCCAAATACGTGCCTGATGTTTTGTCGTGCAAACAAGAGGTAGTAGCTTGCATAGATGAGCCTTCCGACGAGGAGCTTGCTTTAGCTGCAAAGGATGGAAATGGGCAGGCTGTTGAGCAACTTGTTAATCACTATAAGGGTTTCATTAAGAATCGGTCTAAATCCTATTTTTTAATGGGCGCTGATCGAGAGGATGTTATTCAAGAAGGTGTAATTGGCCTATACAAAGCTATTTTAAGTTTTCAGTCGGGACGTGGTGTTCGATTTAAAACTTTTGCAGAACTTTGTATTACTAGGCAAATTATTACCGCTGTGAAAACAGCCACTCGGCGAAAACATATGCCACTTAACACCTATGTCTCTTTGGATGCTGGTGAGGGCAGTATGGATTTTATTGAACATACGGGTTGTGTTTCCGGCAAGCGAAGCACAAATCCGGAACAGATCATGATCGAAAAAGAGAACATGATTGGTATTAAAGGGCAAATTGATAAGGCGTTGTCGCAGTTTGAAGCAAGGGTTTTAATGCACCATTTAAACGGCATGTCTTATGGTGAAATTGCAGTTTATATGGACAGAGATCCGAAATCAATCGACAATGCACTGCAGCGTATTAAGCGCAAGTTGGAAAAGTTTTTATTACATTAATGTTGTGTTGTGTTGTGTTGGTCGTGTTGTGGTAAAAAAGAGCTTGCTCTTTTTTTTACAATATAATTTTTTTATTATCAAAGTGAGGGGAAACTACATGTACGAAGACAAGACTTTAACCTGTAAAGACTGTGGTGCTGAATTTGTATTCACAGCCGGCGAACAGGAATTCTACGCAGAGAAGGGTTTCGAGAATGAACCTACTCGTTGCAAGGAATGCAGAATTGCAAGAAAGAACAGCTTAAGGCAGTCCAGAGAAATGCACACGGCTATCTGTGCTGACTGCGGTAAAGAGGCACAGGTGCCTTTTGAACCAAAGGAAGACAGACCGGTGTATTGCAGCGAATGCTTTGCGAACCACAGATAATCCCCGACTTTGAGGATTGACACCATTTGTCCTTTTGGTGCAAATGTGTGATGGTGCGCCTAAAGCTTTGTAAGCTTGCGTGTTACCTATTAATAGGAACTGTTGAAAGAGTGGGCTAATTCCCACTCTTTCTATTGTATTAACTGTATTTACAAGTGATAAGGAGATTGCGATATGGCATATTCCAAAATCGAACAACTTGTTTTTGAAATGGCAGAGCCTTTGGCATTGGCTATTGGCGTATTTATTTGGGATGTGGAATTTCAAAAAGAAGGAAAAAACCATGTTCTGCGTGTGTATATAGATAAAGAGGGTGGAGCTTCTATTGATGACTGCGAAAAGGTGAGTATTGCACTATCTGAAAAGTTAGATGCACAGGACCCTATTCCAACGGCCTATTCTTTGGAGATTTCCTCGGCCGGATTGGATCGACGCTTGAAAAGAGAGTCCGATTTTTTGGGTTATATTGGACATTTAGTGGATGTTAAACTGTATGCCCCCACCGATGGATTAAAAGAGTTTACAGCAGAACTGAGCGGGTTTTCAAACAATATGCTTTTACTGCGATATGAAAATAGAGCGTTAGAACTGCCTATGGATACAGTAGCATCAGTTCGTTTGGCAGTTATTTTCTAACACGAAATACAAGAAAGGGAAAACTATTGGAGGTCAAAATATTATGAATCAGGAATTTATGTCCGCGTTAACAGAGCTTTCCAGCAGCAAAAATATTGATAAGGAAGTCATTTTAGAAGCTATTGAAAAAGCGCTCATTGTGGCCTATAAGAAAAACTACGGGCATGCACAAAATGTGGAGGCCGTTATTGATCGTAAAACCGGTGTCATTAAGCTTTGCCAACAAAAAATAGTTGTTGAAACTGTAGAGGATTCTAATTTGGAGATTGCTTTAACAGAGGCACAGCAACTTGATGGACATTATCAGGTTGGTGACACGGTTAATATTGAAATTCAACCTCGTAATTTTGGGCGCATTGCTGCTCAAACAGCAAAGCAGGTTGTTGTACAGCGGATTAACGAGGCTGAAAACGAAAATGCCTATGAGTATTATCGGGATAAGGAAAATACCCTGCTTAGCGGTGTTATCACTAAAGTTGATAAACGTGGTATTACGGTTCAAATTGACGGTAATCAAGAGGCAGATTTACCGGTAAACGAGCAGCTTAGCAGTGAGGTTTATCAGCCGGGTGCTCGATTTAAGTTCTACGTGGTTGGCATTAAAGCAACCCGTGAGGGTCCAAAGCTGACTTTATCCAGAAGTCATCCGGGTTTAGTGCGTTGTTTATTTGAGCAAGAGGTGCCGGAGCTTTCTGATGGTGTCGTGGAAATTAAGACCATTGCTCGTGAAGCCGGTTCCAGAAGCAAAATATCTGTTTTCAGCAACGACCCCAATGTAGATGCAGTTGGTTCTTGTGTTGGACCACGTGGTACCCGTGTTCAGTATGTATGTGATGAGTTGTGTGGGGAAAAGATAGATATTGTTCGTTATTATGATGATCCGATTCATTTTATTGAGGAAGCCCTGAGTCCTTCAGAGGTTGTGAGTGTTACCATTGATGAAGAGGCTCACGCTGCTCATGTGATTGTGCCGGCCCATCAGCTTTCATTAGCCATTGGTAAAGCGGGGCAAAATGCAAGACTGGCCGCCAGGCTAACGGGGTGGAAAATTGATATTAAGCCGGAGGAATAGAAAAGAACTATGAAGGCAGTGCATACGCCCATTAGGGAATGTATTAGCTGTGGCGGTAAGTTTCCTAAGGCAAGTCTTTTGCGAATTGTTAAAGATGAATCGGGTATTTTTGTGGATGCAAGCGGCAAACATAACGGACGAGGCGCGTATATATGTCATAACGCCGGATGTTTAGAAAAAATGATGCGGCAAAGGAGGCTTAACAGAGCCTTTAAAAGTCCGGTTGATGATGATGTGTATCGTGCAGTTAGTCAAATACTGCAGTCGTTTGAGGATAATGAGGATAAATAATATAAGTCAGCGTAGAAGAAAGCAATAGACCCCAAAGGGGCTGCCCGGTAAGGGGCAAAATTTCGGAGGTGCGGATGAATGACAAAGGTGAGAGTACATGAACTAGCCAAAGTGCTGGATACAAATTCAAAGGATCTGATCGCACTTTTAGCAGAATATGGCTATGTCATTAAAAATCATATGAGTGTGCTGGAAGAGGATCAGCTTGATATTATTTTTGAGGTTTTTACCCAGCGTTTTGATAAGACGGTGGAAATCCCGAATTTTGGTCGTACACAGGTGGTGACACCTGTGGAGCAAACACCTCAAAAAAGGAAAGCAGAAGCGACTAAAAAGGATGAACCTCAGGCAATAGCCGAGGTCGAGCCGGAACCGGTGATTGATGAACCCATCAAACGTAAGGTGCGTCATGTAGATACCCGACAAACAGTTGTGGATATTAATAAATTGGATACAGAAAAATTAGAAGAATTGGTACCCACAAATGTATCGGAGGATGGAATTAAGAAGCAGAAGTTAAAGAAGGGTGCTAACCGTCATAAGGATAATACGCTCAGTAATAAAATGAAGGCTCAACCGGTTAAGGAACCAAAAGTTAAGAAAGAAAAGAAAAAGGTCTTAATTCCTGATGAAATTTCTGTGGGTGAGTTGGCATCCCGCATTGGTGTTTCTCCTACAGAGGTTATTAAAAAGCTTATGGCGTTGGGGATTATGGCGGCCATTAGCCAAACCATTGAATATGATGTGGCTGCGTTAATAGCGGATGATTTGGGAGCCGAGGTAGAAAAAGAAATCATCCTAAGTGATGAGGAAATTTTGTTTGATGACCACGAGGATACACCGGAGGAGTTAGAACATCGTTCTCCTGTTGTGGTTGTTATGGGTCATGTTGACCATGGTAAAACTTCCTTGCTTGATGCTATTCGCAGTACCAATGTAACAGATACAGAGGCTGGTGGTATTACCCAGCACATTGGTGCACATCGTGTTCGAATTCATGATAAGAAAATTACTTTTTTAGATACACCTGGTCACGAAGCATTCACGGCTATGCGTGCTCGTGGTGCGCAAGCAACCGACATTGCCATTTTGGTAGTGGCTGCCGATGATGGCGTTATGCCGCAAACCATTGAAGCCATTAACCATGCTAAAGCAGCCAATGTCAGCATTGTTGTGGCCATTAACAAAATTGATAAGGAAGGGGCTAATCCCGACCGTATTAAGCAGGATTTAACAGAGCATGGTCTAATTCCCGAGGAATGGGGCGGTGATACCATCTGTGTTGAAGTTTCTGCAAAACAAAAAATAAACATTGAAGGCCTCTTGGAAATGGTACTTCTTGTGGCAGAAATTCGTGATCTAAAGGCGAATCCCAATCGTCGTGCTAAGGGTACGGTTATTGAATCCCGTTTAGATAAGGGCCGCGGGCCGGTTGCTACTGTTTTAGTGCAAAACGGTACCTTAAAAGTTGGCGATATTGTTGTTGCCGGTACGGCCATTGGTCATGTCCGTGCTATGTTGGACGATAAGGGTAAAAACATTAAAAAAGCTGGTCCTTCTGTGCCGGTTGAGATTACCGGTCTTTCTGAGGCACCGGATGGCGGTGAATTGTTCTATGCTGTTAAGGATGAACGCTTGGGTAAGAGCGTTGTAGAACACAGAAAGCAACACGCTAAGGAGGAGCGCTTTAAAGCTCACACAGCGGTTACTTTGGACGATTTGTTTGACCGTATTAAAGAGGGCCAGGTTAAAGATTTAAATATTATTGTTAAAGCGGATGTACAAGGTTCTGTGGAAGCTGTACGTCAGTCTTTGGAAAAACTCTCTAATGAGGAAGTGCGGGTTAAGGTGATTCATGGTGGCGTAGGTGCTATTAGTGAGTCTGATGTTATGTTGGCCTACACCTCTAACGCTATTATTGTCGGATTTAATGTACGGCCTGATGCCGGTGCTGCAGCCAGTGCAGAACGGCAGGGAGTAGATGTGCGTATGTATCGGGTTATTTACAATGCCATTGAAGAAATTGAGGCAGCTATGAAGGGTATGCTGGAGCCCACCTTCCGTGAAGAGGTTACAGGACACGCAGAAATCAGACAAACCTTCCGTGTTTCCGGCGTGGGTACCATTGCCGGCTGTTATGTACAGGATGGTACTTTGAGCCGTAATACACAGGTTCGTATTGTACGTGATGGTATTGTTATTCACGAGGGCAAGTTGGCATCTTTAAAACGCTTCAAAGATGATGTGAAGGAAGTCAATACAGGCTACGAATGCGGACTTGGCATTGAAAACTTTAATGATATTAAAGAAGGCGATGTAGTGGAAGGGTTTAAGATGGTTGAGGTTGCAAAATAATTTGCTTATTCACCAATATTACAGACAAGGATTTTTATCCCTTTACTGAGTAGCTCTGTCACAGAAATGCAAATGGAGGATATGATATGAGCGTTAATCGAATCAACAGAATTAATGAAGAGTTCAGAAAAGAACTCTCTGACATCATTAGAAATTTAAAGGATCCACGCATTCCTTTAATGACCAGTGTAGTCACTGTAAATGTAACGCCTGATTTGCGCTATGCTAAGATTTATATCAGTATTTTAGGCAGTGAAGAGGAGCAAAAGGCTGCAATGGCTGCTTTAAAAAATTCCACCGGTTATGTTCGTCGAGAAATGGGCGCCCGGCTAAAAATGCGCTATACCCCGGAGCCAGTGTTTGAGCTTGACCACTCTATTGAACATGGCGCAAGAATTTCAGAACTTTTAAAATCAACACAGGGTGATTGAGATGAATTCATTGCAAGATATTATAGAGGCACTCAAACAAGCTGATAGAATTGCTGTTTATACGCATACCAACCCGGATGGTGATGCCTTAGGCTCTGCCTTTGCTATTAAGGCGGCGTTATCGACTTTAGGAAAAATAGCTACTGTTTTTTTAGAAAAGCCCCTGGCCGAACGATATAACTTTTTAAATACAGGTTATAGTCTATCTGGCGAGCCTTCTGATTTTGATGTGGCCTTAGCTTTAGATTGCGGTTCAATCAACCGCTTGGGACAACTGCAAAATCAGTTTATACAAACAGGGCTTACATTGGTGGTTGACCATCACTATGCAGACATGCCCTTTGGGGATTTGTATTATAGCGACCCGTCAGCGGCAGCATGCTGTGAGCTTGTTTATGAACTAACAAAGGCTCTTTGCAACGAACTGCCTACGCCGGTTTTAACACCACTGTATACCGGTCTTTCCACGGATACGGGACACTTTAAATTCTCTAATGTTACGGCCAAAACCTTTACAATTGCATCTGAACTTTTATCTGCTGGTTTAGAACCACGTTTTATTACACGACAATTATATGATACAGTTAAATTAAGTAAACTGAAATTTACAGGTGCACTGGCAGAGCATGTTCAGTTGTTTAATCAAGGGAAAATCGGCGTGTTGCTCTGCTATGATAGTTTTTTGGCGGCATACGGCTTGTTGCCGGAGGAAACTGAGGAATTACCCAATGTTGTTTTAAGTATTGAGGGTGTAGAGGTTAGCATTATTATTAAAAATAAAGAGGATAGTAAGCTTAAAATAAGCTTGCGCTGTAAAGAGAATATTGATATGGCTCAGCTGGCGGCTCAGTTTGGTGGAGGCGGTCATGCGTGTGCGGCAGGCTTTGTTACGGAACTGAGCCCGGAGGAAATCACGCAAGAGCTTGTTGCCATTATCACAAAGCAATTGGAGGAATTCAATGCTTGTCAAAGAAACTGAACGGAAAAAAGTGACAATGTATACAGATGGTGCCTGCTCCGGTAATCCCGGCCCCGGTGGTTGGGGCACCATTTTGCGTTATGGTAGCCATAGCTTGGAACTTTCCGGAGGGTACCGACATACAACTAATAATCGAATGGAAATTCTAGCCGTTATTCGTGGATTAGAACGTCTGAAGGAACCTTGCTGTGTAGAAGTGTATAGCGACAGCAAGTATGTTGTGGATGCGGTTAATCAGGGTTGGGTATATGGTTGGAAGAAAAAAGGCTGGGTAAAAAGTAACAAGGAAAAAGCTCTCAATCCGGACTTGTGGGAACAACTGCTACAGGCAATGACGCGACATGAGGTAACCTTCCATTGGGTGAAGGGTCACGACGGTCATCCGGAAAATGAACGGTGTGATGAAATGGCAGTTGCCGCTGCTACTGCTAAAAATTTAGAGGAAGATGAGGGCTATTACTCATAGAGAACCAAGCAAAAGGAGAAATTCATGTATTTTGATACGCATACGCATTTGGATGATGCGCGATTTAATGCAGACAGAACAGAGATTATCAACAAAATATATGCATCCGGTGTCACCTTAGCGGTTAACATTGGAGCAGATATGAAAAGTTCTCGTGCCGGTGTTCTTTTGGCAAAAGAACATCCTTATATTTATGCCGCCGTAGGGATACACCCTCATGACGTGGAGAACCTAACGGAGCAGGACATGGCGGAACTCAGCCTTTTGGCAAAAGAACCAAAGGTTGTGGCTATTGGTGAAATAGGACTGGATTATTACCAAAATGACGTTCCCCGGGACATGCAGAAAAAATGGTTTCGTCGCCAAATAGAACTTGCCAGAGCTTTAAATTTACCGTATATTGTCCATGACCGGGATGCCCATGGGGACACCATGGCAGTTATTCAGGAAGTAGGATATTTTCGTGGCGTTATGCATTGTTTCTCAGGCAGTGTGGAGATGATGCAGGAGTTGGTGTCTTTGGGTTTTTATATATCCTTTGCCGGCCCTGTTACCTTTAAAAACGGAAAAAAAGCTAAAGAGGTTGCAGCATGTGTGCCCATGGAAAGATTGCTTATTGAAACAGACAGTCCGTATTTAACTCCGGAGCCTTACCGGGGGGAACGGAACGATAGTTCAATGGTACGCTATGTTGCAAAAGAAATTGCGGAATTAAAAAATATGAAAGAGGAAGAGGTCGCCCGCATAACAATGGAAAACGGCAGGCGTTTTTTTGCTATATAAAAAAAGGAGATTGTTATATGAATTATTCAAACCTAATTTCCGATAAAATGCTGGGCGTTAAGGCTTCGGCTATACGTGAAATTTTTAAGGTAGCCGGTCAGCCCGATGTTATTAGCTTTGCAGGTGGTTTGCCCGCGCCGGAAAGCTTTCCTGTGGCAGCTATTAAGGAAATATGCAACAAAATATTGGATACAGAACCTGTAGTAGCCTTGCAGTATGGCATTTCAGAGGGGTATGCACCCCTAAAAAAATTAGTGCTGGAACGCATGCAAAAAAAGGAAAACATCGGGAGCGAACATGACGATATTATTATTGTCAGCGGTTCTCAGCAAGGCGCGGATTTAACAGCCAAGGTGCTTTTAAATGAGGGGGATGGCGTTATTTGCGAGGAACCCAGTTTCATTGGTTGCTTAAACACCTTCCGCACCTATAATGCAACATTATATGGTGTGCCCATGAATGAGGATGGCATGGATTTGAATGTTTTAGAGGACACTCTTAAAAAACATCCAAATGTTAAGTTGATTTATACCATTCCCACTTTCCAAAATCCTTCCGGTATTACCTCCAGTTTAGCTGTGCGTCAGGGTATTTTGCGTTTAGCACAGCAATATGGTGTTATGATTTTAGAGGATAATCCTTATGGCGAATTACGGTTTTCCGGGGAACCGGTACCCACTTTAAAATCCTTGGATACAACTGGTCAGGTTATTTACCTTGGCTCTTTCTCTAAGGTGTTTTCTCCGGGCTTGCGTCTGGCATACCTTATTTTAGACAAGGGCATTATGGAGAAGTTTGTGGTAGGTAAGCAAGCAACAGATGTACACACCAATGTATTTTCTCAAATGATTGCTGCCCGCTATTTGGAGGATTACGATATTGATAGCTCCATTGCAAAAAGCCGGGAGCTGTACAGACATCGTTGTCACTTAATGCTTAGCTGTATGGATCAATATTTTCCCAAGTCTGTAACTTATACAAGACCTGAAGGCGGCATTTTTATTTGGGCAACTATGCCAGACGGTGTGGATTCCGGCAAACTAATGCTGGAGGCGGTGGAACGCAAGGTGGCTTTTGTGCCCGGTAATGCGTTTATGACGGATGTAGATGCCCCCAGTCATTGTTTCCGTCTTAACTATTCTACGATGAGTGATGAAAAAATAGAGAAAGGTATAGAGATTTTAGGCACCTTGCTTTCAGAACGCCTGTAGTCTATAATGGTAGCCGCACGACGGCGGATAGGAGATATATAATGGAACAGAATATAGAAAAAAAGAAACGGATTTTTTCAGGCATGCAGCCCTCCGGTGAGTTAACTCTTGGCAACTATTTAGGAGCCCTTAAAAATTGGGTGGGCTTGCAAGATGATTATGAATGTATTTACGCCATTATGAATATGCATGCTATTACGGTGCGACAGGATCCTGCAGAATTGCGCAAACGGAGCATGGAAGTTTTAATGCAGTACATAGCCTGTGGCGTAGACCCGGAAAAATCAGTTTTGTTTTTCCAATCCCATGTGCCGGCTCATGCAGAATTGGCCTGGATTTTATCCTGTAATACACAAATGGGCGAACTTTCCCGTATGACTCAGTTTAAGGATAAGTCCCAAAAACATGCGGATAACATCAATGCAGGTTTATTTACCTATCCTGTACTAATGGCGGCAGATATTTTGCTGTATCAGGCTGACTTGGTGCCGGTAGGCAATGACCAATTACAACATATTGAATTGACCCGGGATGTGGCTAATCGATTCAATTTCCATTACGGGGAGACATTTACAGTGCCGGAACCCTATATTGGTAAAGCCGGTGCCCGGGTTATGAGTTTGCAATCGCCGGAAAATAAAATGTCTAAGTCTGACCCAAATCCCAATGGGTATATTTGGATTTTGGATTCAGAGGATGTCATTATCAAGAAATTTAAGCGAGCTGTTACCGATTCTGATACAGAAATTCGGCCCGGTGCTGATAAACCCGGTGTGACTAATTTGTTGACAATTTACGCAGCCGTAACCGGCAAAACTGTAGAGGAAGCAGCGGCAGAGTTTGCCGGTCAGGGATATGGAACTTTTAAAATGGCCGTGGGCGAGGCAGTAGCAGCCGAACTGGCTCCTGTTCGTAAACGGTTCGAGGAACTCTCTAAAGATAAGGCATATGTAGAGGAAATTTATCAAAAGGGTGCAGAAATCGCTGGTTATTTGGCAGCCAAAACTCTGCGTAAGGTTTACAAAAAGGTGGGCTTTGTTGCTCGCTGATTAAATGAGTGAGGTAGCACTATGAGATTAGATAAATTTTTAAAGGTTTCGCGGATTATCAAACGTCGTACCATTGCTAACGAGGCATGTGACCAAGGCAGAGTTACGGCGAATGGTCGCATTGTTAAGGCCTCTTATGATGTTAAGGTAGGCGACGTTTTAGAACTACGCTTTGGTGAAAAAATCATGCGTGCAGAGGTGTTGCGAGTCAGTGAACATGTGGGTAAGGATGAGGCAGCTGAACTCTATAGAGTGTTGCCGTAAACAACAGTAGTGATTGAGATGGGAGGACACCTGCTTTGGGAGTTCTATTATTAGTCATATTGGGTTTTATTATTTGGCTTTTTACTTATAATGCTTTATGGGGATGTATTTTCCTAATAGCTTTTATATTATATTGTTTTGTAAAACGCTATACAGCCCTATGTATTATGCGAGCCAATCGGTGCTATATTAAGCAGGATATAGAGAAGTGCTTTCGCTGGTTTGAACGGGGAGAGAAAAGAGGTATGGATGCAGGTCAAAAAATTACCTATGCCTATTATCTTCTGCGTGAAGGTCATGTTGAAAAAGCAGAGGCCTTACTTAATTCCGTTTTAGCCTTTAGCCTGCCGCCGGAACTTAAAAATCGTGCTAAGTCCACACATTCTGTTTTATTGCTGAAAACAGGCCGTTTAGAGGAAGCCCGTGAGGAAATGGAAGAAATTTTTCCGACAGCTAAAAATACAACGCTATACGGCAATTTAGGATATTTATATATTCTCTTGGGCGACATGGAACGGGCGGAGTCCTTTAATCTGGAGGCGTATGATTACAACCAAGATGATATGGTTATTTTAGATAATATGGTTTGCCTTTACAGCTCTATGGGAGAGTATGAGAAGGCCTATAACTACGCACAGCAGTTAATGGCTAAAAAACCCCACTTTATTGAAGCTTACTATAATACTGCTATGGTTGAAAAAGCTTTGGGGAAAACAGCGGATGCCAAGACTCATTTAGAATTTAGCCTCACCATTCGTACCAATTTTATGAGCGCCGTTACACATGAGGATGTACAAGCAGAATTAAGGAGCCTGGCTTAGATGTTGTAATATAAGTGAGCCTAAAGGAGAACATGATGGATGCAAAATCATTAATAACACTGGAATATAATAAAATTTTAAAGTGGTTAGCCTCCTATACGCAAAATGAGCCTGTGCGTAATCGTATTTTATCTCTTACACCCACAGAATCGTTAGCGGAGGCACAAGACCTGCAGCGGCAAACAACAGAGGCTGTGGGTATCATTTTGCGCCGTGGTAATCCACCGGGTATAAAAATTCAGGATGTTACATCTGCCTTAATGCGTGTTGAGCGGGGTGGCTCCATGAATATGGGTGAATTGCTGAGTGTTGCATCCTTATGCAAAACAGCACGCGGAATCAAACGATATATTGAAGATGATAAAACAGTGGATGCGGGAACAATCTTTAGCCTGTCCACTGTTTTGCAATCCTTGCGGCAGGTTTCTGACCGCATTGAAGAGGCCGTTTTAAGCGAGGAAGAAATGGCAGATGGGGCAAGCCCGACACTATACCAAATTCGGCGGAAAAAAAAGTCCTTAAGCGCTAGTATTCGAGATACCCTGCAGGATATGATTACCTCACCGAAATATCAAAAGGCCCTGCAAGACCCCATTATCACCATGCGGGGTGAGCGGTATGTGTTGCCGGTTAAGGCAGAGGCAAAAAATGAAATTAAGGGTATTGTCCACGATGCTTCAGCATCGGGTGCAACCTATTTTATTGAACCCATGGCGGTGGTAACCCTTACCAACGCCATGGCTGCTTTAGAGGCAGAGGAAAAGGAAGAAATTGAGAAAATTTTAGATGAACTTTCTGCCTATGTGGGCGAATATAAAGCAGAACTTATGGGTAACATGTCTGCTCTTTTTGAGTTGGATTTTCTGTTTGCCAAGGGAAAATTATCTATTTTCTATCATGGCGTGGAGCCGCAGTTAAACCAAGAGGGTATTGTTAACATACAAAAGGCGCGGCATCCCTTACTTGACCCCAAGGTGGTTGTCCCTGTTGATATTTATTTAGGTGAAGAATTTGACACCTTAGTTATTACCGGTCCTAACACAGGGGGTAAAACTGTTTCCTTAAAAACATTAGGACTTTTGTCCCTTATGGGAGCCAGCGGTTTGCACATTACGGCCGGGGAACACAGTCAGTTGGCGGTGTTTTCCAATATTTTTGCAGATATTGGTGATGAGCAGAGTATAGAGCAAAGTTTAAGTACATTTTCTTCTCATTTGGTGAATCTTGTAAGTATTTTAAATCGCTTGGATGATAAGAGTTTGGTTTTGGCTGATGAACTTGGTGCCGGCACAGATCCTGCCGAGGGAGCAGCACTGGCTATTGCTATTTTGGATTTTATTCGCAGCTATGGTGCTAAGGCAGTAGCGACTACCCACTACAGCGAGTTAAAATTATATGCACTATCTACAGAACGAGTTGAAAATGCTTCTTGCGAATTTAACATTAAAACTCTTTCTCCAACCTATCGTTTGCTAATTGGGGTGCCGGGTAAAAGTAATGCCTTTGCAATTTCTAAACGACTAGGTCTTTCGGACACAATTTTAGACCATGCGACCTCGTTGCTCCATGCAGATAACGTGCAAATGGAGGATGTACTTGCAAGACTGGAACGCAATCGACAACGGACTGAAAAGGAACGTAAACAAGCGGAAACTATCAATCGAGACGCACACTCTTTGCGTGCTGAATTAATTAAAGAGCGAGAAACGCTGGATAGACAGCGGGCTAAAATTATAGAAGAGGCCAGAGCTGAGGCTCTGCGCATTTTGGAATCTGCCAAGGAAGAATCCCAACGCACACTCAAGGAACTGCGTTCCATTCGGGATAATGCAGCACTTAAAGAAGCGTTGCAGCAGGCAGAACAAGCAAAGGCGGCCCTTAGGGATAAACAGGCGCTACTGTCTGAAAAAAATCATAAGCAAAAACGGACAAGCAAACCTCCAAAAAATTTAAAAGTGGGCGACGTGGTTCGTATTATTTCTTTAGACCAAGAGGCCACGGTTTTAGAGCTACCGGATGGCGCGGGGAATGTGCAACTGCAAGCCGGTATTATGAAGATAAAAGCTAAACTCAGCGATTTAATTTATGAACACGGTGCGGAAAAGAAAAACAAGCAAACATCCCACGTTTCCCGTTCTCATAGCGGTAGTACCAATATGAAAACAGAGCTTGATTTGCGCGGGCAGACTTTGGATGAGGCTCTTTTAGAGGTAGACCGGTTCATTGACAGGGCACTTTTGGCTAATCTGCAAACGGTTACTGTGATTCATGGCAAAGGAACAGGTGTTTTACGAAAAGGAATTAGCGAGTATCTAAAGAAACATCCTATGGTTACCAGTTATCGTGCAGGACAGTTGGGTGAAGGGGATACAGGCGTAACTGTTGTTTCTTTAAAATAGATAAAAAGATCCGTATAAAAAAACAGTAGTGGATTTTTACTCCGTTATTCATCAAATATTATAACGCTTGCAATCGAAATGGTGTAACATCATTTCGATTGTTTGCATATAAGAACAAACATATAAGTATTTTAAAATGCAATATTTTACATAAAAACCACCCAATGACCTGGCAAAGGGTGGTTGTGGAGCATATACCTGATTTTTATGTAAAAAAAACAGAATGGCAAAAAATCCATTCTGATAATGGTGCGGATAAGAGGACTTGAACCTCCACGAGATTGCTCCCACTAGCACCTGATGGTAACGACACTTTGGTGATAAAACGAAAAACCGCATAAAATCAAGGCTTTTAAGCCTTATGTGGTTTGAAAAATTCGATAAAATGAGCAATTTTCAATTCTCGTGAATTGGAGCAGAATTGCTTGAATGGATTTAAGTCGTATCGAAATGATACGGCTTTTTTTATTACCGAAGGAGGACTTTATTTATGAAATTGTATACTGAAAACTTTACGATCATACTGAACAAGCATATAACAAATACAGAGATTGATACATATGAATTCAGGGTGCTCTGCTATCTCTTAATGCTTGCAGATGACGAGGGCGTTTGTTTCCCTTCCTACAACACGATTGCCGAAAAAATCGGCATAGGCGAAACGAAGGTAAAGAATGCTGTCAAGCATCTGATTGAGTTTGGAATCATCAATAAGACAAACCGAACAAAAGAAGATGGCCGTGCCGGTTCTAACTTATATGTTGTGTGCGAAAAGACTACTATGCAGGTCGTAGAAAAACCTACAGAGGTCGCCCGAGGCACAACCCCTTGTGTGTCAGATGACCTACCTGTTGGTTGTGAAACGACTGAAGGTGGTGTTCAAGACGACTGCAATAAATATATAAATAATAATATTAATTATTTTATTAATAACCATCTATCATCAATAGAGGATGTGATGGATCGTGCAGAAACATATGAACTCAACGGACTGACAAAAAAGAATTATGAATCGGCTATTGAGATTATGCTTAATTTAGAATCAATTTCGGTTGGCGGCGAAGTCATTCCCCGTGAAATTGTTCGCAGGCGATTAGAAAATATCAGCTACGAGCATATCGTCTATGTCGATAATAATATGCCGAGAAAAATTGTTAACGGCAAGGTTGAAATTCAAGTCAGGCATCCGGTTCCCTACATCATAACTGCTCTATATAATGCATTGCGTTATACGGCAGATGAAATTGTCCGAATTGAATACGGAGATGATTCATCTGCTGACCTCTTCCGAAAGGAGGATGACGATGAGATATTTATATAATCAGCAAAATAAATTCGGAAATTGTTTTATACTTCCCAATGCCATTATGCAATTGGATTTAAGTCCACTTGCTCGACTGATATATTTTTATCTCGTCTACATTGAGGACAGAAAAACTTATCAGTGCTATCCGAGTTACAAAACTATCGGTAAGGCACTTAACATTGCAAGCAAAACTACAGTCGCTAAATATGTAAGAGAGCTTGAAGATAAGTGTCTTATCTATACGGAGCCGACAGAAGTAATTCTGAAAAATGGTAAGAAGCAAAATTGAAATTTAAAATATACAATTCGTCCTATACAGGATGCAGTTGAATATTTTCATCAGCAGCAGAGGAAAAAATTTCAGGAAGACTTAGCTCGTGAAAATGCTAAAAGGATGCTTGAAGAATATGACAGAAAGCATCCAAGAGAGTCTGCATAGAAATTGTTTCTGCTTCAAGAATTGCCTCTACCCCGTATTAAAATTTATTTCGCATTAATCAAAGAAAAGAGATTTTGAAATTGACTCAAAATATTTTTTTGAAAAGATGTGTGAAATTATATTTTTTATTCAGGTGAAATCAGTCGGCAGATTTGCGGAATGTAATGAATTTGTTTTTGCAGAAAGGAATTGTTCGAGTGCAGAGAATTGTATATCTCTCACACGGCACATCTGTCGAAGGTCATCGCAGAAAAACGATTATAGATCAAATGGCACGCTGTTTCTGATGGTTTTTGAAAGAGAAAATCTGCGGTAAGGTATTTACCATACCCAAGAAAGTTAACCTCGTAAATCATCGTGTGTCAGGAAGAGTTAAGACTTACAAATCGATTATAGAGTTATGACAAAGGGTTTTCCAATGGTTTTGAGACAAAACTATTCAGGATAAGGTAGTTACACCACCAAACAAAAACACCTGCTGAAACAAGGGGTTTTCAAGCGGTTGTAACACCTTAAAATCGATTTGAAAGAACAAACGAAAGTATAAGATATCACCTGATGGGGCGCCCCTTTTTGAACGAAAGTCAAAAGAATAAAATGAAGCAGGAAAAAGCACTGGTGCATTTGAAATGCCCCAGTGCGGTTAAACACCGACCGGCAGTGCCGTTCGGGGCTTTTAAAACAGGTGCTGTTCGAGGAGGGTTGGTGCTGTTTTGTGTGACAGAATCGAGAAATTCCGCATTGTAACGCATTAAAATCGTGTGAAATCTTGGTGCTGCGTTTTTTACGATTTAATAGAATTTGTGTGCTAAGTACGGATAAACCGCCGTTTGATGCGGTTTGTTCGTGTGATAAATCAAAAAATATTAAGAAAGGAGGAAAATCAATGGGAAGACAAGAAAATAGACACCATATCAGTCTATGGCTTGAAAATGACCTCTACTTGTAGGTGTTGACTTATCTCAGGACATCACAAGAGCTGAATTTGCGGCAGTTGCAGTTAAGGCGTATGAAGCACTTGCAAACGGTGCGGCAATTCCGGCAGTAAACAATCCTTTCACAGATACAACAGATGTTGAAGTATTAAAGGCATACAACATCGGTGCTGTAAACGGAACAAGTGCAACAACCTTTGATCCGAATGCACTATTAAACAGAGAACAGGCGGCAGCAATGCTGACTCGTGTATTCAAAAAAGTATCTCTTTCAGGCTGGACGCTTGCAACAGACAGTCAGTTTACCTTGCCTTATGAAAAGCCTGCACTTTTCGCAGACGATGCGGATATTTCCGATTGGGCAAAGGACAGCGTTTACTTTATGGTAGCAAACGGCATAGTGAGCGGTGTCGGTAATAACAAATTCGCACCGAAGAATGTAACAAGTGCAGACGAAGCAAACGGCTACGCAAACGCAACAAGAGAACAGGCACTCATTATTGCAGTGAGAATGGTTGAGAATTTGAAGAAATAAGAAAATAAATCGTGTAGG
>SVJJ01000022.1 GCA_015069045.1 Oscillospiraceae bacterium
ACAATGAAAGCGTTGCAAAGATTGAAAACGGCAAGGTTAAGGTTGTTGGCGAAGGCTCGGCGGTTATTATCGCAACGAGCAGCAAGAACGAAACACAAGATGTTTACGCAAGCTACACCTTGAATGTTTCAAAGAAAACCATTACCGTAACGGCTGATAGCAAATCGGCTGTATATGGTACGGCTGCAAGTGCTATTGAACACGGCTATACTTTGAGCGAAAATGTAACAGTCGATGAAACAAATGTTAAATATGACATCATAGGCTATGATACAAATTCGGGTGTTGGCAGATACGAAATCAGAGTTTCGGGACTTTCTTCCGATGATTACAACTTTGAATATGTATCGGGCGAGCTTGCAGTTTCCGCAAAAGAGCTTACAATAGACAAATTTGACATTGTGGCAAGCGGAAAAGAATATGACGGAAAAGATACCGCAACAATTTCTGCAAGCGTTAAGGCAGACAGCCTTGTTGACGGCGATATGGTAACTGTTCTTATTGACGGTACATTTGATGAATACACCGTCGGAGATAAGAACATCAGTTATGAAATTACGGGACTTTCCGGCGTTGACAGCAATAACTACAAGCTGACAGGAACTCTCACAGGTGATGTAACAGCAACAATCACAAAGGCTCCTGTTACGGTTTCCGTTCCTGCGGCTACAACATTCGTATATGACGGCAACGCAAAGAGCGTAAACGCTGTTGCAACGGCAAACGGACTGTATTTCAGCGATTTTGAAGTTACCTACAAAAAGGGCGATGCGGCAGCAACGACTACTGCTCCCACAGATGTTGGTACATACACAATCGGAATAAATATCACAAACGATAACTACTCATTTGACAGTAAGACAATTTCTGCAACTCTTGAAATCAAGAACGCACAGCAGGATTACTTCACTATCGAGGGTATTTCCGATACTGTTTACTACGGCGATGAAATCACATTGCAGACCGCAGGAGCAATCGAGGGCGGTAGTGTTGAGTACACAATCGAAAACGGCAAAGATTATGTAACCCGATCAATTTGCAATGGGCAAATTACATACCTACGGCATTATTGAAGGTGATCCTAATGGAGATTTAAGACCTTATTCAACAATCACAAGAGCAGAGATGGCAAAAGTGCTTTGCAAGATGCTTGGTTTGCAGCCTAATGCACCGGAGAAGCAGACTTTCTCTGATGTCAATGCTTCTCATTGGGCATATAACTACATAGAGTGTATCAATACTGAAGGTATTATTGAAGGAAATGGCGACGGCACATTTTCGCCGGAAGCAAATATTCTCTTTAGGGATGCTGTGAAAATGATTGTTTCTGCTATGGGCTATGCAACGAAGGCAGAGCAAATGGGCAGTTATCCTCACGGTTATGCCATGGTAGCAAATCAGCTTGGCATAACAAAGGATATAGACCACGCATTAGATGTTGAGTGTGTCAGAAATACAGTATTTAAAATGCTTTATAATGCTATTGATGTTCCGTTTATGATTCAAACAGGCACTGGCCTAAATGCCGAATACCAGATTGCAGACGGTAAAGACGGCAGAGAACATATAACCTTCAGAGGAAGAATAACAGGTACTCCTGCTTCCTACGATCAGGAATATATTGATGAACTCAATAAGTTTATGGAAGGCGGCGAATACTATGACGAAATTGCTGCCGAACTTGAAGAATTTTGGAAACCGAATGACTTAAATGGAGCATACACCTTTCAAATCGTTTTAGCAGAGCTTAACAAAGATGCGACAGAGATTACTCTTAAAATAAAGGTAACACCCGACAATGGAGAAGTTTGCTATCTGCATCTCGGATACGCAAAGGTTGACGGAGAATGGTTATTCTAATTTATTGCCAAGTTCGTTTCTAAAGGGTACAAAATAGGATAAATACAAAAATGGCACCCTTTAATTGTTAAGGGTGTCAATTTACTTATCATAGTTGGAAGTAAATAATAACAAATAGCCTGTCAAAACTAAGCGATAGGCTATTTGTTTATATTGGCATATCAAAATATGATACGCTATAACCAAAGAAAAGGACTTGAAAAAACCTTCGTAGACTTTCCAAAACTTCTGTGGTATGTTTGTGTTGCCGAGGTAAATACAAAATATTAGGAGTTGAAAATTTATGAAGAAAAAACTATTATGTACGGCATTGGCAACAGTAATGCTGCTGTCGCAAACGGCATCGGCGGCACCTTGGAGAATTAACCGAAATCAAATTCTCTTTGACAATGAACTCGGAATCATGGGTTTCTGCACACTGAGGTTTGCAACAGAAACAGGAAGCTACATAAGGCCTGTAACGAAATTGTACGGCACAAAAATCAGTCTCGAAGAATATATCCCTACGAGAGAGGGATACACCTTCGAGGGATGGTTCACGGATCCCCGAACAAAGCAGAATGAGGTAACGGAATTCGCATTCAACCGAAATGATGTAGTCTATGCGAAATGGAATAAAATTAACAATGAAATCAGCATAGACGAAATCATGCAAAAAGACCAATGCTACCTCACGGATGAGGAACAGAAAATCAGGACAGAATACATCAAGGAACAAAACAAAGCCTATATAGACGGCTTTGGCTATGTGGCACCAAGTAAAACCAAAACCATCATCGTAGACTCGGACGGTGACATAAATAAAATAGTCGGATCAATGGAATAAATACAATAATAAACGGAGGTCAGGTAGAAGCCTGACCTCAACTCGTTTTAAAATCGATTTTTAGGTCGAGTTACCCCAAGAATATAAGGAATTTTGAACACAAACTCACGCAGGTGGGGTAAATTATACCCTGTCTGCTTTTTTCTGCAAATAAGGGCAAAATAAAAGGCATTGTAAGAGCTAAAAATAAAGCAATTACAACGCCTATGTATTTACTTAAAATATCGTGAGCTTGGTCTGTTTGGAAAACATTCAAAATTCCAAGCATCGTATTCCTGATGCGTAATTTTACCGTCAACACAATCATCACGCTTGGTAATCGCCTGATACTTCCATTTTTTGAAGGCATCCGGCTTAATCTGATTTACATTCGCTCTTGCACTATAGCGCTTATAATACAAATCGTAAATTCTCTTGGCAACATTGTCCTTGTTCTTTTCCTTGTAATTTGCAAGCGCACCAAGCTTCTGGCAAGACTGTGTTTTCCCCTCCGGAATTCTGTCACAAAAGACTGTATCATAATTCCCTTTTAAGAGAAAATACTTACCACACCATTTGCACTTTCGAAATCGTATATCCATTTCAAGCATCTTGGTAAATTCAAGCTCAAGCAAATCTTCTACTGTGCTTGCACGGTATTCTGCAGTTATAAAATCCGGCATCATAGCTTTGTAATGCACCTTTTCTGAGTCGGCGCCGTAATCCTCTGCCAGTTTATAAAATGCATCCTTTTTCGCCTTGAATTTTTTCATTCTTTTATCGATTTCATCCTCCGGCAATCCGTAAGGCATCTTCTCACCGATTATATAGTCAGAGTCAGGAGTGAATTGCTCGCTTCTGGTAAAAGTCGGAGCTTTATCATGAACAGCTAAATATACGCTAAATCGTTCATGAGGATACATATCCCCCAAGGCATCGGGATAGAATTCTTCATCAAAGCAAAACTCAATCATTTCCAAATATTCTTTTTGAAGCCCTTTAAGGTACTGATAATATTCTTTTGTTGCAATATACTCTTCGTTTTCAAGTAAAAATACGGGCGGGCATATTGCCGAATACAATGAAACATTGCATAAATCCTTTGTGCTTATTATTGTTGACACATATCTATGATAAATTTCTACGATTTCATCAACCTTATTTAAAATCTTCTGTTTTCCTAGCTCTTGTTCAACAACTGCATCAGGTTTTTCGTCTCGTTTTACTTTGCCCAGTTCTTTTAATAATTCAACCACCTCGGCTCTACCCATAAGCTCATCATATACTTTTTCAAAATCAGCATATATAAAATCAAGGATACCATCACCGCATCGCATATAAATAGCACAGCCACATAAGAAATTATTTAATATATCCGGCAATTCATCATTTTGAGCATATGGATTCAAATGATATCTTCGGGTATCAAAGTCAATATAATACTTTTCCTTATACATTTCAAGATATCTCTCGTTCTCTGCTTTGCTTTCACTTCGATATTCTTCCTCTGCCTTCTTTCCGAATTCACTAAGAACAAGCGGCTCCCTGCCGTGTTGCTTGTCGCTCTGCTCTATGAAATAGTCCATGAAGAAATCTTCCTTTGTGCTATCAACAAAGACAATCATTTCTTTTTGCTCGTTCAAAAACCTAACTGTGTTATCGAAATAATCATATTTAATAAACTTGTTGCCACGCCTCTTTATATTCGTAATTTCATTTTCCGAAGCTTTATATTCCGAATAGTCAAAGATTTTCTTCACGATTTATACCTCCCGTTTTAGATAATCTAAATCTATGTCATTTTTGTATAATCAACATCACTCCAATAATTATTATACAAAACTATTGCCAAGCTGTCAATTCCCAAATATAATGAATTTAGAAAATCAGATTTGTAAAATAAAGATAACCCCAAAAGCATTTTTTCAAAATGCCTGTATAAAACAGTATTTTCTGACGAATAAGTGAAAAGCAATTAAAAAAAAATTCATTTAGGGGGTTCAGAAAACGCCGATTTTTGTCCTTATATATGAGAGGACTTTTTAAAAAACAAAAAAATTTACACTCAGGGGGTTGAAAAATGGCTGATTTTTCGTATTGGGTGAAGGGATAATTTAAACTTTTTTTCGCACACAGGGGTTAAAAAAGGCATTTTAAAAGGCAATAGGTGAAGGGAATTTTAAAATTATGGTTTCCAAATCCCCCAAAAGTTCGCTTTATATATAAGTGAAGGGACTTGTTATCAAAAATAAAAAATCACTTAAAGAGGGTTTAGAAATTGCCGATTTTTCTGCTGATTAATGGAGGAATTCTTAAAAAATTAAAAAAATTAGACTCAAGGGGTTAACTTTTCGCCGATTTTTGTCCTAACTTATAGGAGGGTTTTTAAAATTATAAAAAATTTTTTGGTGAAAGTACAAAAAATTGCTCCTTATATAAGAGTGAGGGAGAAAAATTTTTAAAAACTATTTGTGAAAATGCCTGTTTTTTTTCATATAGTGAGAAGATTTTTAAAAAATGACTGGTAGGAAGTGCTTTTTACGGATAATTAGTGAAGGGGTTTTATTAAAATTTTATAAAATTTTCGGAAAACTACCCCCTAATCGGTCAAAATTTTCGCAATGGGTGAAGGGATAAATATTAGAAATTTAAAAAATTTCATTTTGGGGTTCAAAAATCGCTTATTTTTGTGCTTACTTATAGAGGGGTAAAATTTTTCAATTTATGGTTTCAAAATTGGCAAAAAAGTCTGCTCTATATAAGAGTGAGAGGGTTTTTATTGCAATTCAAATATTTTTTTGCCAAGGGGGTTGAAAAACAGCCGATTTTCTTACAGATATATGAGAGGTAAAATATTTTTTTCAAAATCAGGGTGTACGAAACAGCAAAAAAATTACGAATAAGTGAAGGAATATTTTAAAACAAAATTTGAAAGTGAGGAATTGATTATGAAAAAGACAAACGAGAAAATTGAAAGAGTTATGACCGAAAGGATGCTGCTGCACCTGCATAATGTAAATGAACCGATAGTATCTCCCGAAATATTCGACTTGGCAAACTCACTGCTTGAAAAAAGGCAGAAAAAGTTTACACATCATACCTATGGTAATGCCGGAATATTTACAAAAAAGATATACTGCCAAAATTGCGGTACACCATACAAGCACAAAAATGACGGAGTCTGGACCTGCAGAACACACGATGTCAGCATAGAAAAATGTAATGCCCAACCTGTAACAGAAGAACTTATCAAAAAGGCATACATCCTTATGTATAACAGACTAAAAGCAAACTACAAACACATCCTCATCCCCTTTATCAATCAGATTGAGGCAATGAAAACAAATCAGTCCGAAAAGGATGCCGTATCTGAACTTAACATACAGATAGCACAGGTATCCGAAAGGGTTATGATGATAAACAGACTAAAGGATAACAACCTTGCCGATCCGTCATTCTATATACAGGAATTAAATGAATGCGACCGCAGAATGATGGAACTGAAAGCAAGGAAGAATAAAATCCTGCATGAGAACCGTTACAGTAAAATCATCAGTGACACAAAAATGCTCGTTAAGGAGCTTGAGAAAAACGAGTCCATCAGCATATTCGACAGCGATGGTTTCAAGCAAAACATACAAAAGATTTTAATGTCGGACAATGAAATCACATTCGTGCTGAAAAACGGAATTGAGCTTGAAATTGAAAAACAGGAGGTGCCTTAAAAATGGCTAATAGATACATACCCTTCGGCTATGAAATACAAAATGCCGAAATCGTTATCGTAAATCAGGAAGCCCTACTTGTGAAATCTGCCTTTGAATTATACATAGCAGGTAAATCCTACAATCAAATTGCCGAAAGATTTGTATTAAGCGGAATAAGATACAATCCCGATTCTGCAAAATGGAATAAAAATATGGTTAAGCGGATGATAGAAAATGAAAAATATACAGGGCTTGAAGAATATCCGCCAATCATAGATGCAAAGCAATATCACAAGGCAAATCGTATCAGGCTTTCAAAAAACATAAAGGCAGACAGCGACAAAATGGAATATGACAAATTCATACGAACTCACGGTGAATGCCCTGCATGTGGATTTAGAATCAAGAGACAAAGGCAAGGTCACGACAAAGGAGCATATACGGCATATAAATGCTCAAATCCTATATGTCCGGCGAAATCAATTCACGAAGAAACATTGTATGAATACATAAATGAAATCATAAACCGACTCATAGACAATATATCCCTTGCAGATGCAGAGGTTAAAATGCAGAGTCGAACCAACGAAAGCATTGATGAACTTACCAATGAAATATACATAAAAACCATAAAGGATGATACAGAAAAGGATGAAATCTTAAAAGACATATATAAATTAGCCAAAATAAAGTTTAAAGCCTACACCAAAACTGATATGAGCAAAATTACCGAAAAAATAAGGCAAGAGCTTTGTAAATACGGAATCAGTGAAAAAGCTCCTCTTCCGCTTATGGAAACAATCGTATCAAAATTCTATATAGGCGGAGATAAGGGCTTAAAAATTAAACTAATAAACGAAAAGATTTTAGAAAGAGAGGGATAAAAATGTTAAACACTTATGTAGAAGTTATTCCGGCAACAAAAGAAATGTATGCACCTAAAATGGGCAGAAAGAAATTGAATGTTGCGGCATACTGCCGAGTTAGTACTGCCGAAGAAGAACAGCAGGACAGCTTTGAAAATCAGGTTGAGCATTACAAATCGATGATTGAAGCTAACGATGAATGGGATTTGGTTGAAATATTCGGTGACGATGGCATCACCGGAACCTCTGCCACAAAAAGACCGGGATTTCGCAGAATGATAAAAATGTGCGAACAAGGGAAAATTGACTTAATAATCACAAAGTCAATATCCCGATTCTCAAGGAACACTCCTGTAACTCTGGAATATGTCAGAAAATTAAAGCTTATGGGAATCGGTATAATATTTGAAAAGGAAAACCTGAATACCCTTGAAGTTCAAAGCGAATTTCTGCTGTCAATGTACAGCACCTTTGCCCAACAAGAAAGCGAAAGCCAGAGTATGAATGTTAAAATGGGTAAACGCTTCAGATACAGTCAAGGTCAAGCATGCTTTAACTTTAATCGTGTATATGGATATGGTCAGGACGATAAAAAGAACATATACATAGTTCCCGAACAGGCAAAGGCAGTAAAGCTTATCTTTACAGGCTTCCAAAAAGGTCTAAGCATGAGAGAAATTGCAGACTCTCTTGAAAAAGAAAACATACCCTCACCATCGGGAAAACCCGTATGGAAAACCGAAGCAGTAAAAAGGATTCTTGTCAACGAAAAATATGCAGGAGATGTAATGACGCAAAAGACATACATAGTCGATCCCATCAGCAAAAAGACAAAGAAAAACACCGGTAGGTTCCCAAAATATCTGATACGGAATCATCATGTTGCTATCATAGACCGTGAGATATTCGATGCGGTACAAATTGAACTGAGCAGAAGAAACTGTATTAAGAGAAACGAAAATATAAATGACTACGGTAAGTACAGCGGTAAATACCCGTTCAACAATATGATAGTCTGTGGAGAATGCGGTGCTAAATATCGCCGTACAATGTGGGTAACGAGAGATAAGCAAAAGGAATATGTATGGAGATGTATCAGCAGGCTTGAACATGGCAAGAAAAAGTGCAAGCACTCGCCAAGTATAAAAGAAGAATTTCTAATCTCTGCCGTAACCGAAGCAGCCAATTCTATGATAACGGATGTGGTATATGCGAAGGAACTGCTAAAGGGAGCCGTTGCCGAGGTCATGGGTGATAATATGCAGAGTAAACTCAATGAAAATTCTGCGAGAATGAATGAACTCAATGAAAAATTAAGTCAAGCCCTCACAAAAAACTTAAATGGTGAAATCAGTCTCGAGGAAATGGATAAAATATTCTCCGAAATCCGTAACGATCAGTTAAAGCTTCGCCATGAAAATGATGCATACGAAAAACGGAGACAGATAGAATCTGCCGACCGCGAAAAACTGAAAACCATCTTCAAAACTATTGATGAGATGCCGGAAGAAATTGACAGACTTGAAGATGATTCTATCAGAATGCTGTTCGACAGAATTGAAGTCATATCCAAAAACGAACTGCGAATCTGCTCGGCAGATTATGCATATACCGTCAATATGTAAAAAACAATGAATTCATAAAAAAGGCTTGTAAAAAATTCAAAAGTATGATACAATTTAAAAACAGAAAGATATAGATTATGCTTTGGAATTGACAGGGGCGAAACCTTTCAAAACCGCATAAATACTGGGAAAAATAGCGGTGACAGTAAAACCGTCACGCTCGTACAAGAGGGTCCTCGTCAATATTTCGTATTACGAGGACCTTTTCTATTTTAAACGTAAGTTATGCGGAGCGGAAGGGGAGGCAAAATGAAAGATAGAACATACCTTTGTATTGATTTAAAATCCTTTTATGCCTCTGTCGAGTGCATTGAACGTGGCTTGGATGCTATGACCACCAACCTGATTGTGGCAGACGCCAGCCGTACGGATAAAACCATTTGTTTAGCAGTTTCTCCATCGCTAAAATCCTTTGGTATCCCTGGCAGACCGCGTCTTTTTGAGGTTGCGCAACGGATTAACGTGGTCAATGGTGAACGGGCAAAAAAAGCACCCGGTCACAGGCTTTCCGGTGAATCCTTTGACTATTTGGCACTTCAAAAACATCCGTCTTTGGGCGTATCCTATATTGTGGCGCCTCCGCGGATGGCGTATTATATGCTATACAGCACCAAAATTTATGAGATTTATTTACAATATATTGCACCGGAGGATATTCATGTTTACTCCATAGACGAAGTGTTTATGGATATTACGCATTATCTGCAGACTTATAAAAAAACACCTCGCGAATTGGCTATGATGATCATTCGTGATGTGTTGGCACAAACGGGTATAACGGCAACGGCAGGCATTGGTACCAATATGTATTTGGCTAAGGTTGCGATGGATATTGTAGCAAAGCATACAGAGGCCGATGGAGATGGGGTTCGTATTGCAGAGCTGGATGAAATGTCCTATCGCAGAACATTGTGGCATCACAGACCCCTTGTGGATTTTTGGCGCGTGGGGAAGGGGTATGCCAAAAGGTTGGAGGCGGCCGGCCTTTTTACCATGGGAGATATTGCCAGAGAATCTTTGACGGAACAGGGAGAAAACAGGCTTTATAAGCTGTTTGGTGTCAATGCAGAATTTTTAATTGACCATGCCTGGGGATGGGAACCATGCACCATAGCTGATATTAGAGCCTATGAGCCGGAAACTAAAAGTCTTGGATCGGGGCAGGTGCTTCACCAGCCATATGATTTTGAAAAGGCAAGGTTGATTGTTCAGGAAATGACGGAGTTGCTGGTTCTTGACCTGGTGGATAGGAGATTGGTGACCAAACAAATCGTGTTGACCGTTGGGTATGATCGAGAAAATTTGGAAGGTAAGCGTAGCTACAAGGGAGAAATCACAGAGGATGCCTATGGACGAAAAATTCCTAAGCATGCCCATGGTACAACCAATTTACTAACCTTTACCTCATCCACACGGCTCATCGTCAATGGTGTCATGGAATTATATGACCGTATTGTGGACAGAAATTTACTGATTCGTCGTATTAATCTGGTTGCGGCTCAGGTTGTGGAGGAGGATTCGGTTCAACAGAAGGAATCCGTATACGACCAACTAGATTTGTTTACTGATTATGCGCAACAGGTCAAGGAACAAGCCCGAGAGTCTGTACAATTGGAAAAAGAAAGAAAAATTCAAGAAACCATATTGAAAATAAAAAAACAATATGGAAAAAATGCCATATTGAAGGGAATTAATTTGGAAGAAGGGGCCACGACTATAGACCGTAATAATCAAATTGGAGGGCACAAGGCATGAATCAATACGAGGACATCATGCATTTACCGCGTCCGGAACCAAAACGACATCCCCGTGCCACCCGCATCAGTCGAGCAGCACAGTTTGGAGCTTTTCGGGCATTGGCTGGACATGAGGACGCTGTGGCAGAAACAGCCAGAGTTACAGAAAACAGACAAATCGTGGGCCAGCATGTGATTGACATGGTCAACTATAGGCTGCAGGTCATTAAGGATAGACTCTCGGAAGGTCACACAGTTTCCATTACCTATTTTAAACCGGATGATAAAAAAGAAGGTGGCGCGTACGTCACCTTAGAAGGACAAGTGGCTAAAATTGATGAATATAAGAAGAAACTGATTATGTTGGATAAAAGAGAAATTGATATCACTATGATTATAGCCTTAGAAGGCAATATATTTTCTGCACCTGACATTATATAAGTAATCAGGCTAAAACCGCAGGGTACGCCTTCGTGACCAAACAGATAGCACTAAGCCAATGGCAATGAAATTTGTCAGTGCGCTGGAGCCACCATAGCTTAAAAAGGGCAGGGGAATGCCTGTGACGGGCATAAGACCAATACACATCAAAATATTTTCAAAGGTGTGGAATATAAACATAGAGGCAATACCAATACACATAAAGCATCCCACATCGTTTTTAGACCGAAGGCCGATGTAAATACAGCGGATAATTAGGAGTAAGAGCAACAACAGTACCAATATACAACCGATAAATCCAAATTCCTCGCCGATGACACCGAAAATAAAGTCGGTTTCCTTTTCGGGCAACATTCCCAGTTGATTTTGTGGTCCTTGCATATATCCGCGACCTAAAAACTCACCGGAACCAATAGCAATTTTGGATTGCAGTACTTGGTAACCTGAGCCGGACGCATCCCGCTCCGGGTTTAAAAATACCAAAATACGCTCCTTTTGATATGGACGCATTAGTACAAACCAGGCAAAAGGTGCGAAAACTAAAAAAACACCCATACAGCCTGCAATGTATTTAAAGGAAAGGCCGGCGGCAAACAACATACATAGGAACATAAAGCAAAAGACCAAGGCGGTTCCCGTATCGTTTTGCAAAATAACAAGGCCTGCCAAAACAGCAAAATGTAGAAGCAGCTTTAGTACTGTTCGGGGTGCATTAATATTTTCGCGAAATTTGGATAGCTGCAGAGAAAAGGTAATAGCAAAGGATAATTTCACTAATTCCGAAGGCTGAATACCAATTCCACCCACACGAATCCAACTGTTGGCACCGGTTTCATCCTTGCCTTGACCGAACAAAAGGACAAAAATTAAAATACCGATGCTGGCAATATATAGGTATTTTTCAATATCTTCATACACACCATAATCAATGGCAGCTACAAACAGCATGCAGACAACGCCGATCCCCACCGCTAAGGATTGCACCAATATTTGGCGACTGCCTTCGTTGGAATGGGTAGCGCTGGTAATCATTAATATACCCAGCAACGCTAAAGCGGCGGACAGGGCAATTAATACATAATCTAATTGTTTAAAGTAATCACGGAGATCTTTCATGATACAGCCTCATTATTCAATGATAATCCCCTCTGGCAAGGGGTACAATTTCATTATATCAGTTTTTGAGAATAAGGTAAAGAGCTTTTTACAAATTTTTCATTTTTTTATGGACTTTGTTCTTTTGGTATGTTACAATAATATAGAAAACAAATTCCGTACAAAAGAAGGAGAGAATCAAGATGACGGAAGGACAACTTCCAAAGGCGTGGCACGATTTGGTAGAAAAACTTGCTTTTATGCCGGCAGTTGTGAAAGCGATTGAAAAAATTCATGATATCAGCTGGAGTATGACCCCCAACAAACACGAACATTACGAAATGGTTTATGTCAAAAAAGGAACCGCCACTTTTGTAATTGACGGTGTTGATGTTCAAATGGTACCTAATTCTGTAATTATTATTAAGCCACAAAAATCCCATAAATTTACCGTTCGTTCTGAAAATTGTGAGCTGATTGTTTTATATTTTCAACTGAAAGGGAAAAAGGATAGTGGCAACAGTCATGCTTCATTAACCGATTTTGTGGACTATATTGAAGATGAATCCACAGGCGCTTATATTTATCTAAAATTGAGCAAAAAAAATGATGTTGTGTACGTGTTGAATCGAATTTTGCGAGAACGCATGAAATTTCAAATATGGGGTGATTTTTTAAGTTGCTTGCTCATTATGGAGCTTTTTGTTCTGCTATCTCGCACCTTAAAACAGGAGTGGGAGCAAAGTGCAAAAAATCGCAATCTTAAACTTCATGAACTCCTAAATATCGCCAAGGAATATATTGATAATAATTATGCAAAAGAGCTTACTCTTTCTCAGGTGGCTAAATATATTTATTTATCTGATAGCTATTTTGCCCATTCTTTTAAAGATAAATTCGGCATTAGTCCCAAAAGCTATATCTTAAAAATTAGAATTGAAGAAGCTAAGGAATTATTAGAGAACACGGATTTACGTATTGCTGACGTGGCCTTATCCGTTGGGTTCTCCAGCCAACAACGGTTTAACGATATTTTTAGAAAATACACAGATATGACACCTCTCCGCTATCGGCAAACAAAAAAACGAGAGCGGCTCAATCGGGGGTAATTTGTGTAACATAATTAATTCATTATAATAAGTGAGGATGTTAACGTGGAATCTTATGTATACATACTATCTGGTTTTTTGATTTTTGGGTGTATTTTGGTGCTGGCTTATAGGATATTGGTAAATAGCGGTCTTTTGGTTTCCGAAAACCCACTTGCCAAAAGCCTTTTAGCGGATTATTCCCTATCCAATAGTGGCAACGTGAGCAACAAGGAAGCCGGTGCGGTGTTTTTAATAGCACTTGGCTTTAGAATCATGCTGTTTCTTTTAGGGGCTGCCTTTTTGTTTATGTTTGGCCATGTGGCTAGCTTTGAGGATATTTTGGAACAGTATATTAAATGGGATGCCCATGCCTACCAGCGTATTGCTACGGGTGGTTATACATACTTTACAGAATACGGCGACTATGTAACACTAGCCTTTTTCCCTTTATATCCCTGGCTCATGCGCGTAGTTAATTTTATTTTTTGTGATTTAAGAATAAGTGGGTTTGTGGTTTCCTATCTTTGTTATGCCGGCGGGTGTTCGTTTTTATACAAGCTTTTTTCCATTGATTATGGAAAGGACACAGCCAAGAGAGCCATTATTTATCTATCCGTCTTTCCTCACAGTTTATTTTTCGGCGCATTGATGAGTGAAAGCCTTATGCTCTTTACCATGGCGGCAACACTATATTACATTAGAAAGCATAACTGGTGGTTGGTAGGTGTGTTTGGTGCCTTGGCGGCGCTTTCACGAATGACGGGTATTTTATTGGCAATTCCCGCGGCGGTTGAATGGATAGAGCATTATAAAATTGTGGACAAATTCAAAAACAAGAAGATAGGGGACATATGGAAGTTATTTTACCAAAAAGGTCTTTGGATTTTTTTTATGCTTGCTGGCACGGGTCTATATTTGCTTTGCAATTTTAAGGTAACCAATAATTGTTTTACCTTCCTGGAGTATCAGCGAACATACTGGCACCATGGAGCGGCCTACTTTGGCAAAGGAATTTTATGCGTATTTGAAAACTTAGTGAGCAGTTTTAGTGAAAAACCTTCTATTTTCTTTGAACTGTGGCTACCCTCTGCTATGTCAATTCTTTTTGTGTTGGCTATGATGATTTACGGGCTACGGCGAAATAGAAGTATGTATTCTGCTTTTTTAATTGTCTATTTTATGATTAACATGGGCGTGGATTGGATTATTAGTACACCCCGCTATATGGCTTGCGCTGTGCCAGCCTTCCTCTTTCTAGCAGATTTTTCTGAAAGACGAAAATGGACAGAACCTTTCATTACCGCAACCATGGCGGTTGGGTTAGGTTTATATTTAGTGGCTTATCTTTCCAATAAACAAGTTCTTTAACAAACAAAAGAGGACATGGGAAATATAAAATAAGCATATGTATAGTACATATTTTGTCACTATTTAGGTGGATAGAGGCTAGGTGTTTTTTGGTTTTATAGAGTGGATATCAATATGGCAATAGGGAAAATAGTGGTTTACTTTTTTTACCTAATGTATTATAATAATATTAATATTAACAGAGCAAGGAGACTGGTTATGGAAATTTCATTATTACAAAAAGCAAGGTATGCGTATGTACCGAAACTTCCTGAAATGCTTAGAAACGGCATTGCAGACATTAGCGTTTTGGAGGGCGAGGAAACAACAAGCGCAGCCGATTGTGAAAAAATTAAGGCTCTCTTCCCAAACACATATGGTAAGAGGGAAATTGTTTTTCAAAAAGGACAAAATACATCCAAGACCCAAAAACAAATTGTTGGGGTTATTCTTTCCGGTGGTCAGGCTCCCGGTGGCCATAATGTTATTTGTGGTTTGTACGATGCACTAAAGTCAACCAATCCGGAAAACGAATTGTATGGTTTTAAAAATGGTCCTATTGGTTTAATAGAAGATAATTATATCGTTTTTAATGATGATTATATTAACGAATACAGAAACACAGGTGGATTTGATATTATTGGTTCGGGCAGAACAAAGCTTGAAACTAATGAGCAATTTGCCATTGTTGCCGAGGTTTGTAAAAAACATGGTATTACGGCTATTGTTATTATTGGTGGTGACGATTCTAACACCAATGCAGCTGTTTTGGCTGAATATTTTGCTTCCCACAATACAAGTGTTCAAGTAATTGGTTGCCCTAAGACCATTGATGGTGACCTTAAGAACGAAGATATTGAATGCTCATTTGGTTTTGATACTGCGACCAAGACCTATAGTGAACTGATTGGTAACATTGCAAGAGATGCAAATTCTGCAAAGAAATATTGGCATTTTATTAAGGTTATGGGACGTTCTGCTTCTCATGTTGCCTTAGAATGTGCGTTGGAAACCCAGCCTAACATTTGCTTAATTTCTGAAGAAGTGGCAGCTAAGAAAATGTCCCTTTCGCAAATTGCTGATTACATTGCAGATTCTGTTGAAAAGAGAGCAGCTCAGGGAATGAATTTTGGTATTGCTATTATTCCCGAGGGTGTAGTTGAATTTGTACCTGAATTTTCTGTGTTGATTCAGGAAATTAATGAGCTCTTAGCAGGCAGTAAAGCAGATGCGTTCAATGCACTTCCCACTTGGAATGATAAATACGCTTATATTGAAAAAGGCTTAACAAAGGAATCTATGGAAGTTTTTGCAATCCTTCCCCAAGGCATACAACAACAGTTATTCTTAGAGCGAGACCCTCATGGAAATGTACAGGTTTCTTTAATAGAATCTGAAAAGTTGTTTTCAGCACTTGTTAAGGACAAGTTAGCTGCCAGAAAACAAGCGGGGACATATAATGGCAAATTTAATCCCATTCATCATTTCTTGGGTTATGAAGGCAGATGTGCATTCCCATCAAATTTTGATTCCGATTATTGCTACTCACTAGGTTACAATGCTTTTATGTTGATTCAATATGGTTACAATGGCTATTTATCAAAGATTTCAAATCTTTCTAAACCTGCCAAAGAATGGATAGCCGGTGGTATGCCCATCACAAAAATGATGAATATAGAAAGACGACATGGCGAGGATAAGCCGGTTATCAAAAAAGCTTTAGTTGAACTGGATAGTAAACCATTTAAGTTTTTTGAAACTCACAGAGAAACCTGGGCTGTTGATACTTGCTTTGTGTATCCGGGTGCCATTCAATATTATGGTCCTGTGGAGGTTTGTGATATTACAACCAAGACATTAGCATTGGAACAAAACTAATAAGCAACGAATTTTACGGATAAAAGAAAAGCTGTTCTTCAATTTTCGAAGAACAGCTTTTATATTGTATATTATTTTTTAGGATCTGCTTTATTGTCTGCTATTTGTTTTTCATTCCCATATAATAGTTATTTTTATTCATGGATTTATTTTGTACAGCGTCTAGTGCCTCACCGAAACGCTGGAAATGTACAATTTCGCGTTCTCTCAAATACGCAATGACTCGATTTACATCTGGATCGTTTGAGAGTTTTAAAATGTTGTCATAGGTTGTGCGTGCTTTTTGTTCTGCTGCCATATCTTCTACAAGGTCAGTGATGGGGTCACCCTTTACGGCAAAACTCATAGATGTAAAGGCTTGACCGCCGGCAGAAACAGGCCACACGCCTTTGCCATGGTCCACATAATAAAGAGCCAACGGGCTGTTTTCAATTTCACCTGTAGTAGCGTTTTTGGTCAGTTGATGCACAAGCGTTCCTACCATCTCCAAATGAGCCAATTCTTCCGTACCTATATCGGTCAAAAGGGCCTTGCTAACATCATCTTGCATGGAATAGCGTTGTGAAAGGTAGCGCATAGATGCTCCCATTTCCCCGTCTGGTCCACCGGACACCAAATGTTTGAGTATAGAAAGGTAATTTTGGTAGCTATTTATTCTAAAGTTTAAAACTTAATATTTGCCATTTTAAAGGTAGTTGTTTTGTATAACGACTGCCTTTTTTCTATGCAAAAAAACAAAGGAGATGATGGACTGTGAAAATACAAACAGATTACTTTTACGGCAGTGAAGCCGAGCAATTTGCCTTTTTTAAAATACCAAAGCTGTTATTTTCTGCACCTGAATTTAAGGATGTTTCTATCGGTGCGAAATTACTTTACGGACTTATGCTTGACAGAATGAGTTTGTCTGTAATGAATGGTTGGTATGATGAAAACGGCAGAGCATATATTTATTTTACAATAAATGACATATCCGAGCAACTTTCTTGTGGAAGTGAAAAAGCTAACAAATTGCTTTTTGAATTGGATGATGAAAAAGGCTGCGGACTTATTGAGAGAAAAAAACAAGGTCAGGGCAAACCTACAGTAATTTATTTAAAAAAGTTTATTACAGATGTATCCCGAAAAACAGAATTGCAGACTACTGAAAATCAAAATTCAAAAGTGCCGGAAATCGAAAATCAAGACTTCGGAAAATCGACAAGTAATAATACTAATATAAATAAAAAAGATTTTAATAATACTGATATTAACATATCTTATCCTATCGGCAAACCTGATGCGATGGATTGGATTGAAGAACATAATACATACGAAGAAATTATCAAGGAAAATATTGAGTATGACATTATGTGTGAACGCTTTTCAAAAGAGTGGCTTGATGAAATAGTCGCTATTATGGTTGATGTGGTATGCAGCAAAGAGCAATATATCCGTATAAACAAACAAGATGTACCGCAAGAAGCGGTAAAAAGCAGATTTTTAAAAATTAACAGTATGCACATTGAATATATCAATTTTGCATTACAAGAAAACACTTCTGATGTCCGTAATATACGGGCATTTTTAATTACAACAATATATCGTTCTTATGAAACCGCTGATAATTGGTACTCGGCAAAAGTTAAGCACGATATGGCACACAATGAAAGGTGGTAGTTTTTATGACTAATAAGATAACAGACGAAATCAAATATTTGAATGTAAATGAGTTAAAGCCTTTTGAGGAACATCCTTTTAAGGTGCGTATTGACGAAGAAATGGACGAGCTTGTGGATAGCATAAAGGAAAACGGCGTTGTTTCACCTATAATTGCAAGACCGCATAAAGATGGTGGATATGAAATTATATCAGGGCATCGCAGAGCTAAAGCGTGTGAAATATTGCAGCTTGAACAAGCTCCCGTTATAGTAAAAGATATTGATGATGATACGGCGGTGATTTTAGTGGTAGATAGCAATTTAAACAGAGAAAATATATTACCGAGTGAAAAAGCCTTTGCTTACCAAATGAAGCTTGAAGCAATAAAAAGAAAAGCGGGCAGACCGACAAAAGATAATCTGTGCCAAGTTGGCACGGATTTAGTTGGTGTGAGGTCAGATGAACTTGTTGCAGAAAATACTGACGATAGTGCAAGGCAGGTACAACGATATATCAGGCTTACAAATCTTATCGACCCGTTGCTTACTATGGTTGACGAAAAACAAATTGCAATGACTGCTGCCGTAGAATTATCTTATCTTGGCTCAAAGGAACAAGCTCAGGTTATGGAGATTATTGATGCTGAAGCTACTGCACCATCTATCGCTCAGGCTATAAAGATACATAACTTTTCAAAAGAGGGAAAGCTATCTCCGGCAGTTATAGAGTCTATTATGCAGGAGGAAAAATCTCCAAAGCGTAAGGTTACTATCAGCGAA
>SVJJ01000007.1 GCA_015069045.1 Oscillospiraceae bacterium
ACAAAACAGGTCAATGTTATATGCGGTGATTGTATGCAAAGAATGATAGAGGGGTGAACAAGATGGGCGGTTTAATATGTTGTATAATCGTTGTATGTGCTTCCGCTTTAAATCCTTTACTTGGATTATTTGTAGCGTGGTTATTGTTTAAATAATGGATATGCGGGGAGCAATCCCCGCTACTATCTAATAAAACAGGGTACACCCTGTATTTACATTTTGGATAACCTACAAAGCTGTAAAAACAAAGTTGTTTTTCAACCGCTTTTACAAAATGTAAAGCACATCATAACTTGAATTTTACAAAGGGGGATATATTATGAACATTGCTTATATAAGAGTTTCAACCATAGAGCAGAACGAACAGCGACAAATTGAAGCTATGCAAAGATACAATATTGAAAAGTGGTTTACTGAAAAGGTATCAGCCAAAGATACCAATAGACCAAAACTGCAAGAGCTTTTAGAGTTTGCAAGAGAGGGGGACACAATACACATACACGATTTTTCAAGACTTGCCCGCTCTACAAGGGACTTGCTTGACATAGTAGAACAGCTTAACGCAAAAGGCGTACACCTTATAAGCAACAAGGAAAACATAGATACATCAACACCAACAGGGAAATTGATGTTGACTATGATAGGAGCAATAAACGAATTTGAGCGTGTAAACCTATTGGAGCGACAAAGAGAGGGTATTGCAATAGCAAAGCGGAGCGGAAAATATAAAGGCGGTAAGTGTAAAACTGTTGGCAACTTTGCCGAATGTTACGCCCGCTATATATCAAGGGAAATCACAAAATCAGCTCTTGCCTGTGAGCTTGGCATAAGCAGACCGACACTTGACAAACTTATAAAAGAATTTGAGGAAAAGAGGTAATCAAAATGGATATGCTGAATATAACTGAATTTAAAGACTATATAACAGAGAAAAGACCGAAAGAAATAATCTACAATGACGAAAACAACAGCGACTATATGCAAGGCACAGAACGGCGGTGTTATTCAATCGCACAGCCATTACATATGTGCTTAACCTTTAATGATATACTTATAGCAACTAATCCAAACATTGTACAGCTTCAATCCCAAAGCGGTAAAATGAGATTTAACCATATACACAGGGTAAGTGTTGATACAAACTGTTGTCTGCTTGGTGATGTTGTTACATTATACTGTAATGCAGACGAAAAGACAAGGGCTTATACATTAGTTATTAGATAGAAATAGCGGGGCATAAAACCCCGCTATAATTCTATATTTACCATTTGTGTTTACAATGAGTACATTCGTATTGCTTGCCGATTTTGGAAGAAGCAAGACCATTTAAGAATATCGACAATGAACGATTTACATTTGATATTCTCTTTACATTGTTTTTATTTTGGCATATAGGACATTCAGGCAATAAGGACTTTTTTTCTTCCTGTTTCTGTCGTTTTAAATCCTGTTCATAAGCATATGAAAGTTTATATTGCCTTTCGCCCTCGTCAATCAGTTCTTGTCGTTTCTGTGCTAAAAAGTTATCGTCTAACCATTGCTTGCAGTAGGGGCATATTTGCCCTCTGTCGCTTATTTCTTTATTGCATTTAGGACAATTTATCAACGCCATAGTTTCACCCCATAAAATTTAATTACCACTTGTAACCGCAATTTTCGCATTGAAATTGTGATATAGCGGTTTTACTGAAAAATCCAAATAAATACAATGATGTTGCACGCTTTAATGTTGATATTTTCTTTATCCGGTTGGAGCTACAAGTAGGACAATGCGGAACACAGGCGGGGTTAATACTTTCTTTCTTCAAACTTTCCAAAGTTGGTTTTATTGTAGGTCTGTCAAAGTGTTTTAATTGCTCGCCGAGTGCATCGTCTGTACTGTAATCAATAAGCGGGTAATTATCATTATAACAATAAAAAATGTTTGTATTTTCGTATAGTCTGCCACACTTGTTACATTTTTTGTAGTTCTTCATTTTTTTCATTATTGCACCCTCATTGTTTTAATCTAATAATATTATATCTTAAATTCGCCATAAAGTCAATATATCGTTGACTATAATCTATGAAACATAAACCGCTTTTGGTATATAATAATATAATTAAAAGGCGGTGATATGATGAATGTTTGTGATTTTGGTACAGTATTAAAACAATTACGCAAAAGCCATAACTTAACGCAGAAAGAATTAGGATTTCAATTAGGATTATCAAAAGCTGTTGTTAGTAAATATGAAAATGGTATGGGCTATCCTACATTTGATGTACTAATTTTAATTGCTGATTATTTCAAGGTAACAACTGATTATTTGCTTGGAGTAGAAAAAAGCAAAACGCTTGATGTATCAACACTTAACGAAACACAAATTGATACTGTCCGTAGGGTAATAGCAGAATTTAATAAATCCAACAGAACATAATAACCGCCGTATGCAGTATGTATTTGCTACGGTGGTATTTTTATTTTAGATACAAAGAAAGAGCGGTTTCCCGCTCCTTGCTTCGTGTGGTTGGTTGTGGTTGTTTTGTGTTTGTTTCCAATAAAAGAATTAAAGTGGTGAAATTGTTTCACTACATACAGTATAGCAGAAACAAACCTACTTGCACACTTCAAAAATATTATGGGGACACTTCAATTTAATAAAACAGGACATTGAAAAAGCACTATCCGTAAAAGATAGTGCTTATTTCGTACTATATCGTGTGCTTTTAAATAAATTTTTTGGTAAATAATTTGGTAAATCTACATTGCTGTTGTTACAAAAACACAAGATGTTGTTATAAACAACCCTCTCAAAACCATATATGGTGGATTATTTATCAAGTGGTTTCATTGTTGGGAACAGGAGCACGTCACGGATGGCCGCTGAATCTGTCAATAACATACACATACGGTCAATGCCAAAGCCAATACCGCCGGTAGGGGGCATGCCAATTTCTAAGGCGTGCATAAAATCCTCATCCGTAGTGTTCGCTTCCTCATTGCCTAAAGCAAGAAGGGCCTCTTGGGCGCGGAATCTTTCCCGTTGGTCAATAGGATCATTTAACTCAGAATATGCATTAGCCATTTCCCAACCATTCATAAAGAATTCAAATCGCTCCACATAGTCGGGCTTGTCCGGTTTTTTCTTCGTGAGGGGTGAAATTTCCACCGGATGATCCATTACAAAGGTGGGTTGCACCAAGTGCTTCTCTGCATATTCCTCAAAAAACAGATTTAATATATCACCTTTTTTATGATGTTCCTCATATTCCACATGGTGTTTCTTAGCTGCCAGCCGTGCCTCTTCTATGGAATGAATTTCGTCGAAATCCACGCCGGCATACTGCTTCACGGCCTCTACCATGGTAATACGCTGGAAGGGCTTACCTAAATCCATTTCAATACCGTTGTACACGATTTTGGTCGTACCCAACACCTCTTGGGCAACATGGCGGTATAAATTCTCCGTTAGATCCATCATGCCATGATAATCTGTATAGGCCTGGTACAACTCCATAAGTGTAAATTCGGGATTATGGCGGGTATCTAAGCCTTCGTTACGGAATACACGACCAATTTCATACACACGCTCTAAACCACCCACAATTAACCGTTTTAAATATAGTTCCAAGGAAATGCGCAGTTTAAAATCCTCATCTAATGCGTTAAAATGCGTTTCAAAGGGACGAGCTGCTGCTCCACCGGCATTAGAAACCAGCATAGGCGTTTCCACTTCCAAAAAACCATGCTCGTTTAAATACTGGCGAATGCTTGCAATAATTTTCGAACGCTTTACAAAGGTGTCCTTAACCTGTGTATTCATGATTAAATCTACATACCGTTGACGGTAACGAGTATCTGTATCCGTTAATCCATGAAATTTTTCCGGCAAAGGATGCAAAGATTTAGATAACAATGTATAACTGCCTATTTTAATAGAAATCTCACCGGTTTTTGTGGTAAATACCTCACCGGATGCACCAATAATATCGCCAATATCTAATTTTTTAAAGGCATCATATTCATCACCCAACAAATCTTTTTTAACAAAAATCTGAATACGTCCACTAATATCGTGAACATCGCAAAACATAACCTTACCCATGCCCCGTTTAGACATGATACGTCCGGCAATGGTAACTGTTTTTCCTTCTACAGTTTCATATTGATCAATAATTTGTTGAGCCGTATGCGTTCTGTCAAATTTAACATGACAAAAAGGGTCATCGCCAGCATCCTGCAAATCCCTCAACTTATCTCGTCTAATCTGCAAAATTTCATTTAAGTCCATTTCTTGTGTTTGTTGTGCCTGTTGTTTCTCTTCCATGAATTGCCTCCCTGAATGTTATTATCTTCACCGTCTTGCGCTATTTACTTTCATTTTATAACTAATTTCTTTTATTTTACCACAAATAGCATCTTTTGTAAAACCCTTTTTTAAAATTTTCTTAATCTTAAATCCATGGCCCCCTGTAAAATAAATATATAGTGTTAAATTGATATTGCCATCGCTGTATGCTGCAAAGATTTTTTGTTGAATTTTTTTCATAAATATGATATACTTGTATAGAATTGATGCTCATTTTTTAGAAAGGCAATGGATAGATATGAAAAGCAAAGAAACGGATCGTGTCAATACCTGGAGAGATACCATAGAAAATTTCTGGTATTATCATAAAGTTGCGGTTATTGTCATCATTATAGGCATATTGATAGTTGGGGTTCTTGTTACTCAACACTCCTCTCGTCTCGTTACTGATTTAAACATTTCCCTTGTTACTGCCGAGGATTTGCTTGAAGAATCCATTAATTTTAATGAGGCATTACCCGGATTAATTAAAGACAGCAACAAGGATGGAGAGGCGAACATTACCATTTCCTACATGTTGATTGGCCAGGATATAGAAAAAGAGGAAAACGCCAATCAATTGAATTCCTTAGAACAGCAACTCATGAATAATGGTGCCACTTTATTTATTGTAGACAGTTTAAACTATGACCGTTTAATTAAAAAGGATGCCTTTTGCCCTTTAGATACATTTTTTGATGTGGCACTGTACCAGGATCAAATTCTTTACCGTAATGACGAAGCTATCGCCTTTTCGCTAAAGGGAAGCAAGGTGTTGCGTGAAATGAAATTTATCAACGATGACCTATATGCACTGCTACTGTTCCAGCGCCCCGGTGAAGAAAATGACCCGGTTAGAAACATAGAATACCAAAATGCAGTCGCAGTTTTATCAGCTCTACTGGAACAATCTTGACCCATATAAAGGAGAACCCTATGGATATAACAGCCACAGCAGAACATGATTTGTTTATGCGCTACAAAGAAACCCATGATGCAGGTCTTTTTAATCAAATTATGGAGCAATATAATTATATCACTGAAATTTTAGCCCGTCGCTTTGTTGGCAAAGGGCTGGAGTTTGATGATATTTATCAATCTGCTTCCATTGGTTTAATGAACGCTGTGAAGCGATTTAATCCGGATCGCGGTATACGTTTTGCCACTTTTGCTACCCCTACGGTTTTAGGTGAAATTAAACGATTATTTCGTGACAAGGGCAATTGCATTCGTGTACCTAGACGCATGTATGAAATTTTTTCAAAGGCAAATAAACTCCGCAATGAAGAATTAGTACGCACGGGAAAGATGCCGGACCGTACCGAGCTCTCCAAAGCCTTGGGCATCTCGGTAGACCAGCTTTCCCAAGCTATGTACTGGGGGGACACGCAAGCCATCCACTCTTTAGAACAACCTATAGACGGTGGAGATGCTATATTATCTGACTGTATTGGTATAGAGGACAATGAGTTTTTAATGATCGAAAATCGAGATTTTATTGAAAGCTTTATGCAATCTTTATCCGAGCGCGAACAGCAATTTGTACGATATCGTTTTTATGAGGAAATGACCCAGGCACAAATTGCTCAATTGATGCACACCTCTCAGATGAATATTTCCCGCATGGAGAAAAAGGTACTCACACACCTACGGCAAGTGTATGAACAAAGCATTGGCTAAATGAAAGGGATAAGCCTTTTTATAATGTATTCCCTTGACAAGAACGCAAGCCTGTGGTACAATATTTTTTGTTGTAGAAATATAAGCGGGAATGGCTCAGTGGTAGAGCGTCACCTTCCCAAGGTGAACGTCGCGAGTTCGAATCTCGTTTCCCGCTCCAGAAAAAGCATCGACGATGTCGATGTTTTTTTCATATTAATCCATCCTTTAACAAAATAATTTTTATTTTTAAAAAAGAGACGGTAGTCAAACAAATTTGTTTGACTACCGTCTCTTTTATGATGATGTAGACATCCAAATCTATGCCTTTAAGTTTTTGTAATTAACCGGTGCAACAATAATTTTGGCAGATTTCAAAGCTTTATACACCACCGTCGATATAGCAAAATCCAGTAAATGATGAATCATGGTAAAGCAACCCACCGTTTTCCAAATAGCCATAAACGCCTCACCAAACATAAGTGCAACAAAAACTTCACCGGCACCATGAAGTAACATGGTAACAACAATAACAATAAAATAATTCCATTGTTTCTTAAGCATATAACAGCCAACCAAGCCAAAAATAATGTGAGAAAAGGCCCGTAGAGCAACCAAGGGTCCTAAGGTTGCTAAAAATCCAATTGCCGCACCAACTGATGTACACACAACAGTAAAGGGACTAATAAACATGGCCAGAATACCAGGTACGTGAGAGGCAAGCGTTGCAGAAAAGGGACCTAATACCAGCTTAGGAATCGGCAACATAGGAATAATGATTGTCAAAGCCGTTAAAAGAGCTGATACTGTGATTTTTTTTACATCCATTGTTGATTTTGCATGCATAAATACAAACTCCATTCTGCCAAAAGGCATTTTTGTAACTTTTTGCATAGCCCCTGCATACTATACAGTACGAGGTGACTGTTATGCTTTTTTTAATCCTACGGGATGCTATCGTACTTTTTTTATTAATTTATGCCCTTCTTGATTTGGCGCATCATTTTTTACGTTTTCTTTCACATATGCTAACGGAAACAGAACCAAAAGTCGAAGGCACATATATACTGAATATAGATAATATCCCCATAGAACGTACAGAGAACATCATCCGTTCTGCCATGATGCAAGGGAAAACTCTCCTGTTGCTCACAAGCGCAGTGGAAAGCGAAACTGTTTCCATTGCTAAACAAATTAGCAGAAAATTTCCTTATGTACACATAGTAACAAGGGAAGAATTTGGTGATTGGCTTAAAAGCGGAACAACAATACCTTCTTTTGTAACACATGATACAAAGGCAAACCCAAACCCAAGCAAATGACCAATTCACCAATGCCAACCGTTACCATATTCATTAGCAAAGCCGGTGAGTCCGGCACTACAAAATACAACATACTACCCACCAGTACGGCATTGGATATGACAGGCATCAGCATGGCAAGTACCGGTTTTTTACGCAAGAGACGAGTACCAACTGCACCCAAGCAGGTGGCCAAGGACCCAACAATGATATCATACAATCCATATCCACCCACTAAATTTGCCACAATACATCCAACTGTTAAACCCGGAACAGAGAAAGATGTAAGCAAGGGTAAAACTGTTAGTATTTCTGAAATGCGAAATTGCACAGGCCCATAGGATATTGGTGCAAAGGCCAACGTTAAAACGGCATAAATAGCCGCAACGGCTGCACCATAAACCATGACCTTTGTGTTTTTCATAAAGTCAGACAACCTTTCTTTAATGCTCGCAGTTTCCACAGCAACCATCACAACTCTTTTTAGGCTCAAAGGGCAATCCCTGGCGCTTATAATAATCGGCTATAGCAGACTCAATAGCCTCTTCTGCCAACACTGAACAATGAACCTTGGCCGGCGGCAGTCCATCTAATGCTTCCATAACAGCAGCATTTGTTAGCTTTCTGGCCTCATCCACTGTTTTACCTTTTACCATCTCCGTGGCCATAGAGCTGGTAGCAATGGCAGCACCGCAACCAAAAGTCTTAAATTTACAATCGAGAATAACCCCATCTTCAATTTTCATATACATTTTCATAATATCGCCGCATTTGGCGTTTCCAACCTGGCCAACGGCATTGGCATCCTCAATTTCCCCCACGTTTCTGGGATTTTGAAAATGATCCATGACTTTTTCACTATACATATTAAAAACTCCTTTTTTATTACTTAACAACCGGGATACAATGGAGACATAGCTCGTAATGTCTGCACAATCTCCGGCAAAACCGCTAACACGTGCTCAATATCGGTCTCGGTGTTTTGTTCTCCAATAGAAAGCCGAAGGGAGCCATGGGCAATCTCATGAGGCAGCCCTAAAGCAAGCAAAACATGTGAAGGGTCTAAAGACCCACTGGTACAAGCCGAGCCGCTGGAGGCCGCAACGCCTTTAGCGTCAAGTCGAAGTAGTAAAGCTTCCCCTTCAATATAGCGGAAACAGAAATTAACATTACCGGGCAGACGTTCTGTTCGATGACCATTTAAACGGGCATCGGGTATACGAGCCAAAATGCCCTCAATTAATTTCTCTCGCAATGCTGTTATCCGTTGCATTTTCTCTTCTAAATTCTGTGTGGCCAAAGTAATAGCCGTCCCTAAACCTACAATACCGGCCACGTTTTCAGTTCCGCCCCGGCGACCCCGTTCCTGGGCACCACCGTGCATAAAAATATCAATCTTCGTACCTTTTTTGATATAGAGTGCCCCCACGCCCTTAGGACCGCCAAACTTATGAGCAGACAGGGACAACATATCCACACCTAATTCTTTAACATCCACCGGCACAGAGCCTATGGCTTGCACTGCATCCGTATGAAATAGAATTTTATGTTTTGCTGCAATCTCAGCTAATTCATGAATGGGTTCTATGGTTCCAATCTCGTTGTTCGCCATCATAACAGAAATTAAAATCGTATCTTCCCGAATAGCATTTTCAAGGTCTTGCGGATTAACTCTGCCCTGACCATCTACAGGTAAATATGTTACTGAAAACCCTTGTTTTTCTAAATACTCCATAGTATGGAGCACAGCATGATGCTCAATCTGTGAGGTAATTAAATGCGTGCCTTTTTTTCTGTTGGCATAAGCTGCACCCTTAATAGCCCAGTTGTCGGCTTCTGTTCCGCAAGCCGTAAAAAATATTTCTGCAGGTTCGGCACCTAACGCTGCGGCTACTTGCATGCGGCTTTTTGCAACAGCACTTTCGGTTGCTGCCGCTTTTTTATAAATAGAAGACGGATTCCCATACTCCTCTTGTAAATAAGGCAACATAGCCTCAAGAACCTGTGGTTTTACCGGTGTTGTTGCACTGTTATCTAAATAAATAAATTGTTCCATAGCCACCAGCCTTTGCTTTCATATAATATAAATCTTATACTATCTATTGATAAATATACTACACATAACGATTGCGTTCTAAATTATATTATACATGATATTTTAAAAAACTTCAATAAAAAAAACGATAAAATTTGTTTTTTTTGGTAGGTAATATTCATCATTATCAACAAAATGTCTCATGAATCATAATTCCATAAAAACACCACCATAGCTTTTTAATTCTATGGCATGAACAATTTCTTCCGTTGTCATGTTGCGTCCGCAAACCACAAAAATACCACTTCCGTCCTGTGTAAAATTTTCCGCTGCAGGCATAAGTTGTGTCATGGGCTCCCATTCATAAACAATGGCGTCCACTGCTCCATTGTAGCCATACAAGGGCACTACCCGATGGCCTTTGTCACGCAGTTTTTGTTTCAACGCCGACATTCCGTTTTCAACAGCAATAATCATAGTTTATCTCCCTATTTAATTCATGATATAATCTAAAAATAAATGTTTTCTTAGTTATTATGGACATTTTTTCTAAAAAACTTTTACATTTTTTAAATTTGTGGTAAAATAATATAAGTACATATATAATACAACGCAGAGCAGAGTTTCTGCCTCGGTAATAAAATAAATAGGAGGAGAATTATGGGACGTTTATTTGGTACAGATGGCGTTCGAGGTGTAGCAAATACTGAGCTCACCTGCGAATTAGCCATGCAAATCGGCAAGGCTGCCGCGTATGTTTTAACAAAGGAAACACACCACAAACCCAAAATCTTAATCGGTAAGGATTCTCGTCTGTCCGGCGACATGCTGGAGGCTGCGTTAATCGCCGGTCTATGTTCGGTGGGCGCCAGTGTTATTAAACTAGGTATTATCCCCACACCAGCCGTGGCCTATCTCACTAGAAAATATGAGGCAGATGCCGGCATCGTCATTTCAGCTTCTCATAACTCGGCCGAGTTTAACGGAATAAAAATCTTCAATTCCAATGGGTATAAGCTGAACGATTCCATTGAGGAACGGATTGAAGCTATTATCTTAGATAATAGTGAAACACTAGATTATCCTACCGGTGATGCTGTAGGCACTGTGGAATATTGTGAAACTGCCTTGGCTGATTATGTGGAATTTGCAAAGAGCACCATTGATTGTGATTTACAAAATATGCGCATTGCAATTGATTGTGCCAATGGCGCAAGTTATAAAAGTGCTGTTAAGGTTATTGTTGAACTGGGTGCAGAAGCCTTTGTTGTACATAACCATCCCAATGGTACTAATATTAACAGAAACTGTGGTTCTACTCACACTAAAGAATTTCAACAATATGTAAAGAATATTGATGTAGATTTAGGCTTAACCTTTGACGGCGATGCTGACCGTCTACTAGTCGTAGACGAAAAAGGAAATTTGATAGATGGCGACAAAATTATGTTTATTTGTGCCTCCTTTTTAAAGGAAAAAGGCTTATTATTAAAGAATACCTTGGTTACCACAGTTATGACCAACTTGGGCCTAGTGTTGGCTGCTAAAGAGCAAGGTATTAACATTGTTCAAACCCGTGTTGGCGACCGCTATGTCTTAGAGGAAATGTTGAAAAGCGGCTATGTTTTAGGGGGCGAGCAATCCGGACACATTATTTTTCTGGAGCATAACACAACCGGTGATGGATTGATTTCCGCTTTGCAACTGCTTTCTATCGTGAAAAAATCCGGAAGGCGTTTATCCGAGCTTGCAGAAGTGTTCCAAACACTCCCCCAGGTGATTATAAATGCCAAAGTGCAAAACACCAAAAAAGAAGAATATCAAAATGATGAAGTAATTCAAAATGAAATTGCCGAATTAGAAAAAGAGTTATCAGGAAACGGTCGTGTACTCATTCGTCCCTCCGGCACAGAACCTTGTGTTCGTGTTATGTTAGAGGGGTCTGATTTAACCACGATTACGCAAAAGGCTACCTGTCTGGCCAAGCTGATTGAAGCTCGGTTAGGGTAAATTCAGCAAAAAAAGGAGGATGTACCATGTGCGGTATTGTAGGGTATATCGGCCAACAACAAGCAGCGCCTATTTTGTTGGACGGTTTAAAAAAATTGGAATACCGGGGTTATGATTCTGCGGGTATTGCCATTCTAAACAAGGATACAATTACCGTCAGCAAGACCAAAGGTCGATTAAAAAATTTGTATAATATGATTGACGGTGGTAATAAACTTCCCGGTACCATTGGCATCGGACACACTCGTTGGGCCACCCATGGAGAACCTTCTGACATTAACTCCCACCCCCATACCTCAACCTCAGGAAAAATTGCCGTTGTGCATAATGGTATTATTGAGAACTACATGGATCTCAAGGAATATCTAACAAGTAAAGGCTATTGTTTTGTATCAGAAACTGATACGGAGGTTATTGCCCACTTAGCTGATTATTATTATAACGGTAATTTGTTGGAAACAATTGCTAGAATTATTAATAAAGTTGAGGGATCCTATGCTCTCGGGCTGATTTCAAGCGACCAGCCCGACCGCATTATTGCTGTTCGAAAGGATAGTCCCCTGGTTGTAGGATTGGGGGAAGGAGAAAATTTCATTGCCTCTGATATCCCGGCTATATTAAAATATACACATAACACATATTTAATAGAGGATAAAGAAATTGCGGTCTTGACACAAGATGGTGTCACATTGTATAATACAGACATAGAAGAGATTCATCGGGAAATTTTTACTGTCGATTGGGACATTTCTGCCGCCGAAAAAGGTGGTTACGAGCATTTTATGTTTAAGGAAATTATGGAAGAACCCCAATCTGTATTAAATACTGTTGGTCCCATTCTTCGTCAAGGCTTGCTAACCATTGATAAAATTCCCGACTGCATGCACATTATTGCTTGTGGCTCTGCCTATCATGTAGGCATTGTGGGTAAATATGTCATTGAATCCTTAACGCGCATTCCCGTCGAAGTGGATATTGCCTCTGAATATCGTTACAGAAATCCCATTATTACCGAGAATACGCTGGTTGTTGTTATCAGCCAATCCGGTGAAACAGCTGATACCATTGCTGCCCTGCGGGAAGCTAAAAAAACAGGTGCCAAAATCTTTGGTATTGTGAATGTAGTGGGCAGTTCCATTGCTCGAGAATCTGATGAGGTGCTTTACACCCTAGCAGGGCCAGAAATTGCTGTGGCAACCACTAAGGCATATAGCACACAATTGGCGGCTGTTTATTTGTTAGCTTTAAGTCTTAGAAAAGCTTTGGGACAGCTTACCCCTAATGAAGAAAAAAGATATGGCAGGGAGCTTTTGCGGCTTCCTAATTTAATCAGTGCCATGATTGAACAAAAGGACAAAATTCAGTATTATGCATCACGTTATTATAATGCGAGATCTGTTTTTTTTATTGGTCGTGGTTTGGATTATGCCTTATCTTTAGAAGGCTCCTTAAAACTAAAGGAAATCTCCTATATTCATTCTGAGGCTTATGGCGCCGGCGAACTAAAGCACGGAACCATTTCTCTTATTGAGAATGGAACATTGGTGATTGCCGTTGCCACACAAGAGGCTTTATTTGAAAAGATGATGAACAATATTAAGGAAGTGAAAGCTAGGGGCGCTGTTGTGTTAGCGGTTGCCACGGAGGGTAATACAAAAATTGAAGAATGCGCAGATGGTGTTTTGTATATTCCCAAAACAGACCCTTTCTTCACACCTTCCCCTGCCATTACACTCTTACAACTGTTTGCTTATTATGTGGCTAGCCTGCGCGGTTGTGATATTGACAAACCACGAAATCTTGCAAAATCTGTTACGGTGGAATAATACTACCGATAGAAGAGTAAAGGAGTTATTATGCAATTTATCATTGTAACCGGCATGTCCGGAGCAGGAAAAAGTAGTGTTGTGCATATTTTAGAAGATATAGGATATTATTGCATCGACAATATGCCTCCAACATTAATTACAAACTTTGTATCATTGTGTCAAAACTCCAATATTATTATGGATAAAATTGCCTTTGTGGTTGATGCTCGCAGTGGCGATCGCATCGTGCGTCTAGCTGATGAAATTACCAAATTTCGTAAAAACGGAAACAAGTGCGAGGTAGTTTTCTTAGAGGCTAGCGATGAAACGATTATTAGACGCTACAAAGAAACCAGACGCATACACCCGCATGCCAAGGATGGATTACTTCTTGACGGCATTGACATGGAACGGCAATTGCTATCTGAGATTCGCGATAAATCTGATTATATTATTGACACAACCGGTTTAATGACAAAACAACTTAGAGAGCAAATTTTAGCCTTGTTTGAGTCACGCACTAAGTTCGAAGGCATTAATGTAAGCATTATATCTTTTGGATTTAAGCGAGGAATTCCTTTGGATAGTGACCTGATGTTTGATGTCCGTTTTCTGCCAAATCCTTTTTATGAAGCTGACTTAAAAGAATTAACCGGGCAGGAGCCACCTGTATGGGATTATGTGATGAAATGGGATGTAACCAAAACATTTATTCAGAAGCTTCACGACATGGTGGAATTTCTTTTGCCACAATACATCGAAGAAGGAAAAACACAGCTTGTGATCGGTATCGGTTGCACAGGCGGTAAACATCGTTCTGTGGCAATTGCCGAAGAACTGGGGCAATTTTTATCCGAAAAAAATTATTATACCGTTGTAACCCATCGGGATAGTAAATTGGAGCAAATTCAACGTTAAAACGCCCCATATAAACCCACGAAAAGAGAGGAAACCATGCTTAAATCAAATTGTCTTTCCATAAACGAACAAAATCACTTAACCATAGGTGGCGTTGACACCACCACATTAGCCGCAGAATATGGTACACCACTATATGTTTTAGACGAGGATGCTATTCGTCAAAATTGTCGTTTATATACGCATTCCATGGAGCAGTTCTATAGTGGAAATGGTATGATTTTGTATGCCAGCAAAGCCTTATGCACCACGGCCCTCTGCAAAATTATTGCTTCTGAAGGCATGGGGCTTGATGTTGTATCAGGCGGCGAATTGTATACGGCATATAAAGCCGGTTTCCCAATGGAGCACGTTTACTTCCATGGCAATAACAAAACCAGAGAAGAGCTTGTAATGGCATTATCTCTTGGCGTAGGACGTATTGTTGTTGATAACCGTCATGAACTGCTACAGCTCGAAAATTTATGCGCAGAACAAGGTAAAAAAGCCTCTGTTTTGTTTCGCATTAAACCTGGCATCGATGCCCATACCCACGATTTTATTATGACCGGCCAAATCGATTCTAAATTTGGTGTTGCCTTAGAAAACGGTGAGGCCTTGGAGCTGATTCGCGAAGCTCAAACCCTCCCCCATATTTCTGTAATTGGTATTCACTGCCATATTGGTTCACAAATTTTTGACTTAGCTCCCTTTAAAAAAGCTGCCGAAGTTATGATGGGTTTTATTTATGAACTTAAAAACAAACTGAATCTTTCAATTGAAGAATTAAATCTGGGCGGTGGTTTCGGTATTTGCTACACAGAAGCCGACGACCCTATTGCATATGACAAATATATGGAGACTGTAAGTTATATTGTGAAATCAGAAGCAAAAAAATACGGTGTTTCTCTACCCCGAATTTTAATGGAACCCGGTCGTTCCATTGTGGGTTCTTCTGGCATCACATTATACACAGTTGGCACTGAAAAGCGTATTCCCAATGTTCGAAACTACTTATCGGTGGACGGAGGTATGGCCGATAATCCACGCTATATTCTCTATGAAGCCAACTACGATTTTTTGCTGGCTAATCGCGCCGGTGACAGCAAAACCGAAACCTATACCATCGCCGGCCGTTGCTGTGAGTCCGGTGACTTATTGGGAAAGAATGTGGCCTTGCCCCCGGCAAAAAGTGAAGATATTTTAGCTGTACTTTCTACCGGAGCATATAATTACTCTATGTCCAGTAATTACAACCGTCTGCTGAGGCCTGCCATGGTCATGGTATCTGGCGGAATTCCACGGGTAATTATTAAACGGGAAACCTATGAAGATATCGTACGGAACGATATAGAATAGCAATAGCATCAACCGAAGACTACGTACATTATCATAGAGACCCTTGTAAAACAAATTTGTTTTACAAGGGTCTCTATTTTTTGTACAATTCATCTTACATCTTTTTCTCTCTTACGCATATACATATAGAGAGTTTAATTTTTAGTCCAGTCAAAGGAGCATGTGAAATGGCTTATTCAGATAGAGAACTGCTTGCGCGCTTGGTTCAATGCGAAGCTGGTGGCGAGGGTATTAATGGCATGCGGGCCGTTGCCAGTGTTGTTATGAATCGCGTCTACGCGCCCGGTGGCGAATATGCCCGTGTAGGTAGAGGCAGTATTCATAATATTATTTTTCAACCCGACCAGTTTACTTGTGTTAAAGAAGTTGTTGGCGGTACATATAATGCACAAAACATATATAACATGCGACCGGAAACCATTCACTACGATACTGCAGATTGGGCCATTGCCGGTAATCGTCTTTCTTCCTTAGGCCGTGCTCTTTGGTTCTTTAATCCCTTCTCAACTACCTGCCGACAAAACTTTCCCAGTCAAGTCGGCATTTTTACCACTCGAATTGGTAAACATTGCTTTTATAATCCCACAGATGCGTATTTTCAAACCTAAATATAGCGATTCAATAAAGAAAGGAATGTGGAAACATGGCAAACGACAGCATGCAATTTATATCGGATTCAAGAGAGGAAAACTGGAATTTAAACGACCCTAGAACAACTCCCTCCCCTCAAACAGAGGATGGTACTGTGGACTTGGGGGATACATATCCCATTCCTGTTGCAGAAATCAGTGCTGCGTCTAATCGAAGCGCTAACATGCAACAACAAAATGAAACAGGAGGATTTCGTCCTCAGGAACCGCAAAACGTTGTAGGTAATCCCCAAAACAACGAGGAAGTATACTTAGGCTCCTTCCAGGCCGTTTTGGCAAACAATTTGGGTTATTATGTTGTGATTGACTTTTTAATTGGCACAACGGAACTCACCAGTCGCGCCGGCATTCTCTACGCCGTTGGAAACAACTTTGTAACACTTTACGAACCGGATACCAACCAGTATATTGTGTGTGATTTATATTCTGTTAAGTTTGTTACCTTCTATCGAACAGACCCCAGGACGCAAAACACGCAAAATGATATGTATTATACCCGTAATCGCAACAATCGAAATACTCGTATGTATTAATGCATACAACAAGGGCTGTAGCAAAACAAGTTTGTTTTACTACAGCCCTTGACACTAAAAAATATTAGTAATTTCTTTTTCTCATTTCAAAGTAACTTTGGGGATGTGCACACACCGGACAAATTTCAGGTGCTTTTTTACCAACCACCAGGTGACCGCAATTACGGCACTCCCACATAATTTCTTCGCTCTTTTCGAACACGGCCTTCATTTCCACATTGTTAAGTAATGCACGATAACGTTCCTCGTGAGCTTTTTCAATTTTTGCAACCATGCGGAATTGAGCTGCCAAAGTCGTAAAGCCTTCCTCTTCTGCCTCTTTAGCAAACCGATCGTACATATCGGTCCACTCGTAATTTTCACCTTCCGCCGCGTGCAATAAATTCTCAGCCGTAGTGCCTAATTCCCCCAGGGCCTTAAACCACAACTTAGCATGCTCCTTTTCATTAGAGGCCGTTTCCTCAAAAATTGCCGCAATCTGCTGAAAGCCTTCCTTTTTGGCTACTGATGCAAAATATGTATATTTATTTCTTGCCTGACTTTCACCAGCAAAAGCCTCCATTAGATTTTTTTCTGTACGACTTCCTTTTAATTCCATATTTATAATACCTCCTCATAAAATAGATACTTAAATTATTTCAATTAAGCCATAGTCACCGCTTTTACGCTTATACACAATATTAGGTTCTCCAGATTCTGCATTGTTAAAAATGTAAAACTGATGTCCCAAAAGATTCATCTGTAAAATAGCCTCCTCTGCGCTCATTGGCTTGGTGGCAAAGCGTTTTTTCCTCACAATTTTAAATTCTGTTTCCTCTTCAACGGTCTCCCCATAAGGAATCTGCTCCAAAGCGGCTGCTTCAAATGTTTCTTTTTTCAGTTTTTTCTCAATTCTTGTCTTATGCTTACGAAGCTGACGCTCTAAAATATCTACCGCATTATCAATGCTCACATACATATCGTCAGTGGCTTCCTCAACACGCACCAACAAGCTTCCTGAATATACAGTTGCCTCTACCACTTGCTTTTCACGTTGTACTGAAAGGGTTACCGTAGCTTCTGTTTCCCTATGAAAATATCTGTCCAGTTTGCTGAAACGGTCCTCAACCCTATTTTTTAAAGCCTGTGTTAACTCAATTTGTTTACCTGTCATCGTTAATTTCATACGGATCCGCTCCTTTGTCATATATTATAGCAAGGGACATCCCTTGTATATGCTATATACCCAGCTTTTCCTTTCCTTAAACATCTTTTTTCATTTTACAGGAACTTTTTTCATATAGTATATCGAAAGGAGTGACCTACCATGAAATCCTTATGTCTTTTGCTTTCTACCATGTTGCTAGTCTGCTGTTTACCTGTTTCTGTCAATGCCATAAATCTTTCGGCTCAATATGCCTGTGTAATGGATGCGCAAACCGGCCGTGTGCTCTACGAAAAAAATGCTTACGAGCCACATTCCATGGCCAGCACCACTAAAATCATGACAGCTCTTTTAGCTCTGGAGAATACATCGCAAAATGAAACTGTTACGGTAAGCTCCCACGCTGCTGGTACGGAGGGGTCCAGCATTTATTTAAAAACAGGGGAAGTCCTTCCCATGGAGGATTTATTGTATGGTCTTATGCTGGAATCCGGTAATGATGCCGCTATTGCCATTGCAGAACATGTAGGAGGCAGCGTTGAACATTTTGCCGATATGATGACCAAACGCGCTCATGAAATTGGCGCCAAAAACACACAGTTTAAAAATCCAAATGGTTTAGATGAAGATGGACATTTCACAACTGCCTATGACCTGGCTCTCATTACTCGCACTGCCCTTTTAAACCCGCGTTTTGTTGAAATTGTATCCACCAAACAAAAATCTGTACCCGTTTCTGAAACCAGCATAGCCCGCAGTTTTTACAATCATAATAAGCTTTTATCCCTGTATCCCGGTTGCATAGGTGTAAAAACAGGCTTTACCAAAAAAACCGGTCGTTGTTTGGTTTCAGCAGCCAGGCGCGATCATGTAACCGCTATTTGTGTTACCTTAAATGCACCAAACGATTGGAATGACCACAAAGTCATGTTAGACTATGCTTTTAGTTGTATAGAGGCTCGTCCCTTAGTTTTACACGATATGGTTTTAAAAACAATTCCAATAAAAAATGCGAATATAAAGGCCATGGATTTGTTGGCAACAGAAGATTTTTACTTTCCTTTTACCGAAGAGGAGGGACTGAGCAAAATAAAATTGGATTACCTAATCCCTACCCCTCCCGCACTGCCAATTACAGCTGGAACCCCCATGGGCAGGTTACGTATTTTTTACGATGAACAGCTTATAGAAGAAATGGATTTGGTAGCAGGTATTGATGCTGTATATACCCCAACACCCAAGTTAAATATATGGGAAAATTTCTGCAAGATATGGTTGAAGTTCCAGGAAAGATAGTGTATAATAATACAAAAGATAATGACGTTAGAAAGGGAGAGACCATGGCAGAAGAAATGCGACTGCAAAAATTTTTAGCACTGTGTGGCGTAGCGTCCAGACGGGCTGCTGAAACTTTAATGGCCCAGGGCCGTGTTTCTGTAAACGGTATTCCCGCTCAAACACCGGGGTGTAAAATTAATCCTGAAATAGATTCCATTTGCGTGGACCAAAAACCAATTCATCTCCCTGAGAAAAAAGTATATATCATGTTGCATAAGCCCGCAGGCTATGTTACAACGACTAAAGATAATTTTCAGCGCAAAACGGTATTGGATTTAATTCCTGAGGATTTAGGTCGCCTGTATCCCGTTGGCCGTTTGGATTATGATTCTTGCGGCCTTTTACTGTTAACCAATGATGGTGATTTAACCCAACGACTCACCCATCCTCGTCACGAAATTTCTAAAACCTATAAGGCACTTGTTGCTGGCAGACCCTCTGCTCATGCATTACAAACCCTACGGGACGGTCTCCTCATAGATGGTCGCCGCACCCATCCTGCTCACATTGTTTTGCAGGATACAGCGGGCAAAAACACACGCCTTTTAATTACCATTCATGAAGGGCGCAATCGTCAGGTGCGTAAAATGTGTTCTGCTGTGGGGCATGCTGTTATCAGCCTATGTCGCATAGCTGAGGGGCCTGTGCAACTGGGGGATTTGCCGGAGGGTACATGGCGACATTTAACGGATGACGAAATCAGCTTACTGGGAGGTTCTGCATATGCTGACCATTCAAAAAATTGATGATACACAAGTGATTACTGCATACATAAACAAGAATAAATTACCGGACATGGCCGGGCACCATCAATATATGGCTCTCTATGATGGGGATGCGCTATGTGGTTTAGGTGCACTATCTTTAGTGGGTACGAAGGTTTATATGAATTTAGTGCACACATCTTCCGGAAATGCTTTCAATCACAGCCTGGCCAAAGCCCTTTTGAATATGGCCGATTTGCGTGGTATTAAAACCATTTACGGCTCAAACCTCGCACTTAGCGAGCTTTATACAGCTTTGCGCTTTACGAAAGAAAAGGAAGAATATGTTCTTCGCTTGGAGGGCTACTTTACCGTCGCTTGTGATTAATGCCGCAATTTTTTTTGTAAAATAAAGGGTGCTAAATCAACGATTTAGCACCCTGTTTTTTATTCCAGCACATACACACGAGCCATACGGCGGCCAAAACGATAACATTCGGAGGTGGTGTTATAAAATAAATCAATTCTGTTTCCCTTGATGGCACCACCCGTATCTCCGGCAATAGCATAGCCATATACCCAGGAACCATCAACAGATTCTATATATAGCTTAGAACCTAATGGAATCACCCGTGGGTCAACCGCAATAACACCATAAGCTGCAGGCCGGCCGGAAGCCGTTATGGAACCAACATTAAAGCTATAGGCCGTTGCACTACAATCAATAACCTGTTTAACCTTAAGCTCGGAAGCTGAAGCCGCTACAATCTTGTTGCCTTGAACACCTTTTTCTACCACTTTGTCTACGGCAGCTTGATGGATTACCGTAGAAAGAACATCACGGGAAATTTCTACACCATCACGGGTAATCACCTTATATGTTACGGTTTCACTACCGTCGCTTCCTTCTTGAATAATAGCTGAATATGTGGCAGATTGCGCATAATTCGGTCGAACAATTTCCGCATAGGGAATAACTTCCGTTCGTGTTTCCTCAAAAACACGAACACGATTAATTTGCACACACATGCCTTCCGTTACGGGGGTTTCTAAATACGGATCAATTTCATCATAGGTATCCAAGGTAATATCCCACTCAGCAAGGGCCTCAGATAAAATGGGCGCACAACTGTATATATCTCGAACCGTTCCATCTACAGAAACCACAATCTTTTTCCCACGCTCAATAGAAATGGTATCATGATTTCTCAAAATCGAATCTAAAGGCGCAGAAATTCTATCACCTGCACGCAAGGTAATGTCCTGCTCTGTTAATAATTCCTCTAAGTAAATACGGCTTGTGGTAACCTGCATTTTATTTTCGTCATCAATCAAGGTAATTTCTTTTGTAAATACAAAACCAAATAAGGTTAAGCTGACAACACATAGCAACAATAAAATACCGGCTGTAATAAAAATGCTTCGTCTGGCTGTTGTATCTCCGGTCTTTTGTTTCATCCACATGTTCTGCACACTTCCTTTCTCTTTTACTATATGAAAAAGAGTTACAAATATTCACAGAAATTATAACATAATTGTTACAAAATTGTTTCGTTTTTTTGCGAACAGGGACTATTATAAAATATTTTTGGTCAAAAGTCAAACTTTTTTATGTATTTAAGCAAAAAACATTCATAAAAACTTTTCCATATTTATTACAAAATTATATTAAAACCCTTGCAGCAAGTAGAAAATCATCTTTTACAACTAAAATGATTATTTTTTCTGCATTTTTTCGTTTTTTGCTTTATTTTATTGACCAAAAACCGTTTTTGTGATAAAATATAAGATAAATTTTTGGATATTTTACAACTAGACACACGCATAATAAGGAGGGAAAATCATGGCGCTTACTATTGTTTATGGCGAAGCCGGTACAGGAAAAAGTACCTACTGCACAGAGGCAATGCTTTCTTTGCATCGCCAAGGCCATAAGGTACTGATGATTGTCCCTGAACAATATGCTCATATTGCCGAATCTGCTTTGGCCGAAAAAAATGGCTATACTTCTGACGAAATCCAAGTCACCTCCTTTAAACGATTAGCACAGAAAACATTGCGTAAGGCTGGCATGTTGAATGAGACCGTAAGCAACATTGGTAAAAGTATTATGCTGTCTAAAGCAATTCTTCACGCAGAAAAATCCTTAACCTTGTACCGCAGAGCTGCGGAAAAACCGGGTTTTTCCGATGCCATGCTCTCTTTTATAGCTGAGTGTAAACGTTCTGCTGTGACCCCAAAGCAACTGACAGGAGACACTTTGGGTCAAAACCCTCATTTATTAATGAAGCTTTCAGAATTATCTGTTTTATATGATGGCTATCAACAGGCCTTACATGCCAAATGCATTGATGATGAAGATTATGTGACCCTGTTGGCTACTCATATTCCTAACACGACACTTTTTCGTGGTCAACACATATTTATTGATGAATTTTTCCGTTTCACCCCTGCTGAACTTGCTTGTATTCGCGCGTTTTGTCTGGCCGGTGCCGACCTTTGGATAACCTTGGGTACTGCTAATGCTAACACAACCGGTATTTTTGAACCGGTGCAAGCTACAGCAGGGCAGCTGACAGATATAGCAAGAGAAACAAATATCCCTTTGAGAAAGCCCGTATATTTAACGGAAAAGCATCGTTTTGCCCAATCACCCGAACTTGCTCACCTTGAGGCAGAGCTTTACCACTATCCCTATGGCACATATCCCCATGCAACAAAAAACATTTCCTTATATATAGCACCGGACCCGTATACCGAAGTCCAGGCTGTGGCAACAGCCATTTGCCGTACGGTGTCTGAGTTGGATTTACATTATCGGGATATCGCTGTTATTGCAGGTGATGTTGAATTATACAGCGATTTAATTAAAATTGTATTTCCTACCTATAATATCCCTGTTTTTATTGACCAAAAACGACCGCTCCTATCCCACCCCATGATTGTTATGCTCTTTTCCTTGCTGCAATTAATGACGGACGGGTTAGAAACCGAGACCTTGTTGGCCTATTGCAAAACCGGATATGTGGGTCTCTCCATAGAAGAAACGGATATTTTAGAAAATTTTGCTTTGTCAGGTCGGTTAAAAAAGCAGGATTGGTTAGATGACAAACGATTTTTGCAACAAGCTGATTCCGTTTTTCATCAGACCGAAAGTTACGAGGAAACCGACGAAAAGAAAGCAGAGGAGCTTCTTGGTCTGCGTAACCGTCTGCTTGATCCCTTATTGGCTCTTCGCACAAGACTTGCCCAAAGTCGTTTAGTCTCAGACAGAGCCGCATCTATTTTTTCTTTTTTTGAGGATGTTGGTCTATATCAAACTGTGGAAGCTGAGGTCAACCGTTTTTCAGAACGTGGCGAATTGCAACAAGCCCGGGAACACGGTGAAATTTATAACTTACTAATCACGGTTTTAGATGAGCTTGTTCGTTGTATGGGAGAAGAAAAAATAGGCTTGCGTCGTTTGTGCACCATTATAACAGCAGGCCTGTCACAATGCGAAATTGCTACCATCCCCCCCGGAAACGACCAAGTGTTATTTGGTGATATTGGCCGTTCTTTAATTAAAAATGTGAAGGCCCTGTTTGTGATTGGTGCTAATGATGATGCCTTTCCTGCTCCACCTCCAAAAGAAGGCTTATTAAAAGATGAGGAGCGTCGCTTGCTGGCACAAAACGGAATTAACCTGGGCCCCGACGGCAAAAAAATTGTTGTCCACAACCAATATCTTGTATATAATGGTTTAAACATCAGCAAACAAAGACTGTATATCAGCTATGCCGTAGCTGACCATGAGGGTAAAGGTCGACGGCCCTCCTCCCTAATCGGACGATTACGGAAGATTTTTCCCATGTTGACTATCTCTGATAATATTTCAAATAGTCCAGAACCGGAAAAAATGGTGGCCGGCAAAGCCTCTGCCTGGCTATATATGCTGGAGCACTTTCACGAGGATACGCCAAGCATGGCTACCTTAAAAACAATGTTTGCCGGCGACGAGGAATATAAAAATGCTTATGACACACTAATGCGGGGTTGTTATTATACAAATTTAGTGGAAAATATGTCCCCTACTATGGCTCGCAATTTATATGGTACATCTCTTCGTGGAAGTGTGACCCAACTGGAGACCTACAGCCGATGTCCTTTTTCTTACTTTTTACAATACGGTCTGAGGGCAAAGGAGCGCAAAATTTTAAAAATTGATGCGCCGGATATCGGTAGCTTACTCCATAAATTAGTTGAACTTGCTTCCCTTCAAATGCATCAAAATGGACAAAGTTTTGCAACATTGAACGAAACTACAGCTGCCCAATTAGCTGATCATACAGTGACACAACTGTTTTCTGATTTATTTATTACACACCTATACTCAGAGAATCGACTGGCTGCTCTAATGCGTAGGCTTAAGGCTCTGGTGACGAAAATGTTATTAATCATCGGCACCCATGTGGCCCGTGGTATTTTTGAGCCTTGTGCATTTGAAGTTTCTTTTGGAGAAAATGGGGATTTGCCACCGGTAACGATAAAGCTGCCCACCGGGGAAACGATTACCCTATCCGGTCGTATTGACCGCATTGATACTCTACAACAAAATGGTTCCGTTTTTATTAAAATAATCGACTATAAAACCGGTAATAAAAGTTTTCGATTAAGTGATGTATACAACAGTTTATCTTTACAGTTGGCAGTTTATCTAATCGCAGCAACCGAAGGCGGCGAAGCTCTATTTGGCAAAGAGCGCAAACCAGCGGGCATGTTTTATTTCCGCTTAGCTGATCAAACCATCGAGTCAACCTCGCATAATGCCGAGGAGGCACTTTTAAAGCAATTTAAAATGAGCGGATTACTGTTAAAGGACATAGATATTGTACGGGCCATGGATAAAGGTATTCAAGGCTATTCTTCTATTTTGCCTGCCCGTATAAACAAAGACGGTACCTTATCTGACAGTAGTAGTAATTGTGCCACATTGCAGCAATTTAACCAGTTATCCCGTCACATTCAAAACACCGCCGGCGCCATTGGTCGAGAAATTTTGCAGGGAGGTGCCTCCATATTGCCTTGTAAAGACGGCCAAGGTCTTCCTTGCCGTTATTGTTGTTTCCATACGATTTGCGGTTTTGACCCGGCGAAAAACCCTTATCGAGTTGCGCCACCTCTACGAGATGAGTTTGTGTGGGAAAATCTTGAAAAAAATGCAGAATAAAATTTGACAACAGTTGGCGTATATGCTATAATAAAGCCGTTGGCGACTTGTAGAAACAAGGAGAACGAATATGATTATAACCATAGACATCGGAAATACAAATATTGTGTTAGGCGGATTTTCAGACACTAACCTTTTGTTTACCGCCAGAATTGCCACAAACCCCTTAATTACAGAAGATGAATATGCAACTAAAATTCAAGGCGTTCTAGATTTGCGTCATGCAAATGGAAATGTGGAGGGTGTTATCATTTCTTCTGTTGTACCACCCTTGAACACAATTATGACAAGAGCAATTCAAATGGTTTATGGGATAAAGCCGCTACTCGTACAACCCGGAATTAAAACCGGCGTCAATCTTTTATGTGATAATCCTGCTACCGTGGGATCCGATTTGATTTGCGCTTGCGTGGCCGCTAAATACCTTTATTGTGCACCGGCTCTAATTGTTGATATTGGAACCGCCACTAAAATCATCGCCACCGATAAAACCGGCGCCATGATTGGTGTCTCTATCATTCCCGGTGTGGAAATTGGCTTAAAAGCCCTGGCTACATACACGGCACAACTACCCCAAATCAGCCTGGAGGCCCCGCCATCTGTATTAGGAAAGAACACAATTGATTGTATGCGCTCCGGCGTTGTGTTTGGTAATGCAGCCATGCTGGATGGTATGATTGACCGTTTTTGCGAGGAAAGAAAAGAGGAACTTCCCATTATTGCAACCGGTGGGTTGGCCTCTACAATCATTCCCCATTGCAAACATAACATAACCTTAGATCCTGATTTAGTATTAAAGGGACTATGCCATATATATCGTAAAAATAGCAACGAATCCGGCAAAACACTATAACTTAATTTTTTAGTCGAAAAAAATTATACTGACAAGCGTTGTATCACATAAGTGAACGACAGCAAGGAGGAATGTCAAATGAATACCGTGGTAGGAAACAGAAGCAGTACAAAGAAATTGGTTTTATGCAGCATTTTAACAGCTTTGGTGATTGTTCTGCAATGTATGGGTTCTTTTATTAAATTTGGTCCCTTTTCCATTTCTTTAGTGTTGCTTCCCATCGTAATTGGAGCCGCTTTGTGTGGCTCCACTATTGGTGCGTGGTTAGGTCTTGTTTTTGGCGTGGTGGTGCTCATGACTGATGCCGGTGCTTTTTTAGCAATCAGCATCCCCGGAACTGTGATCACCGTGTTAACCAAAGGCGTACTGTGTGGTTTAGGCGCTGCTTTGGCATATCGCTATATAAAGCCATATCGCCCTACCGTCGCCGTGGCTACAGCAGCACTTGTTTGCCCCATCATTAACACCGGCATTTTTCTGTTAGGTTGTTTAACCTTCTTTATGGATACCATAGGCCAATGGGCTGCTCAATTCGGTTTCGGTGAAAATGTTGCTGCCTATATGATTTTTGTCTTGGTGGGAGGAAACTTTTTGTTTGAACTCGCCACCAATTTTGTATTATCTCCCATTATTCTGCGCCTTTTACAATATCGAAGACAGGCGTAACTTAAATTTCGTAATGAATTAAAATTTTACATAGACAATTCATTAAAATTTTTTGTGATTAAACGCAAGGAGGAAAAACATATGTATGATGTAGCATGTATTGGTATCTTCGTGGCAGACTGTATTGCCAAAACCGTTGACAAAATTCCAGAACGCGGTAAATTAGGCTTGATTGACAGTCTTAATTTGTACACTGGCGGTTGTGCCATGAATGCCGCTGCTGACATGAAAAAACTGGGCGCCAACGTTGCTTTGTTAGGCATGGTTGGTAATGACGGGTTCGGTTCTTTCTTACTTGGTGAGGTTAACAAATTAGGTATTCCTACAGATGGTATTCGCATTAGTGATGATTATGCCACCTCTGCTTCAGCTGTTTTAGTTGACGGTGGTGGTGAACGTACTTTTTTACATTGCTTAGGCAGTAATGCAAAATTCACTGATACCGACATAAATTACGATGTTATTCGTGATTCTAAGGTTGTTTTTGTGGCCGGAACAATGCTGATGCCCAATTTCGATGGTGAACCTTGCGCACGCGTTTTAAAGAAATGTAAGGAAATGGGAAAAATCACCGTGCTGGACAGCGCATGGGATGATACCGGCCGTTGGATGGATGTGCTCCGTCCTTGTATGCCCTACATTGATTACTTTATCCCCAGTATTGATGAGGCGCGCATGTTTGCCGAAGGTCGCGAGGATGTTAAAGATATTGCTGATTATTTCTTTGATTTGGGTGTTTCCCATGTAGCTATTAAAGTTGGTAAGGATGGCTGCTATGTGCGGGAGTCTAAGGATGCCGAAGGTATTACATTACCTACATATTTAGGCTTTAAGCCCGTTGATACAACCGGCGCAGGTGATTCCTTCTGTTCCGGTTTCCTCTATGGGTTAACACATGGCATGTCTATGGCAGAAAGTGCTCAATTTGCCAATGCCGTTGCAACTCATTGTGTTATGGCGGTAGGTGCTTCTACAGGCATTAAATCCTACGAGGAAATTAAGCAGTTTATGAAAGAAAATCAGCCCGGTTAATACAGGCTACGTAGAAATGGAGAGAAAAACAACATGAAAAAGGCAGTAATGTATGGCGGCGGTAACATTGGCCGTGGCTTTATCGGTCAGTTAATGTACCAGGCCGGCTATGCTGTGAGCTTTGTGGATGTTAACAAGGAACTGTTAGAAGCCTTAAACACACAAAAGCAATATCCCGTCCGTATTTTAAAGGGCGATAGCTATGACGAGGTTATGGTACAAAACGTAAGTGGTATTGATGGAAATGACATTGATGCCGTAAGCCAGGCAATCGCAGAGGCAGACCTATGTGCCACTGCTGTAGGCGTTAACGTATTAAAGTTTGTTGTTAAACCTATTAAAGAAGGTATTGTTCGTCGTTTTACCCAGGGTTCTAAAAAGCCTCTTGATATTATCATTTGCGAAAATTTAATTGGCGCCGATGAGTTTTTAAAAGGTATGATCTCTGATTTAATGACCGACGAAGAGCGCTCTTATTTAGACAAGGTTGGTTTTGTAGAAGCCTCCATTGGTCGTATGGTACCCATCCAGACCGATGCAATGAAAGACGGTAATCCTCTTCGTGTTTGTGTGGAACGTTACGACCGTTTACCGGTGGATAAGGCTGCCTTCCGTGGCGAATTGCCTCCCATAGAAAATTTAGTACCCTTTACGCCGTTTTCCTACTATATTGAGCGTAAATTGTTTGTACATAATATGGGGCATGCATCCACAGCTTATTTGGGTCAATACATGGGTTGCGATGCCATTTGGGAAAGTATTGGTCATCCCGAGGTTGAACTGATTGTTTTGCGTGCAATGCAAGCCTCTGCTCTGGCCATGAGTAAAAAATACAATGTGCCTTACCAGGATTTAAACAACCATGTAGAAAATTTAGTATATCGTTTCTCCAATCGTCAATTAGGCGACACCAACGCTCGCGTGGGAGGCGATATTAAGCGCAAGCTTTCACCTAACGACAGAATGATTGGTGCCTTCCGCCTTTGCTGCGAGCAAGGGGTTGCAACCGATTATTTAGAACTGGCTATTGCTGCTTCTCTGCTCTTCCGTCGGGAGGGCGAAGAGCCAATGACACCGGAAACAATTTTAACAGAGGTTGCTGTATTTAGTAAAACTGATGCCGTTTATACGCGCATTATGGACTACTATGAGATGTTGCAAAACAAAATGCCTCTATCTGCTCTTATTAAAGCCGTTAAAAATAAACAAAGCGAACTTGTCATTGTATAAACATATAAAAAGAATCCCGCAATACTGTAGTATTGCGGGATTCTTTTTTAGTTTACGATTACCGTCCTTTTAACCGTTTATCTGTTCTAACCGCTAATTTCGTTCCTATGCTTTGAAATATTTGAACCAAAACAATAAGAAGGATAACTGCCGCAAACATGACGAGGTACTTATAGCGATAGTATCCATAATTAATAGCGATTTTACCTAAGCCGCCGCCACCAATAATGCCGCTCATGGCCGAATAGCCTAAAATGGTGGTTATAGCAATGGTTGCATTGGAAATAAGGGACGGAAAACTTTCGGGAAGCATGACCTTGGTGATAATTTGGAAGGGAGATGTACCCATACTCTGCGCAGTTTCAATAATGTTAGGATCAACCTCACGCAAACTACTTTCTGCCAATCTGGCTACAAAGGGAAAAGCCGCAATCACAAGGGGAACAATAGAGGCCGTTGTGCCCACCGCTGTACCAACAATCAGGCGTGTAAGGGGAAATACCATAATCATTAAAATCAAAAACGGAACAGACCGAAGAAGGTTAATCACAACACCCAGAATCTGCATAACACTTTTAGGGAGTGGCAAAACACCATTTTGGTCGCCCGCAACCAATAACACGCCTAAGGGAAGTCCAAGCACAATGGCAAACGCTGTGGAAAGGATGGTGACATACAAAGTCTCCCAGGTGGCAAATAAAAACTCCGTTTTTAAAATTTCTATAGCTTCCATCATTTCTGCTGATTTAAAAAAGTTCTCAATCACGGTCTACCACCTCCTCAGTAAATACATCCGGCACAGCCCCTAAATAAGCCAGGGTCTCTTGCAGTTTCTTTTCGTCATTGGGTACACTAAGCAACATATTACCATATACTTTACCGCCGATGGTTTTAGTGGAAGCCGCTAAAATGTTGGCAACCACCTGCTTTTCAATTGCCATTTTGGAAATAAGGGGTGAACCGGCTGCCGCCGCACCATTAAATACAATACGAATGCAGCGACCATCTTTGCTATAATCTTGCATAGCGTCCGTTCCATCCGGAAATACCAACCGTTTAGCTGCCATAGATTGGGGATTAGAAAAAATATTGCTGACAGCACCCTCCTCAACAACGGTTCCGTCATCCAAAATGGCCACACGATTACAAATTTCCTCAACAACACTCATTTGATGGGTTATGATAATAACGGTTATGCCTAATTTTTGATTAATATCCCGAATTAATTCCAATATAGAATGGGTTGTTTTAGGGTCAAGAGCAGAGGTTGCCTCATCACATAACAAAACCTTAGGATTCGTGGCAAGAGCCCTTGCAATGGCAATACGCTGTTGCTGCCCGCCGGAAAGTTGAGCCGGATAGGCGTTCGCTTTATCAGGAAGCCCAACAATCTCTAACAACTCTATCGCCCTTTTTTTTGCATCAGCTTTTTTCACGCCGGACAACTCTAAAGGAAAGCAGATGTTGCCGAGACATGTTCTCTGCATGAGCAAATTAAAACCCTGAAAAATCATGGTAACATTTCTGCGCACATAACGAAGCTCCTTTTCACTAAGTGCCCCCATGTCCTGCCCATCCAATAGAACCTGGCCAGATGTAGGACGTTCTAACATATTGATACACCGCACCAGTGTGCTTTTCCCCGCTCCACTCATGCCAATAATGCCGTAAATATCCCCATCTTGAATTGTTATATTAACATTTCGCAAAGCTTCCACCAGTCCATCGTTTGTGCGAAATGTTTTAGATAAATTCTTTATTTCAATCATGATTTCACCGCCGTCAATCTTCTCATAAAAACAAATGGAGCAGACTTTTGCAAAACTGCTCCATTTGTTTATTCGCTTAAGAAATTACTTGCCGGAAACGGCATCCAATGTAACTTGCTTGCCACCATAGATACCCATGGGTTCAACATGAATAGCACCAACAGATACCAAATGTGTTCCATTTTGTGCATTAAAGTCTTCTAGGTAAGGAAGATGTTGGAAGTAGTTGGCATCAAACTCGCCACTTTCTACCACATTGTTAGGCTGAACATAGTCTGTAAACTCTACAATTTCTAATGTAATATTTTTCTCATCCAAAATTTCCTTAGCTAAGGCTAAAATTTCTGCATGTGGTGCAGGAGAAGCTGCAACCTTAATAGTAGTGCCAGCAAGAGCTGCATAATCTACCGTTGCATCGTAACCATCGCCGGGGTTGTCAACGGTGCTAACAACAGCTCCCACATACTTTTCTGTAATAAAATCAGCAACCTTCTTGCTTTCTAAAGCAGCAACTAACGCCTTTGTACTATCTGTTTCTTCGTTGCCTTCTTTAACGGTCAAAATATTGCCGTAAGCAGAGAAAGAACCTTCCATTGCCAAAGCCTTTTCCATTGGATTGATGCCGGCCTCAATGGCATAATTGGAATTAATAACGGCATAGTCCATGTCCTGAAGTATATTAGGAAGCTGTGCAGCCTCTACTTCGTTGAACTTAATGTCATAAGGATTTTCTACGATATCCTTAATAGTAGCTGTAATGCCCGCACCTTCTTTTAAGGTGATGATACCCTGTGTCTCCAACAACAGAAGCGCTCTTGCTTCATTGGTTGTGTCATTAGGAACGGCAATTGTTAAGCCTTTCTCCCCACAACCGGACAATGCAAAAACCATAGAAACGGTAAGTGCTAAAACTAATACTGCTGAAATTATTCTTTTCATTATAATCCCCTTTTCTATTTTCATAATATTGTTATTATATCACGATTTTTATAGAATTGCAAGTATTTAACATAATTAATTTATTTTGCCAGATTGTAATAAAACGAATCAGATGGTTTCCGGCTCCGGATAGTCCACACCAAAGGTTTCCACGGTAATGGTCTTAATACGCTGGTCCTCTAGGGGCTTATCCATCATATCCGTTGGAGCCGAGATAATGGAATCAATAACCTCTTCTCCTTCTAAAACCTTCCCAAACGCCGCATATTGTCCATCCAAATGAGGTGAATCGGCCGCCATAATAAAGAACTGAGAACCGGCAGAATCCGGATGCTGGGCTCTTGCCATGGAGAGAACGCCGCGAGTATGCTTTAACTCATTAACATGTCCATTCATTAAAAACTCACCCCGAATGCCATAACCCGGACCACCGGTACCGCGACCATCCGGGTCGCCGCCTTGAATCATAAAACTAGGAATAACTCTGTGAAAAATTAATCCGTTGTAAAACCCTTTTTTTGCCAAGGAAATAAAGTTGCGAACCGTGTTGGGAGCAATATCCGGATATAATTCTGCAACCATAATGCCGCCATTTTCCATCGTAATGGTAATGTTAGGATTATTCATATTCATTAACTCCTTTAAAATTATACTTCAATTAAATTAACCATGGTTAAATCATTCTTTTTACAGCTGCTTTGTAAGCCCGCCAAAAATGCTTTAGCTGTATCTAAACTGGTTAAACAGGGAATAGACAACTCGACGGTTTTCCGCCTAATTTTAAAACCATCACGTTCGGGCCGACGACCTTTTGTGGCTGTGTTAATCACCATGTTAAATCGTCCTTCCTGCAACAGATCCAAAATGTCTGGTGAGCCTTCACCAATTTTGGAAACCGTAGCTGAAACAACCCCATTTTTCATAAGAAACTCTGCTGTTCCGGCCGTGGAATAAATCTGATATCCCAATTCCCTAAAACCACGGGCAATATCCAATATTTCCTCTTTATCAGTATCACGTACTGTAATTAAAACATTTCCCGTTTCACTCATTTTAAAGCCTGCACCCAGCAAACCCTTATACAGTGCTTCAGAAAAATCGGTACTAATACCCAGCACCTCACCGGTGGACTTCATTTCAGGACCTAAGGAAATATCCACATCATGCAGTTTTTCAAAGGAGAACACAGGTACCTTAACTGCAACGTGATTGCCCTCGGGATGCAATCCGGTACCACAGCCCATATCCTTTAATTTTTCACCCAATACGCAACGTGTAGCCAGGTCTACCATGGGCACATTGGTTACTTTACTAATATAGGGTACCGTACGAGAGGAGCGGGGATTAACCTCAATAACATAAATTTCATCCTCATAGAGGACAAACTGAATATTGACAAGACCCACTACATGCAGAGCCTTGGCTAATTTTTCTGTATAATTCACTAAGTCATCTCGAATTTTTTGAGTCAATGTAGGGGCAGGATATATCGAAATGGAATCACCGGAGTGAACACCGGCACGTTCCAAATGTTCCATAATACCTGGAATTAAAATATCAGTACCATCGCAAATGGCATCAACCTCAATTTCCTTGCCCATCATATATTTATCTATCAAAATGGGATGTTCCTGACGAATCATGGTGATAATATCCATAAATTCTTGAACGTCTTGGTCATTATAAGCAATTTCCATGCCTTGACCACCCAGTACATAAGAAGGACGAACCAATACGGGATAGCCCAATTCATTAGCTGCTTCTAAGGCTTCTTGATGTGTGAACACAGTTCGCCCCTCGGGACGGCGAATTTTGCAGGCTTCCAGAATGTCATCAAAGACCTCTCTATCCTCCGCCGCATCAATATCTTCCGCCTTTGTACCTAAAATACGCACACCCATATCCTTTAGGGCTTGGGTGAGTTTAATGGCAGTTTGACCACCAAACTGTACCAGCACGCCATCAGGTTGTTCAATCTCCAGAATATTGCCTACATCCTCTGCCGTTAAAGGTTCAAAATACAACTTATCCGCCGTATCAAAATCGGTGGACACCGTTTCCGGATTATTGTTAATAATAATTGTTTCGTATCCTGCCTCTTTTAAAGCCCAAACGGCATGAACGGAGCAATAGTCGAATTCAATACCCTGACCAATACGAATAGGACCGGAGCCAATAACCACAATTTTCTTTTTTGCAGAAGATACCGTTTCCGTGTAGGAATCATAAGTGGAATAATAATAAGGCGTTACCGCTTCAAACTCTGCCGCACAGGTATCTACCATTTTGTATACCGGAAAAATGCTATGCAGCTCCCGCATAGCCCGTACCCCAATTTCTGAAATGCCGGAAAGACTTGCAATGAGTTTATCAGGAAAACTCATTTTTTTAGCTTCTGCCAATAATTCCGGCGTTAACTCCTCTTTCTCAAGGCGCAACTCCATATCCACTATATTTTTCAGCTTATGCAAGAAAAACAAGTCAATGGTGGTAATGGTGTGAATCATGTCAATATCCACATCTCTGCGAAATGCTTCACAGATAACGAAAAAGCGTTCATCATCCACTAAGGAAAGACGGCGCACAATATCTTTTTTAGAAAGTGCCTTTAGCTTTTTCAAATCATAGGATATAACACCCAGCTCTAAGCAACGGACAGCCTTCATTAAAGCACCCTCAATATTATCAGAAATGGCCATAACTTCACCGGTAGCTTTCATCTGTGTCCCTAAGGTGCGTTTTGCTTTTACAAATTTATCAAAAGGCCATTTGGGAAATTTAATAACACAATAGTCAATGGCAGGTTCAAAGCAAGCACAGGTTTTGCCTGTTACGGCATTTACAATTTCATCTAAACCATATCCAATGGCAATCTTAGATGCCACCTTGGCAATGGGATACCCTGTAGCCTTAGAAGCCAAAGCCGACGAACGAGATAAACGGGGATTAACTTCAATAACTGCATATTCAAAACTGTCGGGATGAAGAGCAAATTGACAGTTACAACCACCTTCAATATCCAGAGCATGAATAATATTTAAGGAGGCCTTTCGTAACATTTGGTATTCTTTATCGCTTAAGGTTTGAGCCGGTGCAATTACCACAGAATCTCCTGTGTGAACACCCACCGGATCAATATTTTCCATGGAACAAACGGTAATAGCGTTACCCTTCCCGTCGCGAATAACCTCAAACTCAATTTCCTTCCAACCGGAAATACATTTTTCAATCAAAACCTGATGCACACGGGAAAGGCGAAGACCATTCGAGGCGATTTCCTGCAATTCTTGCTCATTGTTTGCAATACCGCCACCGGTACCACCTAAAGTATAAGCCGGACGAACAATAACAGGATAACCAATTTCATTGGCAAAGGATACAGCATCTTCGCATGTTTCAACAACTAAAGAGGCAATGCAAGGCTCCCCAATGGACTCCATGGTATCTTTAAACGCTTGGCGGTCCTCGGCCATTTTAATTGCAGAAGTCGCTGTGCCCAAAAGGCGTACATTCATTTTATCAAGATACCCCTCTTCAGCTAATTCCATAGCTAAATTTAAACCTGTTTGCCCACCTAATGTTGGTAAAATACTATCCGGTTTTTCAATTTCAATTACCTTGCGAACAGATTCAGCCACCAGGGGCTCTACATATATTTTATCCGCCATCATTTTATCAGTCATGATGGTAGCGGGATTGGAGTTAATTAAAACAACCTCAATACCCTCCTCTTGCAAGGCACGACAAGCCTGGGTCCCCGCATAGTCAAACTCTGCTGCCTGACCAATGACAATGGGGCCGGAACCGATGACCAAAACTTTTTTAACATCTTGATACTTAGGCATTGTGGTTTCCTCCCATCTTATTTACAAATTCGTCCAGTATATATGTCTCGTTTTTAGCTCCTGGCTTAGATTCAGGGTCAAACTGCACCGTAACAGCCGGTATGTCCACGTACCGAATACCTTCCATGGTTTGGTCATTTACATTGATATGACTTACTTGGGCAACATGAGCACCTAAGCTGTTTTCTGTTACAGCATATCCATGATTCTGGAGTGTAACAAAGGTTTTGTCACAAGCCAAATCCTTAACCGGTTGATTGGCACCACGATGACCAAATTTTAATTTTTCCGTTTTACCACCCATAGCAAGAGCCGCCAATTGATGGCCCAGACCTACCCCGAAAAATGGCTTACCTGATGTCATGAGGGACTTAATCTCAGGTAACATAGTCATGCATTCCTCCGGGTCGCCGGGGCCTCCGGCAACCATAATACCATTGGGATGTGTCGAAAGAATGTCTTGGGCTTTGGTCATGGCAGGGTAAACCGTCACTTTTGCGCCACGACTGGTTAGTGACGCAATCGTGCTGCGTTTTATACCAAAATCCAATAAAGCGACACTAATATCCCCTTCCCCTACGGTATAGGCCTTTTCACAGGTCACCTGTTCTACCATTGCCCCTACTTTATATGACTGAATTGCCTCAGCATAGTTCTCAAAACAAAAGGGCTCTTCTGTTGTAATAACGCCGTTCATGGCACCATTTGTTCGAATAATTTTCGTTAATGCTCTTGTATCAATACCGGTAATCGCTATCACATTTTCGCTGATTAAATATGATTCTAAAGTTTCCTGACTACGAAAGTTGTTGGGATGTGTTGCACATTCTTTCATGATGACAGCTTTAACCTGCACCTTATCCGACTCACAATCCTCACGATTAACGCCGGAATTTCCAATGACCGGATATGTCATAACAACCATTTGTCCTGCAAAGGAAGGGTCCGTTAATGTTTCTATATAACCGGTCATTCCAGTTGTAAATACAATTTCACCAATAACTGTTCCAGTGGCACCCAGGCTTTTACCCTCAAAAACAGTTCCGTCAGCCAATGCTAAATAAGCTTTCTTCATGACACTTATTCCTTTCTAAAAAAATTATATATATCGTAAAATATCATCACGCATGCGAATGGCTTCCTCTCGTGCTGCTTCTCCATATTCCGTTGGTGCATAATCACCTTTTTGCCAGGCACACATAATGCCCCGAGAGGAATTAATAATAGCTCCCAGGCCATTTGCATCAAAAGCACCGGCTGTATCTTGACCGCCGCCGCCTTGAGCCCCATAACCGGGTACTAAAATATAGGATTTTGGCATTAGTTTACGCAATTCAGCCAGTTGTTTAGGATAGGTGGCGCCTACAACGGCCCCTACCGATGTATAGCCATATTTACCTTCTGACCCTTCGCCCCATTGATTCACCAAAGCTGCCATCTTTCTGTAAATCGGTTCGCCCTCTACCGCAAGGTCCTGCAACTCGCCAGAGGATGGATTAGAGGTTTTAACCAAGGCAAAAATGGTCCGTCCATAGGTTTTGCAATCGTTAACAAAAGGCAGGATACCATCGGTACCCAAATAACCATTTACTGTTAAACCGTCGCTGGCAAGCTCATTTTTAACAACAATGTCACCTGCATTCGTTTGACCTAAATAAGCCGCAGAATAGGCCTCTGCTGTTTTACCTATGTCATTTCGTTTACCATCTAAAATAACATACATTCCCTTTTTTTGTGCATAAGAAATTGTTTCGGCCAAGGCCCACAATCCCCACAGACCATACATTTCATAATAAGCTGATTGAGGCTTTACCGCCGGCACAATGTCACACAGGGCATCAATGAGACCCTGATTAAAAGCATATAGTGCCGCACCCACAGCTTGATTGGTTTTACCATGGGCATCAACAGCAGCCTGACGAATCTCCTCGGGAATGTACTCCCAACGAGGGTCAAGACCTGCCACCGTTGGATTATTTTTTTCTTTAATATTTTCAATTAAACGATCAATGGACATAGGGTATCTCTCCTTTATAAATTTGACTATTGCATATCCGGGCTAATAACAACTTTACCATCTGCCAATGTGTACTCTACCTTACCATACAGTTCGTACCCGTTGTAAGGAGAATTTTTAGACTTAGATGCAAAGCTGCTTACATTGACCCGATAGGGATGTTCCATATCAAATATAACAATATCCGCTGCGGCGCCTTCCATCAACTGCCCTTTTTCAATGCCTAGAATTTTAGCAGGCATGCAGGTCATTTTCTGTAATAATTCCTGCAAGGTCAGCTTGTCCTTTTTAACTAAATAGGTAATGCCTAAGCCTAAGGCGGTTTCAAAGCCCACAATACCATTGAGTGCCACAGCAAATTCTACATTTTTTTCATCCTCGTGATGTGGTGCATGGTCTGTGGCAATAACATCAATCGTGCCGTCTGCCAAGCCTGCAATAACAGCTAAAAGGTCCTTTTCTGTTCGCAGAGGCGGATTCATTTTTGCATTGGTATCATAGCCTTCCACCGCTTCTTCCGTCAGGGTAAAATAGTGGGGACAGGTTTCTGCCGTTACACGAATACCCCTTGCCTTTGCCTGACGGATGATCTCTACGCTGCCGGCTGTGCTCACATGGGCAATATGAATGCGTTTGCCAAGTTCTCCTGCAATAATAACATCCCGTGCCACCTGTACTTCTTCCGCTGCATTGGGAATACCCTTAAGCCCCAATCGAGTGGACACAGCCCCTTCATTCATAGCGCCGTTTGCTAAGGACAAATCCTCACAGTGAGATATGACCAAGGTATCGAACATATCAGCATACTCTAAGGCACGGCGCATGAGTTCAGGGTTTGCCACCGGTCGACCATCGTCTGAAACGGCAACCGCACCTGCCTCACGCATATCTCCTATTTCGGCTAATTGCTCACCGGCCAGCCCCTTACTAACAGCACCAATGGGCCAAACATGAACATGACCCACGGCAGCCGCCTTGCTCTTTACAAATTCAATCATGGCAGCATTATCTAAAACAGGGGCGGTGTTAGGCATACAAGCCACAGAGGTAAAACCACCCTTGGCTGCCGCCAGCGTTCCACTTTCTATATCTTCCTTATATTCCTGCCCCGGTTCCCGCAAATGACAATGCATGTCCACCAAACCAGGTGCCACTACCTTGCCGCTTGCATCGATCATGGTTGGATTTTCTGTTTCCGGAGCCAAATTTTCACCAATTTTTTGAATAACACCATCTACAATTTGAATATCACAAACAGTATCAAAGTGGCGGGCAGGATCCATAACCCTACCACCCTTAATTAAAATTTCCATAGTGACCGCTCCTTTTTGCCAGAATATTTAAAACTGCCATGCGAACCGCCACACCGTTTGTGACCTGCTCATTAATCACGGCCCTGTCCAAACTCATTACGCCGCTGGTAAGTTCAACCCCACGATTCACCGGTCCCGGATGCATGATAAGAGCATCGGGCTTTGCCAATGCTAATCGTTTTTCATCTACACCAAAGAACTTAGAATATTCTCGCATACTGGGAAGAAGACCATTTTGTTGTCTTTCCTTTTGCAAACGCAGGCACATGACAACATCTGCACCACGAAGAGCACTTTCCACATTTTCGTACACTTCCACACCCAGAGTCGCAATATCTCGTGGTAGCAAGGTGGATGGTCCGCCAACAACAACTTCCGCCCCTAATTTTTGCAGGGCATATATATTAGAACGAGCCACACGACTATGGGCAACATCTCCAATAATAGCTACGCGCAAACCTTCTATCTGCCCCTTTTTCTCCTTCATGGTCAGCAAATCTAAAAGAGCCTGGGTAGGGTGCTCATTCATACCATCTCCTGCGTTAATAACAGCCGCATTCACATTTTTTGCAATCAAATGTGGTGCGCCAGACATTTGATGACGAATAATGATAACATCTGTCGCCATGGCATCTAAGGTTTTTGCCGTATCAATCAGGCTTTCACCCTTTTGCACGCTGGAACCCGAGGCTGTAATGTTAGCCGCATTGGCACTCATATACTTAGAGGCCAATTCAAAAGAAAGACGTGTCCGGGTGCTGTTTTCATAAAACAGAGTAACCACCGTTCTGCCTTGTAAGTGAGGGGTTTTTTTAGCATCCTGCAACAGGATATGTTTCATGATTTCAGCTTGGTATAAAATATAGCGAATTTCCTCTGCCGAAAGTTCCTTCATTCCTAATAAATCTTTTGTTGCCAGTTTCATTCTTTACCCTCCCCGCATCCATGCAGTTTCCCTAAGGAAACCTCATTATATCCATCTAATTCATTAAAGCAAACATGCACAATCTCATTTCTGGAGGTTGGCATATTTTTGCCTACATAATCTGCGCGAATAGGCAATTCCCTATGACCCCTATCGACCATAACCGCCAATTCAATTTTAGCTGCACGTCCCAGCTCCATAACCGCTTCAATGGCGGCTCTGACCGTACGTCCGGTGAATAACACATCATCCACCAAAATAATTTTTTTACCAATCACCATAAAATCTATATTTGTACTATTAATGACAGGCATTTCAGATAGTAAACTCAAATCATCCCGATGAAAGGTTATATCTAAAATACCCATGGGCGGTTCTATACCCTCTAATTCCTGCAATCGTTTTTGCAGACGATTTGCCATTAAAACGCCACGACGCTGAATACCAATTAAAGCTAAATTTTCGATGCCTTTATTTTTTTCAATAATCTCAAATGCAATTCTGGTAATGGCTCGTTGCATGGCAGCTTCATCCATAATAATAGAACGTTTTGTTTCCATAGGTAACCTCCTTAAATAAAAAATGTCCCTACCGCACAATGCGATAAGGACTTATAGGCATGCTTATAGACAGCGCCAAATGTTTTCATACTGTTGTAAGCACCTTATCAGCATCTCGGTACCGATTTAAAGGTTATTTTTTATTAGTATAACATAAATTCACACTTTTGTCTATAGTTTTTTATATTTTTTAATAGACTGTCCTCTTTTTTTTGTACTGGCAAATCTATCCCGCATTCATCATATAATAACAATAGCTCATTTTGGAGGTGTCGCCTATGTTTTCATCACTTTGGATGGCTTTAATAGCCTTTTTTCGTTATGGACCCTTTCTGCTTTCCTATGTTTCCAACAACTCCGGTTCCTTTCCAAAGCCTTTATCCGCTAAAGAGGAGACTGAATATCTGGCTCGCTTTTGGTCAGGGGATGAGGATGCCAAAAACAAACTGATTGAACATAATTTACGCCTTGTTGCCCATATTGCCAAAAAATATACACAAGTTCCCGGCGCAGAGAATGAGGATATGATTTCCATTGGCACAGTAGGGCTCATCAAGGCCGTCAACTCCTTCGACGGCAATAAAAAAACAAGATTGGCTACATATGCCGCCCGATGCATTGAAAACGAAATTCTAATGTTTATGCGCTCATCTAAAAAGTTGCAGCAGGAAATTTCGCTAAACGAATGCTTAGGTCATGATAGTGACGGCAATGAAATCACCTTTATGGATATTCTTACTGACGAAGATGATGACGTTGCGGAGAAAGCCGATTTAAATATGGACATCAAGAAACTGCAAGGATGTATAGACCATGCCTTAACAGCCAGAGAAAAACAAATTATTTTGTTGCGTTATGGTTTAAAGGGCAAGGCCGTTACCCAACGTAAAATTGCCAATAAATTTAACATTTCCCGTTCTTATGTATCCCGGCTGGAAAAAAAAGCGCTGGAAAAACTTGCAAGAGAGTTCGATGGAAATAAGGAATCCTAATGCATATCACTGCAACATGCCCCATATTTTTCTCGCTAAGCATAAAACACCTCGGCACTGTAAAATAAGTGCCGAGGTGTTTGCTTCACTAAATTAAATCATCCAGTTTAAGGTGTAATTCCTTTAGCTGTTTAGGATCTACATTTGTAGGAGCCTCCGTCATAAGCTCCGATGCATCTTTAACCTTTGGAAATGCAATAACATCACGAATAGAATCACGACCAGCCAGGAGCATAACCAATCTGTCCAAACCATAGGCCATACCGCCATGAGGTGGTGTACCATAACGAAAAGCATTCATCAAATAGCCAAACTGTTCCCAAGCTTTTTCCTTGGTAAAGCCAAGAGCTTCAAACATCTTTTGTTGCAGCTCTGTATTAAAAATACGCAAGCTGCCGCCCCCTACCTCATTACCATTAAAAATCATATCATAGGCCTTGGCATGCACCTGCTCAGGATGCTCGGAAAGAAGGGGAATATCCTCCTCCACAGGCATGGTAAAGGGATGATGCTTGGCTACATACCGCTTATCTTCCTCGCTGTACTCAAACAGTGGGAAATCGGTTACCCACAAAAGGTCATACTCGTCTTTTTTCAGCAAATCAAAACGACGAGCAAGCTCTAACCGGAGTGCTCCTAAAGAATCATACACAATCTCGTTTCTATCGGCAACAAACATGATAATATCGCCAACTTCGGCACCCATCTTTTGCAAAATACCATCAATTTCCTCCTGAGAAAGGAACTTGGTGATAGGAGATTTCAGTTCGGTTTCCCCAACATTAATCCAGGCCATACCCTTGGCTTTATAAATTTTAACAAAATCTACCAATGCGTCTAAATCACGACGAGATAATTTTGCATCGCCACCCTTGCAGTTAATGGCACGAACACTTCCGCCCTTTGCTACAACATCGGCAAACACCTTAAAACCGCAATTGGCTACCACATCAGATAAATCAACCAGTTCTAAGCCAAAGCGAGTATCCGGTTTGTCAGAGCCAAAACGGTCCATAGCCTCTTGATAGGTCATACGACGGAAGGGGGTTTGAATATCAATTCCTAATATTTCCTTGAATATCTTTTTCATAAAGCCTTCATTAACTGATAAAACATCTTCAATATTAACAAAGGACATTTCAAGGTCTATTTGTGTAAACTCAGGCTGACGGTCGGCACGCAAATCCTCATCACGGAAACACTTAACAATTTGCATATAACGATCCATGCCGGATAACATTAATAACTGCTTATAAAGCTGGGGTGACTGAGGCAGTGCATAGAAATGACCGGGATGTACACGACTAGGTACTAGATAATCACGAGCACCCTCAGGGGTGGATTTTGTGAGCATAGGGGTTTCAATTTCCAAAAAGCCTTCCCCGTCAAAATAGTCCCGCGCCAACTTACAGACCTTATGACGCAACTCCATTAAACGCTGCATATCAGGCCGACGCAAATCCAAATACCGATATTTTAATCGAACCTCTTCACGTACATTACTATTTTCTTCAATATAAATTGGTGGCGTTTCCGCCTTAGAAAGGATACGTAATTCCTTAGCACGAATTTCTATGGTACCGGTGGGCACTTTATCGTTAACAGTTTCGGGATCACGCATAACCACCTCACCCACAACAGCCAATACATATTCACTACGAATGGTATCAGCCTTCTCAAACATTTCCTTGTCCCTATCCACATTAAATACAACCTGCACAATACCGGAACGGTCTCTTAGGTCAACAAAGATAACGCCGCCTAAGTTACGATATACCTGGGTCCAACCCATAACCGTTACTTCACTGCCTACATGTTCCTCTCGTAGCGTTCCGCATTTGTGTGTTCTTTTCAGTCCTGTAATTGTTTCCATTTACTCCAATCCTCCAAGCCGCTTAAAAAATTTTCCCAGAGCGCTAAAGCTCACTTCCTCTACTTCGCCGGTGGTCATATTTTTCACCTTGGCTTTGCTGTCAGCAATCTCTGTATCGCCCAGTACCATCGTATACTTAGCACCAATTTTATCTGCATATTTCATTTGTGCTTTAACGCTGCGATTCATATAATCCCGTTCAACAGAAACACCCTCACGGCGCAACTCATAAGCCAGGTTTTGCACAAACAAATTAGCCTCATCACCAATGTGGCCAATGTATAAATCCACAGTTTTCTGGCCGCCTAAATCAATCGCTAGATTGTCCAGCATCAGCAAAAGACGTTCCAATCCTAAACCAAATCCAACTGCCGGCAACGGGGGACCGCCCAACTCTGATACAAGACCATTGTATCGTCCGCCGCCACAAACTGTGCCTTGGGCGCCGATATTTTTTGAAACAATCTCAAACACCGTTCTGGTGTAATAATCCAAACCGCGTACAATGGTTCCATCCACCAAATAAGGAATGTGCATAGCATCCAGGCAACGACGCAATTCATCAAAGTGGTTCCCGCACTCCGGACAAATATTATCCAACAAAATGGGTGCTTCATTATAAATTTCCTTGCAACTTTTTTCCTTGCAATCTAATATGCGCAAGGGGTTTTTTTCATACCGTTGCCGGCAGGTGGCGCATAATTTATCCAAATGAGGTTTGAAAAACTCCCGCAATTTTTGATTGTATACCTTACGGCAGGTAGGACACCCAATACTGTTAATTCTTAACTCTACGCCGCCCACGCGAAGCCGACGAAACAGCTCTAAGGCTAAGGAAATAACCTCTGCATCTAAAGCTGCACTTTCTGCACCAAAAACCTCAACTCCAAACTGATGAAAAGCCCGTAAGCGACCCGCCTGAGGCTTTTCATACCGAAAACAAGGTGTAACATAGTATAATTTTGCGGGCAAAGCTTGGGCATATAAGGAATGTTCTACCAAGCTGCGGACAACAGAGGCTGTACCCTCCGGCCGCAGGGTAATGCTTCGGTCACCCTTGTCTAAAAATGTGTACATCTCTTTTTGTACCACATCCGTTGTTTCTCCTACACCACGCTCAAAAAGCTCGGTATGTTCAAAAATAGGGGTTCTGATTTCCCGATAACCATAGTCTCGACATAAATCGGCCACGGTGTTTTCCACAACATGCCATTTATATGACTCGTGAGGTAATACGTCATGCGTACCCCTTGGTGCCTTAATTTCCATTGATAAAGACTCCGTTCCATTATACCACATCGCAAATTATTTTGTTGGGTATAATCTTTATAGTAATAGATAATTTTTACAATTAGTATTAGTATATCACAGTTTTTTTTAAATTGCAAACCTTTCATGCAAAAAAATATGGAGGTTTTACAGGATACCTCCATTGTTTTTAGCTCGTTTCAATAGCGTAGCGGTGGAAATAGGGGATACGAAAACCCTACTCTTTTTGTCAATTTCCGTAATGATAAAGGATTTGGGTAAATCCTCTGACACATTGACCACAAAACCCTCATCTTCAGCCACAGCTAAAAATTCTCTGGTAATGCCGGAGGTACTGGTCACATCCAAATCCAAAATAGCAATCACATCCGCCATATTAACAACTACGTCAGAACCTAAATGCAAAAACATATATAACCCTCTTTTTAAAAATTACATCGCTTGGCCATTGGTAATCGAAAACACACGGCCACGACTCGTCAGTGTATCAATATCCGTACAGGTAATAAACACCTGCTTATCCGGGATTTTTCCTGCCAAATAGGCACGCCTTGTCTGGTCCAACTCACTCATAATATCATCCAAAAGCAATACCGGATATTCGCCGTATTCTTCAAACAAAAGGTCAGCCTGAGCCAGTTTTAATGAAAGAACAGCGCTCCGTTGTTGTCCCTGGGAACCAAAGGTTTTGGCCTCTTTATCGTTGATAAAAATTTCAAAGTCTTCACGATGAGGACCATATAGGGTATAACCTTGTTCCAGTTCCCGTTCAAAATTTTCCTCTAATTTACGCAGAAAAGCTGATTTCTCTGAAAATCGGGGATGATACACAATTTGTAGTTTTTCACCTGATGCTTCAAAATGTGTCTTTTGTGCTAAATTCCCTAATCGCTCCATAAATTCTTTTCTATATTCCATAAGCAATGTGCCATAACCTACCAGCTTTTCGTTCCATGCAAATACAGTGTCCCTAAGGGTGCTGTCGCCACACATTCGAATCCGTTTAATCAGTTTATTACGTTGTTCTAAAACACGATGATACCGTCCCAACGCATGATAATAAGCCGGACGCAGTTGAGATAACGCCACATCCATAAAGCGACGACGAATGTAGGGGCCCTCTTTGACCAAACCTAATTCTTCCGGGTAAAACAACACCACATTCAGTTTTCCCACTAATTCACTTAAACGGCTAATGGTAACGCCATTAATTTTAATTTGCTTTTTCTTGTTTCGTAAAATAATAATTTCTAAAGTGTGTTCCCGGTGCCGGTCGCAGTAGGAAAGACTTGCCTTGGTATATTCTGCCCCAAATTGAATTAAGTCCGCATCCTGAGCGGTGCGAAAGGATTTTCCCATGCTAAAAAGATACAACGCCTCTAATAAGTTGGTTTTGCCCTGAGCATTATCGCCACAAAACACATTGGTTGTTTCATCAAACACCAACTGCTGTGACTCATAATTACGAAATTTTTGCAGACTCAAACTTTTGATGTACATAAACTATTCCACCACTAATTCCAAATATTCATCATCCAAAGCCAGCAACACCCGGTCACCAGGGTAAATCTTTTTGCCCCGCATGGTGCAGGGAGCCTCATTTACGCTGACTACACCACATTGAATTAACTCCTTGGCATCACTACCGGAACCACAAATACCAGAAAATTTTAACAGTTGATCTAATTTAATAAATTCAGTTTCAATTTGTATCTGCATGACACGCCTTGGCTTGCTTATTGCCTGTTTTCCAGGTTTGTTACAAGCTCCTCCACAATTTTTTTTGTATCTTCATTATTTTCCATGCTATGCTTAATATTATTAATACCGTTGAGTACCGTCGCATGGTTTCGGCCGCCTAACTCCTGTCCGATTTTCGGCAAAGATTTACCCATAAACTCACGCATGAGATACATGGCAATATGGCGTGCATAGGAGATTTCCTGTGTACGCTTGGAAGACAAAATTTCATCAGAGGTTACACCAAAATAATTGGAAACCATGGATAAAATGTACTCTGTGTTAATATGAGGGTCATCCGATTTATTCAAGAATTCCTTAATGGCTTCATCTGCCAACTGCATGGTGATAGGCCGTCCCATAAGCACATTATAAGCGGTTAAACGCTTCAAAACGCCCTCTAAATTTCGAATGTTAGACTTTAAATTTTCCGCTATGTAAAATAAAATATCGTCAGGCACCTCAAAATTTTCTTCGCTGGCCTTCTTTTTTAAAATAGCCACACGGGTTTCTAAATCCGGCGGTTTAATATCTACAATCAAGCCCCATTCAAAACGGGTACGCATCCGCTCTTCCAGCTCTTTAATTTCCCTAGGCGGGCGATCAGAGGTGATAATAATCTGTTTGTTACCCTCATGCAAAGTGTTAAAGGTATGAAAAAACTCTACCTGTGTTTGGTCCTTATTAGAAATAAATTGAATATCATCAATAATCAGAACATCGCATGTCCTGTATTTGTTACGAAAATCCACTGTTTTTTTATCCAGCAAAGTGTTAATAAAATCATTGGTAAACTTTTCGCTGGTAACATATAAAATATTGGCTGCAGGGTTGTTTTCTTTAATGCGGTTACCAATTGCCTGAACCAGATGAGTTTTACCTAATCCGGGTCCTCCGTAAATGAATAAGGGATTAAATGCATCTGCTGGCCGTTCGGAAACTGCCTGAGAAGCAGCACTGGCCAAACGATTGGAGTCACCCACTACAAAGGAAGAAAAGGTATATTTAGGATTTAATGTGGTGGCATCATCCCCACGACCTGTGTAGGTCACTGTATGTTCAAGTTCTGCCGGCAAAGGCTGATTATAATCTAAAAGCTCTACTGCATACACACGATCGGCCACCGCATTAATCGCATCACGAATTGCATCTAAATGCATAGATTTTACAATTTCAAAATGAAGCTCTGTCGGCACTTTCAGATAAATAGCCTCTTCTGTTATGCCAACAGGCAAAAGTGGCTCAATCCAATGGTCATAGGCCGATTGGCTAACCTCCGATTTATCTTTTAAAAGCTTTAGTGCCTGATACCAAATTGCTGATAACTGTGCCTTCATACCGTTTTGTCCCCCAACCGTTAAAAATACTAACATGTTTTTTTATTATATCATACGAAATTTAAAGAATCAAGGAGTTTTATTTTTATTTTACATAAAAATAAGGACACCAACTCTATAAATGAGATTGGTGTCGCCTATCTTATAAATATTGTCTTAAGTCAATGGCCAGCTGTTCCTCAAGTCCAATTAATTCTTTGGTAATGTTTTTAGACTTTTCATCAGCCGCCTTGTATTGATTTAAATAGCGGCTCAGGGATTTGACCCCCATATTACAACCATCTGTCATCAAATCAGCAACTGTGGCGTCCGAATCCTCCAGCATGAGCTTGGTGGTTGTTTTCACCCAAGACATACTTTTTGCCATGGGATTTGGATTTTTCCCTGCATCATGATATGCATCTAACAGGGTGCACAATTTATTTTTTAATTCCTCATGGTCATCCTGACAATTTTTTAGCCTTTTTTTTAATTCTGCGTCCTGTACATGGGGGAGCACATCCTCAATAGACGAAACGCCCATGGCCACACCGGCATCACACTCGCGCAACAATCTTACAGTATCCTGTTCTACCATTTGAAGTCCCTCCAATTGATATAGTACTATCAGTATTGCCATAACACCCCATATCTATGCAAATAAAACAAAAATCCCCTGCTAACCAATCATGCCAACCAGAGCATCAAATTCTGACCGAGAGCTAATAGGATAGGTACCTATCGTTGCTCCATTACAGGTGGCAGATGCCCACATAATGGTTTTGCCTTCCTCCACTTTTTCATAAAGAGATATGGTAATTGGCTTATCAAAATACTGTGTAACGCCATATCGTTTTGCATAAGGCTCCACCGATACCAATTGACCTGTTTCAGGATGCCTTATCTTCATGTCCCGGGTTACAGTAACAGTGGTAGAGCATATAAGTCGCGTACCTTCTGTTTTGTTTCCGGAGCCGGTTTCGTCCGGGGGAGAAAATTTAGGGATATCCTCGGTAAATTGACTAAAAGTTTCTTCATTTTCTGCAAAATCCCTCAAGTCCTGATTCTCCATTTGCTCTTCAGCCTTTTGGCGCTGATAATGCAATTGTTTAGTACTGTCACCCACCTGCACATGAATGGTAATCCAGTCCACATTGTCAACAAGAGCAAACAACACAAGAGCATTTTGATAAAAAACAGTTTCATCTAAATGACCATCTTTTAAATATTGATCTGCCTTAGTAGTCACATAGTTCAAATGCAGGCCGTAGGGTTGTGTCTGTGTTTCCAAAGAAAGCCCTTCTAAGACTATACCGGCGGGCAGTGCTTCCATCACAAGCTGATGAACATGAGTATTATCACCTATCGTTGTACCTTTATATTGCAACAAGCTATCCTTATGCTCGGCATAATGGTTATAGGGCGTTTCTAAAAGTAATACTTCATCTGCTAAATAGCGCGTATAATCATCCTCAACTGAGCTTTCCTTTGTAATTTGCTTAATCACTGACGGATTATTGTCATAAATGTATTGCCCATTTTCCAGCTGATAATAAGTAAAAAGGTATATATTATCCCGGCTTGTTGTCAGGTGATACCATGTTTTAATTTGCCTGTCTCCGTCTCTTGCTTCAATAGAAAGAACCGAGAAACCGGTTTCCCCTTCTGCCCTGCCTTTTGGCGTCGCCATAGCATCTAATTGTGCCAAATTATAGGCAAAAAAACCATACTCGTTTAAAATGGTATAGGTGGCCTTCTCTAATACCTCTCCTGTCGGCATAGACGCAGGTTTTTGAGGCAAAACATCCCCCATATCCGGTAGCATAACATCTGCCAAAATGCGACGGACCGTTCTTGTACGACCAGCAGGTACCGTTAATACCAACTTATAAGGTGGTGCTGCCGGAATAGCATCAAAAACATACTGAAGTATGTCCTGTCCTTCGTGGTTAAAAGCAAGTTCATAGACCTTACTGACATATTGGTCTGATTCACGAATAACAGGCGTTGCCCCTTCATAACCAAATAAAGTAGGAATATCGTTCAGTTCGCAATCCTCATATAACAGAGAAAAACGGCCCACTTCTTTTCCTTTTTGATTAAAAATTAAAGTATTGTCTCCTTCTGTCGTTTCCCACGTTGCCGGAACAGTAAGTCCATAGCCTTTAATGGATACGTATTGCGTTCCACCACCCCATAAGAAGGCACTAACCGCTACTGCAGCTCCAATACATAAAACAGCTGCAATAACCAAAACAACTACTTTCTTTTTCATAAATACCTCCGTATACAAATAATCCCCATAGCTATATCATACCATATTATCGCCCGAGATACAATACGTTTTTCTTCCATATACAAGCTCTTTTGCTATTGCACCCCTCCGCAGCATTTCATATTTGTATATAAAATATGTACCACCACGCCTAATATTAACAATAATGGATAGAATACATAATGCCGGCGTTTAAATGCCGGCGTTTATTTTTAGAATCAATTCGAAAATTTTTATTGATAAAAACTTTGACATTCTATATCAAAAATAGTATAATAAACGCGAAATGATATAAAGGAGCATACACATGCCAAAGGATCAGATATATATTAAGGGTGCCAAGGAACATAATTTAAAAAATATTGACGTTACAATCCCCCGTGATAAGTTAGTTGTGCTTACCGGTCTTTCCGGTTCGGGGAAGTCCTCCCTTGCTTTTGATACAATTTATGCAGAAGGTCAAAGGCGTTATATGGAATCCCTTTCTTCCTATGCACGTCAATTTTTAGGGCAAATGGAAAAGCCTGATGTAGAGCTAATAGAAGGCCTCTCCCCTGCCATCAGCATTGACCAAAAAACCACCAATAAAAATCCCCGTTCCACCGTGGGAACTGTAACGGAACTCTATGACTATCTCCGTTTACTCTATGCCCGTGTAGGCGTTCCTCACTGCCCGAAGTGTGGTAAGGAAATTAAAAAACAAACCGTAGACCAAATTGTGGACCAAGTTTTGTCCTTAACCGAAGGTACAAAATTTCAGGTGTTGGCACCGGTTGTTCGGGGTAAAAAAGGTGAACATCATAAGCTATTAGAGGATGCCAAACGAAGCGGCTTTGTCCGCGTGAAGGTAGACGGCATTGTATATGACTTATCTGAGTCAATTCCTTTGGAAAAAAATAGAAAACATAATATTGAGATTGTGGTGGACCGTTTAATCGCGGGAGGTGACCACAAAAAACGCTTGGCCGATTCTGTTGAAACCGCACTGGGACTGACCTCCGGATTGGTTATGATTGATGTTATAAATGGGGAATCCATGCTGTTTAGCGAAAATTATGCCTGCGATGATTGTGGTATTAGCTTAGAAGAACTCGCGCCTCGTATGTTCTCTTTTAACAGTCCTTTTGGCGCCTGTCCCCATTGTGCCGGGTTGGGAAACCAAATGAAAATTGATCCGGATCTTGTCATAAACTTTAAAAAATCTTTAAACGAAGGTGCCGTCGCAGCCATCGGTTGGGGCAATGCAGATAATACCGAAAGTGTTTCCCATATGTATTTTACTGCCCTTGCCCATCGCTACGAATTTTCTCTTGACACACCCCTTTGCGACCTGCCTAAAGACATTGTGAATATTTTACTCTACGGCACCCAGGGAGAAAAACTTAATCTATCCTATGAGCGTTCTTATGGCACAGCCAGCTACAAAGCCGCCTTTGAGGGCATTATTAACAACTTGGAACGTCGTTACAACGAAACCACCAGTGAATATATGAAGGCAGAGTATGAAAAGCTAATGACCTTTACAGATTGCCCCGAGTGTGGCGGCAAGCGTTTAAAGCCGGAGGCATTGGCCGTTACCGTCGGCGGTCTGAATATTTGGGAAATGTGTCAGCTATCTGTTCGCGATTGCAGACAATTTTTTAAAGAGCTGACACTATCACCCAGGGAAACAACCATCGCACGTTTAATTTTAAAAGAAATTAATGAACGCTTAGGTTTTTTGGTAGATGTGGGCTTGGATTATCTGACTTTGGGACGAGCCGCAAGCACCCTATCCGGCGGCGAAGCACAGCGAATCCGTTTAGCCACACAAATCGGTTCCAGTCTAATGGGGGTTTTGTATATCCTAGATGAGCCTTCCATTGGGTTACATCAACGAGATAATGACCGCCTGCTTGCCACACTAAAACGTCTTCGCGATTTAGGAAACACCCTAATTGTAGTTGAACATGATGCTGACACCATGTTTGCAGCTGATTATATTATCGATATTGGCCCCGGTGCAGGCGTGCATGGCGGAGAAATTGTAGCCGCTGGCACTGTTGATGAAATTATGGCTAATGAAAAATCCATAACCGGTCAGTATTTAAGCGGTCGCAAGGTAATTCCTCTCCCCACTGAGCGAAGACCGGGGAATGGGCACTTCTTGCAAATTAAAGGTGCTACCCAAAATAATTTAAAAAATGTGGATGTAAAGATTCCTTTAGGCACCTTTTGTGCCGTAACCGGTGTATCCGGCTCAGGAAAATCTTCCTTAGTCAATGAAATTATATATAAATATCTGGCTCGTGAGCTAAATCGTGCCCATTTAGTGCCTGGCAAGGTAAAAGCCTTGACAGGTTTGGAACACCTAGATAAAGTCATAGATATAGACCAATCCCCCATCGGTCGAACCCCTCGTTCTAACCCCGCCACCTATACCGGTTTGTTTACGGATATTCGTGAAGTATTTGCCAATGCAACCGAATCTAAAATACGGGGATATAAGGCCGGTCGATTTAGTTTTAATGTAAAAGGCGGCCGTTGCGAGGCCTGTTCCGGAGATGGAATTATTAAGATCGAAATGCATTTTTTACCGGATATTTATGTTCCTTGTGAAGTTTGTAAGGGAAAACGTTATAATCGGGAAACATTAGACGTAAAATATAAAGGAAAAAATATTCATGAAGTGCTGGAAATGACCGCCGAAGAAGGTCTAACCTTTTTCAAACATATACCCAAACTGGCACGAAAGCTACAGACATTATGCGATGTTGGGCTTTCCTATGTTAAAATTGGTCAACCCTCTACTCAGCTTTCCGGTGGCGAGGCACAACGGGTTAAGTTGGCAACTGAATTGGCAAAGCGGGGTACAGGAAAAACAATTTATATTTTAGACGAGCCTACAACAGGTCTGCATACTGCCGATGTTCATAAGCTGTTAGAAGTGCTGCAACGCCTTGTGGATGCCGGCAACACTGTTTTAGTCATCGAGCATAATTTGGATGTAATTAAATCTGCAGATTATGTGATAGATTTAGGACCAAAGGGCGGTGATGCCGGTGGTACTGTCGTGGTTACAGGTACCCCGGAAGAAATTTGCGCTTGCCCCCATTCATATACCGGTCAATATTTAAAGCGAGAGCTTGCCAAACACAAAAAGAAAGGGGTATTACAATGAGGAAAAAAGCAGAAAACTCCCCCTATATCAGTTGCATTGTAGCCGCAGCCGGAAAAGGAAGCCGCATGGGTGCCGATGTGAATAAAATTTTCCTGGAATTCGGTGGTATGCCTGTGTTGGCACACACTCTTTTGGCTTTAGAGCGGTGTGATGCTATTCATGAAATTGTTATTGTTACCTCAGAGGAGGATATGCTTGGATGTAAGGATATCGCTGCTGAATTTAGCATTAATAAGGTCAAAACAATCACCTTAGGCGGTGCCATGCGACAGGATTCCGTACGCAATGCGCTGCAAGAAATTTCACCCAAGACAGAAATTGTTTTAATTCATGATGGTGCTCGTCCTTTGCTTACCGAGGATGTGATTCAAAGCGTGATTAGAGGCGTAGAAGAGCACAAGGCTGCTGCTGCAGGTGTTGCCTGTAAAAACACTTTAAAAATTGCTGATGATGAGCAATTTATTCTCTCCACCCCTGATCGCAACCATATGTATGAGATTCAAACTCCACAAGGGTTTAATAGAGATTTAATTATTCTTGCCCATCAAAAAGCCGTGGAAAATCACATACAAGCCACAGACGATTGCTATTTAGCAGAGCAATTGGGCATACCCGTTAAAATTGTACCGGGTGACTATCGAAATATTAAAATAACCACGCCGGAGGATTTGGCCTTGGCTGAACTATTTTGGGAAATACACCAAGAAAGATAGGAGGCTACATACCCATGAATCAGCAATTTGATATTCGCATTGGTCACGGCTACGATGTCCACCGCTTAGTGACAGGACGGCCTTTAATGATAGGCGGTATAGAAATACCCTATGAAAAAGGATTATTGGGACACTCGGATGCCGACGTTCTTTTGCATGCTTTAATGGATGCAATGTTGGGTGCATTAGCGTTAGGCGACATTGGTACTCACTTTCCTGATACAGATGATTCCTACCGAGGAGCAAATAGTTTGCATTTATTAAATAAAGTGAATGATCTGATACACCAACAAGGATATACTGTAACAAATGCCGATATAACACTGTTAGCTCAAGCGCCCAAACTGGCCCCATATATTGCAAATATGCGGGCTACGATCGCCAAAACACTGCAGCTGCCCTTAGCATCTATATCTGTAAAAGCTACAACAACCGAAAAACTGGGATATGAAGGCCGTGGTGAAGGGATTAGTTGTCATGCTGTTTGTTTATTGAAAAATTTGTCTTAGTTCTTGCTATTTTGTATGAGATTTGATATAATAGTATAGATGTTACCTTTCGTGTGATTTTATGGATAATAAAACCACACAAAATCGGAGGGAATGCCATTGTTTAACAACATAAAAAGCGATATAAAAGCAATTCGTGACAGAGATCCGGCAGCACGAAGTTCCCTTGAGGTCTTTTTTATGTATTCAGGATTTCACGCTGTTTGTTGGCATCGTGTTGCCCATCGCTTATATAAAAACCATTTCTTCGGCTTAGCACGGTTTATTTCACAGCTCAACCGTTTTTTCACCGGTATTGAAATTCACCCGGGTGCTACTATTGGACGTGGCCTCTTTATTGATCATGGTATGGGGGTTGTGATTGGTGAAACAACTGAAATCGGCGAAAATTGTACCCTCTATCAGGGCGTTACATTGGGTGGTACAGGCAAGGAGAGCGGTAAACGTCATCCTACTTTAGGCAACAATGTAATGGTGGGAAGTGGTGCCAAGGTATTGGGGCCCTTTAAAGTGGGCGATAATTCCAAGATTGCTGCCGGAGCTGTGGTACTCAGCGAAGTTCCTCCCAACTCTACTTGTGTGGGTGTACCGGCTCGTATTGTTAAAATTAATAATAAACGTGTTAGTGATTTAGATCAAATACATATTCCTGATCCTGTTTCGCAGGAGTTATGTCGTTTAGAAGCACGGCTGGCTAAAATGGAGAAAAAGCTTGCCGAACAAAATAATGATGAAAAATAGACGTATATAGATACAAAAAAGGATGGTTTTCATATGAAGCTTTATAACACAATGACTCGACAAAAAGAAGAATTTATTCCCTTGGTACCCGGTGAAGTTAAAATGTATTCCTGTGGTCCAACTGTATATAATTTTTTTCATATTGGCAATGCTCGTCCCTTTATTATTTTTGATACACTGCGCCGGTACTTAGAATATACAGGTTATAAGGTAACCTTTGTTCAAAACTTTACCGATATTGACGATAAAATGATTAAGAATGCTAACGAACAAGGTGTAACTGTTCGGGAGCTTGCAGATAAATACATTGCTGAGTACTACAAAGATGCTCAGGGACTTTCCATTCGTGAGGCTTCTGTTCATCCTCGTGCAACGGAAAATATTGATGCGATTATTGATACCATTAAAACTCTGATTGATAAAGGTTATGCCTACGAAGCAGAAGGTGACGTCTACTTTGAAACCCGTCGTTTTGCCGAATATGGTAAACTATCTGGTCAACCCTTAGAGGATTTGGCCGCTGGCGCCCGCATTGGGATTGATGAGCGAAAGAAAAATCCTATGGACTTTGCCTTATGGAAAAATAAGAAGGAAGGGGAACCCGCCTGGGAAAGTCCTTGGGGTGAGGGAAGACCCGGCTGGCACATTGAATGTTCTGCCATGGTAAACCGCTATTTAGGCGAAACAATTGATATTCACTCCGGCGGACAAGACCTTATATTTCCCCATCATGAAAATGAAATTGCACAAAGCGAATGTGCAACCGGCAAACCTTTTGCTCGTTATTGGATGCATAATGGATATATTAATGTAAATAACGAAAAAATGGCTAAATCAAAAGGTAACTTCTTTACCGTCCGTGATGTAGCCGCTAAATATGATTACGAAGTGATTCGTTTCTTTATGCTCTCCGCCCACTATCGCAGTGCCATCAATTTTTCTGATGAACTGCTAAAACAGTCGGAGACCGGTTTAGAGCGATTATACACTTGCCTCTATAATTTGGAGTTTATGCAAGCAAAGGCCCAGAAAAAAGATGTGGTTGACGAGGAAAAAGCCCTGATTGCACAGTTGGATGAATTTTCTAAGGATTTCCGTCGTGCCATGGATGATGATTTAAACACGGCTGATGCCATTGCTGTTCTTTTTGAATTAGCCCGTTTTGTTAATTCCAACATTACAGCAGATAGTGCGCCGGCTGTCATTGAAACTGCAATAGATAAAATTCGTGAATTAGGTACTGTTTTAGGAATTTTGTATAAAAAGCAAGAAGATAGTTTAAGCGACCAGGTCAAAGATTTACTGCAAAAGCGTAAAGAGGCTCGTCAGAATAAGGACTGGGCAAAGTCTGATGCCTTACGGGACGAGTTGAAAGCATTAGGTGTAGAGGTTTTAGATACACGCCAGGGCATGAAGGTCAACATAAAGAGGTCTACCCATGAATCATAACACCTTTCCCGCCATGGATGCCGCAACAGCAGGGGGCTATTCACCCCTGGCCTTAGCCTTTATTGGTGATGCAGTATATGAAACCTATGTACGGACAAAAATTTTGCTTAAAGCAAACATGTCCGCTAATAAATTGCATCGGGAAGCTGTTCAATATGTAAGAGCATCTGCCCAAAGTCTTGCCACGAAGGCTCTTTTGCCGATACTAAACGGTGAGGAAGAGTCGATTTATAAACGAGGACGCAATGCCCATTCTGCCTCTGTTCCCAAGCATGCAGACATAACAGAATATCGTGCAGCCACCGGTTTTGAGACCCTTATTGGGTATTTATATTTAAGCGCACAAACGGAAAGAGTATATGAATTAATGGACCTGGCCTATAACACCATTACCGACTCCTTAATAAAATAATTTTCCCTGCTCCCCCAAAAAATCACTGGTACATATTATATACAATATGGGGTGATTTTTTGAAAAAAATATTGGGAAAATTGAAAATATATGGTATAATACTATTTGGAGCATGGCTTGCGGCTATTGGTGTCAGCCTTTTTTTAACTCCCGCACAGATGGTAGCTGGTGGCTTATCCGGCATTGGTATTATCGTAAATAGTGTAATCGGCTTACCGGTTGGAACATTTGTTTTACTTATCAATATTCCGTTGTTTTTAACCGGATATAAAACTTTGGGTGCTGATTTTTTTTGGAAGTCCCTGTTGGGTGCTCTTGTTTTTTCGATTTTAACAGATTTGATGGCATTGTGGCCACCTATAACCGAAAATTTGTTTCTCTGTGCCATATTCGGCGGTGGACTGCTTGGAGTCGGGATTGGTCTTATCTTGCTGCAGGGTGCTACCACTGGCGGCACTGATATTGTTGCAGAGCTTTTATGTAAGTCTGTTCCTCTATTTAGTATAGGAAAGTGGATTTTAATATTAGATGCAGGAATCGTTTTGCTGGCAGGCATCGTATTTCACAATTGGGAAAGTTGTTTATATGATATAATTGCTACAATTATAGCTGCCATTACGTTAGAATTGGTGATACAACGCAGCGACCTTGCAAATATAGTCTATATTATATCTCATAAATCCCAGGCAATTGCAGAGGATATTGTGAGCGAATTAGGTCGCAGTGTAACTGCTTTTACCATGGCCGATACTCCTGAAAACAGGAATGTCTCCATGGTAATGTGTGTCATTCATCACTACGAAATCGTGAAGCTTGAGAAAATAATTAAGCGACACGATGTAAACTCGTTTATTATCTTTTCCACTGCACATCAGGTGGTGGGTAAGGGTTTTAAAACATATTCGATAAATTAATTTTTGAAAGGGGCGAGAAAAGTGGATAAGAAAAGAGTCAGAGAGCTGAAAATTACAGCTAATAAAATTCGTAAGAATGCTCTCACCGCTGTATACAGCGCTTCTTCCGGTCATCCGGGAGGTTCTTTATCCATCGCGGACGTTTTGTCCGTACTGTACTTTGAGGTCATGAATGTTGACCCCAAAAATCCAAAAATGGAGGATCGTGACCGGTTTGTTCTTTCTAAAGGGCATTGTACTCCTGCACTGTATGGTACATTAGCAGAAAGAGGATTTTTCCCTGTTGCTGATTGTGCTACCTTCCGCAGAGCAGATAGCTACCTGCAAGGTCATCCCGATATGAAGGGCGTTCCCGGTGTAGATATGTCCACCGGTTCCTTGGGTCAAGGTATTTGCGCAGCCAATGGTATGGCGTTGGCCGGCAAAATTGACAAGAAGGATTATCGTGTTTATGCCATCTTAGGTGATGGTGAATTAGAAGAGGGTCAGGTTTGGGAGGCTGCTATGTTTGCTGCCCATTATAAGTTGGACAACCTCACCGCCTTTGTTGATTTTAATGGTTTGCAAATTGATGGCGACATTGAAAAGGTTATGTCCCCCCTACCCATTGACGAAAAGTTTAAAGCGTTTAATTGGCATGTAATTGTAACAGATGCCCATGATCCCGAAAAGCTATATGATGCTATTTGCGAAGCTAAGACTGTTAAGGACAAGCCAACCGTAGTTATTATGAAGAGCGTAAAGGGAAAAGGTGTTTCCTTTATGGAAAATCAGGCTTCCTGGCATGGTTCTGCCCCCAATGAAGAGCAGTATAACCAGGCAATCAGCGAGCTTGATGCGCAAATTAAAGAAATGGAGGTAGAAGGCTAATGGGAAAAATTGCAACAAGAGAAGCATACGGATTGGCTTTGGCCGAATTCGGTGAAAAATACGATATCGTTGTATTCGATGCTGACCTCTCCAAATCCACTAAAACAGATACCTTTAAAAAGAAATTCCCCGAACGGTTCTTTAATGCCGGCATCGCAGAAGCCAGCATGATGACAACTGCTGCAGGCTTAGCTGCTTGCGGAAAAACCGTTTTTGCCAGCTCCTTTGCTATGTTTGCCGCTGGCCGTGCCTTTGAGCAGATCAGAAACTCTATTGGCTACCCTAACTTAAACGTTAAAATCGGTGCAACTCATGCCGGTATTTCCGTTGGTGAAGATGGTGCCAGCCATCAGTGCCTGGAGGATATTGGTATTATGCGTACCATTCCTAACATGACCATTATTAACCCTGCTGATGCTACCGAGTCCATTTTGGCTGTTGAAGCTGCGATTAAACACCATGGTCCTGTATATCTTCGTTTCGGTCGTTTAGCTGTTCCTGAGCTGTTTGATCGTGCTACTTACAAGTTTGAGTTAGGCAAGGGTGTTGAATTAGAAGCCGGTACTGATGTAACCATTGTTGCCACCGGTTTAATGGTTCCCGAAGCATTAGAGGCCAAGAAGATTTTGGCAGAGTCCGGTATTAACGCCCGTGTAATTAACATCCATACAATTAAGCCTATTGATAAGGATATTTTAATTAAGGCTGCTAAAGAAACAGGCGCTATTGTAACCGCTGAAGAGCACAACATCATTGGTGGTTTGGGAAGTGCCGTAGCAGAAGTTCTCTGCGAAAACTATCCCGTTCCGCTGGTTCGTGTGGGTACCCAGGATAAGTTCGGCAAATCCGGTAAACCTGCTGTTCTTCTGGAGGAATATGGCTTAACAGCTGCAAACATCGCTGCGCAGGCTAAAAAAGCCATAGATATGAAAAAGTAATCATACAAGCAAACTAAATGGGGCTGTAGCAAATTGCTACAGCCCCATAATTTTTTTAAAGTTATGAACAACGCCTATGCTATCATTAACGCTTTAACCACTTGATAATAAGCATTTAAAAAGGTTACAGCATGCTCAACACCTTCTACAGTTTGAGGAACATAAAACAATTCTGTTGTTTCGCCGAAGGGAATAGGGAATGCAATAATGTTTCCTTCGGCATTCGTAACCAGTTTTTGAATCTCTTTATCATTCTCAATTAAAGCCGCAACATCCGGTGCAAGGGTTGCTAAATAGGGTGATAAATTCGCTAACAAACCATCTGCAATGCCGGAAACGGCTAACTCACCAGTATCATAGATAACAGTTGAATCCCCGCCACTTAAGGAAACTCGGCACCATTCAGTATGTTGTTCTGCAACGCTGGGAACCAGCTCCACATAGGTTTCTGACAAAGCAGAGGCAATCTGTAGGATATGATGCAGATTTTGATTGTCGCCCGGCACTAAGATGCGCATAGAATACACCGGCAATGCCTGAACGAATACAACAGATGCGTACACTGTACCATCTTCATTAAATTCTTCTTTAAAGTCAACCTGGCAATTAAGTTGTTCAGCAAAAAAGCGAACGGGAACATAGAATGTTCCTGCCACCTCACGAGGGGCAATTTCCATTTCCACAGTCTGTTCGCCAATGGTACAGGTTGCCTCACCACATGTATAAACTATGGTGCCAATGGTAAAAATACCATCTTCGTAGCTGTACGGAACACCTAAAGCATCGCACAAAGCCTGAGCAGAAGCTAAGGCCCGATCTTGTTCCACCAAAAGTCCGTTTTCTAATGTAACGATTTGACCGTTAACAATTAAATTCCAACCAGGCGAAAGGGTCTGAGAACTCGTTTCTGTTTCTGCCATAACCGGCAGAGGAAGTAAACACAGGCACAACAAAAGTGATATTAAGACCTTTTTCATAAATTCTCCTCTTTCCTTACATAAATTTTTATTTTTGTATCATACTCACATCCCGTTCAATGGGTTCGTTAAAAATCATGTGATGATATACCTCTTTTTTCTCACCTTCGATTAAAAACTGTACCTTATCCACATTGGAAAGCTCTGTTAATGTGTTTACCACAGAGAAAATGGTAAGCCGTTCTGCTGATGTGCCCACGTTATTCTTGGTGATAAAATCAGAGGAGAGATTAACAAAGCAAACCTTGTCCTTTGTTTCTACAGACCGAATTTTTGTTTCTGCCGGAATGGTTCGCCCTGCGTACTGCGATTGTGGACCACGGATTAATTCTGTAACGACCATTTTTTCCATAGATTCTCCCCGGGGTACTTTTATTCTGCGAATCTCCCGCACAAGATACTCTGCATTCAAATCAGAAAAATATAAGGTAATATTAGACTCATCCATCATAAGGGCATCTGCATCAAACACCACGTCCGATTCCTTTAAAACGCCTTGTTCTTCACCACTTGCCGAAATCAATGGATTACCCTCTACTGTTAAATATACACGGTCAATACCACGAATGGAACACAAGGATTTTACAACCGCAACCTGTGCCAATACATCATAAATACTTTCTTCATGATAAAATTCTTTGGATACATCCACATTAACCTGGCTTAAATTTTGGGTAATGGATAAAAGACGTGTACCTACCCGAACAGAGCGAGCCAAATCACCATCCTGAGGTCCTTCCAATAAAGCTTCCATAACATAGGCAGGCAAGGCCTCTTCTTCCTGGCCTTTAATATCCAAATTCACACTAACCAAATCCGTACCCGCTTTGTTGGCAAAATACAAAACGGCAACATCCTGTTGTTCCCCGGAAATTTCTTTAGAGCCTTGTAAACCACATCCGGCCAGCATTGTAACAATCAGAAACCATATAAGCAAATATCGTTTTTTCATCTTAACCTCCCCTTCACTAACCGGTTTTAATAATGTTGGCGAGAGCTTTGCTTTTTCAACATATCGTATTCGCGACGCAAACGTACATATTCATCAGCCACGTTCAACGCTGCCAAAACTGCTGTGTGGGTTGTATTAAGTCCCGGATTTAGACGAGAAACTTCCTTCATCTTTTTGTCCACAATATCTGCAACCCCCAACATATACTCCCGAGATGCTGAGGATGCAAGGGTATACTCCTGGTTGTTAATTTTAACCACAAGCGTATTTTTTTCAGACATATGAGCCTCCCTCTGTTCACGCAATGTGAACAATATCCATACAAATGCACTGCCCCGAGTTAGGCAAGTTCGCTTTCAATAACATGTTTCATAAACGACTCAATTTCACACTGGCTACTGGATGTTGCAATAACAAGTTCGCTCACTAAAATTTGTTTAGCATTGGACAACATTTTCCGCTCACTGGTGGATAGCCCCCGTATCTGATCGCGATACATCAAATTTTTTACCACATAAACTACTTCATAAATATTACCGCTTTTAATACGCGACATATTCTCACGCTGTCTTTTGTTCCAACTTATATCCATCTCCGTAGAACAGGTTTTAAATGTCTCCATTACGGCATGGGCCTCTGTATCATCAATCACATCACGCAACCCAATGTCATTGGCTGTTTGCATGGGGATCATAACCTTCATATCCCCCACAGGTATGCGCATGATGTAATAATCTTGTTTAACTCCCATTATTTCGCGTTCTTCAATAGATTCAATAACGCCTGCTCCATGCATGGGATACACGACTTTAGAGCCTATGTGATACTGCATGGTAAGTCCCCCCATTCAGTCCGACATACAGAGTCTGTAACTGTATATTCCTCTAATTCTATTGTAATACAATTCCAAGTCGTTGTCAAGCCTTGTTAACCACAAAAAGTGTCACCCGACTGCAAAAAAACACGGCGACTCTGCAAAAAGCAAAGTCGCCGTCACCATTTCCATGCTATAAAATCAATTCTTTAATTCTGCCATGCAATTAGAACAAACGTTTCTACCCTTAAATATAAAAACATCCTTCGCGTTTCCGCAAAAAACACAAGAGGGCTCGTATTTTCTTAATATAATTGTGCTCCCGTCCACATATATTTCCAGGGAATCCTTTTCCGCGATATCTAAGGTTCTTCTAAGCTCAATAGGCAAAACAATTCTGCCGAGCTCGTCAACCTTTCTCACAATGCCCGTTGATTTCATGATTTAGCCTCCTGCAAATTTCATATGTCCTATTCATCATAACATAAAACATAAAATACGTCAAGTCGAATCTTGTAATTTTATATAATTTTCTATATAATGTTTAAGTAGATAATTGATTGTACTTGACTTTTTTCCGAACGGTTGATATAATGATTTTTAATGTGATTTATAAGAAGTGTGCCATAACAATTATGATCCATTGTGGTCCATTTTTAAGAAAAATAAAACTGAATAATAAAATAAAGGAGCAAAACCATGGAAATTATTTACGAAAATGTTATGCAAATTACCTGGCAACAGATGGTCATGTGGGTAATTGGTGCTGTGCTGATTTATCTTGCAATTAAAAAGGATATGGAGCCAACACTTTTGTTGCCTATGGGTTTTGGCGCCATTTTGGTCAACTTGCCGAATTCCGGTGCAGTTGAGACAGTTAAGACCTTATTTGAGGCCGGTATTTCAAATGAGTTATTTCCCTTAATTTTGTTTATAGGCATTGGTGCTATGATTGACTTTGGCCCTTTGCTTTCCAACCCTAAATTAATGATATTTGGTGCCGCGGCACAATTCGGTATTTTCTTTACCCTCTGCGTTGCTTCCATGTTTTTTGGTCTTAACGATGCAGCTTCTATTGCTATCATCGGCGCGGCAGATGGCCCTACCTCCATTGTTGTTGCTCAAAAACTTAATTCAAATTATTTAGGTGCCATCATGGTGGCTGCTTATTCCTATATGGCCTTGGTACCCATTATTCAGCCGCCGGTTATCCGGGCACTGACAACCAAAAAAGAACGTTTGATTCGTATGCCCTATGCACAAAAAACAGTTTCCCAGAGAACTAAAATTCTATTCCCCATTATTATTACAATTATTGCCGGTTTGGTTGCGCCTGAATCTGTGGCTTTGATTGGCTTTTTAATGTTTGGCAACCTAATTCGGGAGTGTGGCGTGCTCAATTCCCTCTCTGAAACAGCTCAAAAAGTGCTGGCAAACCTGATTACTATTTTCTTAGGTATTACCATTGCCTTTAAAATGCAAGCTGCCGATTTTTTAGCCGTTGACACCTTACTGATTTTAGGTCTGGGTTTGGTGGCATTTATTGTTGATACAGCCGGTGGTGTATTGTTCGCCAAGTTCCTGAATCTCTTTTTAAAGAATGGTAATAAAATTAACCCCATGATTGGCGCAGCCGGTATATCCGCCTTCCCCATGTCTGGACGTGTTGTGCATAAAATGGGTCTTAAGGAAGACCCCCAAAACTTCCTGCTGATGCACTCTATTGGTGTGAACGTATCCGGCCAGATTGCTTCCGTTATTGCCGGCGGTTTAATTTTAAATTTCTTTATGGGTTAAGGAGGTAATAAAATGAATTTTAATCCTATGAACTTTATTACAAATTTACGCTATATGGGGATTGGTATGCTGAGCATTTTTATTGTTATCGGCATAATTATGTTACTAACCATGATTCTCAATCATATGTCAAAGGAAAAATAATTGATAGTCGCCGAAAAAGTCCTTTACAAGGCTATTCTTTTGTAGTATGATTAAGAATGAAATCAATTAAAACCTACATATGTCAAAGGAAAAATAATTGATAGTCGCCGAAAAAGTCCTTTACAAGGCTATTCTTTTGTAGTATGATTAAGAATGAAATCAATTAAAACCTAAAGCAAGGATTAAAGAGGAAGTAAAATGGTTATTAACTTTAACAGAACTGCCGCATATCGTTGCCCCAGCTGCGGCGAAATATCTTTTGGAGATTTCTCCATGTTTGAATTATCTGGTACAAAAGCTATCAGTATTCGTTGTAACTGTGGACAGTCCAGTTTAATGATTGCATCAGAAAACAAAAATAATTTCATTTTGTCTTTAGATTGTATTGTTTGCGACGAAACACACAAATTTTCTCTGCCCTTTCAATCTCTAGCTAAGAAGGATTGTGCGGAATTTACTTGTCCAAATGTTATGGTTGGGCTAATTTTCATTGGCCGAAGCGAAGCAGTGCATAATGCCGTTATTCGTAATGAACATTATATAGAGGAGGTCATATCGGCTTGCGGTTTAGAGCATACCGGCAAAAATGGTGTGACAATGTTGAAGGCCTTGGATAAAATTCAAGAACTTTCTGATGAGGAAAATTTATTTTGCGAATGCGGCTCCAACATGATTGATGTAGAGGTGCGGGAGGATGACTTAGTGCTAGAATGCTGCATGTGCGGTGCTTCTCTAACCTTAACAGCAGATATGGTTCGAAATAGCGACTTTACCCATATTGAACAAATCATTTTAAAACAAAAAAAATAACATAGAAAGCCGGTATGGAAGAAAAAATGAGCAAAAAAGAGTTGGCTATGGAACTGTTTGATGCTGGTTATAATTGCGCCCAGGCTGTCTTGTTAGCCTTTAGTGATGACCTGGACCTATCCCCCACCCAGGCAGCAAAAATAGCCTTACCTTTTGGGGGTGGTATGGGTCAGTTGCGAGAGGTTTGCGGTGCCTTAAGTGGTGCTTTTATGGTGCTTGGTTTAAGAGATTCTGCCTCTGCGCCACCTGTATCTGCTGAAAAAGCAGAATGTTACACAAAGGTACGAGAAATGGCAGAGACTTTTCGTTTAGCCAATGGTTCTATTTTGTGTCGAGAATTATTAGCTCAATCACGAAAAGATAAACCTAAAAACTGCCGGGAATTAGTAGGCAATACGGCAGAACAGCTGGACCACTTTATACAAAAAAATAAATCATAAAAAGGCTGTTGCAAAGAATTTGTCTTTGCAACAGCCTGTTTAATATACCATATTCGTAAAATTAAATACCATTACTCTTTAAAAACTTTTCTAAACGGTCTATGCCTTCACGAATTGTATCCATGGATACGGCATAGGACCAACGTACGAAATCGTCGGCGCCAAAGCCACTGCAGGGAACAACCGCTACCTTAGCCTCTTGTAATAAAACCTCAGCAAAATCATCCGAGGTTTCAATTTTCTTCCCTGCCAATTCGCTACCCTTCAAACCGCTAATGTTCATTAGCACATAAAAAGCACCCTGTGGTTTTCTGCAGGATACACCACAAATGGCATTAATGCGGTCTACCATATAATCCCGGCGTTCACGAAATGCCTTTTTCATAGTCTCAATTTCTTCACGTCCGCCGGAAAGCGCTGCAACGGTAGCTGCCTGCGCAATAGAGTTAGGATTGGAAGAAGCATGAGATTGCACATTGGCCATAACTTTGGCAATCTCGGTAGGTGCTGCTGCAAAGCCAATACGCCAACCTGTCATGGCATATGTCTTGGATACGCCATTTATGATGATGGTCCGCGCCTTAATTTCTTCTCCTAAAGATGCAATGCTAACATGCTTACCTTCATAAATTAAATGCTCATAAATTTCATCAGAAATGATATATAAATCATGACGAATGACAAAATTTGCAATTGCCAGGAGTTCTTCCTCATCATACACCATGCCGGTGGGATTAGAGGGACTATTCAACACAATAGCCCGTGTTTTATCAGTTAAAACTGCCTCTAAATCTTCTATCTTGACCTTAAAATTGTTTTCTTCCCTGGTTTCCACAACTACTGGTACACCGTCAGCCAATTTAACCATTTCAGGATAACTAACCCAAAAGGGTGCAGGAATAACAACCTCATCGCCGGGATTTAAAATTGCCGTAAAGGCATTAACCAAGGAATGCTTGGCCCCATTACTAACAACAATTTGACTTGGTTCGTAGGAAAGGCCATTTTCGCGCAAAAACTTCTCAGCAACAGCCTTGCGAAGCTCCATTGTGCCGGCAGCAGGGGTATATTTGGTTTTACCCTCACGAATGGCAGAAATGGCCGCCTCTTGTATATAGGTCGGTGTGTCAAAATCCGGCTCACCGGCACCAAAACCCACCACATTAATGCCTTCCGCACGCATTGCTTTAAATTTAGAATCAATGGCTAAGGTAGTGGATGCTTTAACTCCCTTTGCTTTTTCAGATAAATACATCTTTTCTCTCCGTTCCTATGGTGCATTTTATAAAAATGAACCAAAAAATTTTAAAAAATCATTTTATTGTTTTTATATAGGGATATTTTACTATATTTCTTATAAAAATGCAAGTAGTTTTTTTCAAAATTTCATTTTATTACTTTTTGTACATATCGAATTAAATTTTCGTGGGTTAGTTTACGAATGCGTTGCTTTGACCATCCTCTATGCTCTAATGTCTCAAATAAAAAGCAATATCCTGCCGGGCTCTCAAGACCTATGGTCATAGGAGGAGTAAAGCCATCAAAATCTGAACCAAGTCCAATACAATCTTCCCCGGCAATAGATATAATATGTTCTAAGTGCGCCACGCAATCATCAATAGAAGCGGAATCTCCATCTGTTAAAAATGCAGGATACAAATTTAGACCAATAAAACCACCCTGCTTCTCTATAGCTATAATTTGGTCATCAGACAGATTGCGATGATGATTTGCAATGGCTCTCGCGTTAGAGTGTGATGCCATAACAGGTGCACGGCTCTCTGCTAAAACATCCCAAAATCCTTGAACGGACAAATGAGAAACATCAATCATCATGCCCAATTGGTTCATTTCTCTTACAACCGACCGGCCAAACTCTGTCAGTCCGCCGCCTCGTTGTTCCCCCACTCCATCTGCCAGCTCATTAGCCCCATTCCATGTTAAGGTTAGGCCGCGAACACCTAAGCGGTAAAACAGTCGCAAATTGGTCAAGGAGCCCATGAGTGCATTGCCATTTTCTATGGTGAGTATGGCACTTAACTTTCCCGGCGAAAACGCCTGCTGACAATCGGTTGCCGTTAAAAGTTGTTGCATGTTCTCTTTATTTTGCTCTAAAGTCCTGTAGAAAACATCCAGCATTTGCATGACGTCTTCCAAGGGTGTTTTACTCTCATCATCCACCCACACAGCAAAAAATTGAGTGTATCCGCCATAGGCTGCTACACTCTCTAAAGATACATGGAATGAATGGTCTTGTAAACTGCCACCCTTTTTCCACAATTCGTACAGGGTATCACAATGAGCATCTGCAATACAATAGCGATGTAACAAAGCAATTCCTCCTATGATGCATTATAACGCAAATCCTGCCTGTGTAAAAATGCTTATCCTTATGGCATGAATGCATTGGGGATATGCCGCACCTCCTGTATGGATGCGCCACTATGCAGCACCTCAATCACATCAAAGCTATAATTTGCCTGTAAAGAAAATTCACTAATATAAGTATATGCTGTTTTAATAATTTTTTGCTGCTTATTTTTCGTCACAAACTCGCAAGGCAAACCAAAAGCCTCACTATTTCTGGTTTTGACCTCCACAAAAGCAACCGTATCGCCTTTTTGCGCCACAATATCCAGTTCCCCTATGATTTTGCCCACTGCCCTTTGATAGTTTTTAGTTAAAATCTTGTACCCTTGTTTTTTTAAATAGCGACAGGCCGCTTTTTCACCAAGCTGACCTATTTTTTGCACATTCATTCGTCACTTTCCTTTGCCAAAATTTTTGTTAAAAAGGACATTCGATGGGCCGGACAAGGGCCTAATTTACGAATTAACTCACAATGGCTAGCACTGCCATAACCTTTGTGTTTTTCAAACCCATATTGAGGATATCGCATTCCCAACTCCTCAAGACAATAATGGTCTCTGGCCACCTTGGCCAAGATAGATGCCGCTGCAATGGATTGACTAAGGGAATCTCCTTTTTTAATACAGAGATTCGGTTCCGGTAAGCCACGGCTAATGTTACCATCTACCAAAATTAAATCCGGCCTGATGCTAAGACCTTCAATGGCTTTTTTCATTGCCAGCATGGTGGCATTTAAAATGTTAATTTCATCAATGGTTTTTTCATCAACACAAGCAATGGAATAAGCTAAGGCTTCCTTTTGAATAAGCGGAAACAAAGCCTCTCTTTTTTTCTCAGTAAGGGTCTTAGAATCATTGATGGCCTCCATATAAAATCCCGGTGGCAAAATCACAGCTGCTGCATACACAGCGCCGGCTAAAGGACCACGTCCTGCCTCATCTACCCCGGCTAAATATTGTATTCCCTGCTTTAGATATTCTCTGTCAAATTCTTCTCTGGTCATTGTGCCACCTCCGGCCACTCCAGAGTGATTCGACCGATTTTCGCACTGCGAAACTCATCTAAAACAACATTGGCGGCACGAAGCAAATCATATTCTCCACCCGACACAATAAAACCTCGTTTTTTAGCGACTGCCTCTAAGGCTAAAAAGCCATTATCAAACTGAACCGAATCCAATTTATATCGGGAGGCTATATCCTGAGGTGCACAATGGCACAGAGTTTCCAGTAGTTTGGCTGCTAAGGTTTCTGTATCCATAATTTCGTCTTTAATAGCACCGGTAAAGGCCAGTCGCAATCCCACCTGCTCATCTTCGAATTTTGGCCATAAAACACCCGGTGTATCCAAAAGTTCCAATCCGCCGGCAAGGCGAATCCATTGCTTGCCCCGTGTAACGCCCGGTCTATCTCCGCTAATGGCTGCACTACGACCTGCCAACCGATTGATAAAGGAAGATTTACCCACGTTAGGAATACCAACAATCATCAGTTTTAAAGGGCGATTTTTCATCCCCCGCGCTGCTTGTCTCTCAATTTGTTCCGAAAGCAGGCTGCGCACTGTTTCTGTTATGTGCTTTACTTGCTTACTGTGAACACTGTCAAATAAAATAGCTGTTTTGCCTTGGGCTTTATAATACCGTAGCCATGCCTCATTGGCAGCACTATCTGCCAAATCGGATTTATTTAAAATTAAAAGCCGAGGCTTATTGCCACACAAGTTGTCGATGTCCGGATTTTGCGAGGATAGTGGTGCTCTTGCGTCTAACAACTCTACCACTAAATCAACAAGGTTCATATGTTCTCCAATTAATCGACGAGTTTTAGCCATATGACCAGGAAACCATTGTATATTCATTGTTATTCCTCCCTATGTAAAAGAAAGCCGGAACACAGACAGTTCCGGCCTATTCTTACGATTCTACGTTGTTATATAAGGTTCCGAATTTCAAAAAGGGCGTTACACGAAGTGAGGCACGCCCCACAATGTCCTCAAAAGCCACAAGACCTAAATTGCGACTATCCTGAGAGTTGTTGCGATTATCTCCCATCACAAAAACATATCCTTCCGGTACAGTTAGCGGGTAATTGCAGGCAGTACCAGCATAGCGCAATTTTTCCATAATGTAGGGTTCATTTTGCACTTCACCATTGACAATCACGTCACCAGTGATTTGATTAATATCAATCACATCACCGGGTACAGCAATAATTCTTTTAATAATATGTTTTCCAAGTGTATGCGCCTTAACCACAACAATGTCCTTGGCTTTGGGCTGGTAAAACAGTTTTGTAATAACCAACCTCTCTTTGGATTGAAGGGTCGGCTGCATGGAACTCCCCTCCACCTGCACCATTGCAAAAACAAATTGATTAATTAAAAGAGCCAACACAACGGCCATCGCAATAGCCTGGGACCATTCTAACATTTCTTGTAAAAATCCGTTTTTGGGGGTTTCTTCTGTAAGGGCATCACGAATGGTACCGCAGCAAGAGCAGGTGCCCTCGCATTTTTCCGACGATGGCTCCATGACGTTCTCATCGTCGGATTCAAATGTGTTTATATTCTTTTGTTCATCCATAACCATGATCCTTTCGTTATCATCCCCTTTGCAACGCGGGGCACATGGCCATGCCAAACCCGCCTGCAACAAAGGATTATCACATTAAAACACAAAAGGGCGCGTCCAAGAAACAAACCGACATCACTCCGGCTATTTCCCGATCACACCCCCGGCGATAAGATTTTACTTATCTTAATTTCTCCTTAACCTTAGCAGCTTTACCTACTCTATCTCTTAAGTAGAATAGTCTAGCTCTCCTTACCTTACCCAGTCTAACAACCTCAATCTTAGCGATTTTAGGAGAATTGACGGGGAATGTTCTTTCAACACCGATTCCGTAGGAGATACGTCTTACTGTAAAGGACTTTTGAATACCACCATTCTGAATTTTAATAACAGTACCTTCAAAAATCTGAATTCTTTCACGATTGCCTTCCTTTACCTTGACATGAACCTTAATAGTGCTACCGATTTCTAATTCCGGCAGGTCGGTTCTGATTTGATCCTGTGTTAATGCTTTGATTGCGTCCATGTTTCTTCCTCCTCTCTGTGCTAAGCGTTCTTACCTGACTCGCAGGCAGAGGACCACCTTTTTCTTTTGCACAATCACCATATCATTATAATATATAAACCCTTAAATTTCAAGCATTTTTTTACCATTTGTCAAAATACAATCATTCGATTGTATTTTGTTGTTCCCGCAACGCTTCCATTTTTTCTTCCAGCTCATCCATATTTTCTCCCATAGCACGCCAATCTTGCATGCGGGTGGATTCTTGCAAACGATCATACGCCTCCAACAAACGGTCGACTGCTGCTTCAAGCCCTTGCACTTCCTGGTTTGTAAGGGGAGAGGTTTCCGGATTTTCTGTATTGCCATTGCTCCCATCCTGCTCCGCAGCAAAAACAGAACGCAAAGCCCCCTCCAAAGTAGGTTCCATAGCTATGCGTTCCCCATAGCTAACTACAATCCGTTTTAATTCCGGTAATGAGGCATTGTTGTGGGAGGTAATGTAGACCGGCTCTACATATAAAAGGGAATTCCGAAAGGGTACCACAAGTAAATTACCTCGAATAACGCTGGACCCGCCCTGCCCCCATAAGGTCATTTCCCGGGAAATATCCGGGTCGTTATCAATACGATTTTCTATCTGCATAGGACCGTAGACGGTTTCATTTTTAGGAAATCTGAATAAAATTAACTCTCCATAATGATCTGGTGCATTTCGTTGTACCAAAAGGCTCACCATATTGTATTTCCCCTGGATAACAAAGGGACGCATTAGAACCATTTCATCGGCTCCATCAATTTCCATAATATTGTAATAGGGTGCCATCGGAATCTCATTATCCTGATATTTCTCCGTAGCAATATCCCAAACATCGGCACGATCATAAAACTGGCCTGCATCTTGTACATGATATTGCTGATATACATGGGACTGCACATTAAACAGCGCCTCCGGCACACGTATATGGTTGGCAATGCCATCAGGGAGGGTTTCACCCGCAAATAACTTCGGATAAATGTTCCGATAGGCACAGGCAATCGGGTCAGTGGGATCTGTTAAATACAGTGCCACATCTCCGGTATAGGCGCTCACAACAGCTGTCACAGAATTTCGAATATAGTTGATCCCATCGTATGGTTGTGCATAGGGATAATGAGAGGATGTGGTATAACCGTTTACAATCCAATACAAATTTCCATCATCGGAAATAACTAGATAAGGGTCATCATCTAAGGATATAAATGGTGCGACCATGCCCACTCGATCCAACACATTCCGATTTAGTAATAAACGGCTTTCACCGTCTATATTGCCGGAAAATAACATTCTGTAATCCTTATAATGCCAGGCAAACATCAATCGTTTGAAAAAATTGAGTGTAACACCCGAGTCACCATCATAAGTAAACTCTATATCCTCAAGGCCTTCCGAATAATCCAATTCCTTATTCCCTGCGCCTACAATAACATAATCGTTGGTCAGTTCTCCATAGTAAATGCGTGGCTGCGTAATGGTAGGCATACCACCGGTAGAAACAGGGGGTATATCACGAATTAAAAATTCAGGTTGTCCCTCCTCCGTAACCCGATTAACCGGACTGGCTACAGCACCAAAACCATGGGTATAACGGAAAATTTGGTTCGCATAGGACTTAGCAGAGCTATCCAGATTTTCTTTATTCATTTCCCGGGCAGCTAAAAAGACAACATTTTGTTTGCCATCCAGCTCGTAGGGAGCCACATCTACATCATAGAAGCTATAATATTTTCGCAGAAATTGAAGCTGATTATATGCCGTTAGAGTAGAACCAAAATCAGCTATACGCGTTCCGGCCAGCCATGTATCATCTTCACCTATAACCTCTTGCGACAAATTATATTGAGGCACAAATTCAGTTTCCGATACCGCATCAAGACCAAAGGCGTGTCTGGTTGCCTCTATATTATGCGCAATATACGTACTTTGTAAATTACGCTCATTGGGACTGACAATAAAAGAATCTGTTGCAGAGGTTACAACGCTCATCACCAAAAAAAACACCGGAAGTACGCCTAAAGACAATAGGGATAACCAATATTTTTTTCGATATAAGAACAATACAACCAGGGCAATAGACACACCAACAACAAAGGGAGCGAAGGTATAATAGTGGCGCCAAATATTTGCCTCTACATAGCCGGCACCAAAAATTTCATTTTGGGCACCAAAAGTAGAGAACAGCAAATTTTCTGCGGAAAATTTATACGTAAACATAGACAAAAGAAAATACAAAATTGCCAAACTGACAACATGGATTACGGCCTCACTCTCCCCAACCACAATCTCCCGCAAGCTTTTATGGCCATTTTTTATAAAAATAATTAAATATACAGCCATTGCTATAACCATAAGAAGTAAAAGTAAACTCTTGCCACCATTGACCAAACTGATAAGGAAGGGGCGGAGGAACATATAATATCCAACATCCTGACCAAAAAGAGGATCTATAGTGTTAAATTTTTGGCCATTGGTGGCCAGTAGAAATTTTTGATATAAATTGCCCCCTGCTAAGTTGCTTAACGATAAAGCAAATATAAGACACAAAAGGACATATGGCCACTTTTTTTGTAAAAATCTTGCAGAAAAATTCGGCTCTATTCCTATTTTTTTAACAATAAAAACATTTACTAACAGAATCAAAAAAATCAGGATAAAACCAACAGACTGGGTGATGGCACGAGCCGTTAAATTTGTTATATATAAAGAGGTGTACGCAGAGCCAATTTCCTCTATTTGCCAATATTCCATAAGCATATGATAAAGGGGCGACAGCACAAAGGCCAAAAGTGCCACTATGATAACCACAATGCCCCAAGCTTTGACTTTCCCCTTTTTAAAGTTCATCATCGTTTCTTTAAAGTCGTGACTGTTGCTTTCAAAACCATTCCACGAAGTTTGAGAAAAATTGTCCATATTCCTTTCCCCCTTTTTTATATATTCTATGGAGAAATTTAAATTTCATCAGAAAAAAGTGCCGAGGCAAATTCTTCCGGATTAAAGGGGCGTAAATCGTCAATGCCTTCCCCCACACCAATAAATTTAACACCAATGCCCTGTTCCCGAGCCAACGCTAAAATAACACCGCCCTTGGCCGTGCCATCCAGCTTGGTTAAGATAACCCCGGTAATACCTGCTGCCTGTGCAAATTCCCTAGCCTGATTCAAGGCGTTTTGACCTGTAGAGGCATCTAAAACAAGCAAGGTTTCAAATGAACTATTGTCGATTTCTCGTTCCACTACACGGGCTGTCTTTTTTAACTCATCCATTAAATTCTTTTTATTATGCAATCTACCTGCAGTGTCACAAATAACGACATCTGCCCCCCGTGCTTTAGCCGCCTGAATACTGTCATAAACAACGGCTGAAGGATCCGAACCCTCCTGGTGCTTTACAAGGTCAACACCGGCACGCTCTGCCCATATTGCCAACTGGTCAATTGCCGCTGCACGAAAGGTATCACCTGCGGCTAATATAACACGCTTGCCTTGACTTTTATAGTAATGGGCCAATTTACCAATGGAGGTAGTTTTACCCACACCATTTACGCCAATCACCATAATAACTGCCGGTTTACCATTAAGAGAAACAACCGTATCCTGAGCCGATAAAATCTCCGTTATTACTTCGCGAATCAACGTCCTTAATGCGGAAGCCTCCCCAATTCCCTGCTCCTTGGCCCGTGCCTTTAAAACATCAATGATATAGGCTGACGTTTCTGTGCCAATATCAGACATAATTAATGCTTCTTCCAATTCCTCGTATAACGCCTCATCCACCTTGCCTAGGGATAAAAGCACCGCATCAATTTTATCAGCCATGGCAGAACGAGTTTTGTGAAGTCCTGCCTTTAGACGATTAAAAAATCCGTCTTTCGCCTCATGATTTGGGATTGTATCATTGTCTATCGGTGCTTCTGTCTCTATATTCTGATTTAGTTCTTCCTCGACAAGACTCTCTAAAGACGCCCCCTCGGTCAAGCGGGAGGAAGTGTCGGGCTTCGCTTCTGCGGAAGCAACCCCTGCATCTTGCTGTTGAGTGGGTTGCGTCTCTACTTTTTTCTTAAAAAAACTTTTAAACAAGGAATCACCTCATATATCTTTCATGCATAAAGCCAACAGCTTTTTATAGCCTGTTTAGCGACCGTTAATAACCTCATATTCTGTTTCATGTTTCTTTTTCCGTACCATTAGGTTTTTTACAGCCTCTTTGGGGTCCATGTTTTCAAACAAAACCCTATAGGCCTGCTCTACAATGGGCATTTCTACATGCATCCGTTTTGCTAAATCCCAAGCTGCTTGGGTCGTATAGAAACCTTCCACCACCATTTTAACCTCTTCTATCGCCTGTTCGGGTGTCATACCCTGCCCAATCAACATACCGGCACGGCGATTGCGGGAATGCATACTGGTACAGGTAACAATTAAATCACCCATACCGGACAAACCGCTAAACGTAGCCGCATCGGCACCCATGGCAACACCTAAACGAGATATTTCTGCCATGCCACGGGTCATAAGAGCGGCCTTGGCATTGTCGCCCTGACCAAGACCATCTGTAATACCGGCGCAAAGGGCAATAACGTTTTTTAAGGCACCGCCTAACTCTACACCAACCATATCCGTGCTGGTATAAACACGAAAAGTATCACACATCAAAATATCCTGCAAGCTTTGTGATACAGCTGAATCTGAACAAGCAATTACATTGGTTGTGGGCAGCTTACGCCCTACTTCCTCAGCATGAGAAGGACCGGACATAACTGCTATTTTAGCTTGGGGAATAGCTTCGCCAATTACTTGAGAAAGCCGCTTTTGTGTTGTTTGCTCTAATCCCTTTGAAGCATTGACAACAATCGTGTTTTCCCTTACATAAGGGCAGAGTTTTTGTGCAGTTGCTGCCGATGCTTGTGAGGGTGTTACCATAAAGATTACTTCTGCATTCCTGACTGCTACTTCTAAGGAATTTGTGTTATAAATGCTTTCAGGCAACATCACACCGGGCAAAAACCGCTTATTTTCCCTATCTCTTGTCAGGTTCTCTGCTTCCTCTTTTAAATATGACCATAAGGTTACACGGTGACCATTATCGGCTAACAACATAGCAATCGCTGTACCCCAGCCACCGGAACCAATTACTGCAATTTTTTTCATAGCTATTTACTCCTTTTTTCCTTGTTTGCCCCCAGTTTAGACTCTGTGCCCGATTGTAACCGGACAATATTGGCTCTATGACGATAAACAGCCAGTGCTGAAACAACTAAAGACAAAAGAATATAGCATACCGATGTGGAACCCGGCTTGCCCACCGTAAAGACGATAACAAATAAAGGATAGATAATGGCGCTGATAATAGAAGCTAAAGAAACATATCGTGTGATACAAACCACCAAAATAAAGACTACTACCAGAATGAGCGCAATGCGATAATCTAAAATCATAATAACGCCCCAGGAGGCCAAAATGCCCTTGCCGCCTTGAAAATGAAAGTATAGAGGAAAATTATGACCCAGCACTGCACCAAGACCTGCTAAATACTGGCCATACAAAGAAAGAGAAGGCAAATCGAATCCATTTTTACTTGCAAGCTGTTCTACAAAAACCACGTTGACTATATTCTTTGCAAGCAACACAGATATAATCGCCTTTAATAGGTCAAATAAAAATACAAAAACAGCTGCTTTTTTGCCAAAAACTCGTAAAGCATTGGTAGCACCGGCATTTTTACTGCCTGCACTTCGAATATCCTTGCCGAGAAACAGTTTGCCAAAAATAATAGAGCCATTTAAGCTGCCTAATAAATAACCAACTATAAGGCAACCTATTAAATAAAAAATTGTCATTATATTCACCTCATTATCCGTTTAACCTGCTGTGGTTTTACTGTGACTCCCCTCGTTCACGAAGAACAAAGCGCACCGGTGTTCCTTCTAAGCCAAAAACACCTCGTATTTGATTTTCTAAATATCTGACATAAGAAAAATGTGCCAACTGCTTATTGTTAACAAAAAGCACAAAGGTAGGCGGTGCTGTTGAAGCTTGTGTCATGTAGTAAATCTTCAGCCGTTTACCCTTATCGGAAGGTGGCTGAACACGCATAGTCGCTTCATTCAATACATCATTTAAAGCCCCTGTGCGAATACGCATGGTATTTTGCTCGCGAACATAGCCAACTAGTTCAAATAATCGTTCCAATCGTTGACCGGTTAGCGCCGAAATAAACACGACGGGCGCATATAACATAAAGGATAAACCCTCTGCCACCTTTTTGCGAAATTGATCCATGGTTTTGCCATCTTTTTCAACCAAATCCCATTTGTTTACCGCAATTACACAGGCCTTGCCCTGTTCATGAGCATAACCAGCAATTTTGGTATCCTGCTCTGTTACACCCTCCTGTGCATCAATCATAATAACGCACACATCGGCTCTGTCTATAGCGCCTAAGGAACGTATAACGCTAAAGTGCTCAATTCCCTCTTCAACACGGCTTCTGCGACGCATGCCGGCAGTGTCAATAAAGGTGTATTCCCGTCCATTTCTGGTCACCTTGGCATCAATGGCGTCTCGGGTTGTGCCCGCTATGTTGCTAACGATAACACGGTCTTCGCCCAAAATCTTATTAATTAAAGAGGATTTTCCAACGTTTGGTTTGCCAACTAAAGCTATTTTGAGGGAATCATCCTCATCCTCTTCTTCCACAGGAGCAGGAAACAGCTTCACAATTTCATCCAACAAGTCACCAACGCCAAGTCCATGGATGGAAGAAACCGGCATAGGGTCTCCCAGCCCTAAATTATAAAATTCATATAATTCAGCAGGCGGTTGACCAATATTATCTACCTTATTTACCACCAAAAGCACCGGTTTTCCTGATTTTTGCAGCATAGCCGCAACATCTGCATCAGCCGCTACCAATCCATCATGCACATTTGTCATAAGCAATAGTACATCGGCCTGTGAAATAGCCACCTCAGCTTGGCGGCGCATACCGGAGACAATGACATCATCGCCTTTTTCTATACCGCCTGTATCCACCAGTAAAAATTCCCGACCGCTCCACTCTGCTTCCATATAGATACGGTCACGAGTAACACCCGGTGTATCATCCACAATAGAGATACGGGAACCTACAATTTTATTAAATAATGTGGATTTTCCCACGTTTGGTCTGCCTATAATAGCTACAACCGGTTTCGTCATAACAACCTTCATTGCCTTTCTGCTTCAATTTCATACACCATTGTTTTCGCAATCTAAAAGACTCCGTAAAAATGCTTCACCATTATTGTCATTAGTCACAATGCGTGTATGTAAAATGTCTTCTACTTCACAAACCGTTACATCATCTAAAAAAATGGGTTCGTCTGCTTTAAGCATAGAACTTGTAAGCAACAGGCGGTCCATACTTTTGCCTTGCAGGGCGCTTAGTAAATCTCTGCCACCTAAAAGTCCTGCCACCGTTACGCCACCACCAAAAAGTTCGTTGGTAACAGGCACCACTTCCACATCCAAAGCCGGATACCGTGTTTTAGCTAATGCAGTTAACTTGTCTATAAAAGGGTAAGCCAATGTTCCGGTGGCAATAATGGTTTTGCCCGGAGCACCCATTGGCAAATTCTCCTCTAAAGCCTGCATAAATTCTTCTTCCATGCTGGTTTCCATGCCAACACCGTTTTCAATTTGAGGAAACCCCTCGTAGGAATCGGCATTTGGCAAAGGAATCTCTGCCAACAAATAGAACTCATCACCTAAATACACAAATCGAGTGCCGATGGTTTGCAAAAATTTCTGTTGCAACCTCTCTACCTGCTCCACAACTTTTTTAGCATCAGCCGACGTAAAGGGTTCTAAAGAATATAACCCCTCTCGATAGCGGGTAAGTCCCACCGGCACCACTGATACACTAACTGCCGCCGGATGAAAGGCCGCCAAATCATTAAGAGTGCGATTGAGCTCCTCGCCATCGTTAAGTCCTTTACAAAGGACAATTTGCATATGCATCTGAATATCGCCATCGGCTAATCTTTGTATATAGTCCAAAACCCGTCCTGCATGACGATTTCGCAACATTTTCTCCCGTAACTTAGCATTGGTGGTATGTACAGAAATATTGACTGGCGATATCCGATATTCAATTAAGCGGTCAATATCCTTAGGCAACATATTGGTCATTGTTACATAGTTGCCGTACAAAAAGGACAACCGCGAATCATCATCCTTAAAATAGAGTGTTTGACGTAAATGAGGCGGCAATTGGTCAATAAAACAAAAAACACAACGGTTTGAACAGCTTTTAGCCGGGTCAAACAGCATGTTTTCAAAGCAAATGCCCAAATCCTCCATTTCTTCGTTTTCAATGTCAAACTCCATTATTTGACCATCTTTTTTTTGTATTTTTAACAGAATGTTTTTAGATGCTGTGAGAAATTGATAATCTAAAAAATCTGCTACCCGTCGACCATTAATGGTGCAAACAACATCACCGGGACAAATTCCCAGCTCAGAGGCGATGCTATCCGGCAAGACCCGAAACACCTCTGCATGATACCTCATGCTGAACACCCCCTCAATACTGACTTACAAAAATAGAGAAGACAAATCGCCTTCTCTATTTGTAAGCAAAATCAAGTTTAATGAGGAACACAACTAAGTAGTGTTATTACTCTGCCTTAGCAATTACTTCCTTGCCTTTATAGTATCCGCAGGCCTTGCAGACTCTATGAGGCATAATAAACTCGCCACAACGCGGACAAGTAATAATACCCGGAAGCGCCAGTTTCCAGTTAGCCCGTCTCTTATCCCGTCTTGCTTTTGAGGTTCTTCTCTTTGGTACTGCCATGTGCTACACCTCCTATTTTAGTCAGGTCACAGGAATATCCTTGTAAACCAAATTTAACACATATTTACTGCAAAAGTTTAGCAAGACCTGCCATACGAGGGTCAATATCATCTTCCTTGCAATCGCAAGAGACTTGGTTTAAATCAGCACCGCAGTGCATACATAAACCCTTGCAGTCCGGACTGCACAGATATTTGGTATCTAAAGCCAAGAAAATTTCCGGCCATATAATTCCACCTAAATCAATGCTCGTTCCGGTAAAGGGAATGACAACATCACGATTAGCAACTTCAGCATGCTCATTAGCCAACGTTTCCTGAACTAAAAGGCTGAACCGTTGCTCCGTTATTTTCATACACCGCCCGCAAGGAACGGTAAACGACCCCTGCACAGAGGCTTTCAGCTCCAAAACACCACCCACATTTTCCAACTCTCCGGAAACGGATACGCCTTGGCCGAAAATAACATCGTCCATTTGAAATTCTGCCGGTGGAATCAACTTAATATTAAGTTGAATCCGCCCGCCATCTTTTTTTAAAATTTCCTGTACATCAAATAGCACAGCATCCACTCCCCTAAGTATTGATTATACCGAATTTATCCTTTCTTGTCAACCTTTTTTTATTCTTTTTTTTAGGTTCTTCAAGTTTTTTTATAAATCTGTTAAAAGCTCCTCAGAAAACGTCATAATCTAACATGAAATTACAAATGACTGCTACAATACTTGACATAATAATTGAATTATGGTAGAATAAAGTATATGAATATATATTAAAGAAGGGATTGGAGGGTTTACCATGATAGAAAAAGCTGATATTGAACGGGTAAAAGAGCAACTGACGCAAAATATTGGGCAAAAAATTCGTCTTTCTGCAAAGAAAGGTAGAAAGCGGGTTATTGTTCGTCATGGTATGATTAAGGCGACATACCCCTCCATTTTTATCGTTACATTAGACAGTATCTCTGAATTTGCCAACACAGAACGGACTGTTTCCTTCAGTTATGCAGACCTGCTTACCCAATCTATTGAAATCACAGTGGTAGATACAAAGCAAGTTATTTCATAATTCCATGCACATTTTATGACTCACGGAAGGCTGACCTTCCTTTTTTTGTATCTATTTTCATAATTAAGGAACACTAAATCATAGTTTACCCCCTACGTTGTAAAAAAAATTCATTTTTTGGCAAAAAAGTCTTTACAAGGGGGGTTTTTTATGTTAAAATACTCTTTGTTCCACCCGCTGGGCTTTGGGTGTCGCCTCATGATTGACCCTTGGCGCAGGATTTGGAGAAAATTTATTTTTTGGAGGAATTAACTATGAGACCAGAAGTAAAACAAGAAATCATTGCAAAGTACAAAATTCACGAAACCGACACAGGCTCTCCTGAAGTACAGATTGCGATTTTAACAGAGCGCATCAATCACTTGAACGAGCATTTAAAGGTGTACAAAAAGGATCACCATTCCAGACGCGGTCTTTTAAAAATGGTTGGTCAGCGCAGAGGTCTTTTAAACTATTTAACAAGAGTGGATATTGAACGGTATCGTGCCATTGTTGAAAAGTTAGGCCTAAGAAAGTAATTTGTTTGCGACTGTGCCACCGGTAAAATATTTTATCTGTAGCATAGCTGAAAGGGTACCACGTTACTGCCATAACGCTGACGTGGTATTTTTTTTGTCAAAATACGATTTCACCTTTGCTTTTTTGACATATGTATGCTATAATGATATTAAAAGAGAAAGATAAATTTATTTTACATAGGAGTCACGGTATAATCATGATCATCGCATCTAAACCCTATCAGTCCGAAATGGCATGCTTTTCCGTGCCGGAACGGATTGTAGATTTATTAGTTGAGTCCGGTTGTCCCGCCATTTATGTGGTGGTATATTTGTATGCCCTTCGTCAGCATCAGGCCGGTATCAATAACATCTCCAACGACTGTATTGCTGAGGCCTTAAAATTGAGTCAAATTGATGTGGTAAATGCCTTTTTGTTTTACAGCTCACAGGGGCTTATTAAAATACATGGTTTTACCAGTGTGGATAATAGCGATTTTGACATTGAATTTGTATTCGATTCGGTTCCAATGGCCTCTATCCCCTTTCGACCCAGTTATAAAAGTTCTGAAATCACTCGTCGTTTGCGTGAAAATCCACGCATGAGCCAAATGTATACCATGGTCGGGCAAATTCTGGGAAAAACCCTAAGTTCTGCCGATATAGAGCTTTTATATTCCTTTCATGATTATTACGGTTTGCCAATTGAGGTCATTCTTGTTTTAATTGAGTACTATGTTTCCAAAGGCAAACGCTCTATGAAATTGATTGAAAAAGAAGCCGGGAAATGGGTATCTGCCGGCATTAACACCGTAGACAAAGCAAAGGCATATATAGAAAAGCGGGAGAATTTTTTAAGCTATGCAAGCCGTGTACGCAGCATACTCGGCATTCACGAACGGCGCTTAACTACCCGTGAATTAGACTATATTAACGTTTGGCAAAATCAATGGTCTATGCCTCTTGACATGGTGCAAACTGCTTATGAGCTCACTGTGAATCAAACGGGAAAGCTATCTTTTGCTTATATGAATAAAATCATGGAGTCTTGGGACCAGAACAAGATTCGCAAAACAGATGACGTACAAAAAAAATCGTCGCACAAAAGCACCGCTAAAACCAGATATGATTTTGACGCTTTGCAGAAACGTGCATTTGAAAATGTAAATCGTACTGATAGGAGGAGGGAAAATCATGGCCTATGAGCGCAGCCTCTATTTTTTAGTAGAAAATGAATACGAGGAAATTCGTCGTCACAATCAGGAGGATTTGCAGGCTCGTCGCAGAGCTGTGTATCAAGCCGTTCCGGAAATTGAATTGATTGATAAGGAAATCCAGTCTGCCGGTTTATCCATTGTTTCCTTAGCGGTATCATCAAGCTCTGATTTAGAGCAGCGCATTGCCTCCCTTCGGGATAGACAAAAAGCCCTGCAAAAGGAGCGTAAAACACTTCTATTAGAAAATGGCTTTGCTGCCGATGAACTCTCCCCTCGGTATATGTGCGAACATTGTCAGGATACCGGCATATATGGTAATAAGCCTTGTGAATGTTACCGACGCCGTTTGGTTATGAAGGCCTTTGAAAAATCTAATCTCTCCCAACAACTACGAAATCAAAGCTTTAAAACCTTTGATTTTTCTCTGTATTCTAACAAAGAAGATCCTCAATATGGCATTTCACCCTATGATGCCATGCAAAATATTGTGGCAATTTGCAAATCCTTTATTGCTGATTTTGAGCGTACCAACAAAAATTTGCTCTTTTGGGGAGAATCGGGCTTAGGAAAAACCTTTTTATCTACCTGTATTGCTAAGGAGCTGATTAAAAAAGGATATTCTGTTATTTACGAAACAACGTATCAAATTGTTTCTCTTTTAGAGGATTATAAATTTAAACGCAGTGAGGATATAACATCTTTAAAAACGCAAATGCAACGTTTATATGATAGCGATTTACTTATTTTAGATGATTTAGGGGCAGAATTTTCCACTGCATACACCAACGCTGCTCTTTTTGATGTACTAAACTCCCGCCTCATTACTAATAAAAAGACAATTATTAATACAAATTTAAATATGAAAGAGCTCTCAGACCGATATTCTGAGCGAGTCATTAGCCGTATTATGGGTAGCTATCAAACCTTGCAATTTATCGGAGAAGATCTGCGGCTCAAAACATCTGTCAATCAATTTAATGAATAAAGGAGTGTAAGCAATGAAAAACCGAAAGGAAATTATTGACATGCACAAGCAGAATGGGGTCGTTTTCCTTGATGAAACTAGCACTTTCATTGATGAAGAAGTCTCCATCGGTGCCGGCACCCGCATTGCTCCCAATGTTTGTTTAACAGGTAAAACAATAATTGGTAAGAATGTGGAAATTGGTTTTAATACAGAAATAGAAAACTCTGTGATTGGTGATTGTGTTAAAATTCGCCAATCAGTTATTGTAGACAGTCAAATCGGTGCACACACTACCGTGGGGCCTTTCTGTTATGTCCGTCCACATTGTGTTGTTGGAGAACAGGTTAAATTAGGAGATTTTGTTGAAATTAAAAATTCCAACATTGGTAACGGCACTAAGCTTTCTCACTTGACTTACGTGGGTGATGCGGATGTGGGTGAACATATTAATTTTGGTTGTGGCACTGTGGTTGTAAACTATGATGGCCGTCATAAATACAGAACCGTCATTGAGGACAATGCTTTCATCGGTTGCAACACCAATTTAGTGGCACCGGTTACCATTGGAAAAAATGCCTTTACGGCAGCAGGTTCCACAATTACAGAGGATGTTCCTGCTGATACCTTGGCTATTGCACGCGCACGGCAGGTTGTTAAAACAAACTGGAAGAGAAAATAACAAGCGTTTACGCTTTAATAAGGGAAAGGGGAATAAACACACCATGATTACACATGGCAAAGACGTTAAAATTTTCACTTGTAATGCCAATCCTGATTTAGCCCAAAAGATTGCCCAATGTTTAGGGCTGGGTGTTTGCGATACGGAAGTTAACATGTTTAGCGACGGGGAAATTGGTGTTAACATTTATGAAACTGTTCGCGGTTCCGATGTGTTCGTTGTGCAATCAACATGCAATCCCGTTAACGACCATTTGATGGAACTCTTAATTATGATTGATGCCTTAAAACGCGCATCAGCCGGTCGCATTACGGCTGTTATACCCTACTTTGGCTATGCTCGTCAAGATCGTAAGGCAAAGGCTCGCGATCCTATTTCAGCAAAATTAGTAGCCGATTTATTAACGGCTGCAGGCGCTCATCGAGTTCTGACAATGGATTTGCACGCAGCGCAGATTCAGGGTTTCTTTAACATTCCCGTTGACCATCTCCTGGGTGGGCCCTTGCTGGCTTCTTATTACTTAAACAAATTTCGCGATGAGTTAGATAACTTTGTGGTTGTTTCCCCGGATTTAGGCAGCGTAACCCGTGCCAGAACCTTCGCTTCCCGTTTAGATGTACCCATTGCTATTATTGACAAACGCAGACCCAAGCCTAATGTATCAGAAGTTATGAATATCATAGGAGATATCAAAGACAAAAATGTAATCTTAATCGATGATATGATTGATACTGCAGGTACAATCACCAACGGTGCTTCTGCTTTGAAGGAACGCGGTGCTAAAAATGTATATGCTTGTTGTACTCATGCCGTTTTATCCGGTCCGGCTATTGAACGCATAAATAATTGCCCCATTTCTGAGCTTTTGGTCCTTGACACCATTCCGCTTACTCCGGATAAAATGATTGATAAAATAAAAGTTCTATCAGTTGCTCCTGTATTTGCAGAAGCTATTAAAAGAATTTACGGGGACATTTCCATGAGTGAATTGTTCCGATAGAATAAGGCGGCGTTATGAATCAAAACATAATCAGCAGAATTACGGATCATTTTGAAAAGCTTAGCAAAAGCCACAAGGCAATTGCTCGCTTTGTTTTAGAACATTTTGATAAAGCTGCCTACATGAATGTAGAGCAGCTTAGTCGTGTTACCGGTGTCAGCGAAGCAACTGTTGTTCGCTTTTCCTCCGAATTAGGCTATGAAAAATATCAACAATTTCAGCATGCCGTTTGGGAATATGCCAAGTCTAAACTAACCAGTGTACAGCGCATAGAACTTACCTATGGTCGTTTGGATACAGATAACATTTTATCCAATGTGCTACATGCCGATATTGATAAAATCCGTACAACTCTTTCTGGCATTGACCAACAGGAATTTAATTCTATTGTGAATGTCATTTCCAATGCGCGACGGATTTATATTGTTGGTTTACGTTCTGCCTCTTATTTAGCCGGTCTTTTAGGGTTTTATTTAAATTTAATATTTGACCAAGTAATTGTTGTCAGCAGCGTCAGCGCCAGCGAAATTTTCGAACAACTTTATCGCATTAACGAGGAGGATGTAGTCATTGGCATAAGTTTTCCTCGATATTCTAAACGCACCATAAATGCCTTGCGTTATGCAAAAGCGAAAGGTGTAACCGTTGTTGGAATAACAGATGGAGCTTTTTCCCCTATAAAGGTTAACGCCGACTACGCCTTGCTGGCACGAAGTGATATGGAGTCCTTTGTTGATTCTTTAGTCGCGCCATTATCTGTTATTAATGCCTTAATTGTTGCATTGGCGGCACGGAAGAAGGATGATTTACGAAATAACTTCGAAACCCTCGAACATATTTGGCACGACTATGATGTGTACGATACTGTAGATGATAACGTAGATAGCTTATATACAACCAAACAAACTGAAAAGTGAGAAAAATATGAACGTAAATGACTTTGACTATACGCTACCTGAAGAATTAATTGCACAAACGCCCCTATCCGATCGCAGTGCCTCCCGTCTTTTGGTGGTACATAAGGATAGTGGTGTATTGGAGCATCGCCATTTTACTGATATAACAGATTTAATCCATCCCGGAGATTGTTTGGTGCTTAATAATAGTCGGGTTATTCCTGCTCGCCTGTTAGGTCATCGTATGCCTTCCGGTGGCGCTGTAGAATTACTTTTGCTTCGTCATGTTGAAGGTGATGTGTGGGAAACGTTGGTGCGGCCCGGTAAACGTTGTCGCATTGGTGACCGGGTTGTGTTTGGAAACGGCGAACTTATTGCAGAGATCACAGAAATAAAGGCGGATGGAAATCGTCTAGTCGAATTCTCTTACAAAGGCATATTTAATGAAATTTTGGCTACTTTAGGAGAAATGCCTTTGCCACCTTATATCAAGGAAAAATTGCATGATCCGGAGCGATATCAAACGGTTTATTCAAAAATAGAGGGTTCTGCTGCCGCCCCCACCGCAGGCTTACATTTTACACAACCACTGCTAAAACAGTTAGAACGGGACGGTGTTAATATCAGCTATGTCACCCTTCACGTGGGCTTAGGAACATTCCGACCTGTAAAATCGGAAACTGTGGAAGGGCACGTTATGCACACAGAGGTTTATAGTGTAACGCCTGAAGCTGCTGAGACAATGAATCGAACAAAGCAAAACGGCGGGCGAATAATTTGCGTCGGAACAACGGCTACACGTGTTGTAGAAACCCTTGCAGACGGCAAAGGACAAATGCATGCCGGTAGCGGTGAAACAAGTATTTTTATCTATCCCGGTTATCAATTTAAAATGACAGATGCTTTAATTACTAATTTTCATCTGCCAAAATCTACATTAATGATGCTTGTGAGCGCTTTAGCAAACAGAGATCTAATATTAAAGGCTTATGCCGAAGCCGTAAATGAAAAATATCGCTTTTTTAGTTTCGGCGATGCGATGTTCATTCAATAAATTAAATAAGAACAATCATAATCCCCACACTAAAGCGTGGGGATTATGATTATAAACAGTTTTTTTCCTTCTATGGTAATAAAAATGGCCTCCTGTCAATATACATGTAGTAACATGTACGATTTGTCTAAAGGAGGAACTCTCATGGAAAGCTATAACATATACCAAGACATAGCAACACGAACAAACGGGGATATTTATGTTGGTGTAGTCGGCCCGGTCAGAACAGGTAAATCCACATTTATTAAAAAATTTATGGATCTTTTAGTTATCCCCCACATCGAAAATGCCTATAGCCAGGAACGCGCCAAAGATGAACTGCCGCAAAGCGCTGCAGGAAAAACTATTATGACAACGGAACCAAAATTCATTCCCAATGAAGCTGTAGAAATTTCCTTGGGAGAACAATCAAAAATGAAGGTACGCATGATTGATTGTGTGGGTTACATTGTAGATAGCGCCCAAGGTCATTTGGAAAATGATATGCCGCGCATGGTCTCAACGCCTTGGGCAAAGGAGCCAATTCCCTTTGGTGAAGCGGCAGAAATTGGAACAAAAAAAGTTATAACCGAGCATTCAACAATTGGTCTGCTTATTACCACCGATGGCAGCATTACTGATATCCCTCGCGAAGATTATGTAGCGGCCGAGGAACGTGTTGTCAGCGAACTCAAATCCATTAATAAGCCTTTTGTGGTTTTGCTAAACACTCAATATCCGGATAAGCCTGAAACGGAAGAATTACGTCAATATTTAGAGTTGCAGTACGATGTCCCCGTACTGGCTGTAAATTGCGCCACAGCCACAGAAAATGAAATTAACCATATTATGAGGCAGATCTTGTTCCAATTTCCCATTCGTGAAATTACAGTGACAACGCCAAAATGGATTGATGTATTAGAGACGAATCACTGGTTAAAAAAAGGCTTATATGACTGTATTTTATCAGCATTGGATGGTTTGTATCGAATTGATAGTGTAGAAAAATTGAAGACCATTATAAGCGAATATGAATATGTAAAATGCGCTGAAATAGCAGAAATAAATTTGGGCACAGGCACAGCAACTCTAACGGTGACAACCCCCGACGGGTTGTTCTATCAAATTGTTAAAGAAATCTCAGGATTCGATATTGATGGTGAAGATAAATTAATGTCTCTCTTGACTGAAATGGCTGAAATTAAAAAAGATTATGATAAAATTTCCTATGCTCTCCACGAAGTCAAAGAAAAGGGCTACGGCATTGTAACTCCCACGATTGACGAACTCAAGCTTGAGGAACCGGAAATTGTAAAACAAGGCAGTCGGTTTGGGGTTAAATTAAAAGCTTCTGCTCCTTCCATACATATGATTCAAGCGAATATTGAAACAGAAGTGTGCCCAATCGTCGGAACAGAAAAGCAATCAGAAGAACTGGTACATTATCTTTTATCCGAATTTGAATCAGACCCTAAAGAAATTTGGCAGTCAAATATCTTTGGTAAATCTCTTCATGAACTTGTTAACGAAGGCTTACATAATAAATTGTACCGCATGCCTGATGAAGCACAGATTAAACTGCAGGAAACTTTACAAAAAATTATTAATGAGGGTTCAGGTGGACTAATTTGTATCATACTATAACATAATGAAAACCGACTACAGAATGAAGTGGCTTCCATGGACTCAGCAGTCGGTTTTTTAGTAAGTACCATCTGTAAAAATAAAAAGGCAGAACAGTTTGTTCTGCCTTTTTGTTCCGGCAATGATCTATTTTCCCGGGCGGTCACCCACCGAGTATCGTCGACGCTAAGGAGCTTAACTACCGTGTTCGGGATGGGAACGGGTG
>SVJJ01000008.1 GCA_015069045.1 Oscillospiraceae bacterium
TGTTTTCTCCTTGTACATGGTTTCTCGTCAATTCCATTTTACAAGAATTTTTCAATATGCTCTACTATTTTTTATTCTATTTTGTAAAGCTCTATTGATTGGTTACCCCAATAGATATTATAGAGCCTAAAATTGAACATATTACAACTACCAATTAAGAAATATTTAATACAAATGAATGAAATATTTAATAACCAAAGTATAGTGTTATTTATGTTAATAATTTCACGAAAACCAGAGGGTCTTCCATGAGAAGCTTTTTATTGCATAATTGCGTGGTTTGATACATTGAGAGAGTTACACGATGAGAAAAAATGTTATAAGCTCTTTACAAAAACAATAAAAATGTGTATAATATAACAAAAGGTTATGTATAATAACTTATTTTAATTCATTATGGAGCGTGATAAACATGAAATTAATCATCAAGGAAAATTATGAGGAAATGAGTGCGTGGGCTGCTCAGCATATTGCTGATGCTATTAACAACCACAAGGAAAATCGTCCTTTTGTTCTTGGACTTCCTACAGGCTCATCGCCCCTTGGCGTTTACCGAAAGCTGATTGAAATGAACAAAGCCGGCAAGGTTACTTTTAAAAATGTGGTAACATTCAATATGGATGAATATGTTGGTCTTCCCAGAGAACATGACCAAAGCTATTGGTATTTCATGCATGATAATTTCTTTAACCATATCGATATTCCTGCTGAAAATATAAATATTTTAAATGGCATGGCCGATGATTTAGAGGCAGAATGCCAGCGCTATGAAGATAAAATTGCATCTTATGGTGGTATTGATTTATTTATGGGTGGCAGCGGTGTTGATGGACACATTGCTTTCAATGAACCCTTCACATCCTTAGCTTCTCGTACCGGTGTTCGTGCTTTAACAGAGGATACATTAATTGTTAATTCCCGGTTTTTTGATAATGACCCGGATAAAGTGCCCAAAACAGCTCTTTCTGTTGGTGTTGGCACTGTATGTGATTCCAAGCAGGTTATGTTGTTGATTAATGGTCATAATAAAGCCCGTGCATTGCGTCATTGTGTTGAAGGCGGTGTTGACCATGCGTGGACCATCAGCGCTTTGCAAATGCATTCTGATGGCATTGTTGCATGTGATGAAGCTGCATGTGGTGAATTAAAGGTTGATACATATAAGTATTTCAAGGAGATTTACAAAAACGAAAGATAAATATTGTTAGTAAAGACCTCTGCCATGGCAGAGGTCTTTTATTATATAAAAAATACAGAGCCTCTATTTTTTATCAAATCCTTAAAAATGTTTTTGCATGATGCAAAGTATTCAACATAGGTATAAAGTTGGTTTGTGTATAGATATGATTATTTAAAAAAGTTTTATAAAACTGATTGACACTTGCTCTCAGGGGCGGTATAATAAATCAGGTTAGTTTTTTTGTGGGGGAGTGCGTATGTTTCTATCTTTTTTAAAGAAAAATATCGTGATGACAATAGCGTTGGTTGCAACGTTGATTACCTGTTTTTTTGTACCTGTGGATAGGGTTTATTTTACTTATTTTGATATGAAGACATTAACCTGTCTTTTTTGTACCTTAGCTATTGTTTGTGCCCTGAAGAATATCCATTTTTTTCGTATTGCAGCTTATAATATTGTTTGTATGTTTAAAAATAGTCGAGCGGTTGTTTTGGCGTTGGTATGTATTACCTTTATTGGCTCTATGCTCATCGCTAACGATATGGCCCTATTAACCTTTTTGCCCTTGGGATACTTTGTTTTAAGCAGTACCCGCAAGATGGAACTGATGCGTTTTGTCTTTATTATGCAAACCATTGCGGCTAATTTAGGCGGCATGTTAACCCCCTTCGGTAATCCGCAAAATTTGTATTTGTATTCATTTTTTAATATTCCAACTATGGAATTTATTCGCATTATGCTGTTGCCTTTTCTTATCTCCATTACATTGATTATTTTATGCTGTTTTTTTATTGTGCCTAAGGAACCCTTGGAGCTGGTAGAGGGATGTTACAAGAAAATGAACGGGAAAAGGGCAGTTGTGTATCTTATTTTGTTTGCTTTTTGTATTGCATTGGTTTTTCGAACGATTCCCTTTTATTGGGGGCTTGTTATCATACCCCCGGTTCTGCTTTTTATGGATAGATCGGCATTAAAAGCCGTTGACTATCCTCTGTTATTAACTTTTTGTGCCTTTTTTGTCTTTTCAGGCAATATGGCCAGAATTCCGTCAGTCTGTGACTTATTAGGGACTATAACGGATCGCCATCCACTTTTGACAGGGGTTCTTTCCTGCCAACTTATCAGCAATGTACCTAGCGCTATCTTGCTCTCCAAGTTTACTATGGATTACTCGGCTCTTTTGGTTGCTGTTAATATTGGTGGCGCCGGTACACTGATTGCCTCCCTGGCAAGTTTAATTACTTTTAAGGAATATATGCGATATGAGCCAGGGCGGGGATTTATCTATATTTGGCAATATTCCTTCTACAATTTTGGCGTTTTATTAGTTTTGTTTATTATTATGGCGTTTGTACACGGCATATAATGGATAAAAATACATATTTTATGTTTTTTAAGGAAAAAATAGAATGATTTTAGTTTTTTTTGGACAAGTTTGAAATTTAGATATATATATGTTATAATAGAAATGATAAATATATATACAAACTCGTTTGTATTAAACATAAGGAGGATTCCCAAATGGCTAAAAAGATGAAAACCATGGATGGAAACTTTGCTGCAGCCTATTGTGCCTATGCATTTTCGGAAGTAGCATCAATCTATCCCATTACCCCTTCTTCCACTATGGCCGAATATGTGGATGAATGGAGCGCAAAAGGTCAAAAGAATATTTTTGGTCAAACTGTTGATGTTTGTGAAATGCAGTCAGAGGCTGGTGCAGCCGGTGCAGTTCACGGTTCGCTGCAGGGTGGTGCTTTAACATCAACCTTCACAGCTTCTCAGGGTTTGTTGCTTATGGTTCCCAATATGTATAAAATTGCAGGTGAATTGCTCCCTGCGGTTTTCCATGTTAGTGCCAGAGCAATTGCGGCCCATGCTCTTTCTATTTTTGGTGACCATCAGGACGTTATGGCTTGCCGTCAAACAGGTTTTGCTATGCTGGCCAGCGGCAGCGTACAGGAAGTTATGGATTTGGGCGGTGTTGCTCATTTAGCAGCTATTCGTGGTCGTGTGCCATTCCTTCACTTTTTTGATGGTTTCCGCACCTCTCATGAGGTACAAAAGGTAGAGGTCATGGATTATGAAGATTTAGCAAAATTGCTGGATCGCAAGGCTTTAAAAGAATTTAAAGACCGTGCTTTAAATCCTGAGCATCCCGTTCTTCGCGGTACGGCTCAAAACCCCGATATATACTTCCAGGGTAGAGAAGCAGCCAATAAGTATTATGATGCGATTCCTGATATAGTAAATGATTACATGCAGGAAATTTCTAAGATTACCGGTCGTGAATATAAACCCTTTAATTACTATGGTGCATCTGATGCTGAGGAAATTATTGTGGCAATGGGTTCTGCCTGTGAGGCAATTGAGGAGACCGTTGATTATTTAAATGCCCGTGGCAGAAAAGTTGGTGTAATCAAAGTTCATCTTTATCGCCCATTCTCTGCAAAATATTTCTTTGATGTATTGCCAAAAACTGTTAAGAAAATTGCAGTTTTAGACAGAACAAAGGAACCGGGTTCATTGGGTGAACCCTTGTACTTGGATATCTGTAATCTGTTTTATGGTAAGGAGGATGCGCCGGTTATTGTTGGCGGTCGCTATGGATTGGGATCTAAGGACACAACACCGACCCATATTGCAGCTGTTTATGATAACCTAATGCAGGACAAGCCTAAGAACAACTTTACAATTGGTATTGTAGATGATGTTACCAATTTATCTCTGCCTATTGGTGCCACTATTAATGCAGCACCTGAAGGTACAACTCGTTGTAAGTTCTGGGGCTTTGGTTCTGACGGTACGGTTGGTGCTAACAAGGACGCCATTAAAATTATTGGTGACAACACCGATTTATATGCACAGGCTTATTTCGATTATGATTCTAAGAAATCCGGCGGTGTAACCATGTCCCACTTGCGGTTTGGTCACAAGCCCATTAAATCTACCTATTTGCTGGATGAAACAGATTATATCGCATGTCATAAACCCTCCTATATTTATCAATATGATATTTTAGAAGGATTAAAGCAAGGTGGTACCTTCCTCTTAAACTGTGTATGGTCACCGAAGGAACTGGAGGAAAAATTACCCGGCAGCATGAAACGATATATTGCTGAGAACAATATTGATTTCTATACCATTAATGCCGTTAAAATTGCCTCTGAAATTGGTTTGGGCGGCAGAATTAACATGGTTACCCAATCTGCCTTCTTTAAATTAGCTAATGTTATTCCTATTGACCAAGCTGTTCCCCTGCTTAAGGATGCCATTAACAGAACCTATGGTAAGAAAGGTCAAAAGATAGTTGACATGAACTGCCAGGCTGTTGATTTAGCTCTGGATGCTTTAGTTAAAATTGATGTGCCCGCTGCATGGAAAAATGCTGCAGACGATGCGTTTACTGTTGATAGCAATCGTCCTGATTTTGTTAAGAAAATTGCTGACCCTGTTAATGCACAAAAGGGTAATAAACTGCCTGTTAGTGCCTTTGTTGGTATAGAGGATGGTACCTTCGAACAAGGCACAGCCCAATATGAAAAGCGGACTATTGCAATTAATGTTCCCAACTGGATTCCTGAAAACTGTATTCAGTGTAATCAGTGTTCCTTGGTTTGCCCCCATGCAACCATTCGTCCCTTCTTGCTAACAGAAGAAGAAGCAGAAAAAGCACCGAAAGGCTTTACCACCTTGAATGCAACTGGTCCTCAGCTTAAGGGCCTTAAATTCCGTATTCAGGTTACGCCAAAGGATTGTACGGGTTGCGGTGTTTGTGCACAGACCTGTCCTTCTAAGGAAAAAGCTTTAGTTATGAAACCAGTGGATGAAATGGTTGAACAAGAAGCTAATAACTGGGATTATGCAATGACCCTAGACCTTAAGGATAACTTGATGGATAAATCCACCATAAAGGGTTCTCAGTTTGCAAAGCCTCTCTTAGAGTTCTCTGGTGCCTGTGCAGGTTGTGGTGAAACCCCATATATTAAACTGATTACACAGTTGTTTGGTGACAGAATGATGGTTGCCAATGCCACAGGTTGTACCTCTATTTGGGGTGGTTCAGCACCCACTACACCTTACACCGTAAACTACAAGGGTCAAGGTCCTGCCTGGGCAAACTCTTTGTTTGAGGATAATGCAGAATTTGGTTTAGGTATGGTATTAGCATCTAAGAAAATTCGCAACACATTAAAAGATAAAATGGAAGAAGCTATTGCTACCGGTATTGACGCAGCTTTGGCCGATGCATTTCGTGAATGGATCGAGAACATGAACTGTGCGGAAGGTTCTAAAGTGGCTGCCGCTAAGGTTTGCGAATTGCTAGCTAAGGTAGATACTTCAAAAGCTCCCTTGGCTGATATTGCCGAGAGAACAGATTACCTTGTTAAACGTTCCCACTGGGCATTTGGTGGCGACGGCTGGGCTTATGATATTGGTTACGGTGGTTTAGACCATGTTCTTGCATCCGGCGAAGATATTAATATTTTCGTTGTTGATACGGAAGTATATTCCAACACCGGTGGCCAGTCCTCCAAAGCAACACCAACAGCTGCTATAGCTAAGTTTGCCGCTTCCGGTAAAAAGGTAAGGAAAAAAGACTTGGGCATGATTGCTACCACCTATGGCTATGTATATGTAGCTCAAATTGCTCTGGGCGCCAACATGAATCAAGCTCTAAAGGCACTTCGCGAAGCAGAAGCTTATCCCGGTCCTTCTATTGTTATTGCATATGCTCCTTGTATCAATCATGGTATTAAGGCGGGTATGAACAACACCATTAACGAAGAGAAAAAGGCCGTTGAGAGTGGTTATTGGCATCTGTGGAGATACAATCCCTGCTTAAAAGACGAGGGCAAAAATCCCTTTGTTCTGGATTCTAAAGAGCCTACTGGCGACATTAAGGGCTTCTTAGAAGGTGAGAATCGTTATCTTAGACTGAAACAGGCATATCCCGACGTGGCAGATGAACTGTTCACTAAGGCGGAGAAGGACTTGATGGATCGTTACGAGGTTTATAAACAAATGGCCTCCTTAGGATAATATCATTCCTTTAACTGTAAAAGGCGACTGCATTTGCAGTCGCCTTTTTTATATTGGATTAAATTGTCTATGCATGTTCTCAAAATTTCCTGAAAATGACCCTTGTAATTGATACATTCTATAGATGTTATATAACCAATCCGCCGTTGGGACTTACAACCTGCCCGGTAATAAATTGATTTTGACTCGATGTTAAATACACAATTAACTTAGCAATATCCATAGGTGTACCAATTTTACCCAGAGGTGTTTCATCCTTAAGAAGCATGATACTTTCTTCATCTAAATGTGCATTCATTTCTGTATCAATCACACCCGGTGCTACACAATTCACCAGAATGTTTGAGGGACCAAGCTCTTTGGCTAATGCCTTTGTAAACCCAATGACAGCGGACTTAGATGCTGAATATGCTACCTCGCAGGAACCACCTGTCATTCCCCAAATAGATGAAAGATTAATGATGTGTCCACTTTTTTGTCTGACCATATAGGGCAACACAGCACGGGTTACGTGTGCCATACCACCCATATTTACAGCGAATATCCGTTCCCATTCAGCAGGTGTTGTATCACAAAACATTTTAGAAAGTGCAATGCCCGCATTATTAATTAAAATATCCACACCGCCCAGGTTTTGTTCCGTTATATGTACCAACTGTTCAGCCTGCATTGGGTCTGCAATGTCTGCCTTAGCAATAGAAGCATGTCCGCCGGTATTAACGATTTGGTTATATACAGCTTCTGCGGCGACTTTATTTTGATGATAATGTACCATAACCGCCATGCCTGCTTCAGAGAAGGCTTTGGCACAAGCAGCACCAATACCACCGGATGCGCCGGTAATTAATACTGTTTTCATAATAATTAATCTTCCTTTCGTCTGCCTTGGCAGGCCGACAGTGGATTATCGACCTGCCATTTTACATGTTGTTATTATTCATCGTAAAAGAACATCTTAAATACGCCTTGTGTTTTGCGCATTTTTTCTCGATATTTATATACTTGATATAAAAGCTCTCCGGCCTGTGCTTTAACCACACTTGCATAGGGTCTAAAGGTGTTATCCTCATAGCCTTTCACAATACCATAGGCTTCCATGTTTCTGATGGCCTGGGTGGCCCATAAGGGAATGGCGTCGGCATCGGCAAAGGAAAGAGGACCTGATGCAGATTCTTTAATATTTAAGCCGTTATTCAAAATTTGAATAGCCTGGGCACGGGTTAGGGTATCATAGGGGTTTAGGTATAACTGTCCGTTTTCCTCGGTGCCCGTAATAATGCCGGCTTCATAGGCGGCAATGGCTTGGCGCAGCATATAAGAAGGGATATCTTTGTCAGAAAAAGGATTGTTAGCTAAACTATCCTTGGTTTTAATGTTCAAGACGCTGCAGGCTAACGTAATAAATTCTATACGGTTTAGCACCTTATTTGGATAAAAATAAAAGTGTCCGCCGATTTCCTCGCCTACGATAATTCCCTCAGCGCCTAACATACCTGCGCTGTATGCACCCCAATGCTCCAGCATATCTTCATATTGCAGAGGCTTTTGCCCGGGTTCAGGGGTCAAACTGGGATGTGGAGAAGGCGAGGGCGATTTTGTGGCATTGGGAGAAGGCGAGGGTGTATTTGTGGTGTTGGGAGAAGTGGTAGGTTCTTCCGACGGGCTTGATTCCGTGGAAATGTTGCCGATTTTAATGGTTACAGCCGAGGGATAAGGAGAGGTCAGGGTGCCGTAATGTGCATCCCATGTAAAAATAGCTTCGCCCTCGTAATCCTTGGCAGGCACAAAATTCAGCTTGTCCAAATCTTCTGTGGGAATGCCCGTATCCAAGGTTACCAACTCGGTTCCTAAACGCAGAGTGCCCGACTCTTTTGCCGTTAATTGTCGAAAAGTAATCGCTGAAAGACTACCACCAGCAGGTGGGTTAACACTTTCTGTAAAATCACGAATAGTAAAATTTAGTGTTGTATTTTTTGGGGTTTCTTTTATAAAATCATTTGCAACCAAAGGGTCATTAATACGTTCTGCCCCAACAGGAGCAACAGCAAGAGAAAAGACATATATAATGGTGCAAATGATTGCTGTCCATATTTTGCTCATAACTACCTCCATATTATTTGCGTGATTACGGTTATATGGATAGTTTGTAAGCATTTTGACATTCTATGTATATCAGTTTTCTCCAACTCAAGACAATTCTGTGCAATATGTAAGAAATTAGATTTTTATCCTTTATTATCATAGAAGGAATAAAGTTACATTCAGCATACGTCTCCTATTATAATGAATTTTTATGTTTTTGTAAAGATAATTAAATTAAGAATTAAAAATTACATATAATCTTTTTTAAATATTTTATAAAACGTCTAAAAAAGATTGACAAATAATTCATTCAGTGACATACTAATAGTATAAAACAAGTAGAGGATGAATGTAAATGCGCGTGTATCAGAGTGTTACTGATTTAATTGGCAAAACGCCACTGCTACAGCTTTCAGAGCCGGGGCAAGAAGGGGCATTGCTACTAGGTAAATTGGAATATAAAAATCCTGCCGGGAGCGTTAAAGACAGAGTTGCAAAAGCCATGATTGAAGAGGCGGAAAGACAAGGTTTATTAATGCCCGAATCGGTTATTATTGAGCCAACGAGCGGCAATACTGGCATTGGATTAGCTGCAGTGGCTGCTGCAAGGGGATATAGACTTATTTTAACAATGCCTGAAACCATGAGCGTAGAACGCCGTAAGCTACTCAAGGCCTATGGTGCAGAAGTGGTGCTTACCGAGGGTAGTTTAGGGATGAAAGGGGCCATTTCTAAGGCTAAGGAGCTCTCTGCAAGTATTCCGAATAGCTTTATACCGGGGCAGTTTACTAATTTAGCCAATCCAAGGGCTCATATGGAGACCACTGGGCCTGAAATATGGGAAGATACGGAGGGTAAAATAGATATTTTTGTTGCCGGCGTTGGTACAGGCGGTACCTTATCCGGTGTTGGTGCCTACTTAAAAGCAAAAAATCCTTTTATTCAGGTTGTTGCTGTAGAACCGGCTAAATCCCCGGTTTTATCAGAAGGCAAGACAGGTGCTCATGGATTACAAGGTATCGGTGCCGGATTTGTACCTGATACCCTTAATCAGGAAGTGTATGATGAGGTGATAACAGTTACGGAGGAGGAAGCCTATGCCGAAGGTAGAGGTTTAGCACAGAGAAAAGGCCTTTTAGTCGGGATTTCATCGGCGGCTGCCTTGTGTGCTGCTTGGCAATTGGCGAACAGACCGGAAAACAATCATAAAGTTATTGTTGTGCTCTTGCCGGATGGTGGAGACCGGTATTTATCAACGCCGATGTTTGCATAAAAACATACTAAAAAAATACGGTTAACTGTTAAAAAAGATTGCAAAAGGTTTTTAGTTATGATATAATAAAAATATGTGGAAAATTTTATACATCCTAAGTGTGAATGGTCTTTTGTGCGCTATTAAGCACTGCGTTCTCATATACAGCGTCGCAAAACGCCCTTGAGTACACGCATTTTTATCCCTGATAAAATGAATGTCCAGCATTTATATTATGTATAGGATCTACCGTTAAAATTAATTTATATATGATAATTAATTAGAAACAAAGGTAAAAACTTATAGTTAGGAGAGGTTATTTTGAAAGAACAAATTGACATTGTTAAAGTGGTTAGACTACTTTTATTTAATTGGTGGCGGATTGTATTGGTAGCAATCGCAGGTGCTATTGTTGCCTTTTGCTATACAACGTATTTTATTCCCCCATCCTATACAGCTCGTGGCTCATTATATGTCAGCAATAACCAAAATAGTACTCATACAAATGTTAATCTGGCAGACCTTGCTAGCTCCCAACAGTTAGCGTTTACTTGTATAGAACTTTTAACTTCTGATACCTTTTTAACCAAAGTGGTTGATGAAAGCGCATTGCCCTATGCTCCAGAAAAATTGAAAACAATGATTAGCATTAAGCCAATGAATGAAACAGAGGTTATTGAAATTAAGGCGGTTTCTCATGTTCCTACACATTCTCAGGTCATTGTAAACACTATGTTAAAATATGCATCTGATGAAATTATTCGTGTTGTTGGTGGCGGTAATATCAAGGTTGTTGATGAAGCAATCCGTCCTGAACAACAATCAAACCTTGATGTTTCTCGTAATGCTATTTTAGGTTTTCTTTTTGGTGCCATTCTTTGCATGGTCATTATTTTTATTATAGATGCATGCGATACGCAAATTAAATGCGCGGAAGACTTGATAGAAGTCAGCAAGTTGCCTCTATTGGGCATGATACCAAATATCGAACCCGCAGCAGTGGAGGAGAAAAAAAATGAAAAAAAATAAAATTTTTGATTCGATTATAAATCGAAATAAAAAGAATCAGCATACCCACATAGCTTTAGGTTCTAATATATTAAGTGAAACATCCCCATTTCATGTTGTTGAAGCATATAAAACAGCCAGAACAAACATTATGTACACCTTGAGTAATGTGCTGGGTTGCAAGAAAATTTTAATTACCAGCGCATCGGTTGCAGAGGGTAAAACAACAACTTCGACAAATTTGGCAATTGCTTTTGCGCAAGCAGGGGCACGGGTACTTATTATTGATGCTGATATGCGTCGCCCTAAAGTCCATCGATATTTAAAACTGCGCAATGATAAGGGTTTGACAGAATATCTTGGCGGTTTTAATACTTTAGATGAGGTTATTCAACATTCTGACTATTCAGGTGTGGATTGTGTGACGGCTGGTCGTATTCCGCCCAATCCTTCCGAACTATTAATGTCATATTCAATGCAAGTTCTGTTAGATACTTGCGCAGATTCTTATGATTATATTTTTGTAGACTCCCCACCAGTCAACACGGTAGCAGATCCTATTTCTATTGCCAGATTGATGACAGGTGCAATCTTTGTGGTTAGAAACAATCAAACAAGGGCAGAGGAATTGCTTCAGGCGATGGAATCCTTAAAAATTAGTGAAATCAAGATTTTAGGATATATATTAAATGGTTATTCTATGCTAAATGATTATTCTAGCAAAAGACGGTATCTGTATAAGTATCATTATAAATACCAGTACACGCAGGATGGTGTAAAGTAATAGTGGGGTAATGGAGGGTTTTGTGTGCGCCTTAAGGGTATTTTGTGGATACTTACACTTGCCTGGGCAACGATTATTTTTAGTTTTTCTGCCCAAACGGCAGAGAACTCCTCGGCCCTAAGCAGTTCTTTTACCTATAAAATTATTGAGAAAATTCCTTGCGTGCGGTTATTGCCAAAAATTCAACAAGAAAAACTCGAGAGCTTTGTTCATAATATTGTCCGCAAAACAGCTCATTTTTGTCTGTATGCAGTACTGGGATTATTGGTTTTTTTGTTATGTAAAAGCTACGGGTATATATTTTTAAAAGCTATGTGGATCTCATTACTGTCTTGTGCTTTATATGCCTTTTCAGATGAGATCCATCAATTATTTTCAGATGGACGCAGTTGCCAAGTGACCGATGTACTGCTGGATACAACGGGGGCTTTTTGTGGTATTGTATGCGGGCGGGGTATTATAAGTTTGCTAAAAAAGTGGCATAAAAAGGCTTCGTGAACCTTACATCCGGTGTAACATATCAAGCAAGTTTAACTGAATAGTTGCCGTTTAGTGTAAAGAAATGAGGGCTCTCTGTGAATCAAATTGTTCTTCCATCTCGTGCAAAAATTAACCTTTCCCTTTTGGTTTTGGGCAAGCGTAGTGATGGGTATCATAATATTAAGAGTCTCATGCAAACAGTAGAATTTGGAGACGAAGTGACAATTCGTTTGCGTGATGATGACAGTATTTATATTGAAAGCAATCTGCCGGAACTACCTGTGGATGAGAGAAATATCGTCTATCGTGCTGCGGTTTTGATGAAGCAAACATTCCAAATTTCACAGGGGTTTTCCATTTATATAAACAAAAGGATTCCGGTGGCAGCTGGTTTAGCAGGTGGCAGCGGCAATGCTGCTGCAACTCTCCGCGGTATTGACCAATTGTGTGGATTAAATTTATCAGAAGATAAATTAGCTGCCTTAGGTCTTACTTTGGGTGCAGATGTTCCTTTTTGTTTATATGGTAAACCGGCCCTGGCCGAAGGAATCGGGGAGCGACTCACGCCGGCAGTTGGGCTAACAAATTGTTACATCGTTTTAGTTAACCCTGGGGTGGGTGTGAGCACCGGTATGATTTATCAAGCTTTAGATGATAAAAATGTGCCATTTGATGACAATACAGAGCAGCTTTTGTCAGCATTAAAAAATGGCGATATCAAAAAGGCAGTATATTCAATGAATAATATGATGGAAACAGTAGCCATTAATTATTGTCCGGCTATTTCCAATTTGTTAACAAGGCTGCTGGAAGCCGGTGCCTTGCATGCCATGATGAGCGGTAGTGGGGCAACTTGTTTTGGTGTTTTTACCGAACAACCGGATGCAGTAAAATTACAACAACTATTTGGTGATGAGCTAGTGGCTATTACGAGACCTGTTATTTAGAAAGAAAGGGAGAAAGAACATGAAAAAAACCATATATTTGTTGACGATCATTTTACTTATAGCAACATATATTTTGTGCGGATGTACCGGCCAAGGGGAGAGCAAAACAGAGCATTCTTTTGTACGGCTGACTTTAGAAGAAGGAGAGTTTATTATTGAATTGTATCCGGAAATAGCTCCCAAATCTGTTGCTTTATTTTTGCACTGTGTTGAGTCCGGTTACTATAACGATAAAGTTTTTCATCGTACCATTCCCGGCTTGATTCAAGGCGGCTCTGCAGATGGTTTTGGTGTTGGTGGTTGTGGTAAAACAGTGGAAGGAGAGTTTACAGAAAACGGCTTTACCAACGACTTAAAACACGAACGGGGTGTTATTTCCATGGCACGTACCAGCGACCCCAACTCAGCCAGTGGCCAGTTTTTTATTATGACGGATACACAAAGTTATTTAGATGGTAAATATGCCACCTTTGGTAAGGTTGTGGAGGGGATAGAACTGGCAGATAAAATTGCGGCTATGCCCACACGAGGTTTTAACATGGATGAACTCACTACAAAGCCTGTTATTCAAAAGGCTGAGGTATTACAGGATTATACACCGTCGGGTGTATAATCAGCGTATGTGTTAAAAAAATAGCAGGCGATATGTTACATAATCTCAATTGTCGACAGAAAATTATTGATAAATTGAGAAATTTTTAAAAAAATACTAAATAATACTTGCATATTTTGTTACAATATTGTAAAATAGATATGATAATTAAATAACAATATTTTAGGAGGTATTACTAATGGCAGTAAAAGTTGGTATTAACGGTTTTGGCCGCATTGGTCGTCTGGCTTTCAGACAGATGTTCGGTGCAGAGGGATATGAGGTTGTAGCAATCAATGACCTGACAAGCCCTAAGATGTTAGCTCATCTGCTTAAGTATGATTCTGCTCAGGGTAAATATGCTCTGGCTGACACAGTTTCTGCCGGTGATGATTCTATCACAGTTGATGGCAAAACTATTAAAATTTATGCTGAAAAAGACGCTGTAAACATTCCCTGGGGTGCTTTAGATGTAGATGTTGTATTGGAATGCACAGGTTTCTACACCTCTAAGGAAAAGGCTTCTGCTCATTTAACTGCTGGTGCTAAGAAGGTTGTTATTTCTGCTCCGGCTGGTAACGATCTGCCTACAGTTGTTTACAATGTAAACCACAAGATTTTAACTAAGGATGACAAAGTTATTTCTGCTGCATCCTGCACAACAAACTGCTTAGCTCCTATGGCTAAGGCCTTGAATGATTATATGCCTGTTGAAAGTGGTATCATGTCCACTATTCACGCTTACACTGGCGATCAGATGATTTTGGATGGCCCTCAGAGAAAGGGTGATTTAAGAAGATCCAGAGCAGGTGCTGTTAACATTGTTCCTAACTCTACCGGTGCTGCTAAAGCTATCGGTCTTGTTATACCTGAATTGAACGGCAAGCTCATTGGTTCTGCACAGCGTGTTCCTACCCCCACAGGTTCTACCACTATTTTGGTAGCTGTTGTTAAGGGTAAGGCTACGGTTGAAGGTATTAATGCTGCTATGAAGGCGGCTGCTAATGAATCCTTTGCATATAACGAAGATGAAATTGTTTCTTCTGATATCGTAGGTAGCCGCTATGGTTCTATCTTTGATGCAACTCAGACCATGGTAACCAACATGGACAATGGTTATTCTCAGGTACAGGTTGTATCCTGGTATGATAATGAGAATTCCTACACTAGCCAGATGGTTAGAACCATTAAGTATTTCGCTGAACTGGGCTAAGATTTAAAGAAAAAAGTTACTTTGTGATAAACCCCTAAGGGATATACATCCTTTAGGGGTTTATGCATAAAAAGAAATAGATGGCTGATTAGCATTTTGTTTCAATCAATTGTTGTTTAAGATATTATAAAATTATTTCGTACAAAAAACGGGCAAAACAGATATCTGTTTTGCCCGTAAAATATATAGTTTACTATGCAATAGCGATAATTTGCTCAATATCGGCTTTTTCAGCTGTCAAATAAGGCGTTTTAACTTCCTGGCCGGTAGCAATGTCCAGATAGAGTAATGTGCCATTTTTCAAGCTAATCTCGCCGCCTTCAATATTGTCTTGCGTTGCGAATAACTGCTTTACGGTTTTTGCATCTGCCATATTTGTAATTTGGCAAGCAACGCGCAGTGTATAACCATTTCCGTTTTCCCATAACAAGGAGGGATAGTATATAAATTCAACATTTGCACCAGAACGTTCCCAAACGATTTCTTTCAAGGATTGCAGAAATCCGATGAAAACGGAGCTATATTCTCTCGCAAAATTATAACTGTTTGTCGGCTTTTTAGTTTGTGTTAGGGGCGCTTTGCTATATACAATGTTTGGCATATTTTCAAGCATAACCTGAAAATCACCATATGGTATTTCGGTATATAACAAAGAATGGTTCTGTGCAACGGATTTACCGGTATATGGATTAATTTGTGTTGTAATATCAGATTGAGAACCAATAAGATTGTCAAGCATTAAGCAAACAGCTGTAAACTCCCGTAGGGTAATGGGTGCTGATAAATCTTCTTTTAAAGTAATAATGCCCTTATCTTTAGCAAAGGTTAAGCAAATATTCATCATATCGGAAATTGAGTCGGGAAGACCATCTGTTTTGGAACCGTAAACCACACCATTTTTTGAAATAGAGATAAAGTGGTAGGTGAGTGTAGCTACTGTATCTCCAAAATTAGCAGCCTTATCTGCATATTCCAGGGTTAAATTTTTCTCCATTCCTAATCTATCACAAATAATGGATAAATCACGAGCATAGGTATGTTCAAAATCGGCACGGTTACCAATTAAACCGGCATAAAGTAAATTTGTTTCTTCGCAACCAATACGAAGTGCAGCGCGTGCCATTTCGCCATTTGTTATAGTATCATTTGGGGCGTATAATTTTGTTGTTCCGTTTGCGTAAAACAGATTAAGACCATTATGCACATTTTCTAAAATTTTTGGACTAACAGCATTTGCAAATACGGTTTTATCTGGTTTCGGATTACGAGCACGAACAATTAAAACAGCAGCCTCAGCACGGCTGAGGGTATCATTAAATCGAAGATTAATGCCATCGTCTCCTAACATTAAACCACTTTCGTATGCCCATGCAGCTGCTTGCGTATTGGCACTATATTGCGAAGTAATGATGGAAGGAGCATAAGCATCATTTGGCTGACCGTTGCGATTCCACAGAAGTTCAGCCACAAGACCACGGGTAATAGCAAGGTCGGGTTTAAACATGTTTGAGCCATCCTCCGGGAAACCGGACTTCATTATGTAGGTGTATGCCCAATGTGTTTCGGCAACATCACTATAATTTTCTTTGCGTAATTCTGAACCTGCTCCTAACATTTTAACAAACTCAGCCCGTGTAACTGTGCCGTTGGGACGAAAAGTTCCGTCTACATATCCAGCTACAGTTCCATCTGCCACTAAAGTTTGCACATCTTTATATGCCCAGTGTCTTTCAGTTATGTCGCTGAAAGTTATAGCAGAAGCGGGCACTACAACGACGGATAACACGAGTATAACGGATAGAGCCATAACCAAAATTTTTCTCATTTTTTTACATCCTCCCCGGTTATTTATTGTTAACATTTATATTGTAACATATTATTTATCATTATGCAAGTGTACAAAAATAATTTGTAATTTAATGTAATAGGTATTTAATGGAATAAAATTAACGAATTCTAAAAAAAGCCTTGACAAATTTAAAAAAAGTTGGTATACTAACATATGTCGCTGGTAAATGGAGAGGTGTCCGAGCGGTTTAAGGAGCTGGTCTTGAAAACCAGTGATGCGAGAGCACCGTGAGTTCGAATCTCACCCTCTCCGCCATCATTTTTCTTAATTTAATATGTATCATAATTCGACACGGAGAAGTACTCAAGTTGGCCGAAGAGGCGCCCCTGCTAAGGGTGTAGGTCGGGAAACCGGCGCGAGAGTTCAAATCTCTCCTTCTCCGCCAAAATAGCGAATATTCACTTTAGTGAGTATTCGTTATTTTTTTGTAAAATCTGGATGATTTGAACTCGAGCGCCGAAGGTGCGATGCGCTAAGACTCTGTGAAGCCGAGGTTAAAGGGATGGCTGAACAGTAGTCGCAGCCATGGATAGCGGAGCAGTATACTTACATAAATATATAATGCGGATTGACAGAATGTCAATCCGCATCTTTATCTTTTGTAGCCCCGCCATGCCGTGTATAGGATTAATTTTTACCTGCCTAAGCAGGTGGGTATTCTCCCACACGTTTTATATGTCCCCTGGCCGATAAACGGGGGGCGTATATGCTGCGCATGGAGCCGAATTCCCTATTAATAAGTGTTGGTAAAATAAAAATCACTAATCACGCACATCGCAGGAAAATTTTCTATTGTTATTATAACACTAAATGGAGAAAATATCAAGAGATATTTAAATATTTTTTGTTAAACTGTGTACGGTTTTGTCTTGAATTAATTTTATATATATGATACAATACATAAATAAAACGCATTAAGAAGCAAGGAGAAAAATGATGAAATATAATGTAATTTCTATTGGTGAGGCCTTGATTGATTTTACTGATATTGGCACGTCAGAGAACGGAATGAAAATTTTTGAACAAAATCCCGGCGGTGCACCGGCAAATGTGGCATGTGCATGTGCCAAGCTGGGGCTTTCAACAGCCTTTATCGGTAAAGTAGGGCAGGATATGCATGGTAATTTTTTAATTGATACTTTGCAGAACTGTGGTGTTGATACAAGTTATATGGTACAAGATGAAACGGTCTTTACAACTTTGGCATTTGTTAAACTAAGTGAAAACGGCGACAGAAGCTTTTCCTTTGCCAGAAAAGGCAGTGCCGATGTTATGCTTCGCGAGGATGAGTTGAATTATGAAACCTTGCAAAATACAGAGATTTTACATTTTGGGTCCCTTTCTTTAACGGATGAGCCTTCAAAAACAGCGGTGCTTACAGCTGTGAAGAAAGCAAAAGAGGCAGGGGTTGTTATTTCTTATGATCCTAATTACAGGCCGCTTTTATGGAAATCGGAGCAACAAGCTGTTGAGGCAATGCGCTCTGTTTTGCACATAGTAGACATGATTAAGCTATCTGACAATGAAACAGAGCTTGTTTGCGGCACAAAAGATATTTACGAAGCGACAGATGTACTTCACCAGCAGGGGATTCAACTGGTATTGTTAACCTGTGGTGGTGATGGCGCCCTTATTTCCTGTCCGGAAGGGAAAATCATGGTTCCGGCAGCGCCTGCTAATGTTGTAGATACAACTGGTGCCGGGGATTCCTTTTTAGGTGGTTTTTTATACAAACTTTGTACGGAAAATCAAGGCTTATGCAATATTACAAAAGAGCAGGCGCAGTCTTATGCCACATTTGCCAATCGTGTGGCGGGGTATTGCGTATCCGGCCGTGGTGCCATTCCTGCATTGCCCTATTTAAAGGATATTACAGAATAAGGATTAAAAGTTTTAAAAAGTGCCGTAGTCAAATTGACTATGGCACTTTTTGGTAAGGAATATTTTAATTAAACCAACTGAAGAAGTCAGAGGGTATTTGTTGTTGGGTTCCCTCCGTTTCGCTTTGAGTTGAGCTCGGCTTTTCTTCTTGAAGAACCAGCTCTGTTTCGATGGTTTTTCCATCCCGCTTAATTTTTACCTGAATCGAGTCGCCAACCTTGTGTGTATCTCGAATGGCGTTAATATCGTCAATAGTTTCAATTTTTTCTCCGTCAAAAGCCACAATAACATCTCCGACTTTAATGCCGGCCCGTTCTGCAGCTCCAAAAGCTGTTACACTACGAACATATACACCAACAGGCAGGTCATTGGCGCGCCCAATGGCTTCTGTAATATTCTGAGCGGTTATGCCCACTAATGGCCTTCCGGTAACATATCCGTGTTCAATAATAGATTCTATGACGGGCTTTGCTTCGTTAATAGGAATGGCAAAGCCGAGACCTTCCACATCATATCCGGTGGATTTTGCTGTGTTAATACCAATGAGTTGGCCTTTTTTGTTTAGTAATGCTCCTCCTGAATTACCGGGATTAATGGCGGCATCGGTCTGCAGCATAGTCATTTGTTTGCCATCAATCACCATGGACCGATTAATAGCACTTATATAACCAACAGTTAATGTTCCGGCTAATTCATCACGAAGGGGATTGCCAATTGCAAGGGCTATATCTCCCACGCGAATATTAGATGAATCGCCTAATTCTGCGCTGGGTAGGGACTGGTCGCTTTCAACTTTTAAAACTGCTAAATCAGTTCTTTCATCCGTGCCGACCACCTGCGCTTCAAAACTTTGCCCCGCAATGGTTTGCACTTGTATGGATGTAGCACCTTCTACGACATGGTTGTTTGTTACAATGTAGCCGTTATCCCGGATAATAACCCCGGAACCACTACTCATAGAGGTCTGGGACTGGAGATATCCACCGCCTTGTAGTGTACTTAAAATGCTGACGACAGTTGGTGATGTTTTATCATATACCTCAGGTAGAGAGAAAACATCTTCCGAGGTATTATGCGTAACTTGCTGCAGGGTATCATGACCTTCTGTAGTTGTTCCTATTTGTGTGATTTGCGGCATGTTAGGATTATTCGCCCCCAGGATTAAAGTGAATACACCTAAAAAAATACTGCAGGTCATGAGCGAACTGATAACCGAAACAAGGAGCGGATGTCGACTGAAATAGGAAAGTCGTTTAATACGGGGTTTATACACAGATATGGCTTTATCCTTCGGCACAGCATTTTTTACGGCTTGCTCAAAATCATCCTGATGCCATTCCCTGTTTTCTGTAGAATTTTGATTGTGTTCATAGTTATAATCCATATGATAGCCTCCTATCAAAAGTTTCAATAATTATATCATAAACTAAGATTATGACACTGTTGTGAATAAATTGTTAAATTAAACATTGTTCATAAAAGATTAAATAAATTATATAAAAAACAGCTATCTACATTTTGTAGATAGCTATTTTATAGTTTCCAATTTTAGCGTTTTAAATCTTTTCTGTTTTCACGAATCGTTTCAACCGTATTAATCAAGCTTTCTTCGATTGTTTGTAAAACACCATCTGCATACTGGTTGGCGCCTAAACGAATCTCGCGAGCATGATCTTGCGCATTTTCAACAATTTGATTGGCGTTGTCATAAGCTTGCTTTGTGATCTCATGTTCATCAATCATGGTAATGATTTTTTCTTCTGCGCCCTTGATAATTGCGGCTGCTTCTTTTTGCGCATCTGCAATAATACGTTGACGCTCATCTTTTACCCATTTGGCTTGTTTCATTTCGTCGGGATACCTGATTCTGGCTTCCTGTAAGAGATCCAATAGCACATCCTTATCAATGATGCCGCGTCCCACAAAGGGAATTGTGAAGCTGTGCTCAATTTTATCTTCCAAAGCCTCAATAATTTCTAAAATTTCCATACTTACCGCCCCTTTTCAATCTTTTGTTTAACATCTTTATAAATTTCCTTAGGCAAAAGTTCTGAGAAATCGCCGCCTAAGTTAGCGACTTCCTTTACAATACTGGAACTAATGTATGAATACTTTGCATTTGTGACCATAAAAAAGGTCTCAATATTATGATTAAGTTGTTTATTTAATAAGGCCATTTGAAATTCATATTCAAAATCAGAAATGGCACGTAAACCCTTAATAACAACCTGCGCTCCTTGCTGTTCAACAAAATCGACCAACAAACCATCAAAAAAAACAATGCGACAGTTTGGAATATCAGTTGTAGATTTTTTAATTAATTCAACTCGTTCCTTAGCAGAAAAAAGAGGATTTTTTGAGCTATTATTTAAAACAGCAACAATGACCTCATCAAACAATTTACTGCCTCGACGAATAATGTCTAAATGGCCACAAGTGATAGGGTCAAAACTGCCGGGATATACTGCAATACTCATAGCGACAACTCTCTTAAAAGCAGAACCCTTGCTCTGCCGTATTTTTTATTACGCACGACTGAAAAGTTTTCCGGAATAGGAAAATCTAATTCGGTATCTGTTTCACAATAAAGTAGGCCGCCCGACTTCAATAAATGCCGTTTGGCAATCAGGGAAATAGCGGTTTGTAAATATCCTTCCCGATAGGGAGGATCTAAAAAAATGATATCAAAACAACTGTCTGTATGGGTTAAAAAAGAGATATAATCACTTTTTAGCAGAGTCGCTTTATCGGTTAAGTGCGTTTTATGTAAGTTTTCTTTTACAACGGACAAAGAGATTGGGGAAATATCCACAAAAACGCAAGAGGAAGCACCCCGACTTAATGACTCAATACCTAAGGAACCTGTTCCGGCAAATAAATCTAAAGCATTTGCCCGGACAATTTCGTGACCAAGCATGCTAAAAACCGCTTCTTTTACTCGATCGTGGGTGGGGCGAACCGATAATCCATCGGGACAAAGTAACTTTGAACCGCGAGCAGAACCCGAAATGACTCTCAACTATAACCATCCTTAATTGCATAAATGCATACTATTATCCATATATTATTTTACATTATTTCTTAAATTTGTCAAGCAATTTAATATTTTTTTTAATTAATTGTAACATGATTGTTAAACAAGTCCTCAATTTGCTTAGATAACAGAGTTTTTTCTTTAGCGCTTATAGACAATTTGTTCTCTACATAATTTTGAGCGGCCTCAGTCGTTTGTTGTAAAAGCATCATATCCGTATAGAGTGATGCAAGACGAAATGGAGGTAATCCATGTTGACGGATGCCGAAAAAATCACCGGGTCCACGTTGTTTTAAATCTGCCTCTGCAATTTTAAATCCATTTTGTTCTTCCTTCATAACTTGCAAACGAGTTGAGGCGTCTTTGCCATTAGATTGCGATAAAAGGATGCAGTAGGATTTGGATGAACCACGGCCTACACGTCCGCGAAGCTGGTGAAGCTGCGATAATCCATACCGTTCTGCATTTTCAATGAGCATAATGGTTGCATTGGGTACATCTACACCTACTTCAATTACACTGGTTGCGACCAAAACGGTATGAATCCCTTTTTGAAAATTATACATTACCGCATCCTTTTCTCCGGAGTTCATTTTTCCATGAAGAATACCAATGGATTCATTTGGAAAGACAGTTGTCTGTAATTTTTTTGCGTATTCGGTAACAGAATGCAGCATTTTATCTTCAGAATCTTCTACAAGGGGACAAACAACATAGGCCTGATGGCCAGCGGTTATCTCTTTTTGTATAAAGGAATAAATTCGATTACGATATTGTTCTCCTACAACAAATGTATCAATTTTTTGTCGGCCTGGCGGCAATTCATCAATAATAGATACATCTAAGTCACCATACATAACTAAGGCTAATGTGCGTGGAATAGGTGTGGCACTCATGACCAGTACATGTGGATTTTCCCCTTTCGCAGAAAGGGTTTGTCGCTGGCTAACACCAAAACGATGTTGCTCGTCGGTAATAGCTAAGCCTAAACGGCAGAATTGAACTTGGGTACTTAGTAATGCATGGGTGCCTACTATAATTTGTGCGGCACCGGACTGTATGTTTGCTAGGGCTTTTCGACGAGCTGTAACCGGCATGGAACCGGTGAGGAACTCCACATTAATATGGTGCGGTGCAAACATTTTTTTCAGGTTTTGATAATGCTGCATGGCTAAAATTTCTGTAGGTGCCATAAAAGCTGCTTGGTAACCGCTTTCTACAGCCGTATACATAGAGGCAGCAGCAACGGCAGTTTTGCCGGAACCCACATCGCCACAGACAAGGCGATTCATCGTGATGCCGCTTGCCATGTCCTTCATTATTTCATGAAGAACCTGCGTTTGTGCATGGGTAAAAGTGAAGGGAAGTGTAGCTAAAAAGGGTTCGGGAGAAACTGATAAAATAGAGGCCCTAAAACTATGTTGCCTTTTTTTAATGGAAAATAGGGCAGACTGAAACAAAAATAATTCCTCAAAGGCTAAACGGCGGCGAGCTTTTTCGTAGGACGCCTTGTTACATGGGAAGTGCATGTTTGTTACAGCAAAATGATAGTCACAAAGCATATAGGCTTTGCGAAGTGCCTCCGGCAATGTCTCTTGGAGTGTTCCGCATAATGAGAGGGCTTTTGCTACACAATTGGACACCAAAGTTTCGTTCAACCCACTTGTTAAGGGATATAAGGGTACAATTTTCCCCGTGTTTTTTTGTTTACCTGGTTGTTCAAAAATAGGTGTTAACATTTGTTTTTTTGGCGTCAATCGCACTTTTCCGTAAAATATGTATGAATCTCCCTTTTTAAAACGAGCATCTAAGAAAGGATTATTAAACCATACTAATTCTAAAAAACCGGTTCCATCCGATACGCGCAATGTATGAATTTTCATATTTTTTCTAATTATTTTAGTTTGAAGTTCTCCTACAACTGTGGCATGGATACAGACGGATTCGTTGTGACTAAGCTCAATGATTTTTTTATAAATCTGTCTATTATCATAGCCACGGGGGTAATGAGCAAGCAAATCTTGGATTGTAAAAATACCCAACCTACCAAAAGCATCGGCCCGTTTAGGACCGACGCCGGTAAGCTGGGTAATACTCATTTGTAAGGGATTTTCTTCCATACTAATGCCCCTTTAATGTTCTCACAAATTAAAAAGGAGTGAATTATTCAACAGATATAATGTAATAATAAAGAGGTTGCTTGCCGTTGTGTACCAAAACATCGCAATCAGCATAGGTTTTTTCACAATAAGTACGTAAAACATCAGCTTCTTCATCAGTAACATCCTCACCATAAAAGACGTTAATAACAGCGCTCTCTTCTGTTACCATATGGGCGAGCAGGTCTTTTGCGACCTGAGCCGGTTCATCACCGGCAGCTGTGATGTTTTTACCCGTTAAACCAATAATTTTACCTTCTGGAAGCGTCTCATCACCAAACTTGAACTCGCGAACAGCATAAGTAACATTGCCGGTTTTTACAAAACCAGCGGCTTCGGTCATGGCGGAAGCATTATCTTCTCCTGATGCATCTTCAGAAAACGCTAATATAGCAGAAATACCTTCGGGAATGGAGCGAGTGGGAATAACAAAAATATTCTTGTCGGTTAAATCACGCACCTGCTCGGCAGCCATAATAATGTTTTTATTATTGGGTAGAATGTAAATTGTTTCAGCATTGATTTTATTAACGGCTTCTAAAATATCCTCTGTACTGGGATTCATTGTCTGACCGCCTAATATAACCTGGTTAACGCCCATATCTCGAAAAAGCTCTTCCATGCCTTCACCGGCAGCAACAGCGGCAAATCCGTAGGGAACAGCAGGTTCATTGTTGGCAACTGAATCCGATTCTGCTACCAAATTATTGTGCTGATATTTCATATTGTCAATTTTAATATTGATGAGAGCACCTAATTTTATAGCCTCCTCAATAACATAACCAGGATTATTGGTGTGAATGTGAACCTTGATAATGGTTTCATCATCTACCACTACCATGGAATCACCTTTTTTCTGAATGTTGGCAGCAAATAATTTGCTGGATGCTTTTGGATTGTTTTTCTCAATAATAAATTCTGTACAATAGGCAAATTTAATATCGGCATCAGCAACCTGCGCTCCGGCACTTTTTTGAGTAGGTGCAGGGAGAACCTCGCCATCTTTGCGCTCAATTAACGTGCCGGTTTCTAAGTATGTCATAGCACCCTCTAATAAATAAAGGATACCTTGACCGCCTGAATCTACAACCCCGGCAGCTTTTAATGCCGGTAAAATTTCGGGCGTTCTATCCAGACTGTTTTGTGCTGCTGTAATGACTGCACCAAGCAGTGCTGTGATTTCATTATCTTTTTCCATATAGGCAGTACCACCTGTGGCACCATCACGGGATACGGAAAGCATAGTTCCCTCAACGGGTTTCATTACAGCACGGTAAGCTGTTGCAACACCTTCTGTAAAAGCTTCGGCAATATCGTTTGCATCGGCTATTTCACAATTTTTCAGTCGCTTAGACATGCCACGAAACAACTGTGAAAGAATAACGCCGGAGTTACCTCTGGCACCCCGGAGAGAAGCGCTGGCCACAACATCCATAACTTGGCCTACGGAAGAAAAAGAACGATTTGCAAGCTCTGCGGTTGCAGCACTTACCGTCATGGACATATTAGAACCGGTATCGCCATCGGGTACAGGAAATACATTTAAATCGTTCAATATATTTTTATTATTAACAAGTTTGTTAGCCGCAGAAAGAAAAGCCTTGGTGAGTCCTACGGCATCAATTGTATAAATCAAAATTCACACCTCCGAATTAATCCACGCGGATTCCTTCCACGTTAACTGTTACGCATCCAACACGAAAACCGGTCATGTTCTCTACGCTATAGCGGACGCTGCTGATAATACTGTCAGAAATGACTTTGATGTTTACGCCATATTCCACAATAATATGCAAATCTATACTAATTTTATCATTTTCTGTTGAGACTTTAATGCCTTTCGTAATGGTGTCCCATTTCAAAAGACTTGCAAAACTGTCAGTCGCGCTTTTATAAGCCATACCCACAACGCCATAGCAACCAGTGGCCACCATGCCGGCTATGTGTGCAATAACTGTATTGCTCATAATAATGGCGCCTCGTTCATTTTCTGTTTTAATAGCCATAATACAACCTCCTTGTGTAAACATTTTCCTATGTTACAATAGTATAACATATTTTTTCTCAAAATACTATAGTTATTTTTAAATTAAAATTAATTTACAATCGTTTGGACGTTTAAAATATATATCACTTGAAGGGTGGCTGAAAGATTTATAGAAAATATTTTGTAAAAACAATGAAAAAACTTGTAGATGTGTAAATTATGTGATATAATTATTGTGTATATTTATCGTTTATTATTATCGATGGTCTTAACATGATTTACCAGTGTTTTACATTGGTGTTTGTATATTATCTGAAAGGATGTGAAGGGATGAAGTTTGTACATTGTGCAGATTTACATTTGGATACAGCGTTTTCTGGCTTGCAGGATGGAAAATGTGCAGCCATTCGTCAAGCTGAGCTTCGTCGCACCTTTCTTTCGGTTATCAATTTAGCAAAAGATGCCGATGTCCTTTTATTGGCCGGCGATTTATTTGACCAAGATTCCGTTGAGGCAGAAACAATTCGTGTCTTGCAACAAGGCTTTGCGTCCATTCCATCCACCAAAGTGCTGATTGTGGCAGGTAATCATGATCCGCTGACAAAAAAATCTTATTATAATCTAACTTGCTTTTCAGAAAATGTACATATTTTTGGAACGGAGCTGGAATGTGTTACCATAGGCGATTGTAATGTGTATGGCGTATCCTTTGGGTCCGGTGTTCAAGATGAACCGATTTTAGAATGTCTGCCTGTAGATAAAAGTGGACCATCTGTTTTGTTAATGCATGGGGATTTGGGTGGTAATGCCTATAATCCCATTGGTCGTGAAATGATAGAAAAATCTGATTTTTCTTATTTGGCTTTGGGACATGTTCATAGTTATTATCACGAGAAAATCGGGCGTACATTATGTGCCTATCCCGGTTGCCCGGAAGGGCGGGGATTTGATGAATTAGGGGAAAAAGGTGTGCTTGTAGGTGAGGTTACCGATGGGGGTGTAACTGTGAAGTTTGTTCCCGTTTGCAGTCGTCAATACCGTGAAGTATCTGTGGATGTAAGTGGTCTTGTAACACATGAGGATATCCTTCAGATTATGCAGGGGACGTGCTTAGATACGCAGGATTTATATAAAGTAATCTTAACGGGTGAAACAGAACTTATACCGGATGTAAATGTGTTAGCAGAAGGTATGTCCCAATGTTTTTTTCTTAAGGTTTATGATCATACTCGGCGACCTTTGGATATTGAGGCCTTAGCTGCCGCTGGTGGTGTGCGTGGAATGCTGGCTCAAAAACTGGCAAGTGGTCTCCTCGGCGAGAAGAGTACTGTTTATCGAAAGGCTTTAGAATATGGGCTTACCGCCTTAGATGGAAAGCGGGTGAAGCCTTTATGATTATTCAAAAAATAGAAATTGAGCAGTTTGGAGGCTTACAGAATTATACGTTACAATTAACCCCTGGCTTTCAATATATATATGGGCACAATGAGGCGGGGAAGAGTACCTTATGTGCCTTTATATCTGCTATGTTCTACGGAATGCCGGCAAAAGTTCGTGGGGTTGGCCTGCGGGGAGATAGCCGCCAGCTCTATATGCCATGGGGCGAAAGCTACATGGCCGGTTCAATTCATTTTGCACATGATGGTTATGAATATGTTTTAAAACGGCGTTTTGGTCGCAGCAGTCGCGGTGATCGTGCCAATTTGTATCGTGCATCAGACTGGCAAGAGATTGCCGTGGATATGGAATCTATAGGGCAACAATTTTTTGGCATAGGGGAAGAAGCCTTTAACAAGACGCTGTTTATTTCTCAGTCCGGTGCAGCTTTTTCCAAAGGGCGGGAAGATGAGTTAATGGTTCGCCTTTCTAATCTTGAACGCACCGGTGAGGAAGATGCCTCGCTTCAAAAAGCCATAACGGAACTTCAAAAAGCGGAGTATGAGTTAATTAGTAAAACTGGTCGTGGTGGTGCTGTGGCACAGTTAGATTCCGACATTGAGGTCTTACGTGCAGAACTCTTTTCTGCGAAGCAAACCCACACAGCCTTTCAAAGTGTTCTGGAGGAAATTCAAAATTTAACAGAAGAGAAGGAAAAAGGGGAGCTAGACATTGCAGTCCTAAATCAGCAACATGCTGATGCTTTGGCATTTGAGCAATATGAATTACGGGAAAAAGATAGAGAGAATCAAAAAAAATTACTAAATTGTTTGACCATGGAGCGCAATTCGCTTAAACAAGCAGAACAAGCACTATCTGCCATAGAGAAAGAAGAAAAAAATCTTGCATTTGTTCAAACCCTTTCGCCGGATATTGTTTTGACAATTGCTGAAAAAGAAGCTGCATGTTCGGTGCTTGAAGAAAAGGAGCGAATGCGTCAGGCCCTTGTGGAGGAAATAGAGGAGCTTAACGAGATTACTAAAAAAATGCCGGCAAAATCGGTAAAACCAATTTCAATTCGTATGTTTATAGCCATGCTTTTAGTTGTGTTAGCTATTGCAGGAGGCTTGCTTATATATCCACTTTTTTTCCTGTTGTTCATTCCGGCTGTTTTTCTTATGTACCCTATTATTTTACATGGGATACAGCATAAACAAAAGGAAAATCAAAATAATCTTATAATAAATTTAGAAGAGAAAAGAAAACAGTTGAGCGCCTTAGAGGCGACCCATGTGACTGAACAAATATCCCATTTGCGTGGAGAAATACAAGAAGTGTTGTCAGCTGCAGGGGTTGATACCTTGGCAGCTTTATCAGAAAAAAAAGAGAAGGCACAGACAGTTTCTCATCAAGCGGAGAGTCTGCGCAAAGATGTTAAACGAATTGCAGATAATATTCAAAACTACGAAGCAATGCTGGATAGTCTTTTTGTTCCTCAAAACGAGGAACCCCTGTCCTATACGGGGCCAAATGCAGAGACTATAGAAAAACAACTCAATGTCATCAAAGAAAAACAACTGGACAGAGAACGCACTTTAGCACATCTGCAAGCACGGGTTGAACAAGGGTATGTTTCCGGTCGGAGTGTAAGCGTTATAGAAACAGAGTTAAGGGCAGCAGAACAACGAAAGGAAGAATTGCTGCAAATTCATCAAGAGATTGTTCTGGCGCGGGAGGCTTTAGAAGCCTGTAATGAAGAATTAAAAAGTAGCTTTGCGCCTGTGCTTAATGAAAAATCCGGAGATATCATTAAACAATTGACCAAGGGTCGTTACCATGAAATAAAAATAACGGATACATATAGTATGATGTTAAAAACCCCCTCCGGCCATGATATTGTAGAGGCTGATTTTGTAAGTGCCGGTACCTGCGATTTGTTGTATTTTGCTTTACGATTGGCGGTTTTACAGACCTTATATGATGCTATTCCTTTGCTGGTTATGGATGATACATTTATTCAAATGGACGAAGAACGACAGCAAGAAGCCTTTTCTCTTTTGGCAGAAAAACCGGCAGAACAAATCTTGTATTTTTCTTGCCATAGACCAAAGACGGATTGGTCAATTGAAACAGTTGTTGAATTGCCTAATGCGTAACTATATACATTTATTTTAATGGAGTAAGGAGATATGACCATGAATCATTACAAAACGGAAACAGTTTGCATACAAGGTGGCTATCAACCCAAAAATGGGGAGCCACGCGTATTGCCCATTTATCAAAGCACAACCTATAAGTACGACTCAGCAGAACATTTGGGAAAATTGTTTGATTTGCAGGCCCCAGGCCATATGTATACAAGAATATCCAATCCAACAGTGGAGGCTGTTGAAAGCAAAATTGCTGACTTAGAGGGCGGTGTTGGTGCCCTGTGTCTTTCTTCGGGACAAGCGGCTAACCTGTTTGCTATTTTAAATATCGCAAAAAGTGGGGATAATTTTATAAGTATTTCCTCTATTTATGGTGGCACCGTTAATTTATTTGCCGTAACCATGAAAAAAATGGGGATTGAGGTCCGTTTTGTTCGTCCCGGTTCCACGGATGAGGAGTTAGATGCCCTCTTTGATGACAGGACACGGGCGGTTTTTGGTGAATCTGTTGCCAACCCGGCATTAGACGTTCTTGATATTGAACGATATGCAAGCCTGGCACATAAACATGGGGTACCCCTTATTGTTGACAATACCTTCCCGACGCCTATTTTATGTCGACCCTTTGAATTTGGTGCTGATATTGTGACTCATTCTACTACTAAGTATATGGATGGTCATGCCCAGGTTGTTGGTGGCGTTATTATAGATAGCGGGCGTTTTGATTGGAGTGCAGGTAATAAATATCCAGAATTGACAGAACCAGATGAGTCCTACCATGGTGTTGTGTATACCCGAGATTTTGGGACAGCTGCATATATTACCAAGGCTCGTGTTCAACTTTTACGGGATGTGGGTGCATCTCCCAGTCCTATGGGCGCATATTTATTGAACTTAGGCTTAGAAACCTTACATTTGCGGATGGAGCGCCACTGCGATAATGCGCAGAAGGTAGCAGAATTTTTGGAAAAACACGAGAAAATTAGTTGGGTTAACTATCCCTCATTACCGGGGAACAGCCAATACGAGCTGGCAAGAAAATACCTACCTAATGGTGTTTGCGGCGTTATTTCATTTGGCGTGGTTGGCGGTCGTGAAGCGGCGGTACGCTTTATGGATAGTTTAAAAATGGCTGCCGTTGTTGTTCACGTAGCCGATGCTCGTACTTGTGTTTTACATCCTGCCAGCACAACCCATCGTCAATTAACAGATCGGCAGCTTATAGATGCAGGAATTGGTGCTGATTTAATTAGAATGAGTGTGGGAATTGAGCATATAGAGGATATTATTGCCGATATTGCACAAGCCTTGGAACAGGTATCATAATTGAAAATGACTTGTCTCAAATGAAAATAATTGAATTTTTTTGAATCATTTGATATAATAATAAGATACAGTAAATATTAAATGGTATGTTGCGTGTTACCAATATTGTTGACACCCGATTCACGGAGGTATATATGGACCAAATTACAATGAAGAAAACGGTCAGTCTGCCTATGATTGTTACGCGTGGGCTGGTTGTGTTTCCTAAAACTTTGACTCATTTTGATATGGCGCGAGAAAAGTCAATTTTAGCACTGGAGCAGGCCATGGTAGATAATCAGTTGGTTTTTCTCTCCATGCAACAAGATATGTTGGTAGAGGAGCCGGCTGTTGAGGAAATTGAACGAGTTGGTACTGTTTGTCGCGTTAAGCAGGTTGTGAAGATGCCGGGATCTATGATTCGCGTGTTGGTAGAAGGCATTTATCGGGCAAAAATCTGTGATTATGTGAGCGAAAATCCCTATATGTCTGTTTTGGTAGAGGAGTTGATCTCTCCGGAAGATGACAGGATAGATGAAATGCGCTACGAGGCCATGCAACGCCGTTTAATAGAAGAATTTCAAAATTATTGCGCAAGCAATCATAAAATTAAACCGGAAATTTTAGCTTCATTAGAAAATTTAAATAATCCTGCTGAGTTGACAGATGCAATTGCAAGTAATATGCAGTTAAAGCTGTCAGATAAGCAAATGCTGTTATCTACAGCCAGCTTGCCTGAGAGAATGGAAAAGCTTATTGTTCTTTTAATCCGCGAAACAAGAATTATGAATTTTGATAATGAAATTAGTCATAAGGTTAAGCGACAGATAGATCAAAATCAAAAGGAATACTTTTTGCGGGAGCAAATAAAGGTCATTCAGGAAGAGTTAGGCGATAAAGATGGTGTTGGCCTTGAAATTAAGGAATTTACGGAGCGATTGAACAAGCTTAATGTACCGGAAGAGGTTATGAAGAAGTGCAAAACCGAGCTTGACAGGCTTGCAAAAATGCAGTTTGGCAATCCGGAGGCCAATGTGATTCGTAACTATGTTAGCTGGATTTGTGATCTGCCCTGGAACAACAGGGAGAAGGAAAATATTCATTTGGGTCGGGCCACCAGGATTTTAAACCGAGACCATTATGGTCTTGAAAAAGTAAAGGAACGAATTTTAGAATATTTAGCTGTTAAGAAAATTACGGGCACAATGGCGGGACCTATTTTATGTTTAGTGGGCCCACCGGGTGTAGGTAAGACTTCTATTGCCCGTAGCATTGCAGAAAGTTTGGGTCGACGGTATGTCCGAATTTCTCTAGGTGGTATTCGAGATGAAGCAGATATTCGCGGACATCGCAAGACTTATATTGGTGCCATGCCGGGGCGAATTATGCAGGCCATTAAGCAGGCCGGTTCTGCAAATCCCTTAATGCTTTTTGATGAAATTGATAAAATGGGCAGTGATTATAGAGGGGATCCATCAGCAGCTTTGCTTGAGGTGCTAGATAGTGAACAAAACTGTAAATTTCGTGACCATTATTTAGAGGTTGAGTTTGATTTATCTGATGTATTGTTTATTGCAACGGCAAATACGCTGGAAACAGTTCCCAGACCTCTTCTTGATCGTATGGAGATTATTGAATTAACAGGCTATACATCTGAGGAAAAGCTGCAGATTGCCAAACGCCATTTGCTGCCCAAACAACGAGAACAGCATGGGCTAACGGCACAAAATTTCAAGGTAAGTGTTGGCGCTATTTCGGATATGATTGAATTTTATACAAGAGAATCCGGTGTGAGAAGCTTAGAACGCACCATTGCTAAGCTTTGCCGTAAGGCAGATTTGGTTTTAGCTAAAGATAGTGAAGATACGGTTCGAGTTACGGTAAGTAACTTATCGGAATTTTTAGGAAAGCCTAAATATCATTATGATACCATAGGAAAACAAGATGAGGTTGGTGTTGTAACCGGCCTTGCGTGGACCCAGGTTGGTGGAGACACCTTATCGGTAGAGGTTAATGTTATGCCCGGTAGTGGTAAAACAGAGCTTACGGGGCAATTAGGCGATGTTATGAAAGAATCAGCGCGTGCGGCGGTTAGTTATGTGCGTGCCAATGCTGAGCAATTAGGGATTAAAGATGATTTTTATGAAAATAAGGATATTCACATTCATGTTCCGGAAGGCGCGACTCCCAAAGATGGTCCTTCTGCCGGTATTACCATTGCTACGGCTTTGACATCTGCCTTATCCGGTTGTCCTGTGCATCGCGAGGTAGCGATGACAGGCGAAATTACCTTACGTGGTCGTGTACTGCCTATTGGCGGCTTGAAAGAAAAAACTTTGGCCGCTTTTCGAGCCGGTATTAAAACAGTTGTTATTCCTGCTGATAATGAAAAGGATATGGATGAGTTAGAGGCCGTTGTTAAGGAAAATCTTACCATTATTCCTGTGCGGAGTATGGATGAAGTACTGGGAATAGCCTTGCATAAATCATGAATTGAGGCAAATTATGAGAGTGAATGTAAACAACGTAAATTTAATGATTTCAGCAGTACGACGAGTCCAATATCCTAATACCCGTATGCCGGAAATTGCCTTGGCAGGACGTTCTAACGTGGGAAAATCTTCTATGATTAACAAGGTATTAAACAGAAAAAAATTAGCTCGTGTTAGTGGCACACCCGGTAAAACAATTACCATTAACTTTTATAATGTAGATAATAAACTTATGCTGGTTGATTTGCCGGGTTATGGATATGCAGCTCGTTCTAAAAAGGAAGTCGAGGCATGGGGCAATATGATTAACGAGTATTTGGAGAGTCGACCCCAACTTTGTCAAGTGGTGCAGTTGGTGGATTCCAGGCACATACCAAGTCAAGAGGACATTGCTATGCAGGCCTGGATTCAGGAATGTTGCGCCTATTCTGTTGTGTTTGCTACAAAATGTGATAAATTAAGTAAGACACAGTTGCAAAAGAATTTAGATATGATTATAGAAACTCTTTCACTACGGGAAGGGGATATTTTAATTCCCTTTTCCGTTAAGCAGAACGAAAGCGTGAATAGTTTTTGGGAATATGTAGAAGGTTGTGTGTTAGAGGAAGAATTGCCTGAAAAGGAGTAGTGTCATGAAGTTCTTACGGTATACATATAATCAAGAAACTGCTTATGGTGTTCTGTGTGATAATAAAATTTATTCTATAAGCGGCAATCTATTTGGTTACCATACCGTAGCAAAACATTCCATTTCCTTGGCTGAGGTGACTTTACTGGCTCCTTGTGAACCAACCAAAATTGTTGCTGTTGGACTTAACTATCGTGACCATGCAAAAGAATTGAAAGAAACGCAACGGCAGGATCCGGTTTTGTTTATGAAACCGACAACAGCTATTTTACCACCTTATGGTAAAATTGTGCGGCCAACTATGTCAAAGCAAGTGGATTATGAAGCAGAACTGGCGATTGTTATCGGTAAAAAGGCGTGTCACATTTCAGTTGAAGAGGCTAAGGAATATATTTTTGGTTATACCTGTTTTAACGATGTTACGGCACGTGATTTGCAAAAGATTGATGGTCAGTGGACGCGCGCCAAAGGTTTTGATACCTTTGCACCCATGGGTCCCGTTATAGAAACGGAGCTCGACCCTACATCCCTTTCTATCTCTTTAGAGGTTAATGGGGTTGTTAAGCAAAAGGGGAACACCAATATGATGATGTTTTCTTGTGAAGAATTAGTCAGCTATATTTCTCATGTTATGACACTGTTACCGGGGGATGTGATTACCACCGGTACACCGGCTGGTATTGGGCCAATGTCTGCCGGAGATACAGTTTGTGTAACAATTGAACAAATTGGAACGCTACTTAACTACATGTCTTAAATCCTGGTTTTAGAATCTATCAATTATTTATTAACGAGAAAGGGGCCTAATACATTATGGCCATGAATATTGTGCTGGTGGAGCCGGAGATTCCGCAAAATACGGGGAATATTGCTCGCACCTGCCGCGCAACAGGAAGTGTGTTACATATTGTAAAGCCGATGGGTTTTACAGTTGATGATAAAAAATTGAAACGTGCCGGATTAGATTATTGGCACGAGTTGGACATTCGCTACTATGAAAATTTGCAGTCCTTTTTGAATGTTTGCAAAGGTCCGTTTCATTTTTGTTCCACTAAGGCAAAAAAACGACATTCCGATGCTCAATATCGTGATGGAGATTACTTAGTTTTTGGTAAAGAGACCAAGGGGTTGCCCGAACGTTTGCTTCATGATCATTATGATGAATGTGTACGGATTCCTATGCTACCCGATATCCGCTCTTTAAATTTATCTAATGCTGTGGCGATTGTGCTTTACGAAGCCTTGCGGCAGCTTGATTATGATAAAATGGAATCACAGGGACATTTGACACAATATAATGATGAATAAACCATAGGGAGGTTTATATGGCTGAGAAGAAAAGTTTTGAAAAAAACATGGCTGAATTAGAACAAATTGTTGCGGCGTTGGAAGCCGGACAAATTGAATTGGATGAATCCCTTATGTTATTTGAAAAAGGCATTAAACTTTCTAAAACCTGTCAGAGGCTTTTAGATCAAGCCGAACAAAAGGTGGTTCGACTTACACAAACAGAAAACGGAGAAATAACAGAAGAACCCTTTGAAGAATAAATTTTTTTTTAATTTACCCCACATAAGGAGGCTATTATGGATTTTTTAGCTGAATTTGAAGAAAAAATTAATCAGGTTAATCAGTCTTTGCAAAAATATTTTATGAAAAACGAAAATTACCAAATGTCCATATACGATGCTATGGAGTATAGTCTGTTTTCCGGCGGCAAACGCATTCGACCTGTGCTTTGTGTTGCATGTGCGGAACTGTTCGGAAATGCAGAGGATGCTATGCCATTTGCTTGTGCCATTGAAATGATACACACATATTCATTAATTCATGACGATTTGCCTTGTATGGATGATGATGATTTACGACGTGGGAAACCCACGAATCATATTATATATGGTGAAGCTATGGCTGTGCTGGCAGGAGATGCTCTTTTAAATTTAGCTTTTGAAACGGCTCTTCAGCACTCCAAGGCAACCCCGGCACAAACATTAGAGGCTGTTAAAATTATTGCTGAATCTGCCGGGACAGAGGGTATGATTGGTGGCCAGGTAATTGATTTGGAATCAGAAGGTAAGGACGTTGATGCAGTCACATTAATGGCCATGCATGTACATAAAACCGGTGCGCTTATGATGGCACCTGCCAAGGTTGGTGCATTAATTGGTGGCGGTACAAAAGAAGATATTCTAAACATGGAAAAGTTTGCGCGTTATTTAGGAGTTGCTTTTCAAATTAAAGATGATATTTTAGATGTAGAAAGCACTACAGAGATTTTAGGTAAGCCAATTGGTAGTGATAAATTAAACGAAAAAACAACATTTGTAACATTATATGGCATGGAACAATCTCGCAAGATGTTAGAGGATTATACACAAAATGCCATAGCAACTTTGGAAGAATATGGTGATCGAGCAGCCTTTTTAAAGGAATTATCTTTGTTCTTGTTGCGTAGGGACAGATAGGGAGAGTCATACTATAATTCCCAACGTTGATTGGGTAATGAAAAATGGTGATCATTTTGAACTTTTTTAATGAACTTTGTCAAAATAAAATATTGATTGCGGCAATATTAGGCTGGCTTATTGCGCAAGTACTTAAAGTGATATTTGTGCGGATAAAGGAAAAGCGGTTTGATTTACGACGCATGATTGGCTCAGGAGGAATGCCCAGTTCTCACTCTGCTTTTGTAATAGCCATGACAACCGCTGTGGCCTTTGAATGTGGTTTGTCATCACCTATTTTTGCGGTATGTGTCGTGGTTGCATTTGTCGTTATGTATGATGCATCCGGTGTTAGACGAGAAACAGGTCGACAGGCTGAAATCCTTAATGATATTATTGAAAACATAGGTAAGGATACACCGGAGGTTATGGGTAAAAGATTAAAAGAATTAATCGGCCATAGTCCCTTTGAGGTGGCTGTTGGTGCTATCTTAGGTTTTATTATTGGATTTCTATTTTATATTTAAGATTTCCTTTGATAATTGATGTGGAATTGTGCAACATAATGCTATGGTGAAAAGGTAGTTATTAATCCTTCTTTTTGTTACTTTTAAGAGATTAATTTCTATTTGACGAATTGTGGAATTTATGTTACAATGAATGTCATAAGAGTGGTGCAGTATCCTTAGTCAGATCTTCTCATTCCCAGGACGGGCCTAAAAATCCGTTGAAGGGCACATCGATGAAGTTTCTGGTGCTTGCTTTCGACGCCCAGTCGGGGGTTGGTGCTGGGAGTTAAGGCTTAGGGGCGGCTTGCAATGGCATGTGAGATTCGACCCCTTTGCCGTGGAGACCTGCTCTTGTGTTCCAAAGTGCGCCGGCAGGGCTTGCCTTGTGGACGCGGCGGGATACGAAGCAGGATTAAACCTGTCAGGCGGTGTGATTTTGCCTATGGTAAAGGAGCGCTGCGGACAGCGTAGCCTGCCTTGAGTGGTATTGGCGGATAGCGGATCAAACATAAGGCCTTCGGCCAAAGGCTTTGTGTTATTGCTGCTTGAAACTTCTATTGCAAAAGAGGCTAAGAATGAGCTTGACTGTTTGGGAAAACCTCTAGGCTGTTCCAAATGGAGATGCACTGAGGATTGCAGTGCGGACTTAAGTGGTGATTCGGTTCCGCGATGGGTAACCGCGCGGGTAGAGTATGAAAGGGAAACCGCTGATTTGGCGACATTTCAGTTGCTCTACGGGAAAGCCTACCGGACCTAAACCGCAAAATTTACTCAGGGGCATTACCACTCTTTTACACTGTGTCATTAAAATTAATTAAGGACTTTGCAATGCTATTGCAAAGTCCTATTCGGTTGTAATTTAGAAAATGCCAAGTACATTTTTTGTCAATAACATAATGAGGTAGTGAATTATGGGGGATAAAATTATTTCAATTGTTGTATCGGTTTATAATGAAGAAGAATCATTAGACAAGTTTTACAAGGAAACCTTGTTGGTTTTGGAGGGGTTAACTTGGGACTACGAATTGGTTTTTGTTAATGATGGTAGTGTGGATAAGAGCAGAACGATGCTTGATGCCTTTGCCCATGAAAACAAAAAGGTAAAAGTTATTAATTTTTCAAGAAATTTTGGTCACGAGGCGGCAATGATAGCCGGCATTGATTATGCTAAGGGCGATTGCATTGTTTGCATGGATGCAGATTTACAACATCCACCCCAAAGCATTCCCCAAATCATTAAAAAGTTTGAGGAAGGTTATGAAATCGTTTCTATGGTCAGAAGTTCAAGAGCTGATGGTGGCTATATTAAAAAAATAACCTCTGCATTTTTTTATAAAATCTTAAATATGTTATCTCCGATTAAATTTGAACGCAATGCCTCTGATTTCTTTGCTATATCCAATAAGGTAGCCCATGTTTTACGAACAAACTATCGAGAGCAAGTTCGATATTTACGGGGATTTGTACAAAGCGTTGGTTTTAAAAAGGCAACACTTGCTTATGATGCCCAAAGCAGAGTGGCAGGCGAAAGTAAATATAACATCCGCAAACTCATTCAATTTTCCGTTACGACGATATGCAGTTTCTCTGATATGCCTTTAAAACTTGGTATTTATTCGGGACTTTTTGTTGCACTTTTTGGTGTTGTACTGATGATATATACTATTATACAGAAATTTGTTCATGATGCACCGGGAGGCTATTCAACCATTATTGTTGCAATGTGCTTTATGTTTGCCATTTTACTCGGTGTTATCGGTATTATTGGGCAATATATCTCTGTTTTATTTATCGAAATTAAAAAACGCCCTATGTATATTATTGACGAAACAAAAAATATGAATGATTCATTGAATTAATTTAGATAAAGGATGGATTTGTATGACACAAGTATTGGATAAAACAGCCATTAAATTTGTTTTAGTTGGTATGATTAATACATTAGTGGGAACAGGCGTTATGTTCTTGCTTTATAATGTAGTTCACGTAAATTATTGGATTTCATCTGCAGCCAATTACATAGTCGGAAGCATTGTCAGTTATGTGTTAAATAAATATTTTACCTTTCAAAACAAAGAAAAGTCATGGAAGCAGCTTGTAAAATTTATTGTTAATATATCCATTTGCTATTTGTTAGCCTATGGTATAGCAAAGCCCTTGGTGTCGTACATTTTATCATCCTTTTCTACAATAATTAAAGAAAATATCGCCATGCTTGTTGGTATGGGATTCTTTGTTATTTTTAATTACATAGGCCAAAGATTCGTTGTATTTAAGCATGAAAATTAATTTAATATAAATTGTATAAAATACCTCTGGTTTATCTAAACTACTTATTAAAAAGAATGCAGGATTGCATTCTTTTTTTATGTCGCACATAATAACAATAGGTATGGCCATAAGGAGGCGTTATGATGATAGATTCAAAAATGATACTTCAGTTTGCCGAAAATATTAAAGAGGATATGATTCGTGATCGACGGATTTTGCATAAAAATCCAGAGGTAGGACAATCATTGCCACAAACAACAGCCTATGTCATGGGACGATTATCCGCTATGGATTATGAACCGGTAGAAATTTGTGAAAGCGGGATTGTTGCTACAATAGAAGGAAAAACACCTGGCCGGTGTATACTGCTTCGAGCTGATATGGACGCTCTTCCAATGCAAGAAAAAACGAACCTTTCTTTTCAATCGAATCAGGGATCAATGCATGCTTGCGGTCATGATATGCATACATCTATGTTATTGGGGGCAGCCAGACTGTTTAAGGAATTTCAACAAGAGTTAAAAGGCACAATAAAATTGGTGTTTCAACCCAATGAGGAAGGGCTAACGGGAGCCAAAGAGATGATTCATGCCGGTGTATTGCAAAGTCCTAAGGTTGATGGTGCTATGTCTATTCATGTCCATGCAGGCACGCCGTCAGGACATGTTGTATGTGGTAGGGGCACTTTTATGGCGGGTTGCACCCGTTTTCGTATCCATATCAGCGGTAAGGCTTGTCATGGTTCCATGCCGGAAACGGGACGGGATCCTATATATGTTGCGGCCCATATTGAATTGGCCCTGCAAGAAATTGTTACAAAGGAATTAGCTGCTCAAAATCCGGTTGTGATCAGTGTTGGTAAGCTTTCCGGAGGTTCATCACCTAATCAAATTCCAGATGAAGCTATACTGGAGGGAACCATACGTTCCTTTGATGAATCGATCTCTGCCTTTGTTCTAAAACGTATAACAGAAATCAGCCATTGCATGGCAGAAGGTTTTCGCGTCAAAGCTTCAGTAAAAACCCTTTCCTTTGCACCACCAATGGTGAATGATACAACTGTGACAGAGAAAATGTCAAGAACTGTTTCTCAACTTTTAGGTCAAAACAAAATAACTCTTCTTGATCAAGGCGGAATGGGTTCGGATGACTTTTCCTTTTATTCTCGTTATGTTCCTTGCACCTATTTCCTTTTAGGGGCGGGGGTACAAGAGGAAAATCCGCAATTTGGAGGAGTGATGCATAGCGAAACAGTTATTTTTAATGAGGACATTTTGCCTCTTGGTGCAGCACTTTACACTTTTTGTTCACTCATGTGGTTAATACAGTAGGTTCTTTGATGACAATATATAAAGTTATAATCATGCGGGCTGTGAAAATTTGATTCACAGTCCGGATGATTATTGTGTTCACATTGTTAATATAAAATTTTGTTTATCCTAATAAAATCGGTTGAATTTGCGTGTTTTTAAGAGCCAATTCAATGGTTTCCGTGATTTTTGACATATCTGCAACCAAGGAATTGGTTTTATGAATGGGATCATCTTGCTCATATGGTACAAAATAATAGTTTTGTGTATTTAATAGTTGACCAATGTTTTTTCCGCTGCCGCCTAATCCATCGTTGGTGGAAACGGCGATGATAACGGGTTTTTGATTTCGTAGCGTCGCCTTAGCGGCCATGGTAACCGCCGTATCTGTAATACCATTTGCAAGCTTTGCTAATGTATTGCCCGTACATGGGGCAATTACCAGGGCATCTAATAAATTTTTAGGACCAATCGGTTCTGCTTCAGCTATAGTATGAATAATTTTATTTCCCGTAATAGATTCAATTGTTTGAATAAAATCTTGTGCTTTTCCAAAACGAGTATCCGTTGTATATGCATTTTGTGACATGATTGGCATAACAGATGCACCGGTGGAGGCGAGTACCTCCAGTTCTTTAACAACACGGCTAAAGGTACAAAATGAACCGGTTAAAGCAAAACCAAGGGTTTTATTTTTCATTCCTTCACCTCCGTTTCACTGATAATATTTAGAATGGTATCACCAATAATGGTGCCTGCTGTGAGTGGTGCAACCTTTCCCGGCAAGGATAAGGCGTGAATGACCTTTAAATCTAATTTTTTGGCTGCATCAAAATCCACCCCGGCGATGTTTTTATTAGAGAATTTTATTCTTTCTCCTACATATGGCTGATGTATACATCATACAGTGTATTATGGAGGTGTTCTTATGGAGGAAGATTATATAACGATCCATTTTACTTCAAATGGGCAGAGTTTAGAAGAAATCATTGCACAACTTGTAAAGAGTCAGGAGCAAGAAAATGAAAAACAAAACAGCTTTATATCTTAGACTGTCTCGTGACGATGAAAGGGCATCCGAGTCTGAAAGCATCAGTAATCAACGTGATTTTTTAATGCGCTATGCACAAACAGAGGGGTTATATGTTGTTGACGTTTTTGTTGATGATGGTTATTCCGGCACGAGTTTTGATCGTCCGGACTTTAACAGACTTATTGCAATGATAGAAGAAAAAAAGATTAATACGGTGCTTACCAAGGATTTATCCAGATTGGGTCGTGATTATATACAAACAGGATATTATTTAGAACAATATTTTCCTTTACATAATGTTCGCTATATTGCAGTAAATGATGGCATAGATACTGCCTTGCCCGGTGCCGGAAATGATATGTCGCCTTTTCGTGCTGTGTTTAATGATATGTATGCCCGTGATATCAGTCAAAAGGTTCGTACAGCTCTTTACACCAAAAAAATAAATGGACAATTTATTGGCAGTCGGCCACCCTATGGTTATCAAAAAGAGATAAACAATAAAAACCGCTTATGTCCGCACGAAGAAACGGCTTTAGTAGTTAAAAAAATATTTAAGTGGTTTACATCAGGTCGTAACATTCGAGATATTGTTTCTCTTTTAAATCAAAACAATGTTCCTCCTCCTTCGGCGCGATATCAAGAAAAAGGGGAGCAAAGATGCCGCGGTTGGAATGATACGATGGTAAAACGCATTTTGTCTAACCCAACCTATGTGGGAGACTTAACACAAAATCGGGTGCGAAAAATTAATTATAAAGTGAATCGTAAAATTTCTCTACCTAAAGATGAATGGATTACGGTATCGGCTACTCATATGCCACTCATATCCCGAGAACAGTTTATGGTTGCAGAACGGCTTTTGGAAGTTGGCAGTTATGACACAAGAGGACGAGGAAAGCGCAATCATCTTTTGTCCGGTCTTGTTTTTTGCAGGGATTGTGGCCAAAAAATGAGTTTTATGAATGAAAATAGGTTTGAAAGTTATTTGGTTTGCAGTAATTGGAGAAAGACAGGGAAGGATGGTGTGTGCACACCTCATTCTGTTAAGGAAAGGGAGTTAGAACGATTGGTTTTTTGCCAATTAACACAGATAGCTATGGAATCAAACAGTACATTATTTAATAAATTCAATTTAATAAAACCAACTCGTGAGCTGCTTGTTATGCTTGTTGATAGAATTTATATTAATCATCAAAAAAAAGTCGAGATTTACTTTCGATTTAAAAATCCTGAATTATTTAAAGAAAATAGACAAAAAAATGACCATGGAAGCAGGGGAAATCAGTAGAAGTTAATATAAAAAAATGGTAGAATTTTGTTGAATGTATCATTAAAGCGTGGTATAATGATTGTATAATAAATTTTTCTTTTCAAAATTTATAAAAGCCTTACGGCTTTCAAGAAAAATTAACATTGAGAATAATGTATTAATCATTTGTTGTTAAAAGAGATTGCATCATGCGGAGGGAAAAAAGATGGAAATTTTTTATCTTACACTTAAACAAATGCTGACGATGTTTACGCTTATTCTTGTATGTTTTTTATTACGCAAGGCAAGTAAACTGCCAGAAAATTCTGCTAATGTAATGTCAAAAATGGAAATGTATATTTTTCTTCCTGCACTTTCATTGTATACACAAATGACCAAATGCACGGTTCAAACCTTTGCGGAAAATGCATCTCTTATATTATACGGACTGCTTATTGTTTTATCTGCCATTCTTCTTTCGTACCCCTTATCGAGACTTTTTGTGAAAAACAGTAACAGTTCACCGGCACTTTCCTATCAAAAAAAATATTTCAATATGCATTGACATTTGGAAATTATGGATATATGGGCAACTATATAATTCTTGGTATATGGGGAAACGATGTTTATTATAAATATTCGTTGTTTGTCTTATTGATAAGCATTCTGTGTAACTGTTGGGGATTATACATATTGATGCCAAAAGAGATGAACACAAGTTTATGGTATAATATTAGAAAAAGTTTTATACAGCCCCCAATGCTCGCTTTGATTGTCGGTATGGTATGTGGGCTTTTAAATTTGGCGCAATATGTGCCTGACTTCCTGATTAATGCATTTAAAAATGCAGGGGACTGTCAGGGGCCGGTTGCAATGATTTTAGCCGGTTTTGTAATTGGTGGCTATAATTTTAAAAGGTTGTTAGTAAACAAAAAGGTGTATGTGATTTCTTTCTTGAGGCTGTTGGTTATTCCTTCGGCTATGATGATTGTATTAAAGCTTTTGGGTATACATAAGGAGATCATGATATTAGCATTGATTGCTTTTGCCACACCCATTGGGCTGAATACAATTGTGTATCCGACAGCTTACGGCGGCGATACAAAAATAGGTGCATCCATGTCTATGATTTCTCACGTTCTATCGGTGGTCACAATTCCGCTTATGTATTATATTTTCATTGTATGGTTGTAGAAATAAATTTACTTTGTATGTTCCGCAAAACATATAAGAAAATGAAAGGATGACATTTTGTGACAAATTTTAAACCAATGCTTATATCAGATTTGCGGCATTACAGCACGAAGCAGCTGGTGCAGGATATTATTGCCGGGATTATAGTGGCTATTATAGCACTGCCTCTTTCTATCGCATTGGCAATTGCTTCTGGCGTTGGGCCGGAAGCGGGTATTTATACAGCTGTTATTGCTGGTATTGCTACAGCCCTTTTAGGTGGCAGCAATGTGCAAATTTCAGGTCCAACGGCTGCATTTGCTACTATTGTGGCCGGTATTGTGTCTCGTAGCGGGTTAGATGGTTTGGCAATGGCAACCATAATAGCCGGCATATTGCTTATGGTTATGGGTCTTTTAAAGTTAGGGAATTTGATTAAATTTATTCCTTATACGATTACTACAGGATTCACAGCCGGTATTGCGGTTACTTTGGTGATAGGACAGTTAAAGGACTTTTTTGGCGTTACCTATAGTGCAGGTGAAGCTCCCATTGAAACAATGGAAAAAGCTTTGGCCTTTTTTTCAAGTATCGGTACGGTTAACTGGCAAGCGGTGCTTGTAGGTTTGGTTTGCTTGGTTATTTTAATTCTATGGCCTAAAATATATGAAAAAATACCCGCATCACTTTTAGCTGTTGCAGCCGGTATTATAATGGTTAAAGGCTTTGGTATGGAGGTTAATACAATCGGGGATTTATATAATGTAAGTCGCGGGTTACCTGCATTTCAGATGCCGAAGTTCAGCATATCCGGCGTTATGGTTGTGTTTCCTGACGCAATTACGATTGCTCTTTTGGCAGGTATTGAATCTTTGCTGTCTTGCGTTGTGGCTGACGGTATGATTCAAAAGCAGCATCGTTCCAACACGGAGCTTATGGCGCAGGGCGTGGGCAATATTGCCTCGGCACTGTTTGGCGGTATTCCGGCAACAGGTGCCATTGCCAGAACAGCAGCCAATATTAAAAACGGTGGCAGAACCCCAATAGCCGGACTTGTGCATTCCTTGGTGCTTGTCTTTATTTTGGTTGTGCTCATGCCATATGCGGCTTGGATTCCCATGCCTGCTATTGCAGCTATTTTGCTCAGCGTAGCATACAATATGTGTCAATGGCGTCAATTTGTTTATTTAGTAAAAACCTCGCCCAAAAGTGACATTTTAGTGCTTGTGCTCACCTTTGTTTTAACAGTTATTTTTGATTTGGTTATTGCTATTGAGATTGGGTTGGTTGTGGCCTGTATACTCTTTATGCGTCGTATGAGTGATGAAACAAAAATTGAAAGCTGGAAATATATTGAAGCAGAAAATGATCCGGACAGTCTTGCCCTTCGCCATGTAGAAAAGCATATTAGTGTATATGAATTATCCGGTCCTTTATTTTTTGCGGTAGCAGACCAAATTTCCCGAATTAAAACAAAAAGCTATACAAAATGTGTAATTTTACGTATGCGGTCTGTTCCCTCTGTGGATATAGACGCGCTGCGCATGCTGGAGCAGTTTGTAAAACAGTGCAACAAAAAGGGCATTACAGTTGTTTTCTCTCATGTAAATGCGCAACCTCTTCGTGCTATGCATAAATCCGGCTTATATGATTTGGTGAAAAAAGAAAACTTTTGCTTAAATATTGATGCAGCCCTTGTAAGAGGCAAAGAGTTGCAATGAAAATTGTTACATTAAAAAGCACAGAGCAAATTTTTGCTCTGTGCTTTTTTGTTGACTATTTCCTTTATTATTTTAACCATAAATCCGAACAGGCATCAGATGGCATTTGAAAATCGGAACGAGGGGAGAGTGATACAGAACCGATTTTTGGTCCGTCAGGCAGACAAGAACGTTTAAATTGATTTTGGAAAAAACGACGCATAAATAGGTTCAGTACACGATTAATTTCTTCCTTATCATACATATTACCAAAAGCCAAGGTGGCTAAGTATAGTATTTTTTCCTTTGTAAAGCCATAACGGAGGAAATAATACAAGAAAAAGTCATGCAAAATATATTCGCCTAAAATTTCCTCAGTTTTTTGTGCGATTGAACCTGTATCATCCATAGGTAAAAGCTCCGGAGACACAGGCGTTTCCAACACATCTGCCAATACAGATTGAATTTGGCTGTTGTTTAATGTATAACCAATCCAATCTACCAGGTGGCGAATTAATGTTTTTGGTACACCGGCATTTACACCATACATTGAAATATGGTCACCGGCATAGGTAGCCCAACCTAAGGCTAACTCAGATAAATCACCTGTACCGATAACAAGACCGCCGGATTGGTTGGCAATATCCATTAAAATTTGAGTTCTTTCTCGGGCTTGGGTGTTCTCGTAGGTTACATCTGTGTTATTTGGGTCATGGCCAATATCTTTAAAATGCTGTATACATGCTTCGCGAATGGAAATTTCACGGGTGGTTGTTCCTAAAAGATTCATCAGTTTTTTTGCATTTTGCAATGTGCGACCTGTTGTGCCAAAACCGGGCATCGTAACAGCAATAATGTCGGTAGACGGTCTTTCTAAAATTTCCATGGCACGGGAGGTAATTAACAAAGCCAGAGTGGAATCTAATCCGCCGGAGATGCCGATAACAGCAGTTTTGGCATGGGCGTGCATTAATCGTTTAGCTAACGCAATGGAAAGGGTTTGATATATTTCTGCAAAACGCTGATTTCGTTCTTCTTTGTCTTTTGGTACAAAGGGTTGAGGAGAAATTTTGCGGTTTACAGGCATATCGCTAACTGAGAAAGGCTCAATAGAAACAGTAGGAACATTTTTAGCAGGGGACTGTGACATGTATGTGTTCATGCGCTTTCTATCAGCCTGCAAACGCTCTATGTCAATATCCGTATAATACAAAGCGCTTTCAAATTTCATCTCTTGTTCATCTAATAAAACGATACCGTTCTCAGCAACTACTGTATGACCGGCATACACTGTATCCGTGGTGCTTTCCCCCGGGCCTGAGGAGGTAAAAACATAGGCACAATGGGACACAAAAGAACGATTTTGCACCAACATTCGCCGATAATTGCGCTTGCCGATTACAGCATTTGTAGCTGATAAATTCAACATTATTTCTGCGCCTTGGAGAGTCAAACTGGAAGAAGGTGCATCAGATGCCCATAAATCTTCACAAATTTCCACACTAAAAGCGGTTTGATTGTTTGTGAAAATCATTTGTCCAAAGGGTACGGAGGTGCCACACAAGGTAATGTTTGAACTTGTTGATGCCGACGCAGGTTGAAACCATCGACCTTCGCTAAATTCACTATAATTTGCAATGCAGCTTTTGGGCACTATCCCACAAATTTTTCCCTTTTGCAATACGGCGGCAGCATTAAAAAGGTGAAGATCTGTACTGACGGGTAAGCCAATAATAATGACCAGATTGAAATTTTTTGTTTCTGTAAGCAGGGTGGAGAGTGCTTGTTCACTGCCTTCCAATAAGGTTTTTTGCAAAAATAAATCAGCACAAGAATAGGCAGTAAGAGAAAGCTCGGGAAACAAAATAATGTCGGCTCCCTGGCTTTCGGCTTCCTTCACCAATGCAAGGCATTCCTTTGCGTTGAATTCAGTATTGGCCACCTGTACCTGTGGTACGGCTGTGGCAATTTTAATAAAACCATATTGATTCATAATCATCACTCCATTACATGATGGGTACTATTTTTAATTTTACCACAAATTTAAAAAAAAGTGAATATTTTTTCTAAAAAATATGGAATTTTCTCTAAAATAATCATCCACCCCGCCGGGCTTTGATGCTAAGTCAATAATCAGACAGTCTTTTGCAACATTTTGTAAAGTTTTTCTGTCTAAAATTTGAAAAGGAATGGTATTAAAAATAACTTGAAATTGATTGATAGAGTGTGGCAGGTGATAAATATTTAGTGAAGAATACCCAAAGGTCTTTGTGGAAGCAATATGGCTTTGGCGTCGAGCGGCAACTGTAACATGTGAACCTAAGCCATTCAAATAGTGGCTGAGCGCCTTGGCGATGCGGCCAAAGCCTAACACCAGGCATTGGGCACCGTTTAAAGTGATGGGTAGTTCACGCAGGGCAATTTCAATGGCCCCTTCTGCTGTGGGGATTGCATTTAAAACAGCAAATTCATCTCGTTTTGTATAGTCGAAATATGGAATATTACGTATTTCAAGTTCTGCGGCCATTAGCTTATTCATTTTACCTGCAAAAACAATTTGATTTTCCTTAACCATCTCAATTAAGTCATGTAGGAGAACGATTTCGTTATACAATGGTGTGTTTACTTTATCATTATCTATGTCACATGGGAGAGGGAGTATAATATAATTTGCATCTGTAAGAGCTTCTTGTAAAGAAGAGGCTCTTTCTATCCCATTATTTACCACAATATCTGGATTAAATCCAAAAACGGAAACAGAATATCCCAAAGTTTCCAATTGGTTAGCTGTAGCAATGCTTCTTTTATCACCGCCTATCACGGCAAAATGGTCATTAATTATTTGTTTTTTTTGGTTCATATTAATCTCCTTATAAAGCAGACAAAGGTTGGGTCCTATGGTCTGTCAGACTTCATAGTATATTGTATGAGAAAAAAGAAATAAGGGTGACAATGGACTTGTACGCAACATTTAGTGTTAATTAAAATATAATTAACCGCATTTTGGGGTTTATAATTATTTTTTACTTGCCAAAAATCATAGATTATGTTACAATATGTATAATTACAATATTAAATTATAATCGTAGAACTAACCGTCAGCGGATGGGAGCGAATTATGCAAAACAAAAAATGGAAATTTCGTGTTGCTGTGAGCAGACAGGAGGAAGTGTTGCGTGTTAGCCGCGTTTACAGTATACCGCCTATAGTAGCAACGATTTTATTAAAAAGAGGAATAGAGAACTTAGATGAATTTCTTATTCCAACAGTTGATAAACTGCATGATCCCTTTTTAATGCGGGATATGGATAAGGCTGTTACACGCATTGTACAAGCAATTTCTCAAGGAGAAAGAATTGTTGTTTATGGAGATTATGATGTAGATGGCATTACCTCCACAGCTATTATTACCCGATTTTTAAGAGCTCGTGGAGCAGAGGTTGTATATCATATCCCCGACCGTTTGCAGGAAGGTTATGGTGTCAACATACAGGCGCTGGATAAGCTTTCGGCAGAAGGTGCTACATTAATGATTACGGTGGATTGTGGCATTACGGCCGTTGGCGAGGTTGCACATGCTAAAGAGCTTGGCATGGATGTTATTGTTACTGATCATCACGAATGTAAGGATGAGCTTCCTGATGCGGTTGCTGTTATTAATCCAAAAAGACCGGATTGTTCTTATCCTTTTAAGCAATTAGCAGGTGTTGGTGTTGCATTTAAATTGTTGCAAGCTCTTTCTGTTAGTATGAGAATACATAATCGTGTCTTGTTAGAAGAATATTTGGATATAACGGCCATTGGAACGGTTGCCGATGTTATGCCCCTGGTTGGCGAAAATAGAATTTTAGCAAAAAACGGTTTGGAACAAATAGCCTATACGGGGAACAAGGGCATTTGTGCCCTGGCTCGTCGGGCCGAACTTGATTTACGGCATATCACCGCCAGCACGATAGGCTTTATGTTGGCTCCTCGCATTAATGCAGCAGGACGTGTGGGAGATCCGAAATGTGCGGTAGAACTATTGTTAGCTGATACGGAAAAAGCGGCAGATGCCTATGCAGAACAATTGGATAACATTAATCGTTTTCGTCAAACAGAAGAACATCGAATTTTTGAGGAAGCCATGACTATGTTGACGGAAGACCCCTCATATGCAGAGGATTCTGTTTTAGTTTTATCAAAAAAAGGATGGCAACATGGGATCATTGGTATAGTGGCTTCCAAAATTACAGAGAGATTTTATAAGCCTTGCATTTTAATTAGTTTAGATGGTGAAGATGGCAAAGGTTCCGGCCGTAGTATTAAGCAGTTTAATTTGTTTGTTGCTCTTTCTGCATGTGATCATGAGTTAGTTAAGTTTGGTGGCCATGAGTTGGCGGCTGGTCTAACAGTGGAAGCGGATAAAATTCCAAGTTTTCGACGTGCTATTAATGCCTATGCGAAGTCCGTTTTAGATCAGGTTGACTGTGTTCCGGAAATTACAATTGATGCTGAACTGCCCCTTGCTTACATGAATTTACATACGGTAGATAAGCTATCAATTATGGAACCCTATGGTATGGAAAATGGTAGTCCGATTTTTATTTGTCAAAAACTTTGTGTTGTTGGTATTAGATCATTAAGCGAAGGACGACATGTTCGATTACAACTTTCTGATGGTGTTTATTTTATTAATGCGATTGGATTTTCCATGGGGGATTTAGCGGAGAAAGTGCATCTTCATGATTATATTGATATTGTGTTTACATTAGACACTAATATTTACCGTGGGGAACGGCAAATACAGGTTATTTTAAAGGATGTTAAACCTTCGTCTATGGATGTTTAAAATTTATGTTAATTCTTGGTTGGGAGGGATATTGTTATGGATCAAATGTACGCAAAACTTATAGAAACCATTCAGGGCTATAATCCCGGTATGGATTTTGATACATTACAAAAAGCCTATGATCTGGCTAAATCTGCTCATGCCGACCAAGTGAGAAATACGGGGGAGCCCTATATTATTCATCCCTTATCTGTTGCACAAATTCTAGCAGAACTTGAGTTGGATTGCGAAAGTCTTGTTGGCGCTCTTTTGCATGATGTAGTAGAGGATACAGACTATACAATAGCCGATGTGGCACGGGAATTTGGCGATGATGTTTCTATTATTGTTAATGGCGTTACAAAATTGAGTAAAATTCAATATACGACTCAAGAAGAGCAACAAATTGAAAATTTACGTAAAATGTTTTTAGCCATGGCTAAGGATATTCGCGTTATTTTAATTAAACTTGCAGACCGCTTGCATAACATGCGAACACTGAAATTCATGTCGGAGGATAAGCAACGAGAAAAGGCCAGGGAAACCTTGGAGGTTTATGCCGCCCTTGCCCATAGACTTGGTATGTCTAAAATTAAGTGGGAATTAGAAGACCTATCCCTGCGCTATTTAGACCCGGTGGCCTATCGGGAAATATCAGAATCAATTTCCCAAAAACGCAAGGAACGGGAGCAATATATTGCGGATATTATTGAAACCTTTCGTCAAAAATTGAATGAATTAGGAATTCGCGCTCAGTTGAATGGACGCGCCAAGCATTTCTATAGTATATTTCGTAAAATGTATACTCAAAACAAAAATATTGATGAAATATATGATTTATTTGCTGTACGCGCCATTGTGGATAGTGTAAAGGATTGCTATGCTGTTTTGGGCATGGTTCATGAATTATATTATCCCATTCCCGGTCGATTTAAGGATTATATTGCTATGCCTAAGCCCAACATGTATCAATCCTTGCACACAACAGTTATGGGGCCTAGTGGCATTCCCTTTGAAGTTCAAATTCGCACCCAGGAGATGCATAAGGTGGCAGAATTTGGTATCGCGGCCCATTGGAAATATAAAGAAGGCGTGTCCGGTACATCAGATATGGATGAAAAGCTGGCATGGATTGGAAAAATATTGGAGATTCAGAATGAAACTGTGGATTCTGATGATTTTATGCGAACCTTAAAAATTGATTTGTTTGCTGATGAGGTTTTCGTTTTCACTCCGAAAGGTGATGTTATTAATTTACCCGCCGGTTCTACGTCCATTGATTTTGCTTTTGCAATTCATAGTGCGGTTGGTTGTCGCATGGCCGGTGTTCGAGTGAATGGAAAAATTGCTACCCTTGACTATATTTTACAAAATGGTGATATTGTAGAGGTATTAACATCCTCGGCGGTTCATGGTCCCAGCCGTGATTGGTTGAAAATATGTAAGACATCACAGGCACGAACAAAAATTAATCAATGGTTTAAAAAGGAACGCCGTGAAGAGAATATTCTTCGGGGCAAGGACATGATTGATAAGGAAATGAAGCGCCTTGGCTTTACCCATAGTCAACTTTTTAAACCAGAATGGACAGAAGTTATTTTAAAAAAATACGGCATGCATACACAGGATGACATATATGCCGCCGTGGGCTATGGTGCCCTAACTGTTAATAAGGTTTTATCACGACTTAAAGAGGAATATCGGCTTGCCCATAAAAATGAGTTGCAAGCCATGCCAATTGCAACACAAAAGTTAAAGAGAAAATCTTCTAACGGTATTATTGTTGAAGGAATTGATAACTGCCTGGTTAGGCTTTCCCGTTGTTGCAATCCTGTGCCGGGAGACCCTGTTATCGGTTACATTACAAGAGGAAGAGGTGTATCTGTCCATCGGACAGATTGCCCCAATATTCAGGCAGAACAACAAATTAAAAACGGATCCGGAAGGCTCATTCAGGTCCATTGGGAGGATAAACAGGCAGATTCGGCTTTCTTGACAGACTTGCAGATTGCAGCTTATGACCGTCAAGGCCTTTTAGCAGAGATTACCGGTGTCTTATTTGACATGAAAATTTTGATTAACGCCGTGCATACCAAAACAACAAAGGAACAAATTGCTATTATCAATATAACTCTTGAAATTTCCAGCAAGGAACAGTTAGATATGGTAGCTAAAAAATTATCCGGCCTGGGCGGTGTTTTTGAAGTTACAAGACATAACGTATAAATGCTACAACATTATGTTAAAGAGGAAATGGTATGATTATTGAAAAGATTACACTAGGTTCTATTGGAGAAAATTGCTACTTCGTTGGCGATCCGCAGTGTATGGTGGTTATCGATCCGGGGGATGAGGGAGAGAAAATTTTAACTCATATACAGGAAAAGGATTATCGGGTGCAGTACGTGGTGTTGACACATTGCCATTATGACCACATTGGTGCTGCAGCTGCCATTGTGGAGGCAACGGGGGCATCCCTGTTAATAGGCGCAAAGGAACGGAGTAATTATTTTGACAGACATGTATCCTTCTGTGGCTATTTCGCTAAAATGCCAACTTTGTTGGAACCGGATGTTCTGCTTAATGACGGGGATGTGATTACGGTTGGTCCCTATACTTTTCAGGTTATACATACCCCCGGCCATACCAGTGGCTCTTTGTGCCTTTTATGCGAAAATGACTTGTTTTCCGGTGATACAATTTTTTATAGAACCATTGGCAGGGCAGATTTTCCAACAGGCAGTTTGCGTGACTTGGTAAAAAGCATAAAAGAAAAACTGTTTATATTATCGGATTCGGTCCGTATTCATCCCGGCCACGGTGAAGATAGCACCATAGGGTTTGAAAAACAATATAATGAAGTATATAAGTGGGAAAAACAGTGTTAATTGACAAAATAATAAATTTGTTATATAATCAAAGCGCTTTAGCGTTTTTGGTGCAATATGACGGGGAGGGTGAATTTATATGAAATGTCCCTATTGTGAATATGCAGAAAGCAAGGTAATTGATTCCCGACCTACCGACGAGCACGAGGCGATTCGTCGTCGCAGAGAGTGCTTAAACTGCGGTAAACGGTTCACTACCTATGAAAAGGTGGAAAGTATTCCGTTAGTAGTTATTAAAAAAGATGGTTCGCGTCAAATGTTTGACAGCCAAAAGCTGCTTAACGGCATTATGCGTGCCTGTGAGAAAAGGCCGGTTTCAACGGATGAAATGGAGCGTGTTGTTGTTGAAATTGAGGCCGCAGCACAAAACCTTCTTGAACGGGAAATCAGCAGCGACCGTTTGGGTGAAATGGTTATGGACAAGCTACGGGATTTAGATGGTGTGGCTTATGTGCGCTTTGCCTCTGTTTACCGTGAATTCCGCGACCTTAATACCTTTGTTGAAGAAGTGAATAAGTTATTAAAGAGGTAAAACTATGTTTGGTATTAGCGAGGATTGGATGCAGGTATTAGAACCAGAATTTTCAAATCCCTACTTTACTGAACTTTGGAGACAAGTAGAAGAGGCATATGATAAGGGACCTGTGTATCCGGAAAAAAGTAATATTTTTAATGCACTTCATTATACGCCTTATGAGAATGTTAAAATTCTGTTGCTAGGTCAAGACCCATATCATGGATTTGGTCAAGCTCATGGCCTTGCTTTTTCTGTGCAGCCTGGTGTACAGATTCCACCATCATTACAAAATATGTTTAAGGAACTTTCTCAAGATGTTGGCATTACAATACCCCAAAACGGATGTTTAACACCTTGGGCAGAGCAGGGCGTTATGCTTTTAAATACAGTACTCACTGTGCGTGAGGGAGAACCGAATTCACACAAAAAATTAGGCTGGACTCGTTTTACGGATGCGGTGATTTCGGCTTTAAATGCTCGCAAGGACCCGGTGATTTTTTTGCTTTGGGGTGCCAACGCTAAAGAAAAACTGCCTCTCATTACCAATAGTCACCACTTTGTTCTTTCAGCGGCTCATCCCAGTCCGCTATCTGCCAGCCGAGGATTTTTTGGTTGCCGTCATTTCAGCAAGGCTAACACCATTTTAGAAGGATTACATAAAACACCCATTCAGTGGCAGTTGTAATATTCAAGGTGAAAGGTTTTAATTACATGGACTACATTATTTTTGATTTGGAATGGTCTCGAAACGTGCGACACGTTATTCCTGCTTGCCCCGATGAAATCATTCAAATCGGTGCAGTAAAATATGATAAAAATTTAAATTATAAGGGAAGCTTTAATCGATTTATCAAAACTGGTGTATATGACAAAGTAGATAATAGAGTGGCACATATTACCGGTATTACTAAGGAACATTTAATGCGATTTGGCATACCTTTTATGCAGGCATTTCGTGAGTTTAAGGCCTTTATGGGTCGTGATTGTGTTCTTATGTCTTGGGGGCCTCAGGATATTCAGGTTTTACGGATTAATGCTCAATATTATAATAAGGATATTAAACTTAATTTTATGCAAAAATTTGCAGATTTACAGCGATATGCAGCTCGTCAGCTACATGCGGATGAGAAACAACAACTTGGTCTTAAAACAGCGGCCGATTTGTGTGAAATTCCCTATGAGGAAGAAACCCTTCATGATGCTCATGTGGATGCAGAGATTTCAGGGGAGGTTTTTGTTCGCATTTTTGATAAGAAGAACTTTTCGGAAATCATTTATAATGCAGCAGATTCCTTTAAAGAAAAAGGAAAAACCATGAAACCGGATGGTGCTCAGTTTATTTTAACCTGCCCGGATTGTGCTGTGCCTCTTAAAAATAAAAGTAGCTGGTTTCGCCATGCGGGTGCCCACCAATTTTTTTCTTTTCTGCGTTGTAATCGATGCAAACGAGATGTTTTTGCCGTGATAGAAATGTTTCCAGGTAAGGGTAAACGGATTCATTATAAGCGTCGGCTGCGCTTTGTTGATAAAATTAAAAATATAAATAAGATTTGTGAATAAATCTTGTGATGGGAGCGATTGCTATGTCTAAGTACTTAAGTTTATTAAATGATAAGGATAAAAACCTGCGTTTATATATCCTTTCTAAGTTGGTAGAGCATGGAGAAATCCAGCCGCAGGAGGGAAAGAATGAAGTAAACAACCACATTCATACCACCTATTCTTTTTCACCCTATACGCCGACTATGGCGGCGACTAGGGCATATATGGCTGGCTTATCTACAGCCGGCATTATGGACCATGATTCTATTAGTGGTGCCAGAGAGTTTTTAGAAGCCGGAAAGATTTTAGGCCTAACAACCACTATTGGTGCAGAATGTCGTGTGAGCATGGCAGATACGCCCTTGAGTGATAAACGAATTAATAATCCGGACCAAAACGGGATTGCATATATGGCATTGCATGGTGTTCCTCATACCCAAATTGATAAATTAGAAGCTTATTTTAAGCCATATTTAGAAGCGAGAAATCGTCGTAACAGAAAAATGGTGGAAAATATCAATGACATGTTTAAACAATATGGCATCACCTTGGATTTTGATATGGATGTATTGTCGCTTTCTCAATTTGTCAATGGGGGTTCCATTACAGAACGACATATTTTATACGCTCTAAGTCTAAAAGTTGTGTCTGTGTTTGGTAAGGGGGCAGGTTGTATTGGCTTTTTAAAGAATACCTTAGGGGTTCCCCTTTCTGATAAAACCGAAAGCATTTTGCTTGATGAGAACAATGAGCATTATGCTTATGACTTATTAGGTGTGATGAAAAGTGATTTAATCAGCAAAATTTATGTGGATGCTGCTGAGGAATGCCCGCCTGTTCGGGAGATGATTGCTTTTGCTAAGGAAATAGGCGCTATTTCAGCCTATGCATATTTAGGTGATGTAGGGCAGAGCGTAACTGGGGACAAAAAAGCACAAACCTTTGAAGACAGTTACCTGGATTTATTATTTAAAACGATCAGCGAATTAGGATTTGATGCGGTTACCTACATGCCTTCCCGCAATACTCCAGAACAATTGGAAATGGTAATGGGTTTATGCGACCAATATAACTTATTCCAAATTAGCGGAGAAGATATTAATAGTCCCCGTCAAAGTTTTATCTGCGAAAAATTGCAGGAGCCACGGTTTAGTCATTTGATTGATTCCACTTGGGCCTTAATTGGTCATGAAAAAATGGCAACAAAGGATTTATCTTTGGGCATGTTTGCGGAAGCTGCCCGAATTCAGTATCCAAATATACGTGAGCGTGTATCTGCTTATAAGGGATATGGTTTGGAAATAATCGACAAAAAATGACTTCTTTTTTTAAAAAAATATACTTTTGTATTGACAAGAACAATCGTTATACGATACAATATACCTAAGCATTTTTTTTGATGTATTTTACGAAAAGAGGACGGCCTGTTCATGCAGCTACTGATGGATCGTATATGTCGCGATGGGAAAATTCGCGAGGGTAATGTTTTAAAAGTCGACAGCTTTTTAAACCATCAAATGGATATTGAGTTGTTTGCTGCTATTGGGCAGGAGTTTAAGCAACGTTTTTCTGATGCAGAGATTACAAAAATTTTAACTATTGAAGCATCAGGTATTGGCATTGCATGTATTACAGCGCAATATTTTGGCGTACCCGTTGTGTTTGCAAAGAAAAATAAAACAAAAAATATAGCCGGTGATGTATACACCAGCCAAGTTGAGTCCTTTACTCATGCTCGTTCCTATGATATTTTAGTGGCAAAAGAATTTTTAACCCAAGAGGATAAGGTTTTAATTATTGATGATTTTTTGGCAAATGGAAGTGCTTTGTTAGGCCTTTCCGCTTTGATTCGTCATGCTGGTGCTACTTTGGTTGGGGCAGGCATTGTGATTGAAAAGGGATTTCAGCCGGGAGGCACTATGTTGCGCAAGCAAGGCGTCCGTATTGAGTCTTTAGCTATTATTGAGTCCATGGATCAGAACGAGATTGTGTTTCGCTAAACTGTATTTAAGGGATTTTTCCCTTTAATAAGAACAGGCCAAAGGCTTGTATCTAAAATTTTTTTAGGAGGAATCATACTCATGAAACATTTTGCAAAGATTGCTGCACTGTTACTTACAGTAGCTATGTTGGTTACAATGGCTGGCTGCAGCAATGAGACAGCTGGTAGTGGCGAAGGTGCCGCAAATGGCGACTTTAAAGTCGGTGTTATTCACATTGGTGATCCTGCTGACGGTTCCGGTTATTCCTATGCGCATGATCTAGGTATTGTTGCTATGCAAGAAAACCTGAAGTTAGATGACAGCCAGGTTATCCGCAAAATTAATGTAAACGATGGTGATGCTGCTGCAACCAGAACTGCAATTGAGGAATGTATTGAAGAAGGTTGTAAATTGATTTTTGGTACAAGCTGGGGTTACATGGATACCATGGAGCAGTTAGCAGCTGAATATCCCGATGTTATGTTCTCTCATGGTACCGGTTATAAATCTAACGGTACAAACTTTAACAACTATTTCGGTCGTATTTACCAGGCTCGCTATCTATCCGGTATTGCAGCAGGCTTAAAAACCGCTAGCAACAAAATTGGTTATGTAGCTGCAATGGATATTCAAAACTCTGAAGTTACCGGCGGTATCAATGCATTTGCTATGGGTGTTGAATCCGTTAATCCTGAGGCTCAGGTATTTGTAAAGGTTACAAACAGCTGGTTTAGTCCTGATTTAGAGAAGCAAGCTGCAGAAGCATTGCTTGACATGGGTTGTGATGTTATCGCACAGCACTGTGATACAACAGCTCCTCAGTTAGCAGCTCAGAGCCGTGGCGCATTTGGTTGTGGTTACAACTCTGATATGACAAAAGATGCACCGCAAGCACATTTAACAGCTCCTATCTGGAACTGGGGTGTTTATTATACCAAGGCTGCTCAGGCAGTTATGGAAGGTACTTGGGATGCAGCTAACTATTTCGGTGGCATGGATGATGGCCTGGTTGATATTTCTCCATTATCTGAAAATTGTGCTGAGGGCACAGAGGAAGCCATTGAAGCAGCAAAAGCTAAAATTAAGGATGGTACTTTCAAAGTATTTGAAGGTGAACTGTTTGATAATAAGGGCAATCAGGTTTGCGCTGCTGGCGAAGTTATTTCTGATGCTGACATCACAGGCGCTATGAACTGGTACTACAGAAACGTTGTAGCTGAATAAGAAATGGTTTTTAGGGGCGGTGCCGAGCGTGCCGCCCCATTTTAAAATTATGCGGCAAAATGGCTGCAAGAATAGGCGAGGTGACAAATTTACATGGATAGAGCAAGACAAAATTCGCCGGCTATTGAATTGCGCGGAATTACCAAAACCTTTGAATCAGTTGTAGCCAATCACAATATTAATTTATCACTCAATCGTGGTGAAATTCTAGCACTTTTAGGAGAAAACGGCTCAGGCAAAACGACGCTTATGAATATTTTGGCTGGCATTTATAAACCGGATTGTGGCTCAATTTTTATAGATGGCGAGCCTGTTGTTATTCATTCACCCGAGGATGCAAACAAACATGGAATTGGTATGATTCATCAGCATTTTAAGCTGGTAGATGTTCATACTGCTACGGATAATATTATTTTAGGTAATAAAGGGACGGGGCTATGGCTAAAACCATCACGCCGTCAACGAATTAAGGAACTTTCTGAACGGTATCATTTACATATTGACCCTGATAAAAAAGTCTATAACATGTCTGTTAGCGAAAAACAGACAGTTGAAATATTAAAGGTTTTGTATCGCGGGGCAGATATTTTAATATTAGATGAGCCCACAGCGGTGCTGACGCCTCAAGAAATTACTAAATTATTTGAGATTTTACGGCACATGCGTGATCATGGATGTGCCATTATTATCATTACTCACAAATTAGGTGAGGTTATGGAAATTAGTGACCGTGTTACCATTTTACGCAAAGGGGAAAGTGTGGCCACAGTCAACACCGCAGAAACTGATATCCATGCGTTAACAGAACTTATGGTAGGCAAAACGGTGGAATTATCCATTGAATGCCCCGAACGAAAGCACAAAGGTAATTTGTTAGAAATTCATCATTTGACTGTGAGCAACGAGGAAGGCGTTGATGCCATTCAGGACGTTAGCTTTGATTTGAATAAGGGTGAAATTTTAGGTGTTGCTGGTTTGGCAGGTAGCGGCCAGAAAGAGCTTTGTGAAACTATTGCCGGTCTAATAAGGCCCAGAGAAGGTGCCATTCTCTATAAAAATGAAAATATTGTTGGTAAAAGTCCTGCTGACATTATTAAAATTGGTATTAGTATGAGTTTTATTCCTGAAGACCGTTTAGGCATGGGTCTTGCCGCTTCTCTCAGCATGGTAGATAATATGTTATTAAAAAGCTATCATAAGGGGAGAGGGCCTATTTTACAAAGAAAAGATGCTAGAGTATTAGCGGAGTCCTTAGTAGAGAGACTCGAAATCGTGACACCTAGTGTGGAGACCCCGGTGCGTCGTCTTTCCGGCGGCAATGTACAAAAGGTACTTTTAGGTAGAGAGATTGAGTCTAACCCAAATGTTTTGATTACCGCTTATCCCGTTCGTGGTTTAGATATTAATTCATCCTATACGATTTATGAGGCTATTAATCAGCAAAAGGAAAAAGGTGTTGGCGTTTTATTTATTGGCGAGGATTTGGATGTTATGCTTGAGCTATGCGATCGGATTATGGTTTTATGCCATGGTCGTGTAACGGGCATTGTTAATGCGCATGAAACCACTAAGGAAGCTCTAGGTCTGTTGATGACCGATGCAGCCAACAAAAAGGAGGATGCAGAATGAAGCATACAAATGAGCCCTTTGTACGCGTTGTGAAAAAAACGGAGCTTACAGGCGGTAAACTGGCGCTGTTTTCTTTAGGTGCTTTGTTACTTGCTATTATAGCAGGCGGGTTATTTATTCTTAGCTTGGGTCAGAATCCCTTTGCTGTATATAAAACCATTTTCTTTGGTGCGTTTCGCAGCAAAATGGCAATTCAAGGTACTATTAAAATTGCCATTCCGTTGTTGATAAGTGCATTGGCTATTACGCTGGCTTTTAAAATGAAATTTTGGAATATTGGTGCCGAGGGGCAAATTATTATGGGTGCTATTTTTGCCACATATTTTGCACTGTTTCATAATAATTTACCTCATTTTCTATTGATCATTGTTATGCTTGTGGCAGGTATGGTGGGCGGCGGTCTGTGGGGATTAATCCCGGCCTTTTTTAAAAGCAAATTTGGCACAAACGAAACGTTATTTACTTTGATGCTAAATTATATTGCCTTGTATTTAATCAAGTATTTTACAGAGGGACCATGGCGTGATCCAAGTTCCTCCGGGTTTCCTAAAATTGCAACTTTTGTGCCTAATGCACAGCTTGATAAACTTTTTGGCGTACATATAGGATGGGTTATTGCTCTTGTTTTGGTTTTTGTTGTTTTTATTTATCTACGATATACCAAGCAGGGATATGAAATTACCGTTGTTGGTGAAAGTGAAAATACAGCTCGGTATGCAGGTATGAATGTCAGCAAAATCGTCATGCGTACCATGTTCTTAAGCGGTGCGATTTGTGGTATTGCCGGTATGACACAGGCAACCGGCGCAGCGTATACATTAGGAGAGAGTATTACGGGCGGAGTTGGGTTTACAGCCATTATTGTGGCATGGCTTGCGCGTTTAAATCCCTTTTTCTCTCTGTTTTTCACTTTGTTCCTGAGTGCCTTACAAAAAGGCAGTAGTGTTATGCAAAGCTCTTTTGGTTTATCCACTTATGTATCTGATGTATTACAAGGGATAATTTTATTTGTTATTTTAGGTATGGATTTCTTTGTTCAATATAAACTCATATTTAGGGGGCGTGTCAACCATGATTAATTTTTTGTTTGCAGCCATTAAAGCGGGCACACCCTTGCTTTTAGGTACAACCGGTGAAATTGTAACAGAGAAAACTGGCAACCTGAATTTAGGTGTGGAAGGTATGATGTTTTTAGGTGCTTTTGCTGGTTTTTATATGGGTTATCGTACCGGCAGTGTAATTTTAGCACTTTTGGCAGCTTTTATCTTGGGTGCTATGGGTGCACTTGTGTATGCTTTTCTAACTGTAACCCTTAAGGCAAATCAAACAGTGGCCGGCTTAGCGTTGACGATTTTCGGTGCGGGATTTGCTAACTTTTTTGGACAAATTTTAATTGCAGAATCAGTGGGTGGCGTACCGAAACTGCCGGACTCTTTTATTAGTCGTGTGGCGGAAGGCCCTTTGCCAATTTTAGGTGATATTCCCTATATTGGTAAATTGATTTTTTCTCATAATCCTTTTGTTTATGGGGCTGTTATTGTTTCGATTTTTTGTTGGTTATACATCAGTAAAACCCGACCCGGCCTGAGTATGCGTTCGGTGGGTGAAAATCCTGCCGCTGCTGATGCAGCGGGGATTAATGTAGCGTTAGTGAAATATGTAAATATTTTACTGGGCGGCGGCATTTGCGGTTTGGGCGGTGCCTATATCTCCCTCATCAATGGTGGTGGGGTTTGGAATAATAACTGTGTTAATGGTCAAGGCTGGATTGCTGTTGCTTTGGTTATTTTTGCCAATTGGAGTCCCCTTAAATCAATTTTGGGTTCTTTGGTATTCGGTGCCTTTACCGTGTTGCAATTTTATGTACCCAAGGATATAATTTCTATTCCGAATGCTTTTTATGTAATGTTACCTTATTTGATTACTGCCATTGTTTTGATCTTTAGCTCTATTAAAAAATCAAAGGAGCATGCCCAACCGGCGGGGTGCAGTATAAACTATTTCCGCGAAGAGCGTTAAGATTTATTTCTATTTACAAACAGGGATACAGCATAAGCTGTATCCCTGTTTGTTTTTAGGCTTTTTTCTTAAATGATTTACAGTCAGTACATTGGTCCATAGTGGGATTTGCTTCATGGGTACCCACCATAATAGAATCCAAGGTGCAATACTGTTCGGAACCGTCATTGTAGGTGCATTGCTGAACAGTACATTTAATAGTTTGTTTACCAGCATTCATAGGAAATGTACTCCTTTCACATCTGTTTTTTATTCTATTATACGATTTTATTATTTGCAAAAATCAGCATTATATACTTAAAAATTTTTATTTTTGTTTGCTAATTTGATGTAGAGCATGAATAGCTGTGTCGATTTGTTTTTTGTTTGTGAAATAACCAATGCTGAACCGAACAGAACCGGACGAAAGTGTTCCTAAGGATTTGTGGGCTGTTGCAGCACAGTGTAATCCGCTTCTTACAGCAATGTCATAATCTGTATTCAATTTTTCAGCCACCTGTACACAATCCATTCCCTCAATATTGATTGCAGCTGTATTGATACTGCTTCCATCTCCATATAAGGTTATACCATTTATATTTTGTATTTCTTGTATAAAATAATGTAATAAATTTTTTTCATGTTGCCGAATGGTTTCTATACCTTCTGTAAGAATAAAGTCTGCTGCGGCGCCTAATCCTGCAATTGCCGGCACATTTAAAGTGCCGCTTTCTAATCTATCCGGCATTTCATTCGGTTGTGTTAAAAGCTCAGATTGACTTCCTGTACCTCCTTCTGTTATGGTTTTTAAGTGTATATCATCACCCACAAATAATCCGCCACTACCTTGAGGCCCATATAAGCCCTTGTGGCCAGGAAAGGCTAATAAATCAAAATCTTCGGCACAAATTGGTAATGTACCGGCACCTTGGGCGGCATCAATCATGCTATATGCCCCTTTTTTATGCGCAATACGGGAAATTTCCTTAATATCATATACATTGCCGCAAACATTTGAGGCGTGTGTACAAATGACAAGCCGTGTTCGGTTGTTAACTGCTTTGTCAAAATCATGAGGATTTAAACGGCCATTTGAATCTGCCTGCACCAGCGTGTAGGTTATGAACCCTTGTCGTTTAAGGGTTTCTAAGGGTCTTAATACAGAGTTATGCTCCATAGAACTGACTACCACATGGTCGCCAGGACCGACCACACCTTTAATGCCCGCATTTAGTGCAGCAGTTGTATTTGGGTAAAAGGCCAACCGTTCAGGCCTGTTTATTCCAAATAACTGACATAACTTTTCTCGTGTTTCATAAACAAGTGATGCTGCCTGAACGGATGGTGTATGTCCGCCACGACCCGGATTCGCACTGTGCAATACCATGGCATTATATACGGCTTGATATACGGCAGTTGGTTTTTTAAAGGAGGTGGCGGCATAGTCAAGATATATCATATAAAAACCTCCATTTCATTTTTTTATTACAGTATATGATATTCACCCATAAAGGTTATTGTCATTATTTTCATTGCAATACATATATTGATAATAGATAATGGATTGATTCAGGAGGCTTATATATGTTAAATAAACAAATCATGAGTAAATTAGAAGGTTTATTTAAACAAATGAATCCGGAACAAAAAGAAAAATTAAATACAATTTTGCAGGATGAGGATAGTTTAAAAAAAGCAATTGACGGTATTACGCCACAAAAAGCGAGACAGGTTGCTCAAAAATTAAAATTAGATGAAAATATGACGATAGATGCAGGAGATTTAGTAAAGGAACTGCAGCAAAATCCGGAAAAAATAAAAGAAATTAATAAAAAATTGTAGGAAAGGGTCGATACGCAAATGAGTGAGGATAGCAATAAACTTTTAGAAAGCCTCATGCAGATGTTGGGGGATAACCCTGCAGAAAAACTGGGAGACATGCTTTCCTCTTTATCCCGAGCGGAACATAGCGAAGAGGAGTCACACACAAAAGATGAAAAGACAGAGAATAATCAAACTGCTGTTGGTGAAATAGACCCTTCTCTTTTGCTTACAATACAAGGTTTAATGGGACAAATAAATCAAAAGGATCAAGATGATAGAGCAGTATTATTATCTGCTATTCGTCCCTTTTTAAGCGAAGATCGTCGCCCCCAGATTGATCAGGCGCTTAAACTTTTAAAGCTGTCTAAACTTGCCAAAACAGCTCAGGATTTAAATTTGTTTAAAGAACTGTTATAGAGAAAGGGTAACAAACAATGGAAATGAAATATTACAATGCAAGCAATCATTTTAAAGCGCCAATTCCCAGGGAACCTAAGCCCTACATGACATCCGACCCACGACATGAAATTGTTGTTCCTCAAAAACCGATAGAAACCTATCATGAACAAAAGGAATTTTTCCAGGAAGACGGCGGATCCCTTTCTTGTGAACCTACAGAAAAGGGGCATGATGTCTCCTGGATATCCGATAAGGATGATTTGATTTTGTTGGGTTTAATTTTGCTCTTGTTATTTAACAACTGCGAGGATTATTTTTTGTTATTAATTTTAGGATATATTTTTCTGGCAGGAAAAAGTGATACATTAAGTAAACCAAAACTTTAACAATCCATAGACTTACAAAGAAACAGTACAAATTTGTATTGTTTCTTTTTTATGTGTATTTATATGGTTTAACCTTGACAAAAAGTGACATCGAATGATATACTAATTATATTAAGCAAATGGAGCTTTGTCTATGTCTAAATTTTTTGTACATCAAAATCAAATAGCGAATGGTTATGCTACACTTACAGGAGCGGATGTAAACCATATTGTTAAAGTGTTACGCGCTCAGGTTGGGGAGTTTCTTTTGCTTTGCGATGGAGAAGGTATGGATTATGAAACACAGATATGCAATTTTTCCCGTGAAGCGGTGACAGTTAAGATATGTAAGGCCTATCCCTGTTTAACTGAACCAAAAATTCATGTAACTCTTTATCAGGGCATTCCCAAACAAGGGAAAATGGAATGGATTATTGAAAAGTGTACGGAAATGGGTATTAGCGCCATTGTTCCTGTGCAAATGGAACGCAGTGTGGTACATCTTACCACAGATTCAGCTGAAAAAAAGTTGGATAGATGGTATAAAACAGCTGAGGCGGCTGCTAAACAGTGCGGTCGTGGCAAAATTCCCGCTGTTTCTATGCCGATTGCAATTGAACAATTAACGAAAGAGTCTTTGCCTTCCTTGTTGCTTATGCCCTATGAAGGGGAGCAGGTAACACCTATACGACAGGTCATTAGTACCACAAAAGCGGACTCTGTAGGCATTTTTATTGGTCCTGAAGGCGGATTTACCTCTAAAGAAGTTTCTTTTTTATTAGAACAAGGAGCGCAATCTGTTACCTTAGGACGCAGAATTTTAAGAACAGAAACAGCCGGCCTTGCCGTTTTAACAATGCTTATGTATGAAAGGGACGAACTATCTTATTAGAATGTGTCCCATATATTATAATGAATCATGAGGAGAGTATTTTATTATGACAAAGGAACAAAAGGAAAAGCTATCTAATCGCTTAGTACTTAATTTTGGTATTCTTTTAGTGGCAGCACTTGTTTTACTTTATGTAAATTCAGCTCTGCATAGTGGTGGCAGAGAGTCTGCATATTGGTTTATTCTGGCAGTTGGCATTATCAGTGTGCCCTTAGGCGTTTTTCTCTTCATCTGGGGCAAATTGAAAAAATCCGCTGTTAAAAACTATAGTGCTGTATGCTTAGGCACCTTGATAGCATGTGCAGTTCTTTATATTTCAAAATGGGGTTTATTCACTTTACATAGTGGTAGAGCTGTTATAGCTGTTTATGCGGCTATGGCAATTTATTTTATTATTATGGCGATTATAACAGCCATACAGTTACACAAACCAACTGTTAAATCTGAGGCTGAGAAAGCCGCCTATGCTAAAAAAATGGCAGGCAAGAAGAAAAAGAGAAAGTAAATTATCCGGGGCTACCCGTAGACTAAAGAAAAGGAGTAAATGAACTATGTTTTCTATTGAGGATGTAAAAAAGACGGATCCGCAAATTGCAGAGGTTATTATGCAGGAGATTGGCAGACAAAACCAAAATATTGAACTGATTGCCTCTGAAAATTTTGTTACACAGGCCGTTATGGCGGCTATGGGTTCGCCTCTTACCAATAAATATGCGGAAGGCTATCCCGGTAAGCGTTATTATGGCGGTTGCCAACACGTGGATGTGGCCGAGAATTTAGCCATTGAGCGTGCAAAAAAATTATTTGGTGCAGAGCATGCCAATGTGCAACCTCATTCTGGTGCACAGGCAAATTTAGCTGTATTTTTTGCAGCTCTGCAGCCCGGTGATACAGTTCTAGGTATGAATCTTTCCCATGGCGGTCATTTATCTCATGGTAGCCCCGTGAATATTTCCGGTAAGTACTTTAATGTTGTTCCCTATGGTGTAACAGAAGATACGAACACCATTGACTATGAAGAGGTTCGTCGTTTAGCAAAAGAACATAAGCCAAAATTGATATTGGCAGGTGCCAGTGCATATCCTCGTACTATCGATTTTGCAAAATTTGCTGAAATTGCGAAAGAAGTCGGTGCTTATTTTATGGTGGATATGGCACATATTGCCGGTTTGGTTGCAGCAGGGTTACACCCCAATCCCGTGCCTTATGCTGACTTTGTTACAACCACGACCCATAAGACTCTGCGAGGTCCCAGAGGTGGCTTGATTTTATGTAAAGAAGAGCATGCCCAAATGATAAATAAGGCTATTTTCCCCGGTATTCAGGGCGGACCTTTGATGCATGTTATTGCAGCTAAGGCTGTATGTTTTGCTGAAGCTTTGCAGGATGAATTTAAGGCATATCAGCAGCAAGTTGTAAATAATGCAGCAGCTCTTGCTAAAGGCTTGATAAATGAGGGCATGCACCTTGTATCCGGTGGTACAGATAATCACTTAATGTTGGTTGATTTAACGAATATAAATGTTACCGGTAAGGATGCAGAGCATATGTTGGATGAAGTACATATTACCGTCAATAAAAATACCATTCCATTTGAAACCTTGAGTCCCTTTATTACCAGCGGTATTCGTATTGGCACCCCTGCTTCTACAACTCGCGGTATGAAGGAACAGGACATGGAAGAGATTGCTAAGCTGATTTACATGACGCTGACAGATTTTGAAAATAAAAAAGGGGAAGTGACAGAGCGGGTAGCTGCTCTTTGCAGCCGGTATCCTTTATACAGATAAATGTAGATAATAAAGCAGCGCAGAACAAAAGGTTCTGCGCTGCTTTTTGTTGGTTAATTTAATGTTTCATGAGCATTTTTAACAACCTGTTCGGCTACTGATGCACATAGGGTGCTTTCCACGTTCTTCTTTAGGTAAATAAGATATTCAATGTTGCCTTCTGGTCCTTTTACAGGAGAAAAATCCAATCCGCAAAAACCAAAGCCCTGGTTTGTAGCGATGTCAATTATTTTATTAATTACCTCAATATGTACAATTGGATCCCGTACAACGCCTTTTTTGCCAACCTTTTCCCGTCCGGCTTCAAATTGCGGTTTAATCAGCAAAACGGCAGAGCATCCATCCTTCAGCCATTGATGTATAATTGGAATAACATGGTACAAAGAAATAAAGGAAACATCAGCCGAAGCAAAATCTAACATTTCCGGAACCTGATCCTTGGTTAAATGACGTATGTTCGTTCGTTCTAAATTAATAACATGGGGGTCATTTCGCAATTTCCAGGCTAACTGGCCATATCCCACATCTACGGCATATACTTTCTTAGCGCCACCCAACAGCATAACATCCGTAAAACCACCTGTAGAGGCCCCTATATCCATGCAAACCTTATCTATAAAAGAAATATTAAATATCTGTTGTGCTTTTTCAAGTTTAAGACCACCACGGCTGACATAGGGAAGGGTTTTGCCGCGAACCTCCACATGCTGTGTTGTGTCAATCATGGTACCCGGCTTATCACATTTCTGATTGTCAACATATACAATGCCACTCATGATAATAGCTTTTGCTTTTTCACGACTATCGGCCAGCTTCTTTTCAGTTAATATAACATCCAGTCTTTCTCGCAATGATATTCACCTTGCCTTTATCATTTTACAATAGATTTTTGATAATAATCACATAATGATTGTAACTCGCATAAGTGGCATTTTGGTCCTCGTGCTGTACAAACTGCTCGACCGTGATACACCAATTGATGGCAAAAACTGCTGCCCATTTCGGGTGGCAAAATTTTACGTAAATCCATTTCTATTTTTGTTGGGTCAGTATTTTTTGTCAGTCCCAAGCGATTTGTAATCCGTTTAGCATGGGTATCTACAACAACAGCAGGTTTCCCAAAGGCGTCGCCCAACAGTAAATTAGCGGTTTTTCGACCAACACCGGGTAAGGATAATAATGCCTCCATAGTATCCGGAACGATTCCATTAAAATCAGTTAAGAGTTTTTGCGCACAAGCAATTAAATTCCGCGCTTTATTGCGGTAAAATCCTGTAGATTTAATAGCGTTTTCCATTTCTGTTACATGGGCTTCTGCAAAGGAACGAACAGTTGGAAATTTGGCAAACAAACCGGGTGTAACCAAATTGACACGGGTATCTGTACATTGAGCAGCCAATTGGGTGGCAACCAAAAGCTGAAAAGGGTCCTGATAGGAAAGTGTACAATCGGCATCGCCATAGGCCTTGTTAAAATATTCTTTAATTTGTAAAATTTTTTCTTTTTTTGTCATATATATCACCTGTTTAGAAATCTATAGTTATTATACACCATATGATATGAAAGTGCAAGCCATAACGAAAAGACAACATGTTAACAGTGTGATATTATGGTTTAAGATAGTTCATAATGCGTGATTATGATTCATGAAAAATCTATATTAAATCAAAAATCTATATTAAATTTGAAAAATCTCGTGTAAAAATATCATCCTTCTCCAGTAATGATTCCACGGTGGGATATCCTAAACGATTCAAAAGAGCAATGACATATGGATTTTCGGCAGGAGAATCATAAGCGGCTTTGTCTCCATAATGCTCAACATGGTTTTTGCCTTCTTTACTATCAATTAGCACACGAGGCCCCCCCACACAACCACCTGAACAACCCATACCTTCTAAAAAGTTTGCTGAAATATCCCCCTTTTGTACCTGCTGAATTAAATTTTTACATTCCGTTACCCCATCAGCACATTGATAAACAAGGGGTATAGACCTAGATGGGCGAAGTTTAGACAGACAGTTCTGTACGGCATTGCTAACCCCACCGGCATAGGCATAGGTCCTTCCGGCAGTGGAGGAGTGTTCCCGATTATCTTCATCCAGATTTGACAGGTTTATTTCTGCTATATCGAAAATTTCCTGTATTTCTTGAAATGTTAGTACATAATCAACGGCGTCCTTTACGTCCGGCTCTTTTGCCTCAGCTTTTTTTGCCAAACATGGGCCAATGAAAACGGTGATTGCATTTGGGTGTATGCGTTTAATACTGCGTCCGCATGCTACCATAGGAGAAACTGACCCGGGCATGTGTTCCATAAGTCCTGCTTTTCGACACATGGTTAACCAAACGGGGCAACAGCAGCTGGTAAGCATGTAGTCCTTTTCGGTTTTAACTGCTTTGTCAAATTCCAACGCTTCTTTTAGTGTAAGAATATCGGCAAATAGCGCCACCTCGACCATGCCTGCAAAACCCAAATGTTTAAATGCCGTTCGTAATTTACCGGGCGTAACGTCCTCGCTGAATTGACCGATAAAGGCAGGCGCAATCATTGCATAAACGGGATGCTTGCCTTCATGAATTTTTTCTAAAATAGGTAGCGTTTGTATTACATCAGTCAGGTTTTTATCATCAAGATTAAAGCAAACATTGTTATCCTGACGAAAATCAGGATCCATATTTATGTTTGCATGAACATTTTTGGATGCATTCTCCATACTTGTATCGTCGTTAATTGTCAGAGAATGATGCTCAGGATGTAATAAACACCCAAGGTGATAAGGATTAAATGTTCCTTTTTCCAGTTTGCGAAGTTCTTCCTTCAATTTATTCTCTAAGGCTGCTTTTGTTAAAGTTTTATATAAATCATGAAATGTTTGCACACAATATCCGCCCTTTCTCTTATTTTATTTTACAACTGTCTATTAATTTTATACAAAATCACACAAATAATCAAGTAATTTATGAAAAAAATTAATTTTTTCATTTACAAGTTGAGAAATATGTGATATAATACTTAAAATATAAAAATCAATATAGGGATATTTATGATTCCTTCGCCGGGCAAAAGACTTGGCATAATTTTAACAGGAGGGACAAAGATGAGCAAAAAGTATGTTTATTTATTCAGCGAAGGCGACGCCAGCATGCGTAACCTGCTGGGCGGAAAGGGTGCTAACTTAGCCGAAATGACAAAGTTAGGTCTTCCCGTGCCTCAGGGTTTCACAATTTCTACCGAAGCTTGCACTCAGTATTATGAAGATGGCAAGAAGATTAACGATGAAATTATGGATGAAATTATGGAAGCCATTACTAAAATGGAAGGTATCACCGGTAAAAAATTTGGTGATAAGGAAAACCCCTTGTTGGTTTCCGTTCGTTCTGGCGCCAGAGCTTCTATGCCTGGTATGATGGATACAATTTTGAACTTGGGTCTAAACGAAGAGGTTGTTAATGTTTTGGCTGAAAAATCCGGCAATCCTCGTTGGGCATGGGATTGCTATCGTCGTTTTATTCAAATGTTTTCCGATGTTGTTATGGAGGTCGGCAAGAAATATTTTGAAGAACTGATTGATCAAATGAAGGAAGCCAAGGGCATTACCCAGGATGTTGATCTGACGGCTGATGATTTAAAGGAATTAGCTACACAGTTTAAGGCTGAATATAAAGCCAAAATTGGTACTGAATTCCCCACAGATCCAAAGGAACAGTTAATGGAAGCAGTTAAGGCTGTATTCCGTTCTTGGGACAACCCCCGTGCTAATATATATCGTCGTGATAATGACATTCCCTATTCTTGGGGTACTGCCGTTAATGTACAGATGATGGCCTTTGGTAACATGGGTGAAACTTCTGGTACAGGCGTTGCCTTTACACGTGACCCGGCTACCGGCGAAAAACATCTGATGGGTGAATTTTTGATGAACGCACAGGGTGAAGATGTTGTTGCCGGTGTGCGTACACCACAGAAAATTGACCAATTAAAAGAAGTTATGCCTGCTGTGTATGATGAATTTATTGGAATCTGCAAAAAGCTGGAAGATCATTATCGCGATATGCAGGACATGGAGTTTACCATTGAAGACAGAAAGCTGTACATGCTACAGACTCGTAATGGTAAAAGAACGGCTAAGGCAGCATTAAAAATTGCTTGCGATTTAGTCGATGAGGGTATGATTTCTGAGGAAAAGGCTGTTGCCATGATTGATCCCAGAAACTTAGATACACTGCTTCATCCCCAGTTTGATGCTGCTGCTTTAAAGACCGCTGCTCCTATTGGCCGTGCATTGGCTGCATCTCCCGGTGCTGCTTGCGGTAAGATTGTGTTTACTGCAGAAGATGCTAAGGAATGGGCTGCTCGCGGTGAAAAAGTTGTTTTGGTTCGTTTAGAGACCTCTCCTGAAGATATTGAAGGCATGAAGGCTGCTCAGGGTATTTTGACCGTTCGTGGCGGTATGACCTCTCATGCAGCTGTTGTTGCTCGTGGTATGGGTACCTGCTGTGTATCTGGCTGCTCTGAAATTGCAATGGATGAGGAGAACAAAAAGTTTGTTCTTGCCGGTAAGGAATATCACGAGGGAGATTGTCTCTCTTTAGATGGTTCAACCGGTTGTATTTATGATGGTTTAATTCCTACAGTTGATGCCTCTATTTCCGGTGAGTTTGGCCGTATCATGGCTTGGGCTGATAAATACAGAACATTAAAAGTTAGAACTAATGCCGATACACCGGCCGATGCTAAAAAGGCACGGGAGTTGGGCGCAGAGGGTATTGGTCTTTGTCGTACTGAGCATATGTTCTTTGAGGGTGACAGAATTGATGCTTTCCGTGAAATGATTTGCTCTGATGCAGTAGAGGCCAGAGAAAAAGCATTAGATAAGATTTTACCTGTACAACAAAGCGACTTTGAAGCGCTGTATGAAGCTTTGGAAGGCCATCCTGTAACCATTCGATTCTTAGATCCACCACTTCATGAGTTTGTACCTACTACAGACGAAGATATTAAAAAATTAGCTGATGCACAAGGTAAAACTGTTGATGAAATTAAGGCAATTATTGATTCTTTGCATGAGTTTAATCCTATGATGGGTCATCGTGGTTGTCGTTTGGCAGTTACATATCCTGAAATTGCAAAAATGCAGACAAAGGCAGTTATTCGCGCAGCAATCAATGTGCAGAAAAAGCACCCTGATTGGAAGGTTGCTCCGGAAATCATGATTCCTTTAGTTGGCGACGTAAAAGAACTTAAATATGTTAAGGCTGTTGTCGTTGAAACAGCTGACGCTGAAATTAAGGCTGCAGGAAGCCAATTGACCTATGAAGTTGGAACCATGATTGAGATCCCAAGAGCAGCACTAACAGCTGACGAGATTGCCGCTGAGGCAGACTTCTTCTGTTTTGGTACCAATGACTTAACCCAGATGGCTTATGGTTTTTCTCGTGATGATGCCGGTAAGTTCTTAGGTGCATATTACGATGCCAAGATTTTTGAAAATGATCCCTTTGCTAAATTGGATCAAACCGGTGTTGGTAAGCTGATGGAAATGGCTATAAAGTTGGGTAAACCTGTAAATTCCAAACTCCATGTGGGTATTTGCGGTGAACATGGTGGCGATCCTTCCAGCGTAGAGTTCTGCAATAAGCTTGGTTTAGATTATGTATCTTGTTCTCCCTTCCGTGTACCCATTGCACGATTGGCTGCAGCACAAGCTGTTATTAACGCAAAATAAGGTATTATTTTAATAGGTAACTAACATTATGAGCCTTGTGAATTTCTGTTCACAAGGCTCATTTTCTATATTAATAAAGGATATTAAAATAGATGAAATAAAAAGTTAATTTAAATAGAGCTGTTTTTTATATTCGCGTGGAGACATTCCCATTAATTTATTAAAATTTCTGTTAAAAGTAGAAAAATCATTATACCCGCATAATCCGTAAATTGCGGTGATTTTATACCCCTTTTTTATATATGAAGTCGCTGCTTTAATACGGCAGATATTTAAGTAATTATTAAATGAATGTCCAGTAATTTTAAGAAAAAGAGCGCAGAAATTACTTTTTGAGATGGCTGATATTTTTGAAATATCATCTAATGTAATTTTGTCTGCAAAATTATTTTCGATATATTCTACGCAGTGAAGAATAAATTGTTTGTTGTTTTCAAAGTGATCTGTTATATTGTGAACGGTTTTAGAAAAGTATTCGCGAGCAAGCATTGTAACAAGTAAATGTGTAGATGCTTGTACAGTATCGTGGTATGCAAAAGGTTTCTCGTCGAACTCTTTTAAAATATGTGCCATAATGCTTTCGATGTAAAAGATCTCGCCTGAATTTATGGTTATTTTTGGCTTTATATATTCAATTTTGTTTGTTTGAAGAAAACGAAGGAAGTATTTTGTGAGTTTATTATTTGTATATTGTTTGTCAAATAATTCTTCCATGAAAGAAAGCGAATAAAATACAGTGTTGGGGGATGGGACAATGTAGTGTGCTACACCCGGTGGGATGATAAACATATCTCCTTGATTTAAATGTGCTGACTCATTTTCTATATGATGTTCAAGACTTCCTTTTGATATAAAATAGATCTGGAAATATTCATGTGTATGTGGTTTTTGAGCTTCTGTTACCTTGTCGATTTTTTGAATATGAAAGTTTTCAGCAGAGTTTTCATAATAAGATAGAACAAAATTCTTGATGTTCACTTTAATTCACCTCTATTTGAATCATAACACAATTTAATAATAAATGCAATATAAAAAAGAATAAATGCAATATAATTAGCTATTAATGTGTTAAAATTTAAATGAGGTGAAAAAAATGAAAATTGTTGCATTAAACGGACTTTTAGGCTACGGATACAATAAAGAGGCTTTAGACATTGCTTTTTCAGAGAAAGTTGATTATTTGGGTGTTGACGCCGGTTCAACAGACCCAGGACCATACTATTTAGGAAGCGGAAAATCCTTTACTGACAGAGGAGCGGTGAAACGAGACCTTGCTCTTGCTCTTCCTAAAGCCTTGGAGCACAAAGCACCATTTATAATAGGTACAGCAGGGGGCGCGGGCAGCAGTGAACATGTGGCATGGCTTAAGGAGATTTTGGTTGAGATTGCACTTGAGAAAAATCTGAGCTTTAAGCTCGGCATAGTTTTAAGTGATGTTTCAGCGGAATATGTTATTGATAAATTTAAAAATGGAAAATTACTGAATATGAGTGATGAAATGCCTATAGATAATCAGGCTATAGAAGAAAGCACAAGAATTGTAAGCCAAATTGGTATTGCACCTATTATAGAACTGCTCAAAAAAGATGCTGATGTAATTATCTGTGGTCGTGCCTGTGACACGGCAATTTATGCTGCGCCCTGCATTTTTGAAGGATACCGAGAAGGTCTTGCTTTTCATATGGCAAAGATTATGGAGTGCGGTGCAATGTGTTCAGAACCCGTTGCGGCTGCAGATGTTATGCAGGCGTATATGTATGATGATTACTTTGAACTTCGCCCTGCAAATCCGATTCGCAGATGTACAGTTGACAGGGTGGCTGCACATACACTTTATGAACAGTCAAATCCTTATTTAATATTTGAACCAGACGGGGTTTGTGACCTTACAAATTCTAAATTTATTCAGGTTGATGAAAGAACAGTCAGAGTTTCGGGTTCGGAGTTTAAAGAAGCGGAAGAAAAAACTTTAAAGCTTGAAGGTGTAAGGTGTGCAGGTTACAGAACAATTTGTCCGGCGACAATTTATGACCCGAAAACCATAGAAAATTTCGATTTTATAATTGATACGGTAAAAGAATTTGTTAAAGAAAACACAAAAGAGACAATGCCATTGGACAGTTATAAGATTTTCTTTAAAACAAGTGGCGGAAAAGAAAGTTCTATGGGCGTTGTATTAGATGTTGTAGGAAAAACGCAGGAAATTGCGGATACTGTGTGTGCTTTAGCCAGAAGCAGAATGCTTCACTGCGATTATGACGGAAGAAAGTCATCAGCAGGAAATCTTGCTTTTCCATTCTCGCCGTCGGATATTCACGTTGGCGAAGTTTATGAGTTCTCAATTTTCCACCTTGCTAAAGTGGATAGTTTACTTGAAACAGCAAAAATCATGATTGAGGAGGTAGGAAAATGAAAAAGCTTATAGAATACACAAAAATCCTTCGTTCCAAAAACGCCGGACCGCTATTTATCACATTTGACCTTATTTTTAATACAAAAGAAGATATGGAATATGTGGAACAAAGGCTTAAAAAATCAGATGTTTCAAAGGTTTATGGTGTTGAAGAAGAAAAAATCGATATCATATCCTATGGAGTTGTAAATTCCATAAAAATAACTTTCCCAAGAAAAAATATAAGCGGAAGTTTAGCAGATAACGACATATACGGCTGTCAGCAACATATGCCACTTGCAAATATTGAAATATGATGGAGGGGTCAGTTATCATGTATGCAGATAAAGATTATATAATCTCGTTAAGACATGAAATACACGAATATCCCGAAATTGGTTTTGAATTGCCTAAAACTATTGCAGTTGTAAAAAGAGAGCTTGATAAACTCGGAATAGAATATACAGAAAAATATGGAGAATCAAGTGTAGTAGGCATTATAAACCCTGACAAAGACCACTTCACAATCGGTATTCGTGCAGATATGGACGCTTTGTTGATTGAAGAAAAGACAGATTTGCCTTTTAAATCAAAAATTAAAGGTCAGATGCACGCTTGCGGACACGATGCACATACTGCTATGCTTTTGGGAACTGCTAAGGCTTTAAAAGCGATGGAAGAAAAAATAACCTGTCGTGTTATGCTTGTTTTTCAGCCGAGTGAAGAGGGAATACGCAGTGGCGGTGAAGAACTTGTTAACGGCGGATTGATGGAAGATATTGATGTAATCGTAGGTTTGCACATAGAAAACTGGTTAGAAAGCGGTAAAATAGGAGTGTGTTCAGGTGCTTCGATGGCATCAAGCCGAAACTTCCGTGTTGATTTTTATGGTAGAACAGCACATGCGTCACTTCCTCAGACGGGTGCAGACGCACTTGCAGCAGCGATCCGCACGTATAACAACATTCAGTATATGCTCACACGAGAAATAAACCCGTTCAGTAAGTATGTGTGCTCAATAGGTAAGCTTGAAGGCGGCACAACGCAGAATGTAGTTGCAGACCATTCATATATGCTTGGCACAATCCGTACATTTGATATGGAGCTTGACAGTTTCTTATTACGCAGAATTGGAGAAATCGCAAAAAATACTGCCAGTGAAACAGGAGTAGAGGCTGTTTTAGAAACCTCGCTTCAGGCGTATGTGGTGTATAATAATCCTTATATTTCAGAACTTGTGTTAGAAAGTGCAAAAAAAGTTGCTTCAGGAATCCAAAAAATGCCTGAAAAATTAAGCAGCGAGGATTTTTCACATTATCTTACAAAAAAGCCTGGTGTATTCATCCGTTTGGGCACACGAAATGCGGAAAAAGGTTGTGTAACTCTTCCTCACAACAATGACTTTTTGATTGATGAAGAAGCTTTTGCAGTTGGCAGTGATACCTGTGTACAGTTTGTACTTGACAATATGAGCGGAATAGATATGGAAAAGGTCAAAGAATCTGATGAAAGGAAATAGAGGTGAAACTTTGTGATTAAAACAGAAACATATGAAAAGGCACTCTTTGAAACAATTAAACGCGGAGCAACAGAAATTTCTCCTGATGTAAAAGATGCTTTTATTAAGGCAATAGATAGAGAAGAAAATCCTGACGCTAAAAACGGATTAGAGGCTACACTAAAAAGTATGGAAATGTCAAAGGTGAGGGAAAATCCCCTTTGTGTTGATACAGGATGGCCGATATTCTATTTTAAAGTTGGTAACCAGTGTGAGTTAGAAGGCGGATTTGTAGAGCTTGAAAATGCAGCACGCCGTGCAGTTGCAAAGGCAACAGAGCTTGGGTATTTAAGAGCCACTATGAAGCATCCTTTAACCGGATATGACCCGGGAAACAATATCGGCATGAATATTCCTGACTTTACATATCAGTTTGTGGATGGCGATGCAATAGAGATTTCATATGCGGCAAAAGGCGGCGGAAGTGAATGCTTCGGCGGAACAAGACACAGGATTGTAGCCTTTGCAGATGGAATTAAAGGAATAGAAAAATTTGTAATCGACAGCTTCGTGGCATCAGCAAGAGCAGGTGCAGTTTGTCCACCGTCAGTTCTTGGCATTGGTATTGGAGGAACGGCAAACGTAGCAGCAAATCTGGCAAAAGAGGCAGCTTGCTTAAGAACTGTTGGGTCAAAACATCCCGACCCGATGTTTGCAAAGATTGAAGAAGATTTGTACGAGGCTATAAACAGTCTGGGAATTGGCATTTTAGGTGCAGGCGGAAGTACTTCTGTGTTGGCTGTAAATGTAGAATATGCATACACTCATATAGCAGGAATTGCCTGTGCAACAAGTACTAACTGTATGGTTGCACGTCGTGCTTCTACAAGAATAAATGCAGATGGTTTGATAACCAAGATGATAAGTCCCAACTGGTTTGGTGACAGATAGGAGGATCAATATGGCAGAATATCATTTAACAGCACCCCTGACAGATGAAGATGTGATGCAGCTTAAATTGGGTGATACCATTTATATAAGTGGGGAATGTTTTACCTGTCGCTCAAGGCTTCAAAAATACATATTTGATGAAAATAATGTATTGCCCTTTGACACAAAAGACAGAAATATTTTAATACATAATGGTCCCATTGTTGTGAAGGAAGACGGCAAATGGCGTCTTATTTCGTTTATGCCAACCTCAAGCATTCGATTTGAAAAATGGGGCGCAAAGAGCGTCTCTGAATGGGGACTTAAAATGATTGTTGGCAAAACCACTATGGGCGAAAATACAGCGAAAATGATGAAAGAAAAGAAATGTGTTCATGTTTCTCCGCGTTCAGTAAGTCCAAATCTTTGGATAGATTCAATAGAAGTACAAGATGTTTATTTATATGATGAACTGGGGAGAATAGAGGCAGCTTGGTTCTTTAAATTAAACGACTTAGGACCGTTTATTGTTGATATTGATACGGAGGGAAATAATTATTTTGACCGTTTGGACAAAGATATCTCCGACAAAAAAGATGTAGTCTTAAAAAAACTTGGTATTGACGATTCATTTGAATTTACAAAGTTGTATTGATTAATAAAGAGACAACTTATTCTGCGGAAGGGTTGTCTCTTGTTGCATTTTATGATATTATATTATTTAACAGTTTTTTGTTCCTGACTTGACACGAACTTTGTCGAATAATGAGGAAAAGGGGGAGAGTATATGAAAAAATTAATAATATTTACCATTCTTGTGCTAATCTTCTTTGCTGTATTCGTTTGGATATCAATTTATAAAACAGATGATGCAATTATTGTAATTTCAATTGATGATGTTAATGGGATAACACCTGAAGAGGCCGAAAAGCTTTGTTTCTCCGTTTTTGGAAAGGAAGATAAAGAAACCGGGTTCCTTTTTTTATTTAGCGTTACAGGTGCTATTGAACAAAAAAATAAACAGTATTATATTATTCGGATGTCATGGCTTGTAAATAACAGTCATTTGTCATATATCGGAGATTGTTTTGTTTCAGTTGACGGCAAAGAAATATATACCGGCATCGCCAATCCTCCGGAAGAATACATTATGGATAGCCTCATATGGTCTGAATAATCAATATATAAATCAGATTGCTTAGAAGATAAAAAATTACTAAAGATTATACCGATTGTCTCTGTCCTATATGAGTGTTGATGAACAAAAAATATACAATTTTAAATATAATTATGCATAAATAGAATTGTTACTAACATAAAAAATTACGTTCCTTTACAAGTACATTTTGTGGAGGAACTATTTTATGACTGGTTTTAATTCTAATTTCAATGATATTCAAAAGCAAATCTCTTTTGCAAATCTTACTGACGAGCAAATTTTGGAGTTGCTATCCATTTTGCAAACAAAGAGAAGTGAACAATCCAAACTAACAAAGGAAGAAAAGGTCTTTCTTCAATGTTGCAGAGAACGTAGGAGTTATTCTGCAAATAAGGATTTAGATACTGTTGTTTGTCCTATTTGTGGTTCAATCAAGATTATTAAGAATGGCACAAAAAATGGCAGACAGAGATACAAATGTAAAGACTGTGCAAGAACTTTTGGGGATACCTTTGGTACTGTTGCTTTTCGCTCCAAATTATCTATTGAAAAGTGGATTGAGTTTATCAAGTTAACTTTACAAGGGGAGAGTTGCCGTACCATAGCAAAAGAACTTGGTATCAACAAGCAGACAGTATTACACAACAGACATAGGATATGTTCTGTTCTTCATCAGTTTGTGTGCAATCAAGACGATTTCAAGAGTTTAGCAGAGAGTGACGAGTATTACTATCCTTTGTCTTTCAAGGACATAAAAGCCCCAATGTTTTTCTTGAATACACTTGGCAGAATGCCATATACTCATAGAAATTACAAACAAAAACTCGAATATATTGAGAAACAAGGATTTGACAATGCTTTCCTACAATCTCTCATTAAAAATGAAGAACAGGTTAGAAATGAGTTGCTTAACTACGTCAATGACGATGATTTAAAATCACAAGAAAAGTTCTCCAATGCCCTAAATGGTATGGATACAGAGAAAATTATTCAGGTCTTGAAGACATTGAATGAACAGCAGAAGAAAAAGAGAGGTATCAGCAATCAGCAAGTATGTAGTTTGTCTTGTGTTGATAGAAATAATAACCATTTCTTGCAAACTGTTTGTGTTGGCAGAATATGGGCAAGTCATATTGAAAAAACACTTTTACCACACTTTACGGAAGATACTGTTTTGATTACAGACAGCCACAGAGCATATAAGACGGTAGCAAACAAGCACAAGATACCATTAAAGCAAATTCCAAGCGGAAAGCATACAAGTGGTGGATATAGTCTTGGTCATATCAATGGTTATCACCACAATATAAGTGATTTTATGTATCTGTATCATGGTGTATCTTCCAAATTTCTTGACTACTACCTTGCACTATTCTATTGGGTTGAGAAGAACAAGCACAAATCCTATCTTGAACAAGCCTATGATATAATTACTCTGTTATCCAATCAGGCTAAAAAGATACCACTTAACAAGTTTAAGGACAAGCCTATATCCTTTGACTTAAAAGGTATGTTAAGTTAACAATTTTGTTGATTTTATCTCTGTAACGTGACAAATGAGCAAAAGTATGATATAATATAGTCATAGATTGAAACTTTTTTCTAATTTATCAGTCTATATAGATAATAAAACAGTTAGACAAATAAGAATTTGACGTTCAATTTTCACTCTACTAATGGTTGATTTCTCCCCTTTCAACCATTAGTTTGTGTTATTTTTCTTAAAAGGTGCTACAATTAAAGTGAAAGGAGGTAGACTATGGACCAAATCAAAATAGGAAAGTTTATTGCCGAGTGCAGAAAAAAGAAAAATCTTACACAAGCACAGTTGGCAGAAAAATTGAATATAACCGACAGAGCAATATCAAAATGGGAGACAGGCAAAGCAATGCCCGATTCCGATATTATGCTCGACCTTTGTTATATTCTTGGAATAAATGTAAATGAATTATTATGCGGGGAGATAATTGATATGGAACAAAAGGATGAACAATTAAATGAACTGATTTTTCAGATGGCAAAAAATGAGGAAAGATATCATAAACGACTGCTGCATTCCGCATATGTGATTGTCGCAACCAGCCTAGTAGCACTTATTTGTCTGATGACTTTAATATCACTCCTTATCCCTGAATGTGGATTTCAAGACTTTTTGATAATAGTGTCTGTTATACTATTTATAATTCCTTGCATTATTGCTCTTAAATTTAAGGTAGAGACAGGGTATTATGAATGTAAGAACTGTCAACATATGTTTGTTCCTAACTATAAAGAGATTGCCTTGTTGATGCAAACGCCAACCAGAAGATTGTTGAAGTGTACTAAATGTGGAAAATGGACTTGGTGCAAAAAACTAACCAAGAAATAAATTCCAATTTGTTGAACTAAATAGCATATATCCTATAGGAGCAAGGTTGAAATATACCTTGCTCCTTTTTATTGGGTATTCACCAAAAATGAATAAAAAGGTGATTTATGCATACCAATACTTATCTAATACAGAGACTACCGATTTTAAAATAAAAAAGGATGTAAAAATTGTTTTTACATCCTTTTAAATTTATGGTTGCTATTTTAACAACATATTATTCCTGGTCAGAACCCTTTGCAACAATAAGGGGCTCTATAATATCTATTGGGGTAACCAATCAATAGAGCTTTACAAAATAGAATAAAAAATAGTAGAGCATATTGAAAAATTCTTGTAAAATGGAATTGACGAGAAACCATGTACAAGGAGAAAACA
>SVJJ01000023.1 GCA_015069045.1 Oscillospiraceae bacterium
TTTGTGTCCCAAATGTCAAAAGGTACATAGTGGGCGTATGCTCTCGGTGTAGGTATAACTGTTATAATTGGTGTGGGTAATTCATTATCAAATATTTCATCATTGATAAGTCTAAATGCTTTTTCAATAGACCACGCCGACAACAATGTACGAAACAACACAAAATACAATTTATCTCTTATGGATAAAACGCTAAATTCAACAAAGGGTACAATTATAGCAAGGGTTAAAATGCCCGCATATCTAAATGTATCTTTTTGTAATGATAAGTATAGGGTACAGTTATTGTGGGCTGTTTCTGCTGATGATATAAACAACAGTATAGGAAAGCTGTTTAATGAAAGCATTACAGACACAGCGGGGGTTTGTGCAATGCACTTTATTTGTGAGAGTACAGAAAGTTTTGTGGATTGTTTGCAGTATATCATATCACAAAAATATGAGTGGGCTTTGCCATTGAAAAACGGCGGTAATTGGATTAAAAATAATAATCCTTGTTGGTGCGAAAATATCAATCATAGAAAGTCAAAAAAATAATGTTATTAATATCTTAAGAAAATTAAAGCAAAAATTAATAGTAATAATTGATGATATTGATAGACTTAACAACGAACAGATAAGAATGATTTTTCAGTTAGTAAATTCTGTTGCTGGTTTCCCCAACATGATATACCTACTTTCGTTTGACCGAACTGTTGTTGTCAGAGCTTTGAGCGAGGAACAGAAATGCGACGGAGAAGAATATCTTGAAAAGATTATACAAGTTCCCTTTGATGTTCCAGAAGCGAAAAAAGAACAAGTTCATAAAGTTCTCTTTCGAGAATTAGATAAAATCATAATAGGTATGTCTGAGGACTTATTTGATAAAGATCATTGGGGTACGATATTCAGAGATTGCATTTCAAAATTTATACATAGTATTAGAGATGTTAATAGGGTCGTAAATGCATATAAACTGAAATATAAATTGATGCATTCCGAAACCAATTGGGTCGATTTATTATGCATAACTACTTTGCAAATTGCCGCTCCAGAAATATACAGTTGGATTATGAACAACATTAGTGCATTAGTAGGAACTTATTATGAGGGTATTTCGAGGGTACAACAAAACGAAAATAAGAAAAACTATCTAGCCATATTCGAAAGTGTATACCCTAAAAATCCCGAATTAATGTTAACGATAGTACAAGACTTATTTCCTAAATTTTCTTGGAAAACAGGTGGATACGAGCGAACAATGGAAGAAAAAGAAGTAAGGCGTTTACAAAGAGTGTCATCTCCTGAACATAGTAATTTATATTTTCATTTGTCACTTGAAGATGTTAAAGTTTCAAGAAACGATGTAATGAAAACAATATATGATTATGAACAGCAAAGATTACATTTATATCTCAAGGTTCTTAAGGGTGATGATGTAAAACTTTTCAATGTTAATGTTACATCAGAGGATAATTCTAAAGGAATTGTAATGGGTTCAAGCTCTATGTATGAAGGAAATTTTGCTCAGGTTGAAGCTATAGCACTTGAGGGTTATGAATTTGATGGTTGGTATGCACAAAATGTACAGATATCACAAGAAAACCCGTATCGTTTTTGTGTGACACAGGATATCGAATTGACTGCAAAATTCAAAGAGGCTGAAACATATCCATTAGAATTTGAGTGTGAAGATGGCGGTCAAATTATTGTCGGAAATAATGGCAACTATTATGAAGGCAAAAAAATTGATATAGAAGCGAAAGCTAACAGCGGGTATAGTTTTGCTGGGTGGACTACTTCAAATGGTGGCACATTTGCTAATACTAATTCATCTTCAACTACATTTACAATGCCCGCTAATAATACTACGATAACAGCTAAATTTACAAAGAAAACATCTTCACCAGCTGGAGGTGGTGGAGGTGGAGTTTCAACCTACACCGTAAAATTCGAAACAAATGGCGGTAGCGCAGTTAAAGCTATTACGGTAAACAAAAATGCTGTTGCTACAGAACCTACTGCACCGACAAAAGAAGGCTTTAAGTTTGATGGCTGGTATACAGATAAAGAACTTACAACAGCTTATGATTTTACAGCAAAGGTAACTTGATAATACTTACACATTCACCGATTATCTTTAACGAACGGCGGTCAAAAATCCAAAAGAAAGGAGAAACTCAAACTTTCGGTGATTTGAGTATTAAATATATGACTTAGTAAATCGAAAGGAGAACTCACATGAGATTTGCAAGAATCGGAAAGGTGGGTGCGTGATATGAAAGAAATTCCTTTTTGGGAAAAGGCGAACTTAACCTTAGAGGAAGCTGCAGCGTATTTTAGTATCGGACAGCAGAAATTACGCGACCTCACCGATAACGAGGATTGCGATTTTGTATTATGGATTGGATCCAAACGACTTATCAAAAAAAATAAATTCCTTAAATACATAGAGGAGCAATACTCGATATGAAAAATTATATTAAATTTTACAATGGCTTGTACTGAAATTCCTGGACTACACAGCTAAAATATAGTATAATGAATATCGATAGTTAAGGTTCCTTCCGGTGCAAGCCATTAGGAAGGAGTTAATTATGAATATAGAGAAAGGTAAAAAGAACAAACGGTTTGACAGTAACCGAAGAGTGCTTCGCAAGGGCGAATCGCAGAGAAAGAACGGAACCTACGATTACAGATGGGTTGGCCCTGACGGAGTAAGGCATGCTGTATATGCGCCTACGCTGGAAGAATTAAGAGAGCTTGAAAAAGAAATTGTGATTGACGAACACGATGGAATCAAAACCGAAACAAAGAAGCTGACAGTTAACAATGTGTTTGATACCTGGTGCGACTTAAAACGAGGCCTAAAAGACAACACATTTAAAAACTATCTTTATATGTATAACAATTATGTCAGAGACAGTTTCGGCAAGAATAGGATTGCGGATGTAAAGAAATCGGATGTGAAAAGGTTTTATAACACCCTCGCAGACGAAAGAATGTTATCTATATCCACCATCGATACCATTCACAATGTATTGCATCAGGTATTTGATTTAGCGGTAGACGATAATTGCATCCGTTCAAATCCTACTGACAAGATGCTCAAAGAACTGAAACAAGCTCATGATTTCGAAATCAAAGAGCGAAAAGCATTAACGGCAGATGAGCAAAGATTATTTCTGGACTTTCTGAAAAGAACGCCACAGTATAATCATTGGTATCCGCTATTTGCTGTAATGTTTGGTAGTGGTATGCGAATTGGTGAAGTGTCAGGACTTAGATGGTGCGACATTGATCTGGAAGAAGGCATTATTGACATCAATCACACTCTCGTCTACTACAGCACTGGCAAAGGCAAGAAATGTAAATTTGCAATCAACACACCGAAGACGAAAAAGGGATACCGCAAAATTCCAATGATGGACTTTGTAAAGGAAGCATTCCTCCTTGAAAAAGCAAATCAGGACGAAACAGGTGTTAATTGTCAGGTAACCATTGATTGCTACACAGATTTCATATTTGTCAACCGCTTTGGCGGTGTGCAACATTACGGAACTGTCAACAAAGCAATTCGCAGAATTGTCCGTGACTACAATGACGAAGCATTGTTAAAAGAAGAAAACCCTGTTTTAATCCCCAACTTCAGTTGCCATAACCTTCGTCACACATTCGCCACAAGGTTGTGTGAAGCGGATATAAATCTATCGGTGATACAAAATGTTATGGGACACAAAGAAATCAAGACAACATTAGAGATTTATACCCATGTAACCGAAGCGAAAAAGCGTGAGGAAGTCGATGTATTAGAGACCAGATTTGCATGGACATAAAATGTAACCTTACGCCATTTACGCCATAACTTACGCCAAACGGAACACATTTTATGGAGAGTTATGAAGAGTTGCGTAACGAACAGGAAGAAAAGAGTGGCTTGACAAAAGGGTTATGAAGACTTATAATGAGTTATATGATTACAAGAATTGAAATCCCAACAATGAAGCCGCTTTCCGATAAGTAAGTTTATAAAGCAAGCGTAATAAATCGGCGAGCAGATATAAAGGCATACGGGCATGGTATCTGGGACAAGGGAAAATGCACGATGAGCGAAGATCGCAACCTTTATTAACTAAGGCAACCTGAGCGGAGTGGGAGAAACCATTTAACAAATAAGGAGTCGTTTTATATTTATAATAGAACATGGAGGCGATGTGTTGGTTAAAAGTAGAGCATCTAAGGCAGAACCCATAAACAGATATATGTTTACGGGATATTCAGAGGGAACTGTGGAATTAATAGAGTCAGATAAAGTTTTAACGATGTCCCTTTTTTCTTTTAAAAATCAATGGTTTGTTTATATAGAGACCGAAGAGGAGTTGGTTTGTCCTTGTGAGTTTGTGCGTGGGGATATGATTCCTTTTCCTGACGGCAAAGGATGGCATAGAATGCCGGATATTTTCCATTTTTCCAAGCCCTTATCTATTGAACACTGGGCAAGAAAAAATAAAGAGCACGTGCCCGGGTTGAGTATTGTTTATCTGCGGCCGGAAATGATATCGCGGTACATTTTTTTTCACTACCAATTGCAGGAAGAACGGCATGGAAAGTGTGGATTAAAATATTGTATTATTTTCCTCTTGGGCAACCAATTGGTTATGTATACTGAGACGCCAAGTGAAGAGGATACAGAACCCTATCCCGGCCTGTTGGATACCCATAATACTCCTAAAGACTGGGATGCTGCTATGGAGCCGTGCTTCAAACCCTGGGAGGATGGATTCGTTGGATGGAAAACAACGAGTAAGGTTAAATCTATATAGGACATTTAAAAAGAAGATTTAGGCAAACAACCCATGGGTGAGCCTTGATTTTAAATGACATTGGAGTGAGTCTGGAATTAAGCCAGACTCACTTTTTTTATTAAAAATGGATTTGACATTTAAAAATATGGATGATACAATACAAATATATTCCATGGAAAGGGACAAATCAGCTCCCATTCAGAAAGGACTTTATATGATTACACTTATTTCCGGCATTCTAATGCCTTTATTAGGTACATCATTAGGCGCCTGCTGCGCGATTTTTATGGGTAAAAAAGCCAATCCTCTGTTACAACGGGGATTAACAGGATTTGCGGCCGGCGTTATGGTGGCTGCTTCTGTTTGGAGTTTGTTGATACCGGCCATAGAACAATCAGCGCCTATGGGGCAGTTTGCCTTTGCGCCGGCAACAATCGGCCTTTGGCTTGGTTTTTTGTTTTTAATGTTATTAGATTACCTGATTCCTCACATGCATATGAATAGTCATGAGGCAGAAGGAAGGTCCAGCAATTTAGGACGTACAGCCATGCTTCTTTTAGCAGTGGCGCTGCACAATTTACCGGAAGGCATGGCCGTTGGTGCGGTTTATGCCGGATATATGTCCGGTGATGCGCCCATCTCTGCCATGACGGCAACAGCTCTATCTATTGGTATTGCGGTACAGAATTTTCCCGAAGGTGCTATCATTTCCTTGCCCTTGTGTGCAGAAGGCATGAGTCGCACCAGGGCAGTTTTGTACGGGATTTTATCGGGGCTGGTTGAGCCGGTAGGAGCGCTTATCACCTTGCTCGCAGCCGGTCTTGTTGTTCCAATTTTGCCGTATATGTTAGGTTTTGCTGCCGGTGCCATGTTCTATGTTGTTGTGGAGGAGTTAATTCCGGAAATGTCCCATGGTCATCACTCTCACGCCGGCGTGATATTTTTTGCATTAGGGTTTACATCCATGATGGTGCTGGATGTTGTTCTTGGCTGACGGAAAATGAAGATAATAAGAGGGCCGTAAACTGTACATAATTGTGTGGTTTACGGCCCCTTATTCATAATGGGTTTATAAATAAGTTCGTATTTTTTCTGCCAAACAAAACAACAGATAAACCAAAAGGTTAACGGCAACCACAGAGGCGCCTGCCGGAATGGAAAAGAGAAAGGAAATCAACATGCCCAGGATTAAGCATAACATGGAGGTGATAGCGGCACACAGAATAACAGCTTTAAAACTTTTAAACAGACGCATAGCAGTTAGAGCAGGGAAGATGATTAAGCTAGACATCAACATAGCACCCATCATGCGCATGCCTACCACAACCGTTATGGCAGTTAACAGGGCAATTAATGTGTTATAAAGCCGAACCTTCATGCCGGTGGCTTGTGCAAAGGCTTCGTCAAAGGTAACGGCAAAAATATCATGATAAAAGAAAACGAATACCACTAAAACTACAATGGATAGAGCTAAACTTAAAATAACATCTCCGTGGCTCATGGCTAAAATACTGCCGAACATATAGTTATGCACATCTGCATTCATGCCGCCGGACAGGGATGTTACAATCACACCGAAGGCTAAGGCGCTGCTGGATATTAAAGCAATGGCTGCATCCCCTTTAATTTTTCCCTTTTCAGATAAGCGTAAGAGCCAAAAAGCCGCTAATACAACAATGGGAATAGAAACGGCTAATGGTGCTAAATTTAATGCCATGGCCACAGAGAGGGAACCAAATCCAACGTGTGACAGGCCATCGCCAATCATAGAATACCGTTTGAGGACAAGGCAAACACCCAACAGGGCAGCACAGAGAGCAACTAAAAGTCCTACAACCAAGGCGCGTGTCATAAAGGTATAAGAAAACATGACCATTATATTTTTAAGCATTCCGTACACCTCCTGCCAATTGGGAATAGGCCTCGGTTTGTATATAGTCCTTAGTTGCACCATAAAACCGTACGTTGGTAGCCATATGTAAAATTTTGGTGCCATACTCTACGGCGCTTTTAATGTCATGAGAAACCATGATGACGGTTACGCCGTGGTTTTGATTTAAATTTTTAATAATTTGGTATAAATCTGCTGTAGCAGCCGGGTCAAGGCCGGCAGCCGGTTCATCCAAAAGGAGGAGTTTTTCGGTGGCACAGAGTGCACGAGCCAATAACACGCGCTGCTGTTGGCCGCCTGATAACTCCCGATAGGAACGGTTTTTAATATTTTGTATATTTAGTAAGCATAACATTTCTTCGGCACGACAATGCTCAGCCTTGGTGTAAAAAGGGCGTTTTCCTCGACGATTACGGCAACCGGACAGGGTTACCTCATAAACCGAGGCGGGAAAATCCTTTTGTATTTGCGTTTGTTGAGGTAAATAGCCAATTTCCCCTTGGGTAAGTCCGGAGAGAGATACACGACCATGGCTAGGGGGCAATAAGCCTAAAATGCCTTTCATAAGTGTGCTCTTTCCGGAGCCGTTTTCACCTACGACACAAAGATAATCTCCCTCTTCAACAGAAAAATCTACATGGCAAACAGCATTAATGCTATCATAGTGCATGCAAAGGTCTTGGCAGCAGAGTAAGCTCATATCAATTCAGTCCCTTCTCCAGATGGTCGGCATTGGTGTTCATCAAGGATATGTAGGTGGCACCATTAGCCAACTCTTCCTTGGAAATATTGTGGCAGGAATGCAGGATTAATGGTTCTGTACCTGTTTCTTCACAAATTAGACGAGCTATTTTGGGGTCTGATAACTCTTCGTAGTAGACAACCGGAATCTGCTCTTTATGTACAGTATCAATCAATCGGGCTATGTCAGCGGCAGATGGTTCAGATTCGGAGGAACAGGAATTATATGCAGCATCATAGGTCAGGTTGTATTCCTCAATAAAATATAGGAACGGAAATCGACCGCCAAAAATTAGTTTCTTACGTTTCGAATTTTCAGTTATGTTGCGAAATCGTTGGTCTAAGTTGACCAACTCTTGTTGCAGTTTTTTGGCATTCGTATCATATATTGTATGATGTTCTTGATTGGTGTCGATTTCCTTCAGTCTTTCTCTCAGGGTAATGGCCATCTGCTGAACAAAACGGGGATTGGTGAAAACATGAGGGTCAACATCTGTATGGGTATGATTTGCCTCATCATGAGCCATTTCATGCTCTGTGCCATGGAGAGGAATTCCCTCTGAGATATTTAAAATGGCCAGGTTACTTTCCAGAGAGTCAAGAATAGAAGTCACCCAACCCTCCATGGCATCGCCGGTGTAAATAAATAAATCGGCTTGATTAATTGTTATTATGTCGGCAGGGGTAGGCTCATAGGAGTGGCTTTCAGCTCCCGGAGGAAGTAGGAGCACGACATCGGCTAAGTCACCGGCAATTGTTCTGGCAATGTCATATTGAGGAAAAAGTGTTGCCACAATTTGCAATTTATCCCCTTTGTTTTGCGGTATTGTAACAGATGTACAGCCGGAAAGCAGACATAGGCATATAACGAAGCAACAAATTTTTTTCATGGAACAAAACCTCTCTTTACCTAAGATTTAGATGGGGTCAAGGTAAAATTAAAGCGGGTAAACTCTTCAGGTTCACTTTCAGCCCAGATGGTTTCTCCGTGGTTCTTAATAATATTTTGTGCAATATATAGCCCCAATCCGGTTCCGTTTTTGTCCTGCCCTCTGGATTTATCTGTTTTGTAGAAACGATCAAAAATATGTTTTAAATCATGACTATCAATTCCAATGCCTGAATTTTGAATAGAAACAAACACCTTATTTTGGTCTGTAATGCCTGTGCGGATATCCATAAATCCATTTTCGTTGGTGAATTTTACAGCGTTATCCATTAAATTTGTCAAAACGCGCTGAATGCTGTCTTTATCAGCCAAAACTCGCTGACTATCTGATTGAAAACTAATGGTGACCTGAATATTTTTTTCTGTGATTCGTTTTTCAAGCTTAATAACAGATAAACGAATCATTTCATTAATATCAAACTCACGCATGTCTAAAGCAAAACTCTCTTGCTCCCATTTAGATAGGTCCAAAAGATCTGTAACCAGGCGAGATAAACGTTTGGTTTCATCTAACACGATAGATAGGTATTGTTTTTGTTTGTCTTGGGGAATTGTACCATCTAAAATACCCTCAACAAATCCGGAAATTGTCGTCATGGGAGTGCGTAGGTCGTGAGAAACATTGGCCACAAAGCTGCTGCGCATATGTTCTATTTGTTGCAGGGAGTCGGCCATTTTGTTGAAGGATTCACCCAAATCACTAATTTCATTGGATTCGTTAAGCGTTACCCTTTGTTCTAAGTGCCCATCGGCAATGGCTTTAGCCGCATTGTTTAAGGTTTTTAATGGTCGCGTAATTCGATTGGACATAGTATAAATAACCAACATAGCAACCAGTAAAATAAGGAACATGGGTAATAAAAAGATTTGCAACACACCGGTGCGAATCTGATTGATTTCCGGAACAGGTAAACTAACAAAAACACCACCGAATACGGTATCTCTGTCATATTGAATGGGCACACCAACAGTAAGTGTTGGTGCATTAAAAACGCCACCTAATGTACCCAAAAGGCATACTCGTTCTCCTCTCATTACATTGCTGTAAAAATCACGGGAGATAGAAACCGGTTCGTAATTGGAACTGGACGCAATGGTTTCACCCCTTGTGTTTAATACAGCGATAAAACAGTCAGAGGAACGACTGAGTGTGTCAATATTAATTTGGTAATTTTCTTTTGAGTAATTTGGATTTTGTATCGCCAACTTTATAGTAAATTCAGCCATGCTTTCTGCAACGTAGGATAAATCATCCTCTTTTTGCTGCGTAAGATAGTTACCTAATAAATTGTAAAATAAAATACTCATGACTAAAAAGCTGAACCAAATTACCAACATGGTTCGAAAAAACAGTTGGGAAAAAATACTTTTTTTAACCAATGTTCATCCCTTACCTTACTTCAAATTTGTAGCCGACACCCCAAACGGTTTTTAATTGCCAGCTTTGACCTTCGCCGGCTAATTCGAGTTTTTCGCGCAAACGTTTAACGTGTACATCAACCGTGCGGGAATCACCAAAATAATCAAATCCCCATACAGTTTCTAAAAGTTGTTCTCGGGTGAACACCTTATTAGGATTTGTTGCTAAAAAGTATAAAAGCTCTAATTCTTTTGGAGGAATATCCACCTGTTTGCCATTAATTTTTAATTCGTAGTTGGAAAGATTAATAACCAGATTGGGATAAACGACCTCTTTTTCTGTATCGTCCTTTGGGTCATAGCGGCGAAGAACCGCTTTAATACGTGCTACCAGTTCTTTGTTTTCAAAGGGCTTTACCATGTAGTCATCGGCACCTAATTCTAAACCTAGAACTTTATCGAAGGTTTCGCCCTTAGCTGTTAGCATAATAATTGGAATGTTGCTGATTCGACGAATTTCGCGACAAACTTGAAAGCCGTCCATTTTTGGCAACATTACATCCAGTAGTACAACAGAGGGTGTATTTTCTTTAAACAAGGTCAATGCCGACTGGCCATTATAGGCTAAAGTCACGGTAAAGCCTTCCTTTTCCAAATACAGCCGAATTAACTCACAAATATTTTTGTCGTCATCGACAACCAAAACTTGCTGGTTGTTCATCGTGTGTGCCTCCTTTATTTATGTTACAACATGATTCACTTTTTTGCTTGCCAACGTGCTGAAGAGCCACAAGGTAAAACTAATTTACCGCAGGTAGTCGGTAGCCCAATCTCATCGGCTATGGCGAAGCCGCCCTTAGTCTTGCATATGGTCAGGTACAATAGGTTAGAAAGTACAGAGGGAGCTAAGCCGGTTGTGTAAGAATTAATTAAGAAAAACAAAGGTTTATCGGATAGGAGTTTGCCGCATTTTTCAATTAAACCAAACAATTCCTTTTCCAGTTTAAACACTTCGCCTCCGGGTCCGCGACCATAGGAGGGTGGATCCATAATAATCCCTTCGTATTGATTGCCGCGGCGTAATTCGCGTTCTACAAATTTAATCGCATCATCAGCAATGAAACGAACGGGACGATCTGCCAGACCGGATAAAGCTAAATTTTCCTTCGCCCATGTTACCACGCCTTTAGAGGAATCCACATGGACCACCTGGGCACCGGCAGCGGCGGCTGCCAACGTGGCTCCCCCGGTGTAGGCAAATAGATTCAAAACGCGTATGGGACGATTTTCACGGGTAATTAAGTTGTGCAGCCACTCCCAGTTAGTAGCTTGCTCAGGGAATAATCCCATGTGCTTAAAACCGGTGGGTTTAATGTGAAAAGAGAGACCTAAAGGCTCAAATTGGAGAGGCCATCGCTCGGGCAAATTACGTTTAAACTCCCAACTGCCTCCTCCGGAGCGGCTGCGGTGGTATACGCCATCAGCAGTTTCCCAAAGCTTTGGAACAGAACGCTTGTCCCAAATAACCTGCGGGTCAGGACGGACCACGCGAATGCCGTTCCAGTCTTCTAATTTATCACCATTGGCTAAATCCAAAATTTGATAGTCTCTCCATGTATTACATAACCACATTGTATTTATCCTTCCTTGTTAATTTATTGTGACATGTTCTGTAAGTGACATGATGGCATTTATTCAATCTTTCTTACTGTTATTGTATCATTTTGGATGTTTATAGTCAATCGAAATGTCATAATCCGTGGTTAATTTTCATAAAATCGTAACAAATATCATTTTGAATTTCATTACAAAGAAAGAAGGAGCACAATGGAAGAACGTAAAATACCACACAATTTAATACTTGAAAACAAAAATCGTTTAAGTATTACACAGGTAGCCGATGTAGATACCTTTGATGAAGGAAAAATTGTTTTGTTTACCGCAGATGATACCATTATAATTGAAGGGTATGATTTACATATACAAAAGCTAGATGTGTTAGGGGGAGAACTTTCGATTGAAGGTGAGGTCGTCAGTATACTATATACAGGCCGAGAAGGCAGTAATCGGGGCAGTAAAGGATTTTTTAAGAAAATACTGAAATAAAGATGCAGGGGGATAGGCTATGAATTTTTCTGTTACGCGAGAAGCGGTTGTGTTTGTCTTCTCTGTCCTTTGCGGTGGTGTTCTTTATTTTTTGTATGATTTGCTGCGGGTGATTCGCAGAGCATCTCATGGGGGTACCCTTATAACACAGATACAGGATGGAATATTTTGGATTTTGGCATTAGCCGTTATGTTTTATGTTTTTCTCTTCATTAACAGAGGAACAGTTCGTCTTTACGAATTGGTGGGTACTGGTTTAGGTGCTGTTATATATGGGACAACGATTTCTTCGCTGGTTATTCAACTGCTTTGTCGAATTTTAGAGTTTTTTTTGAAATTTTTTAACTTTTTTTTAAAAATTCTCTTGACACCGCTCTTTTTTACGTATAATATATTGTATAGATGGATTAGATTTGTTTTTCGACCAATTAAAAGGGTTGGAAAACGGATAATAAAAAGACTTTGTGAGGCTACTGGGCGGACGATTCGCTTTAGCCAAAAACAATAAGGAATTGCGAATGAATAGAAAAAAGAAAAAAGTCAATATTGGGGTGCTGCTTAAACGGTGTTTGTTATGTGGCCTCATTATATATCTCTGCTTTTTATTCTTTGCACAGCAGTTTGATTTTGTGCGCCTCTCTAAAGAAAGTGACAGTTTAGAACAACAAATTGAAGAGGCACAGCGTGAACATGAAGAGCTTGAGGAACAAAAGGAAATCAGTGGCACACAAGAATATATTGAGCGAGCGGCAAGAGATAAACTGGGTTACATGAAGCCGGATGAAAAAGTGTTTATTGATGCTAGAAAACAATAAAATATCATATAAGTGTTTTTACAGAAGCCTTATCCGCCCATAGATAAGGCAAGAGAACTCCTTTAACACCCTGTGGGCAGAAAGGCAACGAACATTCATGATGGCTTTAGAACCTGGAAAAATTGTAACAGGAAAGGTTACGGGCATTTCACCCTTTGGTGCATTTGTTTCCTTGGGTGAGGGAAAGACTGGCTTGGTTCACATTTCTGAGGTGGCATTGGCATATGTTAAAAACGTCAGCGACTTTTTGAAGGAAAATGATGAGGTTAAGGTTAAGATTATATCGATTGACCCAAATGGCAAGGTAAGTTTGTCTATCAAGCAGGCTCTTTTAGAGGAAAAGAAAAATCAGCAGGCATCAGCACCGGATAGAGTTCCACGGACGGAACGGGTGGATTGGTCTAAAAAGAACGATGCACCGCCAGCTACTTTTGAGGATATGATGAATCGTTTCAAACAGGCCAGCGATGAAAAAATGCAGGATTTAAAGAGAGGTATGGAGTCTAAACGCGGCTCCGGCAGTTATCGTCGTTCCAGCGGCTCTTTTTAAATGATTCTGTTTTTGTCTGTTTCTTTATACGAATAGTTTAGTTTGACTTATAACCAGCGCAGTTTCTAGCGCTGGTTATTTTTTTGTTTACATTCCTGAAATTTTGATTTTTGACAGCACTTTCTTCTGATTCTTGGGGTCGTCTCTGGCATAATATTGAAACGACTGGGTTTGAACGTTACGGGGTTGTTCGGTGCGATCTTACTTTTTGTAGCTACCACAGGATGTTTTATTTCTTTCATAAACATAAATGGGTATAAATAATTCATGTAATGCATATGGTAGTTGGAGAGGGGAGGTATTTCATGAGCGAATATATTGTAAAATATGGGGATAAGTGGTGGCATTTTTTTATTAAACCCTTTTATGGTTTATGCTTTCGTAAAAAGGAAGGTTCGCGTTTTTCTAATTTTGAAGTACTGCTTTCCGATGCTTGTGATGACTTTTGTGTTTTGTCAGTTGAAAATCAAATTCATTTGGTATGTCAGGATAAAAACGGCAGCATTTTGTATTTGGTGATGCAGGATGAAATGTGGCGCAAAACGGTTCTGCTTGAAAGTAAATCAGGCACAGTATATCCGAAACATTTTACCTTAATATCAATAGGCGGTTTTATTAATCTGTTTTATATCATCATGTATAAGGAAAAATACATGCTTGTACACCAAATTATTACAATGGAAGACAGGCCCCCTACGGTTGTTGATCGTATCGAAAATACGATTCCACCCTTTTTGGTGGCCGCTCATACGGGAACGGACATAAGCATTTTGTATGAAAATGAATCAGGTACAGTTGGTACAAGATTATATCGGTGGTCACGAAAAACATTTGCTGGTTTTATCCCGGTCAATCCTTCCGCCAAATGTTTTGTTCGTGCTTTTAGGCATGAGTTGGGAGGCAGAGTGCGATATGCTGGTTTTTTGACAGTAGAGGGCATCCAAAATCTTGTATATTTCGAAAAAAATGAGGCAGGAGAGTATACAGAGCCAACGACGGTATATCTAGATTGCAGTAAGGAGGCGGCCCCTGTTTTTTGTCAGGATGGTGAGCGATTGTACCTGGTGTGGCAAGAAGCGGGTGGCATCATGTCCTCTTATTCAATCAATGATGGGAAAAAATGGTCTAAACCTATTCGCTATATGATTCCTGCCGGGGCAGAAACCGTGTTGTATGGTATTAGTGAAAATGGAGAAACACGATATGTTTATGGTTATGCAAAAGAACAGGAATTAGTCTTATACGCCACACCGGATTTGTCTGATACGATAGCTCGTCATGAACAAAGAGAATTTCGGCCGGAGGGATATGATGTGGTTGAATTTGCTACAGAACAGGGTGGTAAACTGGAGGAACCTCCCATGCAAACCATAAATCCTTTTATAACACAAATAAAGGAAGAACTCGTTAAGTTTAAAGAGCAATTTATACATTTACATATGGAAATTGCCGATTTAAGGGAGAAAATAGAACAGGTTGTGGAACAACAAACAATAGCCGGAGGAGAAAAGGTTAATATAATACCGGATACAGTGCCTCTTGCAGAGGAAGATGCAATAGATGCAGTTCTTCTGAAAAATGCATCAGTTGGCATACAAAATAAAGAAAATTAAAAGCAATCCTTGATTTATAGAGACAGGTGTAAGAATGATTTTATGTTCTTTTAAAAAAAATTAAAAAAAGTTTCAAAAAAGTGTTGACAAGGAGAAAAAATGATGCTATAATATATTTCCGTGCTGAAGTGGCATTCGAACCTTGAAAATTGAACAGAGCAGGCTCTAAATAAATTACTTTGAGTAATTT
>SVJJ01000026.1 GCA_015069045.1 Oscillospiraceae bacterium
TCAATCCAATCTGCAGGGGCTTGTAAATGAAATTACATCATGGGATGTGAGACATTAGATGTCACATAAAATAAAACAGGGTATCTCTTAATAAAACTTCAGTTTGTAGGAGAATAACTTTAAGTACCGTTCACATTTGTATAATGTGAGCGGTATTTTTTATTCGTCTCACCGCCACACTCCTCACTCACCAAAGCACAAGCATTGTTGTAACCCTCACCAACGCTATGGCGGCGAATTTGACGGCGAGGTGAGAGAAATAATGATTCTGGTTGAGTTCGGGGCAGATAGGCAGGATATGGAGGGGGGTATGGGGGATGAGGAGTTCCGGAGGCGGTTTGGATGGAAGATTATGTCCTCCATGATGGCAGTCGGGTGTTGAATGTGTATTACACTCTTCTGCCCTATTTGACGTGAGGTTTGAATTAGGATAGAACAGATATTGTGGTAGTACCAGAAAGTTCTACCACTTATTTTATGTCTGGCTTCGTAAAGATAGAACAGGGCATGCTGATGTTGGGCAATTCAAACGTATTATTGGCGTTGTGATAGTTTAACCAAAAGTGTAATTGTGATATAATGGGGTAAAGCAAACATGAAGATTCAAAAGGAGGCAAACTATAATGAAAGATATTAATGAATTAAAAGCAGACATTTCTTTTTGGACTGATTTTTATGAAGACGACTGTAGGGACGATTATGACTGCTTTTCTTGGGCTTCTAATAAGGCATATTTAGATATGAACAGAACAATGACTTTTAGGGATATTCCGAAAAACAAAAGTCAAAAAGAAAAAGACAGAATAGATAATCAGAGAAAAGACTGGCGTGATAAAGGGACCCAAATTATAAAAAAAACAATGCAGAAAAATACAAACAATTTTAATGAATGGCATAAATGCGTTTGTAAAGAGTTAATAGACCTTTATGGTAATGACAAACTTGTTGTACGAGATAAAAATAAACGTACAGAACAATCCACAAAACTTACATACGGACAGGCACAAAAATGGCTCAATATGACACTAAAATATCTTTGGTTGCTAAACCGGCTTGGTTTAATATCAGATGAAAATACAAGAGAATTTATCCAGACTCACAAGAAATCATTTCACGTTCCGTTAGATAGTTATATTCTTAGATATGTTGCTAAGATAGATAAAAATAGTAAAGATAAATTCTGCCTTGATAATTCTTTAGATTCTAGTGTAGATTTCAGTTCTTTTTGGCAACTGTTTGGTAGTGCTTGGAGCCAAATAGACAGTGAAGAAAAATATTATGAGTACCAAGATAACTTGGCACGTGCTATTAAAAAAGGTTCTCCGCTCAAATGGGAATTAGTACATTGGCATAAAGCAATAAAGTACTATGGATGATTTTTTGGTTGTTACATACAGACTACCATATATAATTTCAATAGCTTAATGGGGAGAAGAAAGAATAATGAAATTGAATGATCATGTAAAACATATTGTTGATTGTGATTCATGGGGAAAAAACAAGCCTCCAAAAAGAGCAGATATCCACTGGAAGGAAGGACGCTCAGCAATGGAGCTTGCTAAATATGTGACAAATGCATTGCCGAATATGCCTCGAGAAATCGAAGAAGTATTAGGTTGTTTTGTAAACCGGGATTCGGTTTTTGATTGGGATGCAGAAGCTGTCACAGACCTCCCCGGCAGTGGAGAAGGCCGAAACCATGATGCCATATTTTTTAACAATGACGTAGTTGTTTGCGTCGAAGCTAAAGCGGATGAATCTTTGGGAAATTTAATTGGTGATGAACTTAAAGGTGCTTCAATAAACAAATTGAACAGAATCGGTTGTCTTCTGAAAATGCTCTTTAAGGACAGCTTCAATCAATATGCAGATTTACGCTATCAATTACTAACGGCAAGCACTGGCACAATTTTAGAGGCACAAAATAAAGGTGTGAATACTGCAATTTTTCTTGTTATTATTTTCAGTAGCCAGAAAAATACAACAAAAGCAAAATTAGATAATAATGATATGGATATTCAAAAGTTTCTAACAGCTACAAATGCTGTTGATTACAAAAACTTAAAGAGAATTCCTAATAACACCGGAATCGACTTGTATTTCGGGAAAATTGTAATTGATATAGATGCAAATTGAAAAAAATAAAAATCGTGGAAAGTAACATAACTTTCAGTTTGTATAAGAATAACCCTAAGTACCGTTCAAGTTTATATAAATGTGGACGGTACTATTTATATCTAAATACTGACCTCGCCGCCACGCTCCTCTTCCACCCAAATGTAAACATTGCTGTAACCCTTACCAATACTGTGGCGGCGAAATAAAACTCTCTTTTGCCGCCAAAAAACCGGAATTGGCCGTCGATTTGGCTTGTCACCCCAACGCAAAACGTGGGGCACTTGGCAAGTCGATAGTCGCCAAGTGCAATGTTTACAAAATCTTCACTGCTCTCGTGGCGGCAAATTTGACGGCGAGGTGAGCGAAATAATGATTCTGGTTGAGTTCGGGGCAGATAGGCAGGATATGGAGGGGGTATGGGGGATGAGGAGTTCCGGAGGCGGTTTGGATGGAAGATTATGTCCTCCATGGTGGCAGTCGGGTGTTGAATGTGTATTACACTCTTCTGCCCTATTTGACGTGAGGTTTGAATTAAGGTAGA
>SVJJ01000009.1 GCA_015069045.1 Oscillospiraceae bacterium
AGAAATCTATAGTCTGCCATAAAAACATACTTGTTTTTTTTTTTTTGCAGGGACATAACGTCCTCATCGCACACAGCGATTATTTACGATAAATACCTACCACCTTTCGAAATTGAGTTGTTATTTGCATTTTTCACTGCAAATAAAATTGAACCGCAACTCCGCAAACCCGCATAAATACTGGGGTTTCGTTAGTAGGTCCTAATGAACAGTGTTCAGGGACAAAAATTATTTGTCTCTTCGGCACAACTCATATAATATAAAAGCAACACCAACAAAAAAACGCAATCGCTATTGTTCCTATTGTTTTTGTTGGTTCGTAAATATAAGATACCTACATAACAAAAGCAAGAGGAACAATAACAAAAAGGCTCCACAAAAATCTCATAACTTTCTCCTTTTAACATAATCCAACAATATGCCTTTATGCAGGACAGACGGTTTAGATGCAGTTTGTTTTGGCGATAGCGAGATGTAAGGTTTAGGTGACAACAGCAAAGCCTCCCTTGCGTAAAGGAGGGCTTTATATCTCGACATCGTTCGACACTCTTTACTATAAAGACTATGTATTTTAGATGTCAATTTTACCAAGAGTATAAATGCTTGCTATTTACAAAACTTTTCTATATAGTCATCGATAGCCTTATCAATTATCTTAAGCGAAGTTTTATAACCGCTTACTTCATTCACTGCAGTTTCTTTATCTTCAAGATTTTTATACACAGTGAAAAAATGACTCATCTCCTCAAAAATGTGTTGCGGAAGCTCACTGATATCCTTATACATATTATAGTTTGGATCGCTGAATGGAATGGCAATTATTTTTTCATCATTGCGATCGTTATCTATCATAGAAATTACACCAATAGGATATGCACGAACAAGTGTCATAGGCTCAATCTGTTCGGAGCACAACAAGAGCACGTCAAGCGGGTCATTGTCATCGCCGTAGGTTCTGGGAATAAATCCATAGTTTGCAGGATAATGCGTTGATGTGTACAGAATTCTGTCCAGCATAAGATAGCCCGTTTCTTTGTCGAGCTCATATTTTTTCTTACTTCCTTTTGATATTTCTACAACACAAATAAAATCCTCAGCTTGTATTCTTTTTGGTGAAATATCATGCCAAATATTGGACATAAAAATTCTCCTTTTTCATAAATTTTGTATATTTCGATTATAAACTCAACCCATAATTAAATGCCAAAAAACAACCTTATCAGGAGTAAACTACTTACTGCAAGGGCATTTTTGCGACGCCGTCAATTGACACAGCGGTCAAAAACCGCAAAAAGCCGAAAGGCTTTAGGAATTTTATGAAATAAAATTCTATATGTGTCAATTATAGAATTCGTGAACGATTTAGATGTCAATTTTACCAGGAGTAAAAATGCTTGCTTGCAAGGGCATTTTTGCGACGCCGTCAATTGACACAGCGGTCAAAGACCGCAAAAAGCCGAAAGGCTTTAGGAATTTTATGAAATAAAATTCTGTATGTGTCAATTATAGCACATTTGTCATTAATGAGCAATCTAAAAATAATGGGACATTTATTTACATCTTTTTGAATGTTAAGAAAAAAATTAAAAAAAACTATTGACACAGTACATTTGTTCTGTTAAAATGAGTTTACGAACATTAGTTCTGTATAAGGAGTGACTACATATGACAGAAAGAAAAAAAAGAATCAAATCTTATGCTCGCCGTGCAAAAGAACAACGAATAAAATTATATATTATTGCATCTGTTATCGCCATTAGCTTTGCATGTACCTTAGCACCGCTGGCAGATGACGGCACGCACCAGATTACCCTCATTGCAGACACAGGCGATACCCTATGGTCATTATGCGAGCCCCATTGCCCCGAAGCCATGGATCTGCGATTATTTATTGACAAGGTGCAATACATCAATCAGCTATCAAATTCCTGCTTATCCATTGGGCAGGAAATTGTTATCCCTCTGGATTAACCCCTTATGTATAAACAAAATTTGGCCCGCATATACTAAAATATAGTAAAAAATTAAGATTTTGCCACAGGTCATAATTCTGTGGCGGAAACGAGGTGTTATTTGTGGGCAACACATTCCGGGTTATAAACGCAAAAAACATATTTCGGCTGGTTATTGCTGTTTTAATTCCTTTGGCTGTCGGTGGCTTGGCTGCTTTTTTTACACAAAATAGCCGCGAATTTTACAGCGCGCTGCAAAAGCCTCCCTTAGCACCACCGGGATATATATTTCCCATTATTTGGACAATTTTGTACATTCTCATTGGAATTGCAAGTTACTTAATCTTTCGCAACGGCTACTCTAAACCCCATGTTCGGGATGCATTAAACTATTATGGAATCTCTTTGCTGCTGAGTTTTGTTTGGCCAATTGTGTTTTTTCGCTTTAACCTCCCCTTTGCAGCCTTTTGGGTGCTTTTACTCCTTTGGCTGATAACCGGAATTGCAACGGCCAAATTTTATCGCATTGACCACACCGCCGGGTTTTTAATGCTGCCTTACTGGTTGTGGATTACCTTTGCCGGATACTTAAATCTTGCCTTTTGGCTACTAAACCGTTAATGCTAAGGGGCCGTTCCTAAAGCACTTGAGGAACGGCCCCTTTTTTATCATAATCACCAAATTGAAATTCTGGCTCACTAAGTCATATACTCTTTATGAAAAAACAAATTAAAAATCTTATAAAACAGTTTACAAATAGACATTTTCCATTTATAATATAAGCTAAGGAGTGGTACTATGCGAACAATTCACGCTGATACAAAATTACCGAATAAAAAGAAAATATTATTAATTGTCGCTCTCGCTTTTTTAGCTATTTTGTTTACCTTAATGCTTGTTGCCGGTTACATGTTGAATAATCCCCGCATATACAAAGGAATATTCATAGGAGATATTGATGTAGGCGGTTTAAGTACCGAAACTGCTTTCACCACTGTAGCAGAGCATTACCATGATAAGCTCTCCCAAACTGTGACCCTCCGTAGCGGTGACATGAAAATTGAATTAGATTTAAACGCTTTGAATGCGGAACTTGATGCGGAACAAACTGCACAGCTGGCCTATAGGACAGCGCGCACAGGCAGTACTTTTAGCCGTTTGCGCGAAATGATAAGCCTGTGGACAAATCCTCTTGTTTTGCCCCCAGTTATCGCCTGTGATGAAACGTTATTGCTGGAAGCTGTACATAAAATTGCTGACTCAATTGATGAGCCGGGCCAGGATATGGCCATATCCATTGGCGAAACTGAGTTAATGATTACCCGTGGTGTTCCCGGATTTTCTATTAACCAGGATAAAGCAATGCAAGATTTTAAAGCAACCGCTTTGACCTTGTCAGATAACATTTTTTCCATAGAGCCGGAGCGTGTTTTACCTACCGTTCCCATTGCCAATGATATATATGACGAAATTTGTGGCGAACCTATAGATGCCACCTACACAATTGAAAATCAACGTCTTGTTATAACAGATGAACAAGATGGCATTTCCTTTGATAAGGTGGCGGCACAACGTATCATTGATGAAACCTCGGGAGACGTTATTACCATTCCCATTACAAAAACCCCGGCAGCTATCACTGCGCAGGAATTGGAAGCCAACCTGTTTCCCGACCTGCTAGGAAGCTATAGTACCCGCTATAATGCCGGTGACATAGCTCGTTCCCATAACGTTAGTTTAGCTGCTGAAAAAATTAATCAAGTTGTATTAGCGCCCGGCGATGTGTTCTCCTATAACACAACCGTTGGTCCTCGTACAGCCGCTCGCGGTTTTCGTACCGCCAATGTGTACGTAGGTAATAAAATTGAGCCGGGTATTGGCGGCGGAATTTGCCAGGTATCCTCAACTTTGTTTAATGCCGTTGTTTTGGCAGATTTAAAGATTGAACAAAGAACCAATCATTCCCTGCCTGTTTCCTATGTTCCCCTTGGGCGGGATGCCACCGTTTCATATGGCAGCGTTGACTTTAAATTTTCTAATAACACCCAAGCCCCCATTAAAATCGTAGCCTCGGCCTCAGGTGGTGTTAATAAAATTTCTGTATTTGGTACAAAAGCCAATCAAAACAGAACCATTGATATTACCACAGAATGTACAGGTACAACCACGGCAAAAGTTGTCCAAAAAGAAAATCCCGATTTACCTGTTGGCACTATAGAAGTTGAGCAAAAGGGGTCAAACGGCAGTTCCCATAATACATATAAAATCATAAAAGAAAATGGTCGCATAATAAAAAGTGAGTTGCTGACCAAAAGTACCTATGTAGCCAGCGACCGCATTGAAATTATTGGAACAGCCCCGTTGCCGGAGTCGGTAGACACTGTTGCCGAACCAACTACTGCCCCAGCAGAAGAAACACCTTCTGCTTTAGCTCCCCCAACAGGACAACCTGTGGAGGTTACCGATGCGCCGCCGCCGGTTGTGCCCACAGAAACACCTGCCGCACAGGAAGAAGGGACTATATTGTGAAGGCTAAAACTAAATTTGTCTGCATATCTTGCGGTTACGAAACCCCAAAATGGTTGGGCAAATGCCCCGGTTGTGGCGAATGGAACTCCCTTGAGGAAGAAATGATTCCTAATGAAAAAGCAAACACACGCACGGCTGCATCTACCCACAGGGCCAAACCCACGCCCTTGAATCAAGTGGATATAACCGATTACCAAAGATTTTCATCCGGCATTCATGAGCTTGACCGTGTATTAGGCGGCGGGGTGGTACGGGGTTCCCTTATTTTAGTAGGTGGTGACCCGGGCATTGGCAAGTCTACGTTATTATTGCAATTAGCCGGTCATTTAGATAAACAGGCAACCCTGTTTTATGTTTCCGGTGAGGAGTCGGAAAAGCAGCTGAAGATGCGGTCTGACCGTTTGCAGGTTGATGGGCCTGCCTTTATGGTCCTTTCTGAAACCGACATGACCACCATTCAAACAGCTTTAAATACCGTTAAGCCTGATGTGTTGATTATTGACTCTATTCAAACAATGTATCATCCGGATATAACATCAGCGCCCGGCAGTATTAGCCAAGTACGGGAAACCACCCTGTCCCTTATGCGCTATGCCAAAGAAACCGGCACGGCTGTTTTTGTGGTAGGTCACGTAACAAAGGATGGTGCTATTGCCGGTCCCAAGGTGCTGGAGCATATGGTGGATTGTGTGTTATATTTTGAAGGTGACCGCAACCAAAGTTATCGGATTTTGCGGGCTGTTAAAAACCGATTTGGCTCCACCAACGAAATTGGCGTTTTTGAAATGACAGATGCGGGATTGCATGAGGTAGAAAATCCGTCTATGATGCTTTTAAGCGGCCGTCCTGACCAGGCTGCAGGCTCCGCTGTGGTATGCACCATGGAAGGTACACGGCCTATGCTCGCCGAAATTCAGGCTTTGCTTTGCCCTTCCGCCTTTGGTATGCCCCGACGTATGGCCACCGGAATTGATTTCAACCGCGTCAATCTAATGATTGCTGTGTTAGAAAAGCGGGTTGGTTTGAATTTACAAAACCAGGATGCTTATGTAAATATCGTTGGGGGAATTCGTTTGGACGAGCCTGCTGTAGATTTGGCTTTAGCCTTGGCAATAGTCTCTGCCTTTCGAAATCAACCGATAGATTCTTCTTTAGCTGCTATCGGTGAGGTAGGATTAACCGGAGAGCTCCGGGCTGTCAGCCAAATTGAACGGCGGCTTTCCGAGGTGTTAAAACTTGGCTTTTCCACTTGCTTAATTCCCCAGGCTAACGCAAAAAATTTACGAGTTCCCGAAGGGCTGCGGATTCTCCCTGCAAAAAACCTAACAGAATCCCTAGGCTTTGTTTTATAAATTAACATAGACAGGAGCATGACTATGACAAGAAAAGAGGCTCGAGAGGCCGGATTTATTATGGCGTTTGAATATGAATTTCAAAAATTGCCTGCCGATACGTTGTTAGAGCTGTATTACACCTATCAAAGCAACATTGGTAACCAGCAAGACTATTTGGAAACCTTGGTTCATACCACATTAGATCACTTAACAGATATCGATGCTTTAATTGCGCAAAATGCCGTTGGCTGGACGTTGTCACGTTTATCTAAGGTAAGCCTTGCGGCTCTTCGCATTGGCATTTGCGAAATTCTCTATAATGAAGATATCCCCAATAGCATTGCCATTAACGAAGCTGTGCAATTATCTAAAGATTACGAAAGTGAAAAGGCCGGCGCCTTTGTTAACGGCATTTTATCCTCCGTTATAAAGTCAATTGAACAATAATAAAAGGCGCGTTTATACTTGAACGCGCCTTTTATTATATTTTTTCAGGTAAAGGAGTGCAAAGGGCTATGGAACAAGAACTGCTAACCGTTAGCGTCTCCCAATTAAATCACTATATTCGCCGCGTAATTGACCATAATGGATATTTAAAAAATATTTGTATTCAGGGCGAACTATCCAACTGTAAACGCCACCCCTCCGGTCATATTTACATGACACTAAAGGACGACAACTCGGTCCTTCGCGCTGTAATGTTTCGTTCCGATGCCACTGCCTTACGCTTTATCCCGGAGGATGGCATGAAAGTGCTGGCACGGGGACGTATTTCGGTGTATGAGCCGGGCGGTGTATACCAGCTATACGTTGAAGGCATGGAGCCGGATGGGGAGGGTGCCTTATATGCCGCCTATGAGCATTTGAAAAAAAAGTTAGAAGCCGAGGGTCTCTTTGATGCTGACTTTAAAAAGCCATTGCCTGCCTTTCCAAAGGTTGTTTGTGTTGTAACAGCTCCCTCCGGCGCTGCCATTCGGGATATTATCAACGTTCTCCGTAGACGCTGGCCTTTGGCGCAGGTTAAGCTGTTTCCCGTTTTAGTACAAGGAGACGGGGCTGCCGCAGAAATTGCTAATGCCATTACACAGCTGAATTTACATCAGCTTGGTGATGTCATGATTGTGGGTCGTGGCGGTGGCTCCATTGAGGATTTATGGGCCTTTAATGAGGAGATTGTGGCACGGGCTATTTTTAGCTCGAAAATTCCAATAATCTCTGCCGTTGGACACGAAACTGATTTTACCATTGCCGATTTTGTTGCCGACATGCGTGCGCCAACACCATCAGCCGCCGCCGAACTGGCCGTTCCTGATATAACAAAGCAAAAGACCCAGATGTTAGCTTGTTATAATATCTTACATACAATGGTGCAGCAAAAAATAACCCTAGCCCGTACAAAGGCACAACAACTAATAAATCACCCCGCTATTACAGGTTTTTCCGACACTTTGGCCGAAAAGAGAATTACCCTGGATACCCTGCAGAAAGAGAGTCATCGTTCCCTTTTAGCATATATTGAAAAAAAGCAGCATGCCTTTTCTTTACAAGTTGGTAAATTAGATTCCCTAAGCCCATTGGCCGCACTAAACCGTGGCTATGCTTACGCCAGTCTGCCAAATGGCACACTGTTGCAATCCGTTAATCAACTGGCACCTCATACGGCATTTCACCTTCGTTTGTCGGATGGTCAAGTGCATTGCCTAGCCGAAACGGCGGAAAAAAACTGATTGAAATGATTTCCAGTTTATGTCTTTGTCTTGAAAAAAAGCAGGAACTATGATATAATGAGTTTAATCGTGAAACGATTAAACTCAGCGATATAAATTCCTGACGGAATTTTCGATATACCTAAAGGTGCGATATATCTTCGATGCGATATGTCCCTTCGGGACGAGAAAAGGAATTTATATCATATCGCAACCGAATAAGATGAGGTTATATTGCATTTGAACAGAGTGAAAATATATCGCACGAGCATGAGCGAGTATATCGCTAAAAACTTATGGCATCTAAATCGTGCACTGATTCTACAATAACAGACAGATCTACTCTTCTAGAGAAACGAGGATAGCTATGCAACAAATGCTCAGCCATATGCGGCGTGCCATTGATGATTATCACATGATAGAGCCTAATGACCGTATCGCCGTGGGAGTTTCCGGCGGCAAGGATTCATTAACTGTATTAGCTGTTGCCCATGCACTCCAACGGTTTTATCCCATTCCTTTTCATTTAGAGGCAATCACCTTGGATATGGGCATGGCCGAAATGGACTTTTCCCCTGTGGCAGGATATTGTCGCCAGTTGAATATTCCCTACACCATTGAAAAAACCGAAATCAAACAAATTGTTTTTGATTATCGCAAAGAAAAAAATCCTTGCGCTCTTTGTGCTAATATGCGTCGCGGTGCTTTAAATACCGCTGCCAAAGCCCGGGGATGTCATAAGATTATGTTGGGGCATCATTATGATGACGTCATCGAAACTTTTTTACTCAGCTTGTTGTTTGAAGGCCGTGTTAACTGCTTTACGCCGGTGACCTACTTAGACCGTATGGAGGTCACCCTGCTCCGCCCTCTGATTTATACGGAGGAAAAGGATATTCAAAAATTTGCAACAAAGATGCAACTGCCTGTTGTTCATAATAGCTGCCCGGCTGAAGGCAACACAAAACGCGCCTATGCAAAAACCCTGTTGACTCAATTAGAAAATGAACATAGTGGCGTTCGTCAAAGACTGTTTACCGCAATAAAAAATAGTGTAAACGGCTGGCACGCCTAATGAATAATCAAGGAGATTCTTATGAAAAAAATTTGCACTTTTTGGCTTTGTACCTGTTTTCTTGTATCATTAATTTTGCCTTGCTACGCCAATGAGCTTTCTGTAACAGTAGAAGAAAGAACTGTTATTGAGGGTGTTACATATAAGCATGTGCAACAACTGTATGAAAACGGATGGCAGGATATTTATGTAATTCAGGCCGATTTAAGTCAGCCTTACTTAAAATTTGATGTATTAAGCCACGAGGACGGAAAAAGTTATTTACAAAATACCTATGAATCAGCTAAAAACGCCGATGCACTGGCTGCCATTAATGCCGATTTCTTTTCCAAAAAATCCGGTGAATCAGGCCGTGGCAGCGCCATTGGCCTGGAAATACAAGATGGGGTATTAAAAACCTCTCCGGCAGCCTATGAAAGCATGAACGCATTGTATCAAACCAAGGAAGGCGAAAATTTATATTTTAATCCCTTTACCTACAGTTTTATTATAACCGCACCTGACGGCACTACTGCACCCATTTCCGTCATGAATAAATACGACGATATGACGGGTATTGTAATGTACACAAAAGATTGGGGTGACTCTACCCCCGGTTCCGCAGGAAATGTGTTGGAGTTGGTGGTGGAAAAAGGCATGGTAATAGCTAAAAATCGAGACATAGGTCCCGTTTCTATTCCGGAAGATGGCTATGTGTTGGCCTGCGATTTAAGCATGCATACATTTTTAGATGATTGTTTTCAACAAGATGATACCATTACGTTGCACATGACTACAACACCTAACTATGAAGATATTGAAACCGCCGTTGGTGGTGGCGGTATGATTTTAGTTGATGGTCAAATTCCCACTTCCTTTTCCCATATCATTGCCGGTACTCAGCCCCGCTCTGCCGTAGGTTTGGATAAATCAGGTAAAAAAATGACGCTGGTCGCTGTAGACGGCCGTCGTGCCGGTGCCACCGGTATGACAATGGCACAATTAGGTTATTTAATGGCCGATTTAGGCTGTTATAATGCTATGAATTTAGATGGCGGCGGTTCCACACTTATGGCCGTTAAGCAATCCGATAATACCCAACAGGTGGTAAACACTCCCTCTGATGGCGGCAAACGCCCCGTTACAAATTCCATTGGCATTATTGCCCAGCATTTGTCAAAGGCAAAAATGAGTGCTATTCGCCTAAAAAGTGACGATACGGCCGTCTTTAACGGCGCATCCCGTTGGCTTTATGTAGAAATGTTGGACCAATACGGACGAATTATGGATAGTGCACCCACCGACCAAATATCCTGGTCAATAATAGAAGGCAGCGGAACTATGCAGCAAGATTTTTTCTATCCCACCGCTGTGGGTAAAGCTGTTATTCGCGCGGAGATTAATGGATTTTATGATGAGATAACCTTACAGGTGTTAGATACACCACATCGTCTTACCATAACGAACGACACCCTTGCTTTATCCAGCGGTAAAACGGCCACTCTTTGGTTAACGGGCCGGGATGCAAACGGCTATTCTGCCTCCTTGTATCCAAAAGATGTAAAAATGACTGTTCTTAACCCATCTGTGGCTGTTGTAGAACAAAATACAGTTAAAGCTTTGCGTCATGGGTCCACCATAATAACCGCTTCCTGGGGCGAAGTTGCAGCTAATGCCTCCATTACTGTAGATGGTGCCAAACCTGTGGAAGCACCTAAAGGTGCATTCATCCCCGATGCTGCACATAGGTACGCCGAGGTTAATGATACGGATGGTTTTCAGTTTACCGTATTTGGGAATACGCGTAGCCCCGAGAAATTTTTTGATATATATATCATGAATCGAACCGTTAGCACCATAAAAGAAGAAAGCAATATAAACTTTTTCGTAGGCAATAACGTAAATAGCGGTTTACTGACAGGTTTGGGAAATAACATGAAAACAGCCGATGGTTTTTCGAAATTTACCCATAAAGGAAGCACCTTTATCACTGTAAAAAATAACTATGGTACAACTCTATATGGTGCTGATAAAACCCAATGGACCAAACTTCAGCAGGCTATTGGGGAGGTACAGGGTGGAAATTTATTTGTGTTTTTAAATGACCATAATCTATCTTCCCTGGATGTGGAAATAACCGTATTTAAAAAATTAATGGAACAGGCCGCCGCTAAAGGATGCACCGTGTATGTATTTGCTGGTGGTTTTGTCAATGAAACCCTTGTGGAAAACGGAGTCCGATATATTACAACAGCCGGTGTTTTCCCCAGTATTGGTGTAAAACCGCCGGCCACTAACATCTCCTATGTCAAATACTACTTGGTAACCGTCAATGGTGATCAAGTCACTTATGAAACTAAAGGAATTGTAAAATAATTTTTCGCCTCTTTGTTAAAAAAAATCATACGCCCTTGGGCGTGTGATTTTTTTGGAAAAGCCGAACGGTTCAGATGACAAATGTACCGAAGACACACTCGTAAAAAGGTGATAGCGACAGCGAGCCGTCAAAGAGGGCGTTTACAACCAAATAGGCGAGCCGAGCGTGCCTTTTTACGAAAAAGGAGGAACAGTGAAGCGGGTGACTGATTTTTTTGCACAAAAAAATCGGAACAAGCATAATTTGTTCCAACGTGGTACACCATCAGGGACTACGACTCGCTTCGCTCCCATGCATGCTACGTCCATCCAATCAACCATCGCTATTGCTCGGCTTCTTGGGGACTCCGCGATCTCACCCTACGGGTTCTCGTCCCTTTGTTTAAAAAAATCACACACCAAACGGCGTGTGATTTTATTGGTACACCATCAGGGACTCGAACCCTGGACACCCTGATTAAGAGTCAGGTGCTCTACCAGCTGAGCTAATGGTGCATATAAATCTTCTTAACAAAAATGTATTATACCATAGATATAAATGCTTGTCAAGGTTTTTTTCCATTTTATTAAAAATATGGTTTGCGGTCGAACATAAGGTTGATCATATACTCTGACCTTAGTTCGACCACATGCACAAAACCACGGCTAGTCCTCTTTCCCCGCTTGTTTTACAAGCTGATTCACATATACCGATGCACCTGCCACCAGTACACCTTGGGTAATGCTGGAGAAAAAAGCTAAAAATATGCTTTGCAAACCGGATAGGTCCGTACTTGCAACCATAAAAAGCAAGCTGAGAACCACCCCTGCAAGACCTAAAGTCCAAGGAATGTATCGGTCAGGTACTGCACTCTTTTTCATAGATGCGCCCAATAAATACAAAACCGGAATCAAAATAAGGAGCTCCGGTTTAATAAATTCTTTTAATAATTCATACATATCCTTACTCTCCTTTTATAATTTTTCAATATACCACATAAAAAAACCGAACAAAGATGCCAAAGCCGTACCACAAACACCCCACAGAGCTTTGGTTAAGGCCGATAAAGATTTTGTTAAATTTTCCATATTAGTTTTTAAAACCGCAATATCTGTCGTGTGTGCCTTTAATACGCCGTCACCTTTTTCCAAACGCCTTTCAATAGCTTCAAATCGTTCCTTACAAAGTTCATCCATGTCACCACACCCCTACGTTATGTATGCGTCTATTTTCTTCTGTCCCTGTTAGTTCCTTTCCGTCCTTTAAAATAAAACTACCACCGCCATCCAGTTTAATAGCATCATATATACCAAGCGCAACCAGCGCCCAACACATTTGATTAAATGCACATTTCATGGCAACATAAACAAGTTTGTTATGCCTTATGCCTAAAAAACCATGCCAGGTATCATATAACTCATTACCAAAATAGCCTTCAGCCTTAATTTCATCCAAACTCACTTGCTTACCGCCAACAATAATCGGAATACCGCTAACTGCTGATTTTAGCCCCTTAATTGTAGAAAGATTGTCTGTTTTTACAATGCCACATTCACCATAATCGGTGGTGTAAACCGTTGTTAAAGCCTTCCCTGATAAATTCATCCAATTTGCGTTGTCCTTTGCCTGTGCAACGATTTTGCCATCACTTGCAAGATTTCCTACAGGAACAGTTCTACCGCCTTTTTCTGTGGCAAAATAACCGCAATTAAAGTAGCTTCCCAAGGGAATGTCCTTCTTCTCCCTGTCGCACACAACAACCTTAAAATCCTTTGGCTCAATCTCTTGCACATAAACCTCTTCAGGTAATTTCATAACGGTCTGTTCCACCCATGCGTCCTCCTCTTTTCCTTCAACCTTTTGCCCTGTAATGCCTTCAAAAATAGCCTTCGCAAATTCCTTTTGGTTGTTTTGTAAGAGCATGGCATCTTCTTTATTATCAATAAACGCAGTTTCCACTAAAAGTGCAGGCATTGTTGTTTTCCGCAGTACAAATAAATCCGGCCGTACCTTGACCCCCCGGTCTTGAGTGCCCAAATGCCCTACAATTGCCGATTGGATACGCTCCGCATATTCGCTTGCCTTATTCCCCTGGCTGTAAACAAGGGTTTCTGTTCCCCTGGCCTTACCATTGTAAGCATTACAATGAATAGAGATAAATAGCTCCGCCTTCCAATCGTTTGCCATTGCTACTCTGTTATGTAAAGATTCCGTCACTGTATAACCACAATTATCTTCTTTACTTGTTCTGCTTAAATGAACTGTATGCCCTGACTTTTGCAAAAGTTCCGCCAGGCAATTTGCAATTTCAACAGTGACGTCTTGCTCCTTCAGGTCGTTACCAATAGCCCCTGTATCTGCGCCACTATAGTTGTGGCCGGCATCAATAAAAATTTTCATTTTAAGCCTCCGCAAACTCTTCGGCTGGCTCTTCTTCCACAGGAGCGGGACACGCCGTTACAATTTCCTCTACCTGTGATTCCGTAATGAAACCCTTGGATAGATAGGCTGCCGTCATTTCCGTTACCTTCACAAAGGGTGTATGCCCTTTTTTATACCCGTCAATAATACCTGCCTTTAGCCACTCACTAAAATTAAACATTATATTGTACCTCCTAATGAAATAATAGCTTGTTTTAGCGTGTCAAGCTCGCTTTTTATGTTGTTATATGCAATCGTTGTATCTGCCTTATAGGTCACAGAGCAATCTGTATCGCATAAAATTGTTGTACTTGGATAGTTTGAGTGTAACGCCAATAATGCTTGCCCTGCTTCTGTATCTGTTATGTCGGTTTCGATAGGCGTTCCTAAAACATACTGCGTTTTGTCTGCGATTGATTCTGTAGTACATTCTTCTATGGACTGATCAATTCTTTGAATATGCTTTACATATCCTTCCTTACCATTAAGAAAAATCTCATCTCTTGCTATCCAATCCCCGACTGTATTTTGTATCCCTCTTAATGTAATGCCTGAAACGGTTACAGACTGTGGCTCTATAAACGGTTCATACTCTGTTGCTCTTTCGCCCACTTCAATTTGTCCTTGTGCTCTGTATGAAACTCTATATGCAACATACTTAACGCCTTCGGGTACTGTTCTGTTGACAAAACCCTCACTAACATTTGTCGTCTCTCTGGAGCCATTGTAGGTTTGTACTCCAATGTCCGGCTCGTCTATAAACCACCCTTCCATATAAGCATAATTACGAGCCCCTTGCATACTTATTTTTGATATGCCTGATACTTTTGCAACGATTAACTTATAATTCCCATTACCCGAAGTAATTATTTTACCATTTTCGTCAATACTGCCGTTGATTATTTCCTTATATACAAGGTTTTTGCCATTCACTTGAACAGTTGGATTTTCTACACTCGAAACTGCAACGGGCGCATCGGTTGTGGGCGTGCCATCCTGTGTTGATTCGCCATATACTTGTAACCGTGACAGATTTTTGTTCGCACTATCAGTAATGCTAAAAACCTTCCCCGTTTCTGTTAAAATCTCTAACGCATCAGCCTTATTGTTAATCTCAGCTGCAGCCGTTTCCGCCCTTTCTGCTGAAATATTTGCCTGTTCTGCCGCCTGATTGGCCTGCTGTATCGAAGCTTCACCACGATTCATCATATCGGCTGTCTCTGCTTGTCTTACTTCTTCGCTTTGCACGCGCTGCAATTCCGCAGCGGCTCTTGCTTCTTCGGCCGAATTTCTCTCTAATTCTGATTGTATTCTGCATGTTTCTGCCGTAACACGTTCCTGCTCTGCCGGCACACATTCTTCCGATAATAATTCACATCTGTTCCCGGCAGATTCTGCACTTTCAGCAGCACATATTAATCTGGTTAACAAGGGTGATTCATCTTCCCCGGCCATGTCACCATCGCCATATCCTTTTCTCACATCAAACATCAATTCCTTCGTGGTGATATAGGTTCCCTCATCTGTAGTCAATGCCACCTCCATGCTAAGAGTTCCTTCTACAGCATAAAGGCTCTCTGCCACCTCATAAAAACCAGTCCCATCTGTATCAATAATGCCTTGGTCCACAAGAATAACATCATCCGCCCGTTTACCCTTAATAACCAACCGACACCCATCTGTATCATAAGGTTTCCCATCCTCATAAAAGAGGAAACGTAAACCATAGGCTTGCACATCCCCTGTAGTAAAAACAACGTCGTTATATAAGGTGTGCGGACCCTTTACGTCAACCCTAACTTTATATTCAATCACGCGCAACTCCCCCTAACATAAAATAATTTGAAGGTTCTGTATTAAACCGCTATAGCCTATGCCACCTCTGCCCGTTTCTATCAGCTGTTCATATAATCTTAAAATATTGTCTGTACCTAAAACCAGTCGGAGAAAAACTTTTTTGAAAGTGCCGCCACTACCGGGGTCATAATACATACTTAAAATAGCTCCGTCTTGACCAATATGTTCGATCCCCGTTTCCATGTGTGTTTTTAAAACGGAAAAGGATGTGCCGTCTTCTAAATTTACGTGACCACAAGAAACTTGTATGCCATCATTTTGTTCTGCATATATAATAGCACGACGGTAGCCCAACTGCTCCGGTGTTAATTCACATATTAAAGTTGTTTGGCCAACCACTCGGGTACAAGTATATAGATATGTGAAAACTTCTGTTTTGTTAAGACCGGCAAAGCTGTTTTTCATCATGGCACGGTCGGGCTGAGCCATCACTTCTCCTTTCTCTGTCACCTGTCCCAGCAATACATAATCCCCCCTTGGGGCATTGGTTGTACAACAGGGTGTTACAAAACCGGTTACACTGTCATGGTAAAACCATACATAATAACTATTCCCTAATGTAAAGGAAAGAGATACTCCCTCTTCATCAATTTCCACACGCTTGCCATCAGGCATAAATAAATTACCAGTTCCCACAGTTACAACACCTTTACCTGTTTCATTCACTGAACTAGATAAAATACACCCATTTGCAATCCCCTTTGTAATTAAAGTGGCGGATATATCATTTAAATCATCCACCCCATATACCATGTTGTCTTTAAATGCTGAAGCATCCCCCCCAACCGATGCTGCAACCTCATTCAGGTCTGCAGCCGATATTAATTCGTTGTCTAAAAAATTTACTTTATAGCTCACATTCCTCACCTCTCTGTGGTATGTAGTTACAATACGCATGTACTCAAAATGGGTTCCTCGCCTATTGTGTCTGCTTCGTACCAAATATGAACGCCGGTTACTCGTTTTTTCTCTGTCAATTGAAAGCCGCCTTTATCTACTTGAACATATACAAAATCACCTAAATCATAATCCTCACCAAAGTGAACACCTCGCATAATTGCCGTCACTTCTTTGTTGCGAACCTTCTTTTCCAGTTCTTTACCCGCCTCCTCCGCTGAGCCGCTTTCTAACATACACTCCCATCGGTAAATACCTGTTTTATCATCTCCTGCTAAATAGGTTCGCACAGAGTCAGCACCATCCCCCTCCTGCTCCTGTTGATACCAGCCTCCGCTATAGCAATTCAATATATCCTCTGAATAAACACTTTCACTGGCATTTCGCCTATTTTCTGACAGCACCAGTTGCAATTCCCTGCCCGTAAGCACACAATACTTCCATCGGCCGTCAATGACATCAAATAGCACCTTGTGTCCCATATCCCCCTGCTCTAAACAAGCTTGAACCGCATCAAAGGTCGTCTGATCAGACCGCAATGTATATTGAATCTCTCCATCATTTTCTATTGACGTTCCTATGGTGAGCTCCGATACATCCGCAAATGCATCTAAAACCATGGTCTGCGTCATGTCCTGCACTGTCCCGGTTTTTGTTTCAAAGGCCGGTGTTATTCGCCTTGTCAGCAGCCAGTTACAAGTTCTACCGTAAAGAATACATTCCTTCCCCAGCTGCCACCCGGTAATGATAGCCTGTTTATCCCCTTGCACAGCTACCATATATGGATGACTACGCAACATGGAGGTAATCTTGTCCTGAACCGTTGTATGCAGTTCAAAGCTGCCTATGTCATTAAAATATAACTGCCAGTTAACAGAAGTCATGTCGTGGATAATCATAAGTGGACGGAAGGAAAAATCATAAAACCAAATATTATCCATTTACATCACCGCTTCCAAATATTTTTCTTTAAGCTCGCAAACAATAATAATATCGCTACCCACATTGTAATTGGATGTAGTAAATTGGTTTTCTCCTACAACCAAAGCTAAATCACTTAAATATGTATCTTTAGATATATATTCAATCAAATTCCCTTCATTATTATCTGTTGTTTTCAGGTCGCTATATATCTGACGATTTGGAATATCAACTGTAATGGTTTCGCCTTCCACCATGGTGTAATCCAGCATAAACTTAGCACCCGTAGTGGTGTTTTCAATGCATATGCCTTGTGTGTCACCACCCGAACCGACACTTTTGCAATAAATAGTAAAAATCGGTTCAGCCTTCACATCCCCATTGTTATAAATCGTCGCTGTTGTAAGTCGACTGGTAAATAAACAAGGCATTTTAAAACTGCCCTCCACCAAATCCCGTCGACCATACATGGCCATGCGTACCGGCTCTTCAGCCCCAAAATAAGGGTCATCACAAGTAAACTGCATAATAAATTCAACATACTCGCCATGATGTTTTTGAATCTCAAAAAGGCTGCAATAGGCCTCTATTTGTCTAAAAATTCCCTGCCCCTGAATCCATAAGCGGCCTTTTTGATTTAAAATACGCATTCCCTCCGAAAGGGCCTGTCGCCCGCCACAGCAATCTCCGCGTAGGGTCACCACTCTAGCCTCCGCCCGTTCCTGCATGGTAACTTGCCCCGGCATTTCAGCATATTGAACAACTTGAAAAACCTTATTCGGTAACTCAAGCCCTACGCATTCTGTTACATTCCACACACCGCCTCCGCCATAAAGTTGCAAACTACCCCAGTCATTTTCATAACATAACATGTTATCCCTCCCTTAACTGTACCACTGCCTCATGGGCACGAGCACTGCGTAGTTGTTGCGATACAGTTTCACCGGCACCATTGAGCACATAAGTGGTTGTATAATTGTTGGTTCGCACCGTATTCTCTGTTTGGGAATTACCACTTTGCAACAAAAATCCCTCGCCGGATATAACCTCACTTACCGCCTGTTGTAACATCTCTTGCATGTTCGCCAAAGATTCAATAAACCCTGCACCAAAAGCCTCGGCTGAAAGGGTACCTTCCTGAAAAAAACCGGAGGGTATGGTTCCATACCAATTTTCAAGTTCCCCCTCTATCGCATCTAAAGCTAATTTTGTATCTTTAACAAAGCTGTCTTTTGCCGTTTGTTCTGCAAGATTCTGAATCGCTTTCCAATCCTCAATATAGGCCGCACGTTCAGCATCGCTTAATGTTAAAAGTGCCTCCTGGTATCGAATGGCATCCTCTATGGAAAGCTCCCGGATGCTTTGAAACATCTCACTTGGTATATCCTCCTGCATCCCTATTTCCCGAAGGAGTGATGCATACTTTTCCAGTTCTACTCTTTCACGGGATAAATCTAAAATGGCATTCTCATAAATCTCCCGTTCACCATTGGGTCCCGCATTGAGAAAAATCTGCCGCTTTGATTGATACAAACCGCCATAGTCCACCATCTTCTCGGCCATTTTTTCCCGTGCCTTCTCCAGGTCTTCCAAACTGTCTGCCGCTTTTTTGGCAATTTGGTCAAACTCATCTGTAATACGCTCTCGCTGCGCACGAATTCGTTCTTCAACAAATTTCAAATGAGTCTCTAAGGCATCAATATATTCATCATTTGCCTTTTTTTGCAGCCTGAGCTGCTCATTTTGTTGAACAGTCTGTACTTGTGCCGCGCTTTTGGCCCTCTTTAACCGATTTTGATAATTCCTTTGGGCTTGTGCCTCTTCAGCCGCTTCTATTGCATTTTCCAAACGCTCTTTTTCCTGCATGTATTTGGTCTGACTATCCAGCAATTCCTGATATAACTGGTCAGATGCGGTCTTTGCCTCGTCTGTTCCCTCTGCAATGCCCAAACCCATGTTTTCCGAAAGCAGTCGTCCAATTCTTTTAAACGATGAACTAAGCTCTCTTTCCGTCTGTCCTTCTTGCCCTGCCATTTTTATACCTCTTTTCTCTAAAATAATGAAGCAAGTGCTGCGCTTATTTCATGTTCCCGCTCCTTGTCGCTTCGCCTATCCTGTAGACGATATAATTCCTTCATCCTTCTGTAATACTGTTTTTCCTTTGGATTGTGTATTTGAGATGGCTCTAAGGATCGATACATCATAACGCGCGCCAACTGTGTTTGCTCCGAAATTCCCTGCATAAGTGCCTTAAACCGCCACCAATGCAGATCAGCCTCTGCCAAATTAATGCCATACTGTTGATAAAAAGCTGCATAAATTAATGCCTCATCCTGCACAAAGCTATATATAGGCCGACTCTGTCCGCTCGGTTGTTTACCATATGCATAGGTAGGACCTTCATAAAAGGAAATCATTCCGTCAATTGCTTTCTCTAGCGTAGGCGGAAGAGTCTGATAGCAAAGGGTCAATAGGGTAGATATTTTTTGAATAAAGGGCCCCGATTGCTCAAATAAAATATGTTCTAGGCGAACCCAACGCCTAAAATCTGTATAAATCAAATATTGTTCGTTATCAATAGACACGGTTTCCGGCAGATTCTCCCACAATAAATCCATATGCACAAATCCCCTCTTCCAATCAGGGCTATAACAATATGTAATCCCTCTCCATTGTTATAGCCCCTCCTGTCATATACTTATGCCTCTACAAAACTACAGGTTTCCCAATCATCCGTGCTGGTTGCCGTACCAAATACCTTTTCACCCTTTACCTTCAGCGCGCCTGAATAGGTATAGGCATCCATAGAATCCCCCTCGCTATCGCAAATAACAGAAAAATCTCGTTTTACTGCCGGATAAGCTCCATTGTCAGTTTGTCGAGACAAATCCACCATAACAATAGACCGAATTGCCTCAGGACCAACCAATTCCTTTTCTGCAATAGTTACCAAATCATTGTGCACAGCATTATCCGTAAATTGGTCAAAAGAATAGGAAATGCTGGGACTATAGCCCACCACATCTGATTGCTCAAACTCTTGGTCCACATATTGTCTTGAATATTCTTTTGGACCCTTTTGAGTTGAAATTTCATTAAAACCCTTCATTCTAAAATAAGTAACTGTATTTTCTGCGTCTACAACACCGAAAAACGCTAACTTATCGCTTCTCTTTACAATTTTGCTCATCTGTTTCACTCTCCTTTTTGATAATATAACAACCTACATGCCATCTCATATTGTGTACTGCTGTAATCTCGTTCCGCCACTGACACAGTTTTTAAAACTTCAAATCTCTGTGGTGTTTTCCCATATGCTAACTTCGGCAAGGATGTCTGCATATAGTCACAAACAGCTTGAAAAAGCTCTTCTGCATATCCTTGACCAAGTATAGAGCCTATATCTCGATACACTATTTTAAATGTAAACTGTCGTATGCTGTCCCCGCCGGTATATTGATGCACAATGGGGTCGCATCCTACTGCTTGTATACTAACAACATCCGCAGAGTCAGGTAAAAAATCAGCAGATACAACCTGTAGCGCAGAGCATGCCTTGAAAAATTCAACAATTGTATAAAGCATTTCTCCGCCCCCTTCTATCGTTTGCCAATAACTTTCCAATGAGAAATTCCGCTGTTTGCAACACGATTATCCCTTATTTCCACAACGGTATACCAAAAATGGTCTCCCTGCCGACAAATCTGGTCGCCAAGACATACCTTGGGTTGTAAATGTTGAGGAATACGCACCGTTATTTGCCCACCGCCAGAAAATCCTGCATTGTCCAGCTCTAAGCCTGCTGTCCTGCGGCAAAAAACACCTGAAAGTATGTTTTGCAAAACAACGCCATTCTCAATACGCCGTACATAGATACTGTCTGTCATGTTCAAGAATGCCGCCCCCTATATAACATGCCGCTGTCCCCTAAATGTCTACGTACCAGCTGTGCAATATCGTGTTCAACTTCATTACAATAGGTTACGTCATACCCATCCAGACTTTCCCGGCTCACATCCCGATGACGGTCTTCTTGATAAAGGCGGTCACAAATTTCACAAAGCAGAAAACCTATTTCATCAGAATTTCCCGGGGCTGTATCATACCGCACCATATTAGCCAGTAAAATTTCACCACGGCGCAGAAATTGACCAAACACTTCTCGGGGAATCGTGTTTCCTTCATATTGACAACTGTAAAAGTCATAATCAATCTTACTCATCCTTGTCCTCCTGCTTCATTCCGGGGCGAAATCGCCCCGGAACATCTTACTATTAGCCGTTGGTCAAAAGTCGAGCAATGGGAATAGCTTTTGGGTCAAAGGCAACAGACCAGTTGGCAGCGTTGGCCAGTTGTGCATCTGTCGGACTGTTTGTCCAACCGGTAGAAGGTGCTGTAAAGGAAAAACCATTGGGATGAATTGTCTCTCGAATGCGGGTATATAATGTATCCTGACCACCGTTTTTAGCCGGGTCACGATAAATTTCCGCAGGTACATCCACACGACCCCGTGCTGTTCTGATAGCGCCCTCACCTAATAGATAGGTAGTATAGGTGGTTAATTCCTGATTGGCATCACTGCCGCCCACAGCTTGTACCGGAACGCCATCATCAATCACAACTGTAAAACCATTGACCGATGCCAAGGCTGTTGGCCGCTGAACACCATTTGCATCCGTATATTTCCAATATTCCAGCATTTGCAGATTTTCCAGGGTCTTAGCCACATTGGAATGCATAATCGCCAATGAAAATAGGTTCTTATTATCCCCCATGGCTAGGGTTGCCAAGTCATTTAAATCGGTTGCGCCTATGGTATATGGAGTTGCGGTTGCAGATGTTAAATCAACGGTGTGATTCTCCTTCCATTTTTTCGCATTGCCGGCAGAACCTGTAATGCCAAAAATTGCACCTAAAATAGAAAGCAATGCCTTTTGCCGTTGCTTAGCCCAATATTTTCCAATAGTCGTCGCTATATGTCCCATAGGATCTGCGCTGGATAGTTCCGACGCAAAGTTGCGCGCTGTAAATCCTTTACCACGACCATATACAACACCCGTCTGACTGCCACCTGCCAGTTCGGAAGATGAAATGTCGGTAGCTCCATCATAATTATCCGGTTCTCCCTCTAAAACGCTGTAAAAAGGAATGGTATATAGTCCACCCTCTGCTTGAATACGAGATGCAATCATAGCATCTTCAACCAAGGCACCGCTATCAATCATTGCCGTTTTTGTTGCATCCGGCGCAGCATCCCAACTCTGTACAAAAATCTCTTCATCAAATGGAAAATTTAAATATGTTGACATAATATATTACCTCCTGTTTGTTTGCATTATGGAGCGATATAGCTCCGGCTGTTCTCTTTTTAATTTGAGCCGTTCCATATACCCCATTTTTTGAAAGTCTTGTGAAGTAACTGCATGGCTTTTCTGCTCAGAGGGACAAATAAACTGAATGTCTTGATGATTCATGTCAAACAGATAGCTGTTTTCCTTTTTCAGTTCCCACAACTGTTCTGCAAGCCCCTGCAGTTTACCATCTTCCAGCGATATAGTCTCAAGATTCAAAAGAGCCTTAACTGCTGTTAAGTTTCTGGCTCCCGCCTCTGTCAGTGCCCTATCCACAGCGTCACGAAGCTGTTTTTCTGACTCTTGTGCATGGTAGGCTTCCATTTCTGCTTCATGTTTTTGCATTTCACATTCCAGCTGCTGACGCAAATGCTCCGCCTCCAGAACTGTTTCCCGCAATGCACTTAACTCCTGTTCTTGGTAGGCATTTTGCTCACGTAACGTTTTTAATTCCTCGCCACGTTGATTAAAATCTGCCTTAGATACAAACCGTCTTCCAAGCTCCTCATGAAACCTCGCTAAGTTTTCCTCTGTAACGGCTTCTCCGTACAGTTTTTTTAATACCTCTTGCATGTTTTTCCTTTCCTTGTGCTTTCCTTGTTGATAGCCATCTCCACAATATCGCGCCCATGGTACGCAATGTAGTGCTTTTCTCTTGGCCATAGCAGCCAGTCCTGCCTCTGCACCGTCTATTTATATTCCGCCGCCTCAGGCGGTAATGGGGCCTCTTCGTTCTCATCATAAACCATTAAATCCTTATAATGGATATCTTGTTTATGACTAAAACCAAAAAAGCCATGGATCTGTTTAACGTCTGGTATCCAAAGACACGTCCTATTTACTAATGTACTTCCCCATCTTCCGCTCTTCCTTGTTCTATCTCTGCAAGCCTTGCTTTGGCCTGCTCCTCTGTTTCGCCTAAATACCAAGTGCGAAACTCCCATTTACTCATAACTCCCTGTTCCACAAGCTGTTGCATTTCTGTAAATTGAGTTGTTCGGTCAACAATAGTACTATCATCAAACTCAAACGTAACATCGTATCGTCCAGGCGGTAACAAACCAAATATGGTTGCAATAGCATCCAATCCGTCCACCAAATTACCTAAGGCCTTTTGTAATGATTTTTGAATATCTGCCACCGTGGAATAGGAGCGTTGCCGCAGTATCTTCAGTTCAGTTGCAGTTCTGGCTGTGTTGCTGGTGTTTGAAATCGTTCCACGAGCCAAACCACATAAATCCTCAATACGCACAAGCATTTCATTTAATCCCGCAAGGTAGGATTGATCTCGCAAAGCCGGTGCGTATACACTATATAAATCACTATCTCCCGCATCTAAATCAAGAGCACGAAATAACCGACGATTTAAAGAAGGCATTTTCATGTCGCCATTTTCCAAAAGTAAGGCATCAACGCTGGCATCAACCGCCAATTCCCCACCTTCATATTCCCATATTAAACGAGAAAATTGTTTATCCGCCTCCTGAATTAGCCCTACACCCCGAGCAAAAACAGATGCACCTAAAGGAGAATAGGGGTCAACCGTATTTGCCATAGGCAGTTTCATGTAAGAAAATAACGGCTTTGTTAGCCCATGGAGGGTCACACTCTCTGATAATCCGGACCAAGCAGGAACTTCCGTCAAAGGCACAGCCTTGCCCAATCCTAAAAATCCACCACCACAAAAAGCATAATTTTTAACTGTTACACCGGATGCATCTAAAACATGTTCTTCTAATCGGCTATACATCCGCCCATTATGTTGTGTCCTGTCCAGAAATACTGCCGAAACCACTTCTCCACGGCTATCCACCGCCAAGGGGAAAAAGCGACTTGCTCTTACATACTCCACCGCTAATCGATTTTTATCCGGATATGGTTTAAATACCACACCACCATCAGCACACGCATATTCGGTCCACTGTCTAATGTCAAACAAAACGTTCTGATAAATCTGATTGTTCATTAAGTCAGCCCGTTTACTACCTGATATGTTAGATTGAAAATCCAACGTTGCTTGACAGGCCAACTCCGCCGCTATGGCCGATGCCAAATTCATGCTCTTAACATCTTGCCCGCACCAAGGGGCCTGATTTCTGTATAACTGGTCCCAAAGCACCATGGCCGCACTCATGGCATCTGAAATTAAAATTTCCCGCCCTAAGGCCCCTTCTATACTTTTTACCATTAAATAATGATTTGCCTCGTAATTCGTCATTGTCCTCTCCTCCTCCAAACTTCCTCTAATGCATAGCGAATTGCATCAATCGAGTGATTATCCCTGTCCGGATATCCACTAATAACCTCTCCTGCCTCTGTGGTTTCATATTGATAATTCATAAATTCTTTAGCTGCGCAAGGGCACCGTGCAGGATCAATTACAATCTCTTTTAAGGAAGATAACCATTTCATAGAGTATGCCACGCTGCCCGGACCCTTCCTGGCGCGACGCACCTGCAGACCCATTTCTCGTAAATCCGCAATAGATTTAGGGCCCTCGCCCCCCGAATCTGCCGTAATTCTGTCCTGCTTGCTCAACCCATGGACTTTCAAACGCTGATAAATTTCCCGATTGGGCATTTTATTCCCACTAATTTCATCAAAAACACAAAGCCGTCCCTCGCCGGCACAATAACTCACTCTGTGAAATCGAAAAGGGTCAGGATACCAGCCCCAGTCAATTCCGTTATATATTCGATCAAAACCCCTAATCTCATCCTCTGTAATGGATCGCAGGGTCAAATTATTAAACACGCTACCCCCTTCATCATTGGGATTGCCCCCGTATTCATGGTCATAAGCTAAGGGATTTATCTCTTTTAAGTGAGCGGCTTCTTCCAAAAATACCTTCCCCAACCAGGAGGGAGGAATATCTAAATAACTACTTTTACATAAAAGTCGCGTTTCCTTGGGCACCTTAATAAATTGATTTGCCCAATTGCCCGTCGTCCGTGGCGGGTTAAAAGATTTAAAAATATATGCCTCATCTCCGCCCCGAATTACCGATTGTTCAATACTTCTTATTTCTTCTTCGCCGCAAAACTGGTCCAATTCCTCAAACCATAAAATGCCGATATACCCAAAGGGTACTTTAATAGATTTTAGCTTAGCCGGGTCATCTGCTCCTCTAAAATAAATTTTTTGTCCCGTAGTCTTATACACAATTTCCATAGGATTCACCCGGCAATCAAAGTCCCTCTCCAGACCCAGTTCGGCAATCGACCATTTCATCTGCGCATATACGCTGTCCCGCAGTGTATCCTTTACGCGCCTGCACAACACCGCATGAAGCATAGGCTTCGATAATAAAAGGTCTAAAATTACCAGACTCACAAAGGTAGATTTCGCACTTCCTCGCCCACCATATAGCACATATTCTGTATGTAAACCTTCCTTAATATCTCGCCAAACTGTCAAATATTTTTCCGTCATCATTCGTGCTGGCATTTCAAAAGGTTGCTCCCTTATATTGCCACCGGTTTCCGCAAGACTGCGCACTTCTTTAATAGCATGTAAATCCCCTGTTTTAGCCTTATCCACTAAAGCCCTTGCAATGGCCATAGCATTATCTGAATCTACTGTTTTATCCGATTCCGACAATGTGGCTTCGGCCGATTCTTCCAGTAGCGTCCGCACATAGTGAGCCATACTATTATTGTCTGCTTCCTGCACATCTTCACCTCCCCCAAAATGACAAAGATATCCTACCACAAAAAAGTTTCCCAAAACGCAAATTGCAAAATTAGTGAGAGAACAATATATTTTCGTTAACAACTGTCGCTTTTTCATTTAAATCTTTCATCTTGCGCAAGTATAAAAAAATGGTCACCAATTGACTCATCATCAATCGGTGACCAACGCCACAACATAATGTTATATAAAATTCTTTTCCTCTATCATTTTCAAAGAAAAACCATGTTAAATCATAATCAGTTTCGTAAACTATGAATGGGAGCAGGAATTCTTCCGCCACGAGCAATAAAGGCATCGCTGCTCCATGTATTAACCGCCATCACCGGTCCGGTTCCCAAAAGGCCGCCAAACTCCACCATATCTCCCACTTTTTTTTCAGGAGCAGGTATAATGCGTACCGCCGTAGTTTTGTTATTAACCATCCCAATCGCTGCCTCATCTGCAATAATTGCCGCTATGGTCTGGGCATTTGTATCCCCTGGTACACAAATCATATCTAAGCCAACGGAGCAAACACAGGTCATTGCCTCCAGCTTATCTAAAGAAAGTGCACCCACCTGCGCCGCCTCAATCATGCCCGCATCCTCGCTAACAGGAATAAAGGCACCGGATAATCCCCCTACATAAGAACTGGCCATAACGCCGCCCTTTTTCACCGCATCATTTAAAAGTGCCAAAGCCGCTGTGGTTCCATGAGTACCGCAACGCTCTAAACCCATTTCTTCTAAAATATAGGCAACACTGTCGCCAACTGCTGGCGTAGGCGCTAAGGAAAGGTCCACAATTCCAAAGGGAACCTGCAACCGTCGGGAAGCTTCTTGAGCCACCAATTGACCCATTCTCGTAATCTTAAATGCTGTCTTTTTAATGGTTTCGGCAACCACACCAAAATCAGCACCCTTAACCTGTTCCAAAGCACATTTAACAACACCGGGGCCTGATACACCCACATTAATCACTGCTTCGGGTTCACCAACACCACAAAAAGCACCGGCCATAAAAGGATTATCCTCCACTGCATTACAAAAAACAACCAGTTTCGCACAGCCAAAGCCATCCCGCTCCTTGGTTTTTTCGGCCGTTTCCTTAATAATGTGTCCCATTTGCGCCACCGCATCCATATTAATCCCAGCACGGGTTGTGCCAACATTCACGCTGGAGCAAACCAACTCTGTAGATGCCAGAGCCTCAGGAATAGAAGCAATTAATGCACGGTCTCCACTAGTCATTCCTTTATGTACCAATGCCGAGTAACCGCCAATAAAATTCACCCCGGTAACTTTTGCTGCCTTATCTAAGGCTTTTGCCACGCAAACATAATCAGCAGGCGAAGGAACGCCGCCCAAAAGCATTGAAACCGGCGTTACCGAAATACGCTTATTAATAATAGGAATGCCATATTCTGCCTCAATATCCTCTGCCGTTTTAACCAACTTTTCTGCTTGACGGATAATTTTATCATAAACCTTGTCACTTACCTGCTGAGCGTCCTCCCCTGCGCAGGATAAAAGAGAAATCCCCATCGTTACCGTACGAATATCCAAATGCTCCTCGGCAATCATTTTAACTGTTTCTAAAATTTCTAATGAATTCAGCATAAAACCCCTCCTGTTCTAATCCAATATTGTCTTCAACTAGATTCTGTGCATAGAATGGAACAAATCCTCATGCTGAATACGAATGGAAAGATGCAAAGACTCCCCTAGCTGATGTAACGTTTCTGAAATTTCCTTAAAACTAACCACAGATTTATCCACATTTACAAGCATAATCATCGTAAACATATCCTGCATAATCGTTTGGGAAATATCCAAAATGTTTATTTTGTTGTCAGCCAGTACACGGCTAACCTCCGCAATAATACCAATTTTATCCTGACCCACAACCGTAATAACTGCTCGCATTATCATAACCTCCTTACATATATTTCTTATTATACACCTTATTGTTAAAAAAAGCTACCATAAATCTAATTTTTCCCTCCGTTCATTCTTGCAAAAACGTCTCGCCTATTTAAATGCATTCCCATTTTCTTGTTTACACCACACAAAATTTATGATATACTTAAAATGGGTTCTATATAAAATTACAATGGTTTAAACAGGAGAAAAAACTTCCCCTGTATTACAGTTAATCACAAAGGAGGCATCACCGTGAACATTTTTGTAAAATTGGGCACACTGATAGAAGAGCAAGGTCTTGAACTTATATATGGTGCCCATCATTATGCCGATATTCCCATTACAGTTGCCGAAGTTAACCGCCCCAGTCTGCAGCTGGCAGGTTTTTTTGATTATTTTGATTCTCGCCAAATTCAAATTTTAGGTAAGGTAGAATACACATATTTAAAAGAACTCACAGCCGAAGAACGCATGAAACGTTTAGAATGTCTCCTGGAAAAGAAACTTCCTGCCGTGGTTGTTGCCCGTGATTTACCTATTTTTCCCGAATTATTGGCTTGTGCAGAAAAGTACGACACCACCTTAGTCCGCACAAAAGAAAGCACCTCCCGTTTTATGAGCGACCTGATTCTATCCCTATCCGTTTGGTTAGCGCCTGTTACCACCATGCATGGCGTTTTGGTGGAGGTCTTCGGCGAGGGTATTCTTTTGGTGGGTGAAAGCGGCGTCGGCAAAAGCGAAACGGCCATTGAGCTGGTTAAAAGAGGACACCGCTTAGTGGCTGACGATGCCGTAGAAATCAAAAAGGTTTCCCGCAAAACATTGGTAGGCAGTTCGCCGGAAATTATCCGCCATTTCATCGAACTGCGTGGCATCGGTGTTATTGATGTAAAACGAATCTTCGGCATTGGCGCTGTTAAAGATACGGAAAATATAAATCTGGTTATCCACTTAGAGCCCTGGCAAGCAGGTAAGGCCTATGACCGTTTAGGGCTAGATGATATGGAAACTGAAATCATGGGCTTGCAAATTCCCTCTCTTACAATTCCCGTCAAACCGGGACGAAACCTGGCTGTTATTATTGAAGTCGCCGCCATGAATCATCGTCAAAAGAAAATGGGCTACAACGCTGCCGAAGAATTAAACAGGAGGCTAATGGAAAAAGTTGAAGAGTAAAATTAAAGCTGAATCCCATACACACACCATCGCCAGCACCCATGCTTTTAGCACGGTTCATGAAATGATAACTTTCGCACAGGCACGGGGCATTGAACTATTGGCTATTACAGACCACGGACCCGGCATTCCGGATGGGGCACATCTTTTTCATTTTGGTTGTATGAAATTTCTGCCTCGTAAGGTAGGGTCGCTTTATGTCATACGTGGCGCCGAAACGAATATAATGGATTATAACGGTACTGTTGATTTACCTCAGGAAATTCTACAGAAATTAGACTGGGTCATTGCCAGTATTCATAAATACTGTCTTGCTCCCGGTACTGTGGCCGATCATACTAATACTTATATAAATGCATTAAAAAACCCTTATGTTGATGCCATCGCCCATAGTGGCTATCCTAATTATGCCTATGATATTGATGCCGTTTTAGAAACCGCAAAAACATATAATAAGGCCATTGAATTAAATAACCACACCTTTAGCGATCGCAAAGGCAGTATCGAAAACTGCAAAAAAATCGCTCGACGCTGTGCAGAATTGGGAGTAAAAGTCATCCTCTCCTCTGATGCTCATATTGCCTACCAATTAGGACACACCGATCTCTGTTGGGAATTGGCTATGGAAGCCGGAATTAAGGAAGAACAAATCATCAATCTAAATGCCGAAACCTTCTTAGCCCACCTATGCTGTCGTCGCGGTTACAGCCGGGATGAATTTGAAACTACCACCCTCTGAATATAAGGAGAAACCATTATGCTGAAACAAATCTGTGCCGAGTTACAAAAAAGAGGGGATATCACTTGTTTGCAAAACGCATCCATGGATGCGTACACCTCCTTTCAAATCGGCGGCCCGGCTGATCTTTTGCTTCTGCCTGAGACAATAGATGGTCTAATAGCTTGCCGTTCCTTGTTGCAACAGGCTCAAATCCCTACCACCATCATTGGCGCTGGCTCAAATCTTTTAGTAGCCGACCAGGGCATCTGCGGTGCTGTAATCCGTTTAGCAAAGCCCTTAAGCCGCATTACTTGTGAAGGAAACACCTTGATCGCAGAAGCAGGTGTATCTTTAGCTCGTCTTTCTGCTGTTGCTTTAGATGCTTCTCTGTCTGGGTTAGAGTTTGCTTCCGGCATCCCCGGCACCTTAGGCGGTGCCGTATATATGAACGCAGGTGCCTACGGCGGTGAAATGAAGGATGTTGTCGTGGAAACAGACTATCTGGATGCGTCTGGCCGTCAGCATACCTTAGTCGGCGAAGCCCACCAATTTTCATACCGCAGCAGCGCCGCATCTGGTCAGGATTGGATTCTTATTCGCTCCCGACTATCTTTAGTCCCCGGCAATCCCGAAACCATTCGCGCTACCATGCAAGACCTTAATGGTCGTCGCAGAGATAAACAACCTCTCCTATATCCCAGCGCAGGCAGTACCTTTAAACGCCCCACTGGTTACTATGCTGCCAAACTGATTGAAGACGCCGGCCTAAAAGGCTTCTCTGTGGGTGGTGCGCAAGTGTCAGAAAAGCATGCCGGCTTCGTAATTAACACAGGTGGAGCAACCGCCGAAGATGTCCGTTCCCTAATAAAACAAGTACAAGAACAAGTACAACAGCATTTCGGTGTTTTCCTGGAACCAGAGGTACGATTTATAGGAGAATTTGAGGAATAGATGTAATAACGCTAATAAAAAGGACAAAAAAGTTTTTAGGTTGCAAACATGTGTAAACAATACCTGCAGCCTTATTTATGCCCATTTTAGTTATAAACAGCCTCTTCCCATCACCAACTCTCTAAACCTGTTGACTATTCGCACTATGTAAGTTGCATTAGAAATTCCTCCAATTTTTTTATATAAACAGTATATCGCTTTATAGGATTTTTTTATAGAAAAAAGGTATGCAATCGCATACCTTTTTTGTTTACTGCTGTTTATAGTAACTTAAGAAATCGGTAAGTTTATCCGTTGCATCTTCTAAAACTTCCACACGGGGGAGATATACTACACGGAAGTGATCGGGGTCTTTCCAGTTAAAGCCACGCCCGTTAATTAAAAGAATTTTTTTGTCACGGAGAAGGTCCAGAGCAAACTGCTCGTCATTTTTAATATTGAACTTCTTTATATCAATTTTAGGAAAGATGTAAAATGCCGCTTTGGGTTTTACTGCGGAAATTCCGGGGATGTCATTCAAAGCTTTATAAATATATTCTCTCTGCTCGTAAATTCGTCCGCCGGGAACAATATAATTCCTCACGCTCTGATATCCGCCCAAAGCCGTCTGCACAATAGACTGCGCCGGCACATTCGAGCAAAGACGCATATTGGAAAGCATATTGATGCCTTGGATATAATCTTTTGCAATCGCCTTATTGCCGCTTAAAATCATCCATCCCACGCGAAATCCTGCAACCATATGGGATTTGGAAAGTCCGCTGTAAGTCACACAGAAAAGGTCGGGGGCAAGGGATGCAATGGAAACATGTTCTTCCTGATCCATCACGAGCCGGTCGTAAATTTCGTCCGAGAAAATGATTAACTGATGCTCTCTTGCCACTTTTACAATTTCTTCTAGAATCTCCCTCGGGTAAAGAGCCCCTGTGGGGTTGTTGGGATTAATCACAACAATTGCTTTTGTTTTGGGGGTAATTTTACTGCAAATATCCCCAATATCAGGATTCCATTCCGATTGCTCGTCACAAAGATAATGAACAGCTTTTCCGCCTGCTAAAGTTACACAGGCGGTCCACAAAGGATAGTCTGGTGAAGGAATCAACACCTCATCACCATCATTTAAGAGGGCCGACATACTGAGGTTAATAAGTTCACTTACCCCATTTCCGGTATAAATATCGTCAATCATTACACCCGGAATATTTTTAAGCTGCGCATACTGCATAATGGCTTTTCTTGCAGAAAAAAGACCTTTAGAATCAGAATATCCTTCACACTCAGTAAGCTGATGGCGCATATCAAAAATCACTTCATCCGGCGCCTTAAAACCAAAGGGAGCAGGATTGCCGATGTTTAAGCGAAGCACCTGGATGCCTTCCGACTCCATTCGTGCTGCCTCTTCTACCACAGGTCCGCGCACATCGTAAAGCACATTGTCCAGTTTCGTAGATTTTTGAATATAACGCCCCATAGTAGCCTCCATTTTCGTATCATTTATTTTTTCCTCACCAAGGAGCCATGCCTCACTTGTTTCCAATACGGATGCCAAAAAACGAAGGGTATCTTTACGGGGTACAGTTTTCCCGGAAAGATACTGGGAAATATGGCTTTTTCCTATCTTAATGCCCTTTTCTTCCGCCAGGCGTACAAGTTCAATTTGTCTAAACCCTTTTTCCCGGATAGCCACCTGCAATCTCTCAGAAAAAATTGAACTTTCCATCATGTTTCTCCTTTAAAAGTTAATTTTCTATTACTATTATACTATTTTTCTCTCCCTTGTCAAGTTTTTAAGAGCTTATTTTGAACTTTTTTGCTAAAAGTTCAATTTTTGCATAAAATAAATATTCCCCACATATAACAGGTGGGCATTTCGAACATATCACTAATGCTACTGGCTACGCACAACTGCATTTTCTATTGACCTGCCAGCCATGCAATGATTGCTTGCTACCCATAAATGGGTCATTGCAGTGAACATCTTGGTAAATTTTGTTGGATAAAAATAGGCTCCCTTGTGTAAAGGGAGCTGTCGAACGCAGTGAGACTGAGGGATTGTTTTTCTGCTTTCATTGTCAGATATTATTTTTAACAATTACAATCCTTCCGGGTTTGCTGCGCAAACCCACCTCCCTCCCGTGTCCAGCATGGGTATTACACAGGGGAGGCTTTACTCTTTAATTTTTCTACTAAATTTCTCATTTCTACAATACAACTAATTTTGCTTATGTTTAGACTGTATTATTTTTGTTCATCGGTTATCCTTTATTGAACCACGGGACAATCGTGTGGTTTTTACTATACAAAAAGACCACAAGCAATTGCTTGTGGTCTTTTATTGCACAAAATAAAATTACTTCAAAGTTACTTTTGCGCCAACTTCTTCTAACTTAGCTTTGATAGCCTCAGCATCCTCTTTGCCAATGCCTTCCTTCAGAACCTTAGGAGCACCATCAACGGCATCCTTAGCTTCTTTCAGACCCAGACCGGTGATCTCACGAACAACCTTAATAACCTTGATCTTCTCAGCGCCAGCATCAGTCAGCTCAACATCAAAAGAATCCTTTTCCTCTGCAGCAGCAGCACCAGCAGCAGGAGCAGCACCAACGACTGCAACAGGAGCAGCAGCGGATACGCCAAATTCTTCCTCAATAGCCTTTACTAACTCAGATAATTCTAATACAGTTAAAGATTTGATTTCTTCAATCATAGCAGTAATTTTTTCACTCATTTTATGTTCCTCCTAAATTGTTATTTTTAAAAATTTATGCAGTTTCCTGTCCTTTGTCTGCAACAGCTTGAATTGCGCGGGCCAAACCAGCAATTGTAGCATTTAAGCCACCAGCCAACATAGCATACAAAGTATCCTTTGATGGAATCTTAGATAACGCATCAATCTCAGCAACACCGCATGCTTTGCCATCCATAAAGCCGGCCTTAACTGTTAAACCGGATTCATCTTTATATTTAGCAATAAAGTCACACAAAACCTTTGCAGGAGCAACAACATCATCCTTATGTGTAGCTAATGCTGTTGTACCATTTAAGATTTCGTCAAACTCAGTGTAACCAATTTGTTCAGCAGCACGACGTGTTAATGTATTTTTTACAACACTATATTCAACACCGGCAGCACGCAAATTGTTACGCAACTCCGTATCCTTTTCAACGGTTAAACCACTGTAAGATACAAATACACCTGCAGAAGCATTCTGCATTTTTTCAGCTAAAGCAGCAACAATATCTTGTTTTTCCTTAAGAATCTTTTCACTGGGCATCCTTTTCACCTCACTTATCAGGTTCTCTGTCTGAAGCATAACAGAAAAAATATAAAGGCTTTTCCCGCATCACACAAGAAAAGCCTTTTCATCGCTTCAAAATGCTCTCCTCGGCGGGCGCTTTACGCGTTAGTCCCAAACGGGAACCTGCTGTCTGCGGAAATATTTAACTAACAAAATCAGTATAACATAGGATTTTGACTTTGTCAAGCAAAATTAATCTAAAACTTTTGCCTGAGAAATTTTAATACCGGGGCCCATGGTAGACGCAACAGCACAGCTCTTAATATACTGTCCCTTTGCAGCAGCAGGCTTAGCTTTCACAATTGCTTCTAGCAATGCTTTAAAGTTTTCCTGCAACTTCTCAGCACCAAATGAAACCTTACCGATAGGGCAGTGAATAATGTTAGTCTTATCCAAACGATACTCAATTTTACCGGATTTAATCTCAGAAATTGCCTTTGCAACATCCATAGTAACCGTGCCGGCTTTCGGGCTTGGCATTAAACCTTTAGGACCTAATACCTTACCTAAACGACCAACAACGCCCATCATATCCGGTGTGGCAACAACCACATCATAATCAAACCAGTTGTCATTTTGAATACGGGGAATTAGTTCCTCGCCCCCAAAGAAATCTGCACCGGCTGCTTCAGCTTCATTTAACTTATCGCCTTTAGCAAATACCAACACCCGTGCTACCTTACCTGTACCATGGGGCAGAACAATGGCGCCACGCACCTGTTGGTCAGCATGTCTGGAATCAACACCTAACTTAATGTGAACCTCTACGGTTTCATCAAATTTAGCCTTTGCGGTTTTAGTAACCAACTCCATAGCTTCTCTGGGTTCATATAAATTGGCTTTATCAACCAATTTTGCACTTTCTTTATACTTTTTGCCTCTGAACATTACATTTCCTCCTTTTGTGGTCTTGCAAGCTTTCGCTCTCCCACTAATTCAATCGAAATTAGTCCTCAACAACAATTCCCATACTTCTGGCCGTACCGGCGATCATGCTCATAGCGGCTTCAATGCTTGCTGCATTCAAGTCGGGCATTTTCTGCTCAGCAATCTGACGAACCGCATCCTTAGACACAGTTGCAACCTTAGTCTTGTTGGGAACACCGGACCCGCTTTCGATTTTGGCAGCCTTCTTTAAAAGCACTGCTGCAGGCGGAGTCTTGGTGATAAACGAAAAGGATCTGTCTGCATAAACAGTAATAACAACCGGAATAATTAATCCGGCATCTTTAGCTGTCTTTTCGTTAAATTCCTTGGTAAACTGCACAATATTAACACCGTGCTGACCCAAAGCAGGGCCTACAGGTGGAGCCGGGGTTGCTTTTCCGGCCGGAATCTGCAGTTTAATGTAACCTGTGATTTTTTGAGCCATTGTAAAAGTTCCTCCTCTTAAAAAAATGTGGTTTTGGCGAACATATTGTTCTCCCACCCGGCGGCAATCATGCCGCAAAAATAAAGCCAAAAGGCATTATTTACTGCAATACTTCAACTTGTGAAAAATCTAATTCCACAGGCGTTTCTCTACCAAACATAGATACAATCACCCGTACAGATTGTTTCTCTATGTTAATTTCATCCACAGTACCAACAAAATCTGCCAAGGGTCCCTCGCATACACGCACACTGCTACCCACCTCAAAGTTCAGGGAAACGACCTTGCGCTCAATACCCATCGTATGAACCTCCTCCTCAGAAAGAGGAACAGGTTTAGAACCCGGACCAACAAAACCGGTAACGCCCCGGGTATTGCGAATCACATACCAGCTCTCATCTGTCATAATCATCTTAACCATGACATAGCCCGGAAACACCTTGCGCTGCACAACCTTTTGCTCTGTTCCCTTTGTTTCAACAACTTCTTCCATAGGAACCTTAATATCCAAAATCAGATCATGCAAATTGCGGTTTTCTACTGATTTTTCAATATTAGCCTGTACTTTTTTTTCATATCCGGAAAAGGTATGAATGACATACCATCTTGCATCATCAGCCATATACATATAGAAGCGACATCGCTTCCTTCGCCTCCCTTGTTAGAGTCTCCGCAGGTGTTACTATTGAAGGATCCAAGCAAACAAAGACTGGAAGCCAAAATCCAAAAGTGCCACTAAAACGCCCACGAAGATAATAGCTATGATAACTATGCTAGTATTGTTGCGAACCTGCTTTGCCGTAGGCCATGTAACCTTCTTAAGCTCAGATTTAAGATCACGAAAATATCCGCCGATTGACCTAGCCGCTCTGACGAAGATATTAGATTTTTTCTCGCTCATAATACTCTCCATTCCGCCACCACACGCCGACCTTTTAACAAAGCTCCATTTGTACACAAAGAACAAACCGAGATTTTATAAACTGCCAGCTTCGGGGGACGTATTATTTTGTTTCCTTATGGGTGGTGTGTTTCTTACAGAATCTGCAATACTTGTTCATTTCCAATCTGTCGGGATCATTTTTTTTGTTCTTCATAGTATCGTAGTTTCTCTGTTTGCACTCAGAACACGCTAATGTAATTTTGGTTCTCATGTGTTTTCCTCCTACTATATATTCTTTTTTTGCGCAGCAAAAAAAAAGACCTTCCATTCAGGTACACTTAAATATATCATATCTTTTGTCATTCGTCAAGAGAATTTTTAAAAATTTTTTTATTTTTTAAAAAAAGTCGATTTTGTCTCTTGCATACAAAACAAAATCGACTTTCATATAAGCCTTCCTTTTTAATGGAAAATTGTCTTGCAGAACTTAACTCCTGTTACGCCTCTCCTTTTAGCTTTGCCTCGCAAAATTGTAAATCCTCAACCGTATTAACCCCAAAAATCTCTGAACTGTCACAAACGGTACATGTGGTCACCTTAGCACCTTTAGCCAGCAATATCTTAGGAATGTCAGTTAAATAATATTCCCCCTGGGCATTATTATTCTTTAATTCTTTTAAGTTGTCAAATAACAACTTAGACCGAAACACATAAACGCCTATATTCATCTCCTGAATTTTCAGCTGCTCCGGCGTACAATCCTTCGTTTCCACCACATCAATGAAATTTCCCTGCTCATCCTTAATAATGCGTCCATATGGCAGTGCTTCCTCCACAACAGCTGTCATAACCGTGCAGTCTGCGCCGCTGGAAACGTGCTTTTGAATAATCTTTTCGTATGTAGCCTTAGAAAGAAGAGGCATATCGCCATATAGAACTAAAACATCTCCCTCATAACCTTCAAAGTGCTCCCTGGCACAATTGACGGCATGGCCGGTACCTAACTGTTGGTCTTGGTCAGAAAAAAGATATTCCGAGGATAACGCCGTCTTTACATCCTCCTTTTTATACCCCACAACCACAACTGTGTCCTTTTTAGGAATAAAGTTAATATGCTCCAAAACATAATCTATCAAGGCGCGACCATTTGCTTTTCTCAGCACTTTAGGCAATTGAAACGCCTCCGATTGAAGACGTGTTCCCTTGCCGGCACCCAATACAATTGCTTTCATATAAAATCCCTCCAAGTTGTATATACATACCTAATAATATAGCACCAATATCCTCTTTAATCCCGTCGCCTGTTTGCCAACAAAACTAACCGTAGTAATTGCATAACAGCCACTAAGGTAGAAGCCACGTAGGTCATAGCAGCAGCTGACAACACTTTTTTAGCACCAACCAATTCGTCCTCTTCTAACATATTGCCACTCCGCAAGGTATAAATGGCTCGTCGACTGGCATTAAACTCAATCGGTAGCGTAATTAACTGAAATAATACCAAAGCCGAAAACAACACAATGCCGGCTGTTACTAACGGCTCCGCACTCACAAGTAAGCCCAGTAATATGAGGGGCATCGCCAAATGCGAACCTAAGTTGGCAACGGGTAAAATACTGTTCCGTAATCGAATGGGTACATACCCGATCCCATGCTGTACCGCATGACCTGCCTCATGAGCTGCCACACCTAAAGAAGCCACCGACGTACTGTCATAAACCGAATCCGATAACCGAATCACATTAGTCTTGGGGTCATAATGATCCGTTAAACTGCCGCCGACTCGCTCTATAGAGACTGCGGTAAGACCGTTTTCATCCAGAATGCGCCGCGCTACCTGCGCTGCCGTTCTCCCTTGTCGGCTATGAACCGTCCCATATTTTTGAAATGTATGCTTTACCTTAAATTGGGCATAAACGGCAACCAATAAGGCCGGAATAACCAATAACAAATAGTAAGAGTCATAATAAAAAAACGGCATTTTTCATCCTCCCACATCTAACCTTATGTTTATTGTGCCCTCTTTCCTCTCAGTCATTCCTCTTAAACATCAAAAAAACAACGCCCTCTTGCTTATGCAATTCCTAAAATTGAGGTTGCAAGCTCAAAATAAATCAATAAAGAAAGAGCATCCAAAATTGTCGTAATAATCGGGCTTGCCATCAATACAGGATCTAAATGAATCCGTTCCGCTAAAATGGGCAGCATCCCCCCCACAACCTTTGCCAAACAAACAATGCAAAACAAACTCAAACAAACTGTCACAGCCACCCAAAGTGTAACCTGGTCAAACAATATGATGCGGGCAAAATTAACTATCGTCAATAACGCCGCCGTAGTGGCGCCTACACGAAACTCTTTCCAAATAACCTTCAGCAAATCGGAAAATTCTAACTCGTTGAGCGCCAAACTACGAATTATCATAGTAGAGGATTGTGCCCCTGCGTTACCCGCTGTTCCCATCAGCATGGGAATATAGGTTGTCAACACTACCATTTTCCCTAAGGCACCCTCAAAGTGACGAATAATAAAACCGGTAAAGGTGGCAGAAATCATCAGCACCATGAGCCACATCACCCTGTTTTTTGCCAGGGTGAATACCCCTGTTTTCAAATAGGGTGCTTCCGAAGGGGTAATAGCTGCCATTTTATGAAAATCCTCTGTGTTTTCCTGTTCCATAACGTCCATAACATCGTCAATGGTAATAATACCCACCAGCCGATTTTCTTGGTCAACCACAGGCATGGACAAAAGGTCATATTTACGGAACAAATAAACCGAGCGTTCTTGGTCATCCAAAGTACAAATACACTTCACTTGTGTATCCATCAGGTCTGCAACTTTCGTATCCGGCGCGCTTAAAATCAGAGTGCGAATAGAAACAACGCCCTCCAATTCCTGTCGCACACTCACCACATAACAGTTATTAATCGTTTCCTTATCAACACCGGTCTTGCGAATATGCTCCAATGCTTCTCCGGCCGTCATTGCCTTTTTTAAATCTACATATTCTGTAGTCATCAGGCTTCCTGCACTATCCTCGGGATACCGCAAAAGCTGATTAATGGTTTTACGGGTTGCTTCATCTGTATTTCGCAGAACACGTTTAACCACATTTGCCGGCATTTCTTCAATAAAGTCAACCGTATCATCCATATACATTTCATCCATAATACGGACAACCTCAGAATCAGTAATGGATTCAATGATATACTGTTGCATGTCACTATCCATTTCTGCAAAAACCTCTGCCGCTATTTCCTTGGGAAGCATGCGGAAAATACGAAGGGTCTTATCCGGCGCAAGTTCCGCCAAAAGTGCCTCAATATCCACATGATTCATATCCTGCAAAAGATTGCGAATTTGCACATATCGATTATCTGCCAAACAACTCTCTACTGTCTCCCGAAGTGTTGCCTCTAAAATTTTGATTTCTTCCATAGCATTCCTTTCCGGGAACGCCACAAACATCAAGCAAGTGTCAGCCGTTCCCTGATTGTTATTAAATTATACCATCGCCCGGGAACTGCGTCCATACACTCGCCTCCTCTTTTTTAACATAATAAAGCTTCCTTTATATTGTATCGTAATTCCTATTAAAATGCAACATTTTTATTTCTTTTTTTCCGCCATAGCCTTCTCGAAGGCTAATTGCATAGCTGTTTTCTCCTCTTTTTGTTCCTGGTTCTGCCGACGCAAATATCCTTGCACAAACTGCTTGGAAACACCATTCCCTTCGTTTTTACGCCGTTTTTCAACAGAAGCAAATTTCTCCCTATATCCACAGGGACAAATATAAATCCGTTTATCTCCTTCTCCAAACAACTCCATAGTCTTATGACAAGTGGGGCATCGCATGCTCGTCTTCATGCTCACATATTGTCTGTGCCCGCAATCCCTGTCCTGGCACACTAACATTTTTCCCTTTTTCCCATTAACAGATAATAGCATTTTCCCGCAAACTGGGCAAGGCGTCGTGCTTGCATTATCGTGAACATATTTTTTATTTTCGGAAGTCACCGTTTTAACCAGGCTGCTTGTGTAACTTCGAATTTCCTGAATAAATTCTTTTTTACTTCCAACACCGCGACTAATTGCATCAAGCTCTTGTTCCCACTTCGCCGTTAAAAGCGGCTCCTTTAAATCCCTTGGCACCAACTGAATCAGTTGTATTCCTTTAGATGTAGGCACCAAGCTTTTCCCTGATTTTTCTATATAAAAGGAGGAAAACAGTTTTTCAATAATATCGGCTCGTGTGGCCGGCGTTCCCAACCCGCCGCCAATGTAAGCCCGCATAGTTTTATCCTCAATAAAGGCAGCCGGATTTTCCATAGCCGATAAAAGTGTGGCTTCCGTGTATCTGGCCGGCGGCGTTGTTCTTCCGCTTTTCACCAGAACATTTTGGCAAACAAAAACTTCTCCCTCAGCAAGGGTGGGTAAAACCTGTTCCTCTGCCTCGTCCTCATCCGCTATATCATATACCCGCTTCCATCCCTTATCTGTAATTTCACGGCCGGTGGCATCAAAGGCCATGCCCTCGCAATCCAGTTCCGCCTTAATAGAGCAATATTGATAGGCACTAAAAAAGTTGGTTAGAAACCGCAAAACTACCATGCGATATATTTTCCGTTCATTATCCGTTAAATCAACATAGTTTACGCCCTGCTCAGTGGGGATAATGGCATGATGGTCGCTTACCTTACTATTATTGACACAGCTTTTTGCGATATCTCTTTTTTCCTTTAAAATAGAGCCCGCAATAGGAGAAAAATCACCAAAGGACACGGCGCGAACACGGTCATAAAGGGTCGGTACTATATCCTCGGTCAAATAACGAGAGTCCGTTCGGGGATAGGTCAAAGCTTTGTGTCGTTCATATAAAGCCTGCATAATAGACAAGGTTTCCTTAGGCGAAAAGCCAAATTGTTTGTTGGCATCACGTTGTAATTCCGTTAAATCATAAAGAGCCGGTGGTGATGTTTTTTTATTGGTTTTAGAAAGCTTCTGCAGGGTAAATTTCTTGCCCTTAATGGCAGTAGCAATTCTTTCTGCTTCTTCTCTTTCGCTAATTGCTGTTTGATGGTTGGCATCCCTGTAGGTCACTGTAAAGCTTCCCAAATCGGCCTTAACATTGTAGTAATCCTTGGGCACAAACCGACGAATCGCCTCCTCCCGTTCCACAATCATGGCCAGCGTCGGTGTTTGCACGCGTCCGGCAGAAAGCCGGGCATTGTAACGGCAGGTTAAAGCCCGCGTCACATTAAGTCCCACCAGCCAATCAGCTTCCGCCCGGGCCTGGGCTGAATGATACAAATTTTCATATTCCTTTCCATCTTTCAGGTTTTGAAAACCCTCTCTAATGGCCTTGTCTGTCTGGGAGGAAATCCACAATCGTTGTATTGGTTTTTTAAATCCCGCCTTTTGAATAATCCACCGTGCAACCAATTCTCCTTCTCGTCCGGCGTCTGTTGCAATAATCAAGGAGTCAACCTCCTCGCTCTTTAAAAGGCCTCGTACAACGGCGTATTGCTTTTTCGTGTCTGCAATTACCTCCAGAGCCATCTTATCCGGCAGCATAGGCAGATCCTCTAACCGCCAGCTTTTATATTGTTTTCCGTAATGTTCAGGGCTAGCCAAAGTAACCAAGTGCCCCAAAGCCCAGGTCACAATATAGGTGTCCCCTGTCAAATACCCGCCGCCCGACCTACGACAACCCAGCACCCGAGCTAACTCCTTGCCCACAGATGGCTTTTCCGCTAACACTAATATCTTTGACACGTTGCATTCCTCATTTCGTTTATCTCGGTAGATTGAGTATAACATATTTTTACAAAAAAGAAAAGAAAATCATGACAAAACCCTCTCCCACAAAACTTCCTTTTCACGAAAAGCCAAGGGATTTTTAGAAAAAAAGAACAAGGGCTGCCCATATAAGAAAAGAGATAATTTTACTGACAGTAAAATTATCTCTTTTTCTTGGTGGAGCAGATGCTTTGATATCCGAACTTTCTCCGTTAGGACTTCCGGAGTCCCCGAAAAGCCGTTGGCTTTTTGGGGAGAAGGAAGAGCAAGGGAGTGGACGGATGTTTTCGCCATACGGCGGAAACGGAGTCAAACGCACTTTGCTCTGACGTGGTGGAGACGAGGAGAATCGAACTCCTGTCCGAAAACACCGCAAATTCAGGCTCTCCGAGTGCAGCTTGTGATTAGGATTCCCCCATCTGCCAGCTCACAAGCAAGCCCACAGCTTCGGTAGCTTCATCAATACCTGGTCGGCGCAAAGCTTAACCGACTCATGTTCACTGCTTAATGATGCCCTATCCCCGACCGCAGTCCTTCAGGGTAGGACAGCTGCCTATAATTAGGCAGCAGCTAATTCAGTGTTAGCGTTTAAATTTAAAAATTGCGGCTTTTATAGCGGCACCGCACCGCTACTCGCTCCCAAACCCTTAGTGTCCCCGTCGAAACCGTTGCGTCCCCGACTTTTTTATTATAATCTCCCTATCAACGTTTGTCAAGAGAAAGTATTTACCAATACCCTCCCTTATCCTTTCCTATAACATGAAAGATTATGCATTACAAAAAATATTACAGTAAAAATCTACTCTCAAAACTGTGCCCGCATAGATTCTCAAATCCTTCAGTAGGTGATGTAAATGCAAAGGTCAGCTTATATGCACACAAAGCCTGATAGGCATATTTTGCGTCCCGAGGTGCACCATATTTTGTATCCCCTACTAAAGGGTGTCCCGCCTCCGCTAATTGTACCCTTATTTGGTGCTTTCTGCCGGTCAACAATGTCACATGCAGCAAACTCCGTTCTCCCTGCTCATGTAAAACCTCATAAAGCAGCTGTGCCGTAACAGAACCCTTAGTCCCCTCAGGCACAACATGCACCCTGTTTTCTGTTGTACTAATTGCCAACCAGTTTTCCAGTTCGCCTTTTGATTCTGTAAACCTGCCATGAACAAGACAACGATATTCCTTCCGAATCTCCCCGGCTTTAATTTTTTCGTTGAGCACCCGTTGCGCATGGGCATTTTTTGCCGCCAACACAAGGCCACAGGTGTTACGATCAATGCGATTCGAAAGAGCAGGGGCAAAACTATGCTCTTTCTCAGGATCATACTCTCCCTTTTGATACAAATAACTTTGTATTTGAGAAAGAAGCGAATCCTCTCCCCCATGTGCTTTTTGTCCCACCGGTTTATCAGCAATTAAAATGTTATCATCTTCATACACAACAGAAAGCCCTTCAAAATTACCCACCGGAGCCTTTCTCTCTGTAAAAAACTCATCGCAAATATATAAATACAGCTCGTCTCCTGCATGTATAATATCCTGAGCAGACAGAGCTTTTCCGTTTCGTTTCACTCGTTTTTTTCGCAACTGTTTATAAAGCAGGCTCTTGGGCATGGCAGGTAAATATTTGGACAAAAATTTATCTACTCGTTGTCCGCTGTCATTTACGTTAATCTTTACAATTTTCACTGTCTGCCCTCCTTCCATGAACAATACAAATAATCAAGTATCAATTACAAAAATTCACAAAACACTCTATTAGAAACATCAATTCCTCTGTCCGTCAGTCGCAATCTGTCATGTACACACTCCAACAAACCCTGTTCACAGAGTTTTGCAATAGAAGGACCATAAATCGACTCAACCGTTTTTCCAAAGGTCTTGTAAAATTCCTGCTTCAAAACCCCTTCCTCTGTCATGCGCAAACCCAAAAACATAAATTCTGCCATAGCATCCTGCCAACTAATGCTTTCTCCTGGCCGCTCTTCCTTTCCGCAAACCACCCGATAGTAGTCCGAAAGTCCTACGGGGTTTTCAAACCGGCAATTTTTATAAAAGGAATGGGCCGCTACCCCAAGGCCTATATAAGGGGCCCGTTTCCAATATTTTGTATTATGGCGGGATACGGCTCCACCCCGTGCAAAATTTGAAATTTCATATCGACAATATCCATTTTGCTTTAAATGTTCGCATACCATGGCATATAGCTCTCTGTCTTCCTCATCCTCGGCCATCATCACCTTCCCCGCTTTCACCATCTCATATAGGTGTGTCCCCTCACACAATGTCAAGGAATAGCAGGATACATGATTAGGCTCTAAAGCGTATAACCTGTCTAAGCTATACCTGAGGCTTTCCTTTGTTTGCCCCGGTAATGAGAACATTAAATCTAAGCTAATATTAGAGATGCCGGCGCTGCGAACCGCCCCTACCGCCTCTGCAATTTGTGCGGCCGTATGTATCCGACCTATAGTCGCCAGTTCAGCATCTACAAAGGATTGGGCTCCCAGGCTGACCCGATTCACACCAACCTCTGCCAATTGTGTCATAAAAGCGGCATCACATGTCCCCGGGTTAGCCTCCACTGTAATTTCTGTATTCGGGGCCAAAACAAAGGAATTTTTAATGCCCTGCAAAAGACGGACAAGTAAATGAGGCGGAATCGCTGTCGGTGTTCCGCCTCCTATATACACAGTATCTGCCTGCACCCCTCGATAGGTTTCCATTTCACAAAGCAAAGCTCTCACATAGTCCTCCGCCTCGCAAAGCCGATTTTCATAGGAAACAAAATCACAGTAGGTACATTTTTTTACACAAAAGGGAATATGCACATAAATTCCGTTCATAGCCTTATTCATCCAGCTTCAAAACAGACATAAATGCCTCCTGCGGCACCTCAACGCTGCCCACCTGACGCATCCGTTTTTTACCCTCCTTCTGTTTCTCCAATAACTTTTTCTTTCTGGTAATGTCACCTCCATAACACTTGGCTAATACGTCCTTGCGCATGGCTTTAACCGTTTCTCTGGCAATAATCTTGTTGCCAATGGCTGCCTGAATAGGAATTTCAAAAAGTTGTCGTGGAATAGCCGCCTTCAGTTTTTCCGCAATTTTACGGCCACGGGCATAAGATTTCGTGCTATGAACAATAAAGGAAAGCGCATCCACCATATCCCCGTTTAATAAAATATCCAATTTCACCAATTCCGATTTTTCATACCCGGAAAGCTCATAATCAAAGCTGGCATAACCACGGGTACGGGATTTTAAAGCATCAAAAAAATCATAAATAATTTCATTTAGGGGCAAATCATAATGAAGCTGCGCTCTATCCGTGTCAATATAGGTCATGTTGTGATACACCCCTCGACGGTCCTGACACAATTCCATTACACTACCAACGAACTCCGTAGGCGTCATAATATCTGCCTTTACCATTGGCTCTTCCATATACAAAATTTCACTGCCGGAAGGCATGTTGGTAGGATTGGAAATCGAAAGCTCCTCTCCATTTGTCTTTTTCACCTTATATACAACGCTGGGAGCTGTTGTCACCAAGTCTAAATTATATTCACGTTCTAAGCGTTCTTGAATAATTTCCATATGCAAAAGCCCTAAAAAGCCACACCGAAAACCAAATCCCAAAGCCACAGAGGTCTCCGGTTCATAGGATAGGGAAGCATCATTCAATTGTAATTTAGCCAATGCATCCCGCAAATCATCATAACGGGCACCATCTGCAGGATATATACCGCAGAACACCATTGGTTGCACCTGCTTATACCCTGCCAAAGCTGTTTTCACAGGGCGAGATGCCAAGGTAATCGTATCACCAACACGGGTGTCTGACACGTTCTTAATGGAGGCTGTTAAATATCCAACCTCCCCGGCAGATAGAGATTCACTCTTTAAAAAGCCATTTGGATGCAAATACCCCAACTCTATCACGTCAAATTCCTTCCCTGTAGCCATCAATCGGATGGTATCTCCAATTTTCAAAGTGCCATCCATAATACGAAAATAAATAATAACACCTTTATATGGGTCATAAAAACTATCAAATATTAAGGCCGAAAGAGGGGCCGAAGCATCCCCTTTAGGTGGCGGAATCAATGTAACAATCTGTTCCAACACATCCTCAATACCAATACCGTTTTTAGCTGAAATCCGCGGTGCATCCTCTGCGGGTATGCCAATAATGTTTTCAATTTCACCAATAATTTCCTCCGGTCTGGCCGCAGGTAAATCAATTTTATTCACAACAGGCATAATTTCCAAATTGTGGTCAAGGGCCAAATACGTGTTTGCTAAGGTTTGTGCTTCAATCCCTTGCGCTGCATCCACAATTAAAATGGCACCTTCACAAGCCGCCAAGCTGCGAGACACTTCATAATTAAAGTCCACATGTCCGGGCGTGTCAATAAGATTTAAGACATACTCCTCCCCATCTGAGGCTTTATATAAAAGACGAACAGCACGAGCCTTAATGGTAATACCACGTTCCCGTTCCAAATCCATATTATCCAACACCTGTGCTTCCATTTCCCGCTCAGTTAACAAACCGGTCTTTTCTAAAAGCCGATCTGCCAAGGTGGATTTGCCATGGTCAATATGGGCGATAATCGAAAAATTCCTGATGTGTTCCTGATTTACCATACACGCCTCCCGTGATATTACAGTCTTTTAAGCATGGCGCAAATGAGCGCCGTAAAATTATCAATTGCAATTTTTGTAAAATTCAAATGTTTTATTTCTTCACATATCCCTGCTGCCATGTTAACACAAAAGGATAACCCGAACACCCTCATACCTCCATGAGATGCGGTCAAAACCTCAGGCACGGTAGACATGCCCACAACATCCGCACCCAAAACACGTAACATGCGAATCTCGGCCGGCGTTTCGTAGCTGGGGCCGGGCATATACGCATACACCCCTTCTTTAAGGGGAATATGTAGTTTTTCCGCCTCTTCTGCCGCTATCCTGCGAAGGGCCTTGGTATAAGCATCAGACATATCATTAAATCGTGGCCCAAAGGCATCAATATTGGGTCCTCGCAAGGGTGAATCGTTAAAAAACTTAATATGGTCGGTAATCATCATAAAATCACCCACAGAAAATTGTGGATTAATGGCGCCGACTGCATTGGTTACAAACAAGGTCGTAACCCCTAAAAGTTTAAGCACCCGAATAGGGAATACAACCTCCTCCATGGTGTAGCCCTCATAATAATGAACCCGACCCTGTAACAGCAAAACCGATTTTCCTGCCAGAGTCCCTGCCACAAGTTGTCCCTTATGATACGGTGCCGTGCTTACAGGAAAATGAGGAATTTCTCCATAGGGAATGGTCATTACATTTTCCAAAAGGGTCGCAAAATCCCCCAAACCCGTACCTAAAATCATTGCAACTTCCGGCTGCGTCACCAAGCGATTTTGCAAATATTCCGCAGCTTGTGCCAAGCGTTCCATCATAGTGGCTATTTCCTTTCCTATCTTTATTTAAAATACTGAACACCGGAACGGAAAATCCTCTGGTCTTGCTCTCCATATATATTTTTAGCAATATTATTCCCACGGCGCTCTGAATGTGCCATCTTGCCCAAAATACGACCATCCGGACTTGTAATTCCTTCAATTGAACATACAGAACCATTGGGGTTAAAAGCTGTTTCATAAGTGGGCGCACCGGATAAATCCACATATTGCGTAGCAATCTGTCCGTTTTTGGCTAGTTTTTCAACCCAGGCATCGCTTGCCACAAACCGACCCTCACCATGGGATACAGGCACAGCATGAATATCTCCCACTTCGGATAAGGAAAGCCAGGGAGATAAACAAGAGGCCACTCGTGTATAGGCCATTTGTGAAACGTGTCGACCAATAGCATTATAAGTTAAGGTAAGTGAATCCTCATCCAAATCAAGAATTTTACCATAGGGCACCAACCCTAATTTAATCAAGGCCTGAAAGCCATTACAAATACCTAACATCAACCCGTCTCTTTGCTCTAAAAGCTCTGTTACCGCCTCGCAAATAGCGGGATTACGGAACACGGTTGCAATAAATTTACCGGAACCCTCCGGCTCGTCACCAGCAGAAAATCCGCCGGGAATCATAATCATTTGACTTTTTTGTATGCGCTTTGTCATATCAGCCACAGATGCTATAATATCTGCCGGTGTCAAATTTTTCAATACAAAAACATCACACTCTGCCCCAGCATCACGAAAGGCTTTTTCCGTATCATATTCACAGTTTGTCCCGGGGAATACGGGAATAAACACCCGGGGACGGGCAACTTTAGATTTAGCCACAACAGGGCATTTCTCCACACCGTTAAAGGTGGGAATATCTCCCTGGCCGGCATCTGCACGGGTAGGAAATACTTTTTCTAATGGTGCTTGCCAAGCAGCAAGGAGTTCCTCAATAGAAAGAACACAATCCCCAACAGAAATAGTAGATTGAGCACAAGTATGTCCAATTTTTTCACCAAAGGGCACTGCCACATGCGCTGCTGTTTCAATAATAATGGCACCTAAATTTGGTGTAAACAAATGCTCCTGTTGTGCTTCACAAAGCACAACACCAATTTTATTACCAAAGGACATTTTGCTAACAGCGGCTGCTATGCCTCCTTCTTTCACGGTATAGGAAGCACGCACATCCCCTGCAATCATTAATGCATGTAGGTCATCATATTTTGCCATCATATCTGCAAAATCCGGGGTGCCGTCTGCCAATCTGTCGGGCGCAACCAACCATAATATGCTATCTTTTTCCTTAAGCGCACCGGATACAACTGTTTTGGCTAAGGTAGGGGCTACGGCAAAGGAAACCAGCGTAGGAGGCACATCCAAATCATTAAAGGAGCCGGACATTGAATCCTTACCGCCAATAGCCCCAATCTTTAAGGCCGTCTGCGCTCTGTATGCACCCAGTAAAGCCGCAAAAGGCATTCCCCAACGCGCAGGATCAGCGCCGGGACGGGCAAAATATTCCTGGAAGGTAAGATATACTTCCCGACGGTCTCCACCGCCAGCCACAATCTTAGCCAGGGATTCCACAACCGCATATACAGCACCATCATAAGGACTTTCCTTGGCCAATCGGGGTTGATAGCCAAAGGACATTAAGGTGCCGTCATCCGTCTGACCCAAGGTAGGAATTTTAGCTGCCATCAAATCCTCCGGCGTTAACTGATGCTGTCCGCCAAAGGGCATCAGCACCGTACCGCTTCCAATGGAAGCATCAAATCGCTCTGCCAATCCTTTTTGGGAACAAACATTCAAACCGGAAAGTGTTTTAAGCCACGCATCCTTCACGTCTGCAACAGGTTTATCCTTAAAATACTCTAATGTGGTCGGACCGGAGAGTGCAACGTCCGTTTGCTTAGATGCGCCATTGGTATTTAAAAATTCTCTGGAAATATCACAAATTAACTTACCCCGCCACTGCATTTTCAGACGTGGTTCTTCCGTTACAACGGCTACCCGGGTTGCCTCTAAATTCTCTTCTGCGGCCAGAGCAAAAAATGTATCCTCATCTTTGGGTGCAATAACAACTGCCATACGCTCCTGAGATTCGCTAATAGCAAGCTCCGTTCCGTCTAAGCCTTCATACTTTTTAGGCACCTTATCAAGGTCAATAAACAGTCCGTCAGCCAATTCACCTACAGCTACCGAAACGCCACCGGCACCAAAGTCATTACAGCGTTTAATCAGTCGCGCTGCCTCTTCCTTGCGGAATAAACGCTGGAGCTTTCTTTCTACAGGTGCATTACCTTTTTGCACCTCAGCACCACAAGACTCTAAGGAGTGGTCATCATGGGCCTTTGAAGAACCTGTAGCACCACCGCAACCATCTCGGCCGGTACGTCCACCTAACAAAATGACCAAATCTCCCGGTGCAGGTCGCTCCCGTACCACATTTTTCTTTGGTGCCGCCGCAATTACTGCACCAATTTCCATCCGCTTTGCAACATAACCTTCATCATAAATTTCTGTTACCTGTCCGGTGGCTAATCCAATCTGGTTGCCGTAGGAACTGTAACCGGCTGCTGCACCGGTAGTAATTTTCCGTTGCATCAGCTTGCCCGGCAAGGTTTCGGCCAAGGTCTTGCGGGGGTCACCGGAACCGGTCACACGCATAGCCTGATAAACATAGGACCGCCCCGATAGGGGGTCGCGAATCGCACCACCAAGACAAGTTGCCGCACCGCCAAAGGGTTCAATCTCAGTAGGATGATTATGGGTTTCGTTTTTAAACATAATCAGCCACGGTTCTTTTTTACCATCAATCTCCACCGTAACCTCAATACTGCAAGCATTAATTTCCTCCGATTCATCCAATCGGGTCAAATAGCCTTCTTTTTTCAACTGTTTTGCACCAATCGTGGCTAAATCCATTAAACATAATGTCTTGTTGCGTCCTTGATACAACACGCGACGTGCTTCCTGATAATCTGCTAAAGCATCCTTTATACGCTGAGGTGCATCAGATAAATCAATGTGCTCAATTTCAGTTGAAAACGTTGTGTGACGGCAATGGTCTGACCAATAGGTATCAATCATGCGCAACTCCGTTAAAGAGGGGTCACGCTTCTCCGTATTTTTAAAGTAATCACGACAGAACCGTAAATCGTCATCGTCCATAGCAAAGCCATATTGCTTCTGCATCGATGAAAGCGCTTCCTCTTGCATAGAAATAAAGCCCTCTACCGTGGCAACATCTGCGGGAGCTTCCGCTTTAATATCCAAGTTTTCCGGCTTATCTGCCGACACTTCATGGGCTTCTACAGGGTTAATATAGTACTTTTTAGCAGCATCACACTCTGCCTTTGTCACTGCGCCTTCCAGCACAATCACGCGAGCCGTCTGCACTGTCGGACGTTCTGCCTGAGTCAATAGTTGCACACATTCAGCCGCAGAATCCGCCTGTTGGTCATATTGTCCGGGCAGATATGCCACAATAAAGCTACATTCTTCCTCAGAAACAGGACAAATCTCGTCATAAACCATGTCCACCGGGGGTTCACTAAAAATAGTGGTGCGGGCTGCAGCAAACGCTTGGTCAGATACGCCCTGCACATCATACCGCTGCAAAATCCTAACACCGGTCAGCCCTGTTAGATTCAGATTCTCCCTTAAATCACGAAAAAGGCGGTTCGCCTCAACGTCGAACCCCTTCTTTTTTTCTACATAAATTCGTCTGACAGTATCCATAATTTTCTCCTTACCTCAGTTGTTATATTTCATTAAACGCCGTTAACACACCATTTGCTTTTTCGTCAATCCGAAGCCGACAAAGGGCACCGGTATTAACTTGAAATCGCCAAAAGCCGTCAATGCCCATGCCTAATAAATAGGCCAAAATACTCCGAATGCATCCTAAATGGCTCACCACCACAATGCTTCCCTCTTTATGTATGGCAAGCAACTCATCCACCGCACGGGTACAACGGTCATATACCTCTTTAGTACTTTCCCCTCCGGAAATTACGTAGTTCGTCAAATCCTGTTGCCATGCCGTATATTCTTCCTCAAAATCCCGCTTAATATCAGCAACAGATTTATTTTCCCAAATACCAAAATGTCGCTCACATAAGTCAATCATAGGCAAAGTAATCATCCCATGAGGCTTTGCAATGGCTGCTGCCGTATCAACAGCACGCTTTAGGGGACTTGTGTAAATAGCTTCCGGTTTTTGCAAGGCAAAAATCCGTCCAAGGGAATGACTTTGCCTGCGCCCCCGCTCTGTTAAAGGCAAATCTGTAACGCCTAAAGCTGTCGGCCGCAAATTTCCCTCTGACTCTCCATGTCGAACTAAATTTAACTCCAGCATATGTAACGCCTCCTTACAATAATGCACCATACATAATGAAGAACGAAAATACACAAATGACAGGATTGTCACAAGGCGACCTGCCTATAAAATAGGCCCTCGTTCCTTGTCCATATATCATATCATAATTTCGCCATAACTGCAAGACTTAGACTCATTTATTTTGGTGTTTTATGCTGTGATAATACCTAATGAAATGGCGCAGCCAGTATCACCGCAAGCAGCCCTCTCTGCCACCACTTTACCATCTGTAAATTCTATTTATAAAAATCTCTGCGAAATTGCTGACGGCGTTTTTCACGGGCCATGCGTTGTTTTTTGCTTTCATTCATAGCTCGTAAAATAAGAATTAAAACAATAATGGCCAAAGGGGTCATAACCCAAACACTAAAGATTGTGTTCCAAATTGTCCCAAGAATCATTTTTGTAAAACTGCGACTTACACCATTAATCGCCACTAAATCCACACTATCTAAAGAAACACCATCGTAGCAATAGGTCAGACGTCCTAAAATGTCTCCTTCCTTCACCGGTGCAACAACATGTTCCTCTGCGATAATTTCCTTTGTCAACTTTTGGGCATCATAACCTCTGGGTAATAGAATTTCCAAAGGCTCCTTAGCCGACAACACCACTTGTTCATCGCCACGGGCCCACTTAGCCTGACAGATAGAAACAATTTCATTGGTGTCAGACATTGTTTTTAAATAAAAGTCGTTAAATCCATAATTAAACAAAGCGATAGAATCCAAAAAGGAATAATTGCCTTCATATTCTACCGGTGCCGAAAAAGTAACACAATAATATCCAAGTCCATTCCGTTCCGCATAAGAAACCAAACAAGAACCGGCATCTTGTGTATATCCCGTCTTAATGCCGGCGGCACCATCGTAGGCATAACGGTGATCCCTTATTCTATTCACCAGCGCATTACTGTTAGATAAAATTCTGGTTTCTTCATATTTATTAGTCGGGGGAATTTCATATGTTGCCGTGGCGACTACCTGTCTGAATAAAGGCTGTTCCATGGCACAAACCGCCAGTTTCATCATATCCCGGGCTGTTGTATAATGCTCTTCATCATGATATCCGTGGGTGTTAACAAAATGCGTACCTGTCATACCCAGCTCTGTAGCACGAAGATTCATGGTATCTACAAAAGTGGCAATATCTCCGGAAACCGCCTCCGCCAGTACATTAGCTGCATCATTGGCCGAATGTACCAGCAAACCATATAAAAGTTGCTCAACCGTCAGAACTTCATCCCGTAAAAGCCCCATATTGCTGCCATCGCGATCTATCATAATAGCAGATTCACTCACGGTTAATTCTGTGGACGGTTCTAAAGCCTCAATAGCTAAAAGAGCCGTCATAATCTTGGTTGTGCTGGCAGGATACACCTTAATATCCGGATTTTTTTCATATATAACCCGATTTGTTCCCGCATGTATCATAATGGCTGAAGCAGATTGTATCTCCGGCTCCTCAGCCCAGACAACATTTGGCATCAAGCACAAGAAAAGTAACAACAAAACAGCAACTTTCCGCACAACAAATCCCCCTAATTATATTCTTTATATTATTGTACCATAGGTCAAAACATCTGTCAACAAAAGCCATAGAGTCTTATCGTCGAAAAATACAAGAAAAAAAAGTATCTTATCAATTCCTGTCGACAATTTAAGACAAATTGCACAAAATTTTTACAATTTCTCTATTGTGTTTATTCATTGTGTGTATTGCAAAATTGGTCGGATTATGGTATTATATTAGTACACCACAACAAACACCAACCAAAACTTTTTTCATTTTCCCTCCTTTATGATGATAAAGGAAACCCAATGAAAAGGACCGCGTCGGGCGGTTCTTTTTTTGTGTCGAAACAAAGCGGCTGTAGTAAAACGAAATGTGTTTACTACAGCCGCTTTATTAACATACCGCTATAATTTTTATCAGCTTTTATACCCCAAACAATAACTATTTATCTCTAAATTTATCTACTTCATGTTACCGGTAACACATAAAATAAAATAGAAAAATAATGAAGCAGGCTACCGGCTAAAACAAACAAATGCCAAACACCATGCATGTAGGGTATCTTTTTTATAGAATAGAAGATAATCCCCACGCTGTAGGCAATGCCCCCTAAAAGCAATAACAGCATAGCAGGCATAAATCCCAAAGCACGCACCATGGGCACCGTGGCAATTACAATCAGCCAACCCATGATAACATAACACACAAGAGAAAATTTTTTAAATTTTTCAATACTAATCCCATTAAACACAATACCCAGTATCGTTAAACCCCAAATAATGCCAAACAATGTCCACCCAAAGGCACCACGCAATGTCACTAAGGTAAATGGGGTATAGGTTCCGGCAATCAATAAAAAAATGGAACAGTGATCAAAAACACGAAATACCTTCTTAACTATTTCATTTGTAAAAGCATGATACAAGGTAGACATGGTGTATAAAATAATTAACGTTGCACCATAAATAGAGGCAGCCACCACACTATAGATATCTCCATATAAAGCCGCCCAAACAATAGCAATCGCCGTGCCGGCCACGCCCAGGCACGCCCCTAAACCATGGGTAATGGAGTTAACCAATTCCTCTTTCGTGTTGATAGATAGTTGCATAGGCCTACTCCTCAAAATCAAACTCGTCCTGCATGCGAATTTTAAACTCCTCAAAAGCCATATCCAGCTCTGCTTCATCTTCTACCAGCAGGAGTGCTTCATTGCCTTCTTCATCTGCATGCAAGGTGAAAATCAGTACCTCGTCAGCCTCTCCTTGCTCCACTTCCTCCTCTGTGGGAATTAAAACAACATATGTTTCCCCGTTTAAAGGAAAAGAATCAACATGTTCAAAAGTGTGCTCGTTTCCCTCTTCGTCCATCATGGTCACAAGAGAGCTTTCCTCCTGGCTCATTTCTTCAGAACCGGTGTTTTTTGTTTCAAAATCGCTCATATTACTTATCCTCTTTTCTATCAGCAATACATATTTATGCTTTCTTCTACTTTTGCCAACATTTCGCGATATTTTTCTTCTTTTTTCCGTTCCTCTTCCACAACCTGAGCCGGCGCCTTGGCCATAAAGCCTTGATTGCTCAGTTTGCCCTCTACCCGCTTAATTTCAGAAAGTAGACGTTCTCTTTCCTTTGTTAACCGAGCTAACTCTTTATCCCTATCCACCAAATCATCTAAAGGCATAAAAAGTTGTGCCCCTTCTACAACGCATGATATAGCATTTTTCGGCGGAATAAAATCTGCTCCTGCCACAATGGCTTCTGATGCGCTGGCTAATTTTTCAAAGAACAAGGTGCCCTGAGAGAACACATCCTCTTTATCTGTTTTAATATAAACGGTTGCCTTCTTTGATGGTGGTATGTTCATTTCTGCACGCTGATTACGAACAGCCTTTAAAGCAGCTTTAATCATTTCCATATCGGCTGCATCTGTTTCAAAATTCAAGGCACTATTATAAGTAGGCCAGGATGCAATCACAATGCTCTCACCCTCGTGAGGTAACTTCTGCCAAATTTCCTCGGTAATAAATGGCATAAAAGGATGCAACAATTCCAAGGCGCCGGATAACACATAGGAAAGGGTATACTGTGCAGCCTTGTTGGTGGGACAATCCTCATCATAAAGACGAGGTTTAATCAATTCAATATACCAATCGCAAAATTCATCCCAAATAAAGTCATAGAGCTTACTTACGGCAATACCCAACTCAAAACGATCTAAATTATCCGTTACCCCTTGCACCAAGTTATTATATTGATGTAAAATCCATTTGTCCTCAATTGTTAATGACCTTTCATCCGGTAGTTTCCGCTCCGTAATGGTCAGGTTCATAAGAACAAACCGGGATGCATTCCATATCTTGTTGGCAAAATTGCGGCTTGCCTCTACACGCTCATCAGAATACCGCATGTCATTACCCGGGGAATTGCCGGTTGCCAGCGTAAAGCGCAAAGCATCAGCACCATATTTGTCAATAACCTCCAGAGGATCAACGCCATTCCCTAAGGATTTCGACATTTTACGTCCCTGAGAATCTCGAACCAAACCATGAATCAAAACATGACGGAAAGGCTCTTTCCCCATGTGCTCCATGCCGGAGAAAATCATACGCGCTACCCAGAAAAAGATAATATCATAACCCGTTACCAACACGCTGGTAGGATAGAAGTAAGCTAAATCCTCTGTCTTATCCGGCCAACCTAAGGTTGAAAAAGGCCATAAAGCTGAGCTAAACCAAGTATCCAACACGTCTTCGTCCTGTCGAACGGGTGCACCACACTTAGGGCAAACCTCAACATGGTCACGACTTACAACCGTTTCACCGCAAGCATCACAATAGTAGGCAGGAATCCGGTGACCCCACCAAAGCTGACGCGAAATACACCAATCATGCACATTTTCCATCCAATTGATATAGGTCTTGGAAAACCGTTCCGGAACAAACTGAATTGTGCCGTCCTTTACAACCTCTAAAGCCTTTTGAGCCAATGGTCCCATTTTTACAAACCACTGCCGCGAGGTAATGGGCTCAACGGTCGTACTGCAACGATAGCATTGACCAACATTATGAACATGGTCCTCAGTTTTTACTAAAAAGCCCTCTGCTTCTAAATCACTGATGATTTGTTTCCGGGCCTCAAAACGGTCAAGTCCCTGATATTTTCCGCCATTTTCATTAATCTTGGCATTATCATCCAACACTTTAATGATGGGCAGGTTATGACGAGCACCCACCTCAAAGTCGTTGGGGTCATGAGCCGGCGTAATCTTAACTGCACCGGTTCCAAATTCTTTGTCTACATATTCGTCAGCTATAACGGGAATTTCCCGGCCAACCAAAGGTAAAATCAGTGTTTTCCCAACCAAATGGGCATATCGCTCATCTTCAGGATGCACAGCAACCGCTGTATCACCCAATAAGGTTTCAGGACGGGTTGTGGCAATCACAAAGGATTCGTCGCTATCCTTAACCGGGTAGCGAATATGCCAAAAACACCCATTCTGCTCTGCATATTCTACTTCTGCATCAGAAAGGGCTGTTATGCAACGGGGACACCAGTTGATAATTCTCTCTCCCTGATAAATCAAGCCTTTTTCATATAATGTAACAAACACTTCCTTAACGGCTTTAGATAAATTTTCATCCATGGTAAACCGTTCTCGTGTCCAGTCGCAGGAACTACCTAACTTTTTCAACTGATTAATAATGCGAGTACCAAACTTGTGTTTCCAATCCCAAACCCGCTCTGTAAAAGCCTCACGTCCCAAATCATAACGAGTCAGCCCTTCTTCCTTGCGCAAGGTTTCTTCCACTTTAATCTGGGTTGCTATACCTGCATGGTCCGTACCGGGCACCCACAGGGTAGAATAGCCTGCCATACGCTTATAACGAATCAAAATATCCTGCAAAGTCTCATCCATGGCATGACCCATATGCAACTGCCCCGTCACATTTGGTGGCGGTATCACAATCGTAAAGGGTTCTTTTTCCGGATCAGGGGAAGGCGTAAAATACCCTTGTTCCACCCAATTGGCATATAGCCTGTCCTCAACCTCTTTTGGATTATATATTTTATCTAATTGCTCCGACATCTACTTTACCCCCTGCAACAAAAATCATAATGGCGCCAAAAATAACAAGCCACATAGCAATTATTTTTCCAACGTATAGCGCTTTTTGATTAATCTCTCCGTCCACTGCTTGCTTTTTTAGCAATGGTCCCAGCAAAAAATTAATAATAGCACCAATTACAATGAGTATCCAACCCAAAGCCGTCATCTTTATTCCCCTTTCCTATCGGGCGTATATTGTTTAAATTGTTTATCTTGCACAAAATATAAGTATAAATAGCTAACTGCGGCCAAAAGCGTCAGCGCAGCCGAAAAACCAATCAAAATGTTAATCAACGCATCAGGCATGTCGGGAACTAAAAGCAACAGCGTCATGATTAAAAATAAAATGACCGTATTCATTTTGCCGGCAAAGTGTGCCTTAACATAGGTTTTTTTACTATATAAAAATGCACTGCCTACAATCATCATAACTTCTTTCACTACCAAAAGCATAAGGTACCAAAAGGGCAATTGACCTGCAATGAATAAAGAAACAATAACCGCCAGTTGCATGCATTTATCTGCCAACGGGTCCATCAGTTGCCCCCACCGAGTAATAATGTTTAGCTTTCGAGCTATATAGCCGTCTGCCACATCGGTTAAACTGGCTAAAACAAAAATAAACGCCGCAAACCAGTGCATGCCCTCCTCGCTGTGAAACACAACAATAAACAAAGGCACCAAGCACAGCCTAAACAATGTTAAAATGTTCGGAATATTCGTCTTCCAACGCACCTTCGTCACTCCAAATCTGTTCTTATTTCCTCAAAGACTCTTGCACCAACCGTTGTGCCTGTGACAAAGCCTCATCGGTGCGGGAAGCATCCTTGCCACCGGCCTGTGCCGAATCAGGACGTCCACCGCCACCACCGCCAGCAATCTTTGCAATTTCCCGAATAATATTTCCGGCATGAACACCCTTTGCAACCGCTTCCTTGGTTGCCATGGTCACAAAAGTCACCTTACCCTCAGACACATCTGCTAAGGCAACAAAGGAACAAGGCAACTGTTCTTTAATCGAATCTCCCAGGGCACGCAGTCCATCAACCCCGGCATTTTCCAACTTGCCCGTTACAACAGATACACCATCAATCTCCACAGCACCGGCTAATAAATCCCCGGCAGCATTGTTGGCCATTTTGGCTGTAAGTGCCTCAATTTGTGAACCAGCTGCTTTTAGATTTTCATGGAGTTGCTTTACCCTTTGTGCTACATCACGAGATGCACATTTTAACACAGATGCAGCATCTGCCAACTGATTTTCCAATTGATATAGCTCATGTATAACACCCAAACCTGTGGTCCCTTCAATACGACGCACACCAGCGGCCACGCCGCTCTCGGATAAAATTTTAAATAACCCAATTTCAGCTGTGTTTTTTACGTGACAACCTCCACACAGTTCCATGGAATAGTCACCCATAGTTACAACACGAACCACATCGCCGTATTTGTCCCCAAACATGGCTGTAGCCCCTAAAGCTTTCGCTTCATCAATAGGCATATGACTCCATTTCACTGCCATCGCATTTAAAATCGATTCATTAACCTCTAATTCCACAGTCTTTAAATCCTCGGCCGTAATGGGTTGAGTCAAAGTAAAGTCAAACCGCATTCTATCCTTCTCAACCAAAGAACCGGCCTGTCCAACCTCAGCACCAAAGCGATGCTGCAATGCCTTGTGTAACAAATGGGTCACACTGTGATTGCGAGAAACAGCCCCCCGATAAGCACCATCAACCTGCGCAGTCACCAGGGCATTCATCTGCAGTTCGCCTTCGCAAACCTCCACAATATGATAGTATTTTCCATCTGCCGTTTTCTTTGTATCCAAAACCTGCACACGGCACAAATCATTGGTCAAATATCCAACATCACCGACCTGACCGCCACCTTCGCCATAGAAAGGTGTTTTATCTAACACAACAATACCTTCCTGGCCGGCCGCCATACTCTCGACGGCTTCTTGATCACAAATCAACAAGGAAACCTTACCTTCTGCCGTTAAAGCATCATAACCCACAAAATCAGTAGGTGCTAAGGGCGCCAACAGGTCTGCAACCTTATCATCCCAGCCTGCATCACCAACATGAGCGCGAGTAGCTGCTCTGGCCCGCTCCCTCTGCTGTTCCATTTCTCTGGTAAAGCCCTCTTCGTCAACCTCAATGCCTTTTTCAGCCAAAATCTCACGGGTCAAGTCAATAGGGAATCCGTAGGTATCGTAAAGCTTAAATGCCTGTTCACCGGAAAACAGCTCATTGGCCTCCTCAGGCTTGCGGCTCTCAATAAAACCATTCAGCATTTGAAACCCTGCATCAATGGTTTGCATAAAACGTTCTTCCTCTAAACGAATCACGTTTTTAATCATATCTCTATTTTCTGCCAAAACGGGATAAGCACCCTGAGATTCCTCAATAACTGTATCCGCTAGGTCTGCTAAAAAGGCATGGGTTAACCCTAGCAATCTGCCATGGCGTGCCGCACGACGGAGCAGGCGACGCAACACATAGCCCCGACCCTCATTAGAAGGACGAACACCATCAGATACCAAAAAGACTGTGCTACGAATATGGTCCGTCACAACGCGAATCGAAATATCAGTCTTTTCATCCTGCTTGTAGGTAACACCGGCCATTTCACAAACTTTCTCCGAAATTTTGTAAATGGTATCAACATCAAACAAAGAGTCAACATCCTGCATAATGCAGGCAATCCGCTCAAGACCCATGCCGGTATCAATATTAGGATGTTCAAGCTTTAAATAAGTGCCATCCTCCTGTCTGTCAAACTGGGTAAAGACCAAATTCCAAAATTCAATAAAACGGTCACATTCACAACCAACCGTACAATCGGGAGAGCCACAGCCCTTTTCCGGCCCACGGTCATAATAAAGCTCAGAACAAGGACCACAAGGACCTGTACCAATTTCCCAGAAATTATCCTCCTTGCCCATACGAACCACATGGTCAGGGGCTACGCCAATCTCCTTAGTCCATATATCATAAGCCTCATCATCCTCTAAATAAACGGTAACATAGAGCCTGCTTACCGGAATTTCCATAACGCGAGTAGCAAACTCCCAGCCCCAATTAATGGCTTCCCGCTTAAAATAATCACCAAAGGAGAAATTGCCCAACATCTCAAAAAATGTACCGTGACGTGCTGTTTTGCCCACTCGCTCAATATCTGGTGTACGGATACATTTTTGGCAAGTCGTTACCCGATTTTTAGGTGGCTTTTGACGACCCGTAAAAAATGGCTTAAGTGGCGCCATGCCTGCGTTTATTAGCAGTAGGCTGGGATCATTTTCCGGCACCAGCGAAAAACTCGGCATTCTGTAATGCCCTTTTCCCTCAAAAAAAGATAAATATTTTTCTCTGATTTCGTTTAATCCCAGTTTTTGCACGACAATCTTCCTCTCAATTGTATATATTTGAAATATTATTTTACCATAAATATACTTTTAAATCAATAGCTTTTACGGATTATTTACGGAAATAAAATTCTTCTATACATCCTTTTCTAATTAAACAGCAAACATTTATGAGCCTGTCTCCCTGCTCTCTGCTACAGGAGTTAAATGAAAAGTCCCCATATAAGAGATAATAAAAGAGAAACCACTACAGGGATAATACAGGAAGTCACACAAACATCAATATATGATTCCTTATGCTTACAGTTTGAAACGGCCAGAAGTGTTAGCACAGCACCGTTATGGGGCAGGGTGTCAAGTCCACCGGATGCCAAGGATGCAACTCTATGTAAAAGTTCGGGGTTCATGCCAAGGTCTAAGGCTTTTTCCAAATATTGCGGCGCTAAAGCCTCAAGGGCAATGGACATACCACCTGATGCAGAACCGGTTGCCCCCGCAAGAACATTCACCGCAACAGCTTCTGAAAAAAGTATATTTCCGGGCATGTTTAACATCGCCTTTTTAAGCAAAGCAAATCCTGGAACAACCTTAATAACACTGCCAAAACCTACAGCACAAGCCGTGTTCATAATGGCAAGCAAAGAGCCGTTAGAGCCCTGGTTAATGGCCGGTAACAAAATCTTAAATTGCTTTATATTCATCAAACAGGCCACAACAATGCCCCCAACTAACGCAACAACAATCGCCTGACTGGATGACCATTCCACAATGCCTGCATCAGCTAAAAGTTTGGGAAGAACATTGAGCATAAGTACAACAACAATCAACGGCAAAAGTCCACTGAGCCAATGCCAGGATGGAAGTTTAACTTCGTCGTTATTGGTTTCCACATACTTAGAATCCTCAACAAAACCTAAACCCTTCTTTCGCGCTTGACGACAACGCCATTCTAAATAGATATATCCTGGTACCGCAATTAAAATTGCTGCAACAATACTCATTAAGGGAGCAGCAGTAGCTGTTGTTCCGTAATAGGTTGTAGGTATAATGTTTTGTATCTGCGGTGTTCCGGGAATAGCTGTCATCGTAACGCCAAAGGCACCAAACGCAATAGCGCCCGGCAAAAGAGTTCTTGGCAGATTAGCCTCTCTGTAAATTGCATAGCCCATGGGATAAATTACGAATACAACAACAAACAACGAAATACCGCCATATGTCATTAATAAAGATGGTATAACCACCGCAGCCACTGCAAACTTAGGTCCAATCAAGGAAACCACTTTGTTTGCAAGGGAGCGAGCAGAACCGGTCATATCCATAATTTTACCATAGACTGCACCTAAGAAAAATGCGGGGAACCAGGAAATTATATACTCTGCTGTTCCTTTTATGTAATCCCCCAAATACGCATCTAAGATGTTAAGTCCGCTTAATACTGCAACAATAATAGCACAAAGGGGCGCAACCCAAATAATTGAATGTCCTTTGTATGCCATTAAAATGAGAAGTATTAAACCTAGAACAATACCCACCAATGAAATAGTTGCATACACAAAAAACCACTCCTTTTATTGTATATAAATTTAATTTACGTCATCTCAAAATTTTTATGCACCCTGAATGGTCTTTGCCTTTTCAAACAGACTTTCGCTCCCTACCGCCAGCATTATATAGCTTTCCCATAGGCAGTCCCAACTGGCAACATTGAGATAAAAATTATTTATATAACCGAAATCCGTTTCCAACAATTTGTTGTGATTCTGAAAAGACCATAAAGGCCTCCTTGTCAATTTCATCAACCTTTTTTTGAAATTCAGGGATTTCATATTCCTTCAGTACGCACATAAGCATTAATTTTTTCTGATTTGTATAGGCACCGGTTACATTGATAATTGTCACACCTCTGCCGGATGTGGCAATGAGCTTTTCCACTATTAAATCTCCTTTTTCACTGATAACAAATACAATTTTTGAAACATTTAGGGTCTTCATGAGAAAGTCAATGGAAAAAGTAGAAACAAACAGCGTTATAATGCCATACATAACAAGACTTAAATCACGAAAAACAATATAACCCCAAAATATAACTAATCCATCAATAAACAATAAAAGCTTTCCAATGGACATGTAAGGGAAGAAATGCTGTGTAATTCTTCCGGCTATATCAGTACCACCCGAAGAGGACCCTTTGATTAAAGTCAAACCGATACCAAGACCATAAATAATGCCACCAAATAATGATGCCAATATTCTATCGTTTGTAAGTGGCGGTATTGCAGAAAAAACTTCAAAAAATCCTGATAAAATCGTAACGCAAACAAGGGTTTTTATGATAAATTCTTTCCCCAATATTCTAATGCCTATAAGAATTAGCAGGACGTTAATAACTAAATTACTAACCGAAATTGGAATTTCTGATAAATAATATATAACAATGGCTAAACCGGAAACCCCGCCTTGTACGATCTGGTTTGGTGCTATCAATGTTCGTACAGCAAATGCAATAATCGCTAAACCTAAAACGATAACTAAATAATCTCCAATCCTTTTCTTCATAGATATCCCCTTTTTCGTAAAATCTATCCCATTGACAATCCAATATGTTATATGTACACCGTCTCGAACTGCTTCCATGCTTCTTAAGAGCGTATCTAACTACACACCCATAGAATCGTCAGATTTCTTTCGAGACAAAAGTGCCACCGTCTCCACATGTGTCGGACAACTGGAACGAAGGCAATATTTTCGCTAATTTTTCACGTGTTTCATTTGCAAAAGAAGGCAAATTCATAAACTCTTTCGCCCTTCCATTTTTACGTTCCGGTTTATGATTTTCACTGTTAATTTCATTGGTAAATCCGGTCTTATAAATGAAGGTTAGCATCTTAGGGTCTGGATTACCTTCTTCATCGTACCCGCCAACTATAACTTTATCGACAATGCTTTCAAACACATATCTGTCAAAAGTCTCAAGAATTTCGTGTTCGCTGATAACTTTTCTGAAATTATTAAGTCGAGTTTTTATTTTCTTCGTTCTTTCAGCAGAATTTAAGAACTCGAATTTCTCATTATTAAACTTTTCGAGCTTACCAGTAACGTCAGATAGTTTTTTCTCATATGTTTCTTTATCAATAACATCCTCAAGGTGCATATCCAACAATTTTTCCTTTTTCTTTTCAAGTGCATCGATTTGTTTATCCAAACGTGCAATTTCTTTGGAACTATCAGTTGAACACAATGTTGCTTCTATTCTTTCGAGCATTTCCATAAGGACATCACTATTATTATAACACAAAAGTTTATAACTTTCAAGGAAAGCATTTTCTAAAGTTGTTTCTTGTATTGCTTTTGAGTGCATACATTCTTTTTTGCCCATACGAATTGCTGTTATACATTGCCAGATTATTTTATGATAATTTGAACCTGCGTGCCAACTTCTTCTTGAATATCCGCTTCCACAGAACCCACATTCAAGCATAGAACTAAAGGCATATTTCCTACTGTATTTTTCTCTTGTCCCATTTGGTTTAAATCTGTTTGCAGCCCTTTTCATTCTTATCTGCTGTGCAGCTTCAAAATCCTCAACACTGATAATGGGTTCGTGATGTCCACTCATATAAAATTGGTCTTCTTCACCAAAATTATCAAGTCTTCGTTTTGATATGGGGTCAACAGTAAAAGTTTTACCTTGGCGAATATCGCCTTTATACTTTTCATTTTTTATAATACCCATAACAGTTGTATCACACCACTTATCATAACCTCTTGGGGTTTTGTATCCAAGCTCGCCTAACTCTCTTGCAATTATGCCACAACCCATTCCGCCAAGATACCGGTCAAATATGTATCTTACAATTTCCGCTTCTTTTTCATTGACAGATATGGACTTTGTTTCAGTATTATAATCATATCCAAGGCAACCTTGGAATCCAACAAGTTCGCCACGTTGCATTTTCATTTTTAGTCCCTTTTTTACATTCGCCGAAATGTTCTCAATGGATATTGTTAATAAATATTCTAAAACTATCAATGATGTTAAATCCGGTGAAGAAAACTATGTGTTTATCATTGATGAAATAAACCGTGGTAATATTTCTAAGATTTTTGGTGAATTGATTACACTTATTGAAGCATCAAAAAGAATCGGCATGGCTGAAGGTATGACAGCAAAATTACCTTACTCAAAAAAGACATTTGGTGTTCCGAGCAATGTTTACATCATTGGTACAATGAACACTGCCGACAGAAGTATTGCGGCTATTGATACAGCTTTAAGACGAAGATTTGACTTTGAAGAAATGCTTCCTCAGTCTGAAGTCTTAGATGGTGTTGAAGTTGAAGGAATATCCATTTCGGATATGATAAGTGTAATAAATAAAAGAATTGAAGTTTTATATGACCGTGAACATACAATCGGACACGCATATTTCATTCCTCTCA
>SVJJ01000010.1 GCA_015069045.1 Oscillospiraceae bacterium
AAATTATAACTATGATAAACCCGCATTAACCTTGTTACGCAAGGATGATGCGGGTTTTTATATGAAAATGCCTGCCGTAAAACATACGGGGATTATTATAGACGAAAAATTATAGTCTGTGACAAAATTTTTAAAGTTTTTGTTTAAAAATCAAAAAAAAGGGTATATAGAGTATTGTATTATTTTAATGTTGAAAGGGGTGCGTTTTATGGATATTCGAGTTTATACGGAAAATACAGAGGAACAGACGTTATCCCCTTATGCGGTTTTATCGAAAAACAGTCGAGGAAGAGAAAACCCCTTGACGCCCTGTTCGGTTAGAACCTGTTTTCAACGAGATAGGGATAGGATTATTCATGCAAAATCCTTTCGTCGTCTCATGCACAAAACCCAGGTCTTTCTAGCCCCGGAGGGGGATCATTATCGCACGCGTTTAACCCATACTTTAGAGGTTTCTCAAATTGCCCGTACCATTGCCCGAGGATTGCGTTTAAACGAAGATTTAACGGAGGCGATTGCCCTGGGCCACGATTTAGGGCACACCCCCTTTGGACATTCAGGAGAGGATGTGCTCAACACTATTTGTACCGGAGGGTTTCGGCATTACGAGCAAAGCTTGCGGGTGGTTGAGGTTTTAGAGGGTGATGGTGGTCTAAACCTAACCTGGGAAGTGCGGGATGGCATTGTGAATCATGCCGGCCAGCATGAGGCAAGCACCTTAGAAGGCCAAATCATTAAATTGGCTGACCGAATCGCCTATATTAACCATGATATAGATGATGCGATTCGTGGCGGCGTTATTGGTCCGGATGATATTCCTGTGGCCTGTCGACAGGTGTTAGGGGATACCCATAGCCAGCGACTTCAAAGGATGATTGTTGATGTGATTGACCATAGCAACAATCAGCCTCGTGTTTCCATGAGTGCAGAGGTGTATGAGGCCATGATGGAACTTCGACAATATATGTTTGATTCTGTTTACACAAATTCGGTAGCAAAAGCTGAGGAGGCTAAAGCCAAGGGTATTTTACATACTCTATTTGAAACATTTCTACAAAATCCGAATAAACTACGGGAAGTGGGTCTTAGTGATGTTACCCTTAACGGAGAACGAGAGATATGTGATTATATCGCTGGGATGACGGATAATTATGCGATTTATGTTTTTAAATCCTTATTTTTACCCCAAGGTTGGCAGGTTCGACGTTAGTATACATAGTTTTTTACGGAATGGATATTCTATGGAAAGACTGCTTTTATATGAATTTTTTGTAAAAGGTAAAGGAAATTTAAGATTTTTGTCGAATACATATGTTTGTTGACAACTGTATAGTTTGGCAACAAAAATTTATCAATAGGAGAGGGAAGTTTTGGCCCGTTATAAACAAAGTTCAATCAACGAGGTCAGTCGGCGTAGTGATTTGGTAGAGCTTGTATCCGGCTATGTGCATTTAAAGCGCAATGGGACAAGCCATGTAGGGCTATGCCCGTTTCACAAGGAAAAAACACCCTCTTTTCATGTGGATGAGGATAAACAGTTATTTTATTGCTTTGGTTGTGGCGCAGGCGGTAATGTGTATGACTTTGTGATGCGAGCAGAAAATTTAGATTTTGTGGATGCACTCCGATTTTTAGCGCAACGAGCCTCCGTGACTTTAGAAGAAGAGCACGGAACCTACAATAGCAACCATGATGAGGAAGCCTTGTTACGAAAACGTATTTTGGAAATGAATCGGTTGGCTGCTCGTCATTTTTATGAAAATTTATTAAAACCCGAGGCTATATCTGCACAAAGCTACATGCAGCGCCGCGGATTAGATAAAAAAACCACTATAAAATTTGGTATTGGATATGCACCAGATCAATGGACTGATTTGCGTGATTATATGGAATCCCGGGGTTATACGGCCGAGGAATTGGTTACAGCGGGATTAGCTGTTAAAAACGAAAAGGGTCGTATTTATGACAAATTTCGAAACAGATTAATGTTTCCCATTATTGACGTGCGTGGCAATGTGGTGGCCTTTGGAGGTCGCACCTTGGGAGAGGATCAAGCCAAGTACATGAACTCTCCGGAAACGCCGGTGTTTCATAAAGGTCGCAACTTATTTGCACTAAATCTTGCTAAACAGGTGGGGATGAAGGAAGGCCTGATTTTAGTAGAGGGATATATGGATGTGGTTTCTCTCTATCAGCGGGGCATTACTAACGTAGTAGCTGGACTGGGAACAGCCTTAACAGAGGAACAAGCCCGACTGTTGAAACGGTACGCCAGTCAGGTGTATGTGTGTTATGATGGGGATGAGGCTGGGCAAAAAGCAGCACAAAAGGCAATAGCCTTGCTCGGTGAAGCGGAGAATGTTGTTAAGGTAATCAGCTTTACAGGCGCAAAGGACCCGGATGAATATATCCTTAAAAAAGGGCCGGAGAGCTTTCGCGCCCTGATAGCGGAAGCACATGAATCTGTGGAGTATCAGTTGTTACGATTGCGACGGCAGTATGATTTATATGATGTAAGCCAGAAAATTACTTTTTTGGGAGAGGCAGCTAAAATTTTGGCGGAAATTGATAATGAAGTAGCACGGGAGGCTTATATTAAACGTCTGTCTGTCGAAACGGATATAACAACAGAGGCTATAAAAGCTGAGGTTTTAAAACTTGTTTATTATCGTAATAGGAAACAGGTAAAAAAGGAGTTATATAATGCGTCAACACCGGAACGACTTAACGTAGATGTATCCGGCGTCAATCAAGGGCAAGGCACGGCTACATATAAAACAGAACGTATTTTGCTCAATTTAATTTTTTTCCATCGACGAGCCTGGGAATTGGCCCAAGAAATTGTTCAACCGGAATGGTTTTCTGGGGAAATGCATAGAGAATTGTTTCAAAGAATTATGACATATCGCCGTGACAACGAGGAGGTTCGTGCATCAGATTTTATCACCAGGTTATCTGAGGAATCGCTCAAACAAGCAGCGGTATCTCTTTTATACATTCAGTTTGAGGGTGATAGTGTACAGGCTATGAGAGAAGCCGTAATCAAACTTGAAACCGAATACTTAAAAAAATATGCTGCAAAGCTGGCAGGAGAAGGTAACGTGAAAGAAGCAAGTGAAATTTATCGCAAAATTAACGAAAGGAGAGGGTAAGGATGCTGGAAACAGAAAACAAAAGAGAACAAGCAGTTTTAGACGTCGTAGCCAAAGGTAAGGTGAGTGGTGTTCTCACGTATAAGGAAATTATGGATGCCCTTTCCGAATTTGAGTTAGATCCGGAGCAAATTGAAGCTGTTTATGAAACCTTGGAACGAGAAGGCGTCGAAGTTGTTGCCGATATGGACAAGGAATTGGAAAAAATCGAGGAAGAAATCAATGACATGCCACCTATTGAAGAGGTGGATTTGGATGCAGAAGTAATGGAAATATCTGGCGTTGAGGGTGTTTCTGTTGATGACCATGTTAAAATGTATCTGAAGGAAATTGGCAAAGTGCCTCTTTTGGCACCTGATGAGGAAATGCAATTAGCCAAACTGATGGCTGAGGGTGATGGGACAGCCCGACGTCGCTTATCCGAGGCTAATCTTCGTTTGGTGGTATCTATTGCCAAGCGATACGTGGGTCGTGGTATGCTGTTTTTGGATTTAATTCAAGAGGGTAATTTGGGTTTAATTAAAGCAGTTGAAAAATTTGATTATACAAAGGGATATAAGTTCAGTACTTATGCTACTTGGTGGATTCGGCAAGCCATTACACGTGCTATTGCTGACCAAGCACGGACAATTCGTATTCCGGTACACATGGTTGAAACGATTAATAAATTGATTCGCGTATCTCGGCAGCTTGTACAAGAGTTAGGTCGCGATCCCCATCCTCATGAAATTGCCAAGGAATTAAATATGTCCATTGACAAGGTTCGAGAGATTATGAAAATAGCGCAAGAGCCTGTTTCCTTAGAAACTCCTATTGGTGAGGAGGAGGATAGTCACCTAGGAGATTTTATTCCGGATGATGATGCGCCGGCACCCTCTGAAGCAGCGTCTTTTATGCTTTTAAAGGAGCAGCTTAGCGATGTGCTTGACACTTTAACACCACGAGAGGCAATGGTATTAAAACTACGTTTTGGTTTGGAAGATGGTCGTGCACGCACCCTTGAGGAAGTAGGCAAAGAGTTCAATGTAACCCGTGAACGCATTCGTCAAATTGAGGCAAAAGCGCTTCGCAAATTGCGCCATCCCAGTCGCAGTAAAAAGCTAAAGGATTATTTGGAATAAAGGTTGCATAGTATAAAATTTTACCCCTTTTCGTATATATGAAGAGGGGTATTTTTGTAGACAAAAAAGATACAATGTCATTTTACTTTATTTGCTATATTGTATAAATGGCGATGAACTGTTTTTTTGCTCTCTAATTATAGCTTTGTTATTGAGAAAAATAAAACAAATTGCGTAATTTTGGTAAATTTTCTTGTAAAATGATTTGTCTTGTGTTACAATAAGATATAGTGGTGGCTTATGCCATCCGATAACTGTGGGAAATAAAGGAGAATTAATTTGAATACCAATCGTTTACGCACTTATGCGCTTAATACTTTATTGACTATTGCGCTTTGTGCTATATACTGTTTGCTGGGGGGTACCACCAGCCTGGTGCTGGGCCTTTTTATCAGCGCGTTGCTGGCTTTGGTTATGTACCATGAACATTTTGCTCTTGGTGTAACTAATTCTATTGTTCTGTTAGTGATTTTTACTTTGTTTGGAGGCTTAACAAATGCTCTTTTAAGCGGTGTGCCGTTGATTGCGTTGGCTTTAGCTCTGGCATTAGGAACAAAGGCAAAACTTCCATTTGGAAAGATGTTGGTATTGTGTGCCTTTTTGTTAGTGGCAGATTTTATTGTCAATATGAAATTTATGAGTTTCACAACGGGTGGTGAGTTTACTTTTAGCCGTGTGGCATTGGAAGTTGGCCGCATGCTGCGTGAAACCATGGTGGCAGCACATCAGGACCCGGCTATGGTAACTGCTATTGAAAAAACTGTTAGTGCAGCAGTAGATATTTCCATTATGTTGGCACCGGCAATGTTTATGATTGCGTGTACAGTTATGGCGTACGTTCTCATTGTTCTATATAAACATCTACAGAAAAAGCGGGAAACGGATGTTAGTTTTTTAACGGATTTTGACTGGTTGCAGGGCGATAAAATGATGGTAATGCTTTATTTAATTTTGGCCTTGATTGTCACGATAGCCCCCACCGGCATTTTTCTTTCTGCTTCTGCAAACGTACTCTTGGTTATGAGTTTTGTGTTTGTTATGTTGGGCGCATCGGTTTTAGATTGGAAACTGAGGCAAAAGGGCATGAACCCCCTTTCTCGCCGATTGCTTTTATTTGGGTTACTATGCGTGATGACCATGTTCTTTTTTCTGCCAGTCTTGTTATTATTGCTTTGCGGATTGACAGATTGCATATTTGATTATCGTCATATACAGGTGAAAAAAGAAGGGAAATAGATTATTTGCCAGTGAAAGGGAGTGAACCCTATGAATACAAATAAAAAAGCTGATTTTTATTATGTAACCGGTGGATTCTATATTGTTATTGTTTTTATTTTGGCCGCTGTTACCTTTATGTTTAATCGCTATTTAGCTATAGCAGAGTGCATTTTAGGCCTGATTTTATGTGTAGCTAATTATATTTACAAACAGCATTCTGAGCGCAGAATATCGGAAATGTTTGAAAATATGACTCTACATCTTGGTTCAGCTACACACAATGCTTTGATGCATTTTCCCCTGCCGACCTTAATTGTTGAAGAGGGGGGCAAGATTAAATGGTACAATGATTTATTTTGCGAAGTGTTTGAGGAACAGCAGTTATTTGATAAAAATATATCGGAGCTGATTCCGGCTTTGTCTTCTCAAACGATTTTTTCGGTTCCCTCTGTACCAGTCAGCATGAATGTTCTGTACCATGGTCGCACATTTCGTGTTTTTGGAAGTCAGCCACAGTCCGAAGAAAAAAATACAATCATGGTTCTTTATTTTGATGAAATTAGCGAATATGTTTCCTACCAACAAAAGTACGAAGACGAAAAAACCATTGCATGCTTAATTTTTGTTGATAATTATGACGAATTAATGGAGTCGGTAGGCTCTGATGCCACACCCCAATTGCAAGCACAACTTTATAAACACATTAATGATTGGGCAAGTGAAAATGGTGGTGTTTTGGTTAAATATGAAAAGGATAAATACAGTATTCTTTTTGAACAACGTTATTTAGAGGGCTTTATTAAGGATAAATTTGATATTTTGTCCAAAATTCGGGGAATTGACGAGGGTAATACCATTCCTGCCAGCGTTAGTATTGGTATCGGTACTCGTGGGCATAATATTGCCGAGAATCATGAATTTGCTAAAAATGCAGTTCATATGGCTTTGGGTCGTGGCGGCGACCAAGCAGTTATTAAGGATAATGATCAATTTTACTTTTATGGCGGCAACAGCAAAGAGTATGAAAAAAGTACCCGCGTAAAGGCCCGTGTGGTTAGTTCTGCCTTGAGTGGTCTTATAGCAAATGCCGATAATGTGATTGTGATGAGCCATAGAGATGCCGATGCGGACTCTTTAGGTGCAGCATTTGGTGTTTATCGTATGTGTCGCATGCAAGATAAGTCGGTACGTATTTTATTGGAAACCTATGACCAAACGGTGAAAAACATGTTAGACCGTTTGGAACATGTAGAGGAATATGTGGGGCTATTTATTAATGGGCAGCAGGCCATGACCCGTACACAAGGCAACACCTTATTAGTGGTAGTTGATACTCATAAACCTAGCCTTCTTGAAATGCCAGGTCTTTTGCAAAAAGCTGGTCAGGTCGTGGTGATAGACCATCATCGGCGGGGGGCCGAGTTTATTGAAAATACGGCGCTAATTTATCATGAACCCTATGCTTCCTCAACTTGCGAGATGTTGACGGAAATTCTGCAATATTCAACAAACAAAATGTCCCTTACAAAATTAGAAGCAGAGTGTTTATATGCGGGCCTTGTGGTGGATACAAAGAATTTTACATTTAAAACCGGTGTCAGAACTTTTGAGGCGGCTTCCTTCTTACGTAAGCAAGGCGTGGATACAGTTGTGATCAAAACAATGTTTCAACAGGATTTGACCTCCTATATTAAACGTGCTACCATCATTAAAAATGCAGAAATTATTCGCGAACAAATTGCAGTCAGCACTTATGACGAGGTGGAAAAGGATATTCATGTTACCATTGCACAAGCAGCGGATGAACTATTGAACATAAAGGGTATTACAGCTTCATTTGTGCTATGTCGAACAGAAAATGGTGTTGATATCAGCGGACGTTCTCTGGGCGGCATTAATGTGCAGGTTATCTTAGAAAAATTAGGCGGTGGCGGTCACTTAACTATAGCGGGCGCACAGCTTGACAATATGTCTGTAGACGAAGCTAAGGAATGCCTTAACAAAGCCATTGAAGAATATTATTTAGAAACAGTTAATTAGGCAATCCCTTTGTTTTTGGTACGGGGGATGAGAGTAAAGGAGAAGAATAAAACATGAAAGTTATTTTAACAGCCGATGTTAAGGGCCATGGAAAAAAAGGCGATATGGTGAATGCATCTGATGGATATGCTCGTAACTATTTGTTACCCAAAGGCCTTGCAATTGTTGCCGATAAAAGTGCAGTTAACGTTATGGAGAGCAAAAAAAGTGCACAGGCCTATCATAAAAATCAGGAAAAACTTAGAGCTATGGAGCTGGCAGATAAGTTAAAGGAAGCTGCGGTAGAATTTTCTGCCAAGGCAGGAGAAAATGGAAAGTTATTTGGTTCCATTACAGCTAAGGATGTGGCAGAGCAACTGAAAATGCAATGTCATTTGGTTGTGGATAAGAAAAAAATACATTTACCGGATGGTATTAAGACCTTGGGAGATACCAAGGTGCTTATTAAAGTTTATCCGGAAATTACAGCAGAAATTACGGTTAGAGTTACAGCCCAGAACTAACCTGTTAGAAGGGGAAGAGCTATGGAAAACGGTTTGCCGAAGGTTATGCCTCACAACAAGGAAGCGGAGCAGTCAATTTTGGGTGCTATGCTTATTGATGCAGAATGTGTCACCTCAGTTTTTGAGAGCTTAACCGAACAAGATTTTTATATGGAAGCCAATCGTTTGGTGTTTGAGGCCATGCGTGCCCTATTTAATCGTGATGTTCCTGTGGACTTGGTAACGGTTTCAGAGGAGCTTACGTTAGGTGAGCAGTTGGCGGCGGTAGGTGGCGTGGAGTATTTGACCTACTTGGCATCTACCTTACCTACAACAGCTAATTTAAAGCAATATATTGATATTGTTCAGGAAAAGGCCATGCTGCGCCGCTTAATCCATGTTTCCGGAGAAATTATGGAATTGGGTTATTCGCCCGGATCCGTATCGAAAAATATTGCCGATGAGGCCGGTCGACTGATGTTTGATGTGCTTGAAAATCAGCAACAGCGTGGTGTGGTACATATTAAGGATGTACTATTGCAAACCCACGATTCCTTAGCAGAGATTTATCAAAATCAAGGGAAATTGACCGGTACACCTACGGGTATCTTAGAGTTAGATAAAACATTATTTGGCTTACAAAAATCCGACTTTATTTTAATTGCAGCTCGTCCATCTATGGGTAAAACCAGTTTTGCTCTTAATATTGCAACCCATGCGGCGGTTCATGGTCATGTCCCTGTTGTTATTTTTAGCTTAGAAATGTCCAGCGTGCAGCTCGTAACCCGTATTATCAGTTCTGAGATGTTAATTGACAGTAATCATCTGCGCACCGGAGATTTAACAGACGAGGATTGGGAAAAAATTGCTGCCTCCTTATCTACATTGGGACAAGCACCCATTTATATTAATGATTCCACGAATGTAACTATTAGCGATATTCGTGCAAAATGTCGGAGACTTAAACTTGAGAAAAATTTAGGATTAATCGTTATTGACTACTTGCAGCTTATGCAGGGAAGCCGTTCCGAAAATCGTCAGCAAGAAATTTCGGATATATCTCGTTCTTTGAAAATTTTAGCTAAGGAGTTAGACGTTCCGATTTTGGCACTATCCCAGTTATCCCGTGCTCCGGAGCAACGTGCTGAACACAGACCTATGCTGAGTGATTTGCGTGAATCCGGTGCCATTGAGCAGGATGCAGATGTTGTTATGTTTTTATATCGGGATGATGTATATAATCCTGATACGGAAAAGAAAAATGTGGCGGAATGTATTGTTGCCAAGCACAGAAATGGTTCTACGGGTACGGTGGAAATGTTCTGGGCAGGACAATATACCCGCTTTATGAATTTGGATAAGAATCATGAATGATTTTGTAAAAAAAGTATGGGAAATAATTTGTAAAAGGGATTTGATTGCACCGGGAGAACGGGTGCTTGTTGCTCTATCCGGCGGGGCCGATTCAGTTTGCTTACTCCATGTTTTAAAGCGTCTTTCGGAAACTGTTGGATTTTTGCTAGGTGCAGCGCACCTAAATCATGGCCTCCGTGGAGATGAAGCAGATGAGGATGAAGCCTTTGCCGCAAGCCTTTGTCAGCAATTAGATGTGCCTTTTTTTAGTTGCCGTTGCGATGTGCGTGCCTTGGCAGACCAGCTGAAGGTTGGTGTGGAGGAGGCTGGTCGTCATGCCAGATATGATTTTTTTGATGCCTTATGTCAGCAGAAAGGCTTTGACAAGATTGCTACGGCTCATCACGCAGGAGATAATGTGGAAACGGTTTTAATGCGACTGATGCGTGGAACGGGACCTATTGGTTTGGCCGGCATTCCCTATCGAAACGGCAAGGCGATTCGTCCCTTTTTAGATGTGACAAGGGCTGAAATTGAAGCGTATTTGTCCAGCAAGAATCTTTCCTTTAGAATAGACGACAGCAATTATAGCAATGTCTATACACGCAATCGTATTCGACATCGGTTAATTCCCATGATACAGGAAGAATTTAATCCGAATTTTCAAAAAAACTTTCAAAAACAAATTGAATTATACAGCGCTTGTGCTGCCTATATTGAGCAGGAAGTAGAACAAAAGCGCATGGCATTAGTACAACCCATTCTCGGTGGCTATAGCTTCAGCTGCTCGGCACTAAGGGCAGAATCGCCGTTTATAGTTGGCCAGTTACTCCATCAGATTATTACACAGCTTTCCCCGGAACGGGAGCTGGGTATGGATGGTGTACAAGCTGTGGAAGACCTATTGCGTCAGGGAAAAGGGCGGGTGAGTCTTACTCAAGTTTTAACAGCGCAGATTTGTTATGATATTTTATACATTCGCCGCAAGGATGCCATCCGACCTTTTTGTTATCCGATTCGATGTAAGGACAAGGTTTTCATTAAGGAAACAGGCGGGATTTTCCATGTTGGCAGGGAAGAGAAGCAAACCGGCAATAAAGAGTCCCATAGGGTTTGGGTGCGGGCAGAGGCTCTGGAGAATAAGCCTTTGCAACTACGTTCCCGTCGCGAGGGAGATTTTTTTTATCCTGTGGGCATGACGGGCAGAAAAACATTACGAGAATTTTTTATTGACCACAAAATTCCTCAATTTCTGCGGGATACGATTCCTATTTTAACAGCCGGTGAGGATATCGTTTGGATTGCCGGCATGCGTGCAGACAGACGATTTGTTTCTACGCAAGAGAAGGACCAACAGTTGTTGCTTTCATATTATAGGGGGGACTAAGTTGAAATTTTTGGAAGACAATATTGAGAGAGTTTTACTGTCAAAGGAAGAGATTGCAGACAAAATTTCTGTCATGGCGCAGGAAATGGGTGCATATTATCAAGGGAGAGAAGTTGTGCTGGTGTGCATTTTAAAAGGGAGTGTTACCTTTTTTAGTGACCTGGCCCGCGAACTTTCCTTTCCTGTTACATATGATTTTATGTGTGTTTCCAGCTACGGAAACGGTGCTGTTTCCGGTGGAAGTGTACGAATCAATAAGGACCTTTCTGTTGACATCACGGATAAGCATGTGGTTATTGTGGAGGATATTCTAGACACCGGCAATACGCTATTTGCCCTATTCGAGCAACTCAAATCGAGACGGCCGGCCTCTTTAAAACTGTGCTGTTTGCTAGATAAGCCGGAACGACGCCAAAAACCGGTTGAAGCGGATTTTGTTGGGTTTTGTATATCGGATGAATTTGTGGTTGGTTATGGTTTAGACTACGGTGAGCAATATCGGCAGCTTCCTTACGTTGGCGTGTTGAAACGTAGTGTGTATGAGAAGTAATTTTAGTAATTTTTATCTAAAAAATGAATAGATAATTAAATTTTTTAATATTCCTTGTAATTTATTCCATTTTGTGTTAAACTAAGTTCTATTCGAAGCCATAAAGGGGTGACATTCTTGAACAAAAAGAATTTGGGTGGCATTGGTTTTTATGTGCTGTTGTTTGTCATTGTTTTAATTATGTTCGGTATTTTTAATTACGAACCGGGCATCAGCACTATACGATATTCCGATTTGCTGTCCTATATTAAAAGTGGTAACGTATCTGAATTGGTTTTGACCGACAGAACGGCTACTATTACATTACGAAACATTGAGGCAGAGTATCCTAATGAAAACAAACGTGTGTCTGACATTTCATCAATTTATATTTTATATGAGGATGCGGGAGAGGCTATTCGCCAACAGATGGATGCGGGCACTTTAAAGGTTGATACACCGGCACCTCAAGAAATGCCTTGGTGGCTTTCTCTGCTGCCGACTTTGTTAACTGTGGGCATTTTTGTGCTTTTCTGGTTTGTCTTTATGCGTCAATCCCAAGGTGGCGGCAAAGTGATGTCTTTTGGAAAGAGTAATGCCCGTATGAGCCAAAGCGGTGAAACGCACATTACCTTTAAAGATGTGGCAGGTGCTGATGAAGAAAAGGAAGAACTAGCTGAAATAGTTGAATTTCTGCGTGATTCTTCTAAATTTATTGAGTTGGGTGCACGTATTCCTAAAGGGGTGTTACTAGTTGGACCGCCGGGTACCGGTAAAACATTGTTGGCTAAAGCAATTGCCGGCGAGGCAAAAGCCCCCTTCTTTAGCATTAGCGGTTCGGATTTTGTTGAAATGTTTGTAGGTGTGGGAGCCTCTCGTGTACGTGATTTATTTGATAGAGCTAAAAAGAATGCTCCCAGCATTATTTTTATTGATGAAATTGATGCGGTTGGCCGTCACCGTGGCGCCGGATTAGGTGGCGGTCATGATGAACGTGAGCAAACCCTAAACCAATTATTAGTGGAAATGGATGGTTTTGGTGCAAATGAAGGTATTATTATTATTGCGGCTACCAATAGACCGGACATTTTAGATCCGGCCCTTTTGCGTCCCGGCCGATTTGACCGCCAGGTTGTGGTTAATTATCCGGACGTTAAAGGTCGTGAAGCAATTTTAAAGGTGCACACCCGTGCTAAGCCTTTGGCCAAAGATGTTGATTTAAGTGTTATAGCCAAAACAACCTCTGGTTTTACCGGGGCAGATTTGGAAAATTTGATGAATGAGGCAGCACTGTTGGCTGCTAAGCGTAATAAAAAGAAAATTGAGATGGAGGATATTGAAAACTCCATCATTAAAGTTATTGCCGGTCCAGAAAAACGGTCGAAGACAGTGACAGATAAAGAAAAACGCTTGGTAGCCTATCATGAGGCAGGGCATGCAATAATGCATAAATTAATGCCGAATTGTGACCCGGTTCACGAAATTTCCATTATTCAGCGAGGCCGTGCGGGCGGTTATACCTTATCCCTGCCTACAGAGGATAAAAACTATGTGTCCAAACAGGATATGCTGGACCAAATTGTTGCACTTTTGGGCGGACGTACGGCAGAAAAGCTTGTACTTGATGATATCAGCACCGGGGCATCCAATGATATTATGCGTTCTACAAAAATGGCCCGTGAAATGGTTACTAAGTATGGTATGAGTGATGTGCTTGGCCCCATGACCTTTGGGTCTGATAACAATGAAGTATTTTTAGGCATGAGCTATGCTCAAACAAGAGATTACAGCGAGCAAGTAGCAGCGGAAATTGATGGAGAAGTCAGAAAGATTATTGATCAGGCATATCAAACCTGTGAGCAGCTGCTGAAAGAGAATCGTCAGGCACTGGATCGTGTAGCCAAGGCATTGATTGAAAAAGAAAAACTGACGGGTGAAGAATTTGAAGCCTTATTCGTCGGCAAGATAAAAGCAGAACAGGTTGACGTGACACAATCCGATGCAATAAAAGAGGCAGATGCTGTGGATACAACTGCAACAGAGGAGAATACAGAGAAATAACAGTCAGAAGGGTACAATTTTACATGCAGCTTTAGGCCCATGTAGGTTGTGCCTTTCTTTTCTTGTTTAATGCAAAATTTGCCAAACCATAATTTTTTTTGTGAATTATAATAAAAAATTGCAAATAAATCTTGCAAAATTTGCAAAAAAAGTATATAATCATAGGGTATATAATCATGCAGATGAATATGTTTAGAACCTATTATTTGTGCAATATCTTGTACTAAGAGCGGAGGAATATATATGCTAGGTCAAATTTTTCAACCGGTGTTGGAGCAAATGCGTGCTGTATCCGGAAAGGATATGGGTGTTTTAAATAATTCCGGTACAGTGGTTGCGTGTGTGGGAGAACGCTTGAGCGAGGAACTTGCTTTTGATGCTGTTATGAACAATACAAACAACGGAAGACCCTTCGTTTTATCTGCATATACTTTTGTTGCTTTTGGTATGCGAAATATGATGGATTATGTTGTTTATGTGCGGGGAACAGATGCAGAGTCCCAGCGTTTATCGTTGCTATTATCTGTCAGCTTGTCTAATTTACAGATTTATTGTGGTGATAAGTATGATAAAACAAATTATTTAAAAAGTGTCCTATTGGGTAACGTTTTACCGGGCGATGTGTATTTGCATGCTGCGGAATTACAAATTGATATGGAAATTCCCCGTTTAGTATATATTATTCAGTTGCAAGAACCCGCAGATATTTCGTTGCAGCACATTTTACAAAATCTATTTCCGGAGAATGATTTTGTTATCGGTATTGATAACTTAAATGTTGTATTAATTAAGTCCTTGCCCGTAAACTACAATAGAGATTTTATCAATAAGATTGCGAAAAACATTGTTGAAACCGTTAATTCAGAGTTGATGCTTCAGATTTATGTGGGTGTAGGTACACCGACAGAATCTATTTATGATATTGCCCGCTCCTACTCAGAGGCGCAAATTGCCTTAGAAATTGGTCGTGTTTTTGAAGGCGACCAATATATTTTAAGTTATGATGCGTTGGGGATTGGTCGTCTTATTTACCAACTGCCCAGCAAACTATGTGAATTATTTTTAGATGAAATATTTAAAAAAGAAAGCATTGATGTTTTGGACGAGGAAACGCTGCAAACTATTTATAAATTCTTTGAAAATAACTTAAATGTTAGTGAAACTTCTCGCCAGTTGTTTGTACATCGTAACACATTGGTGTATCGACTGGACAAAATTGAGCGTTTAACAGGTCTTGATTTGCGCAAGTTTGATGATGCGGTTATTTTTAAAGTTGCAATTCTTGTCAACAAGTATCTCCGTGCCAATTCGGCAAAATTTTAATATTTTGGGAGTTATCTATGATTATTTTCAGTAATGTTTCTAAAATTTACGAAAACGGCGCTAATGCATTGGATAATATAAGCTTTTTTATTGAACGGGGCGAGTTTGTTTTTGTGGTGGGTCCTTCTGGCGCAGGTAAGTCTACATTAATCAAGCTTTTAATGCATGAAGAAACACCAACGGCTGGTGATGTTATTGTTAACGGTGTAAACGTTAGTGGATTAAAGCAAAATCAAATTCCTTTTTTGCGTCGTAATATGGGTGTAGTTTTTCAGGATTTTAGACTGCTTCCTAAAAAAACTGTTTATGAAAATGTTTCTTTTGCTATGGAAATTGTTGGGGCCAGTCGGCGTGAAATTCGCCGTCAGGTGCCGAATATTTTAAGCATGGTTGGACTTTCTCATAAAGCCAAGGCATATCCCACACAGCTTTCCGGCGGAGAACAACAACGGGTAGCATTGGCTCGGGCCTTGGTTAACAATCCCTCCTTTTTAATTGCCGATGAACCCACAGGTAACTTAAATCCCAGAACGGCTATGGAAATTATGGAGTTGTTAAGCGAGATTAATAAACGAGGGACAACTGTCATTATGGCAACCCATGCTAAGGATATTGTGGACCAAATGAAAAAAAGGGTTATTGCTATAGAAGATGGGGTTATTGTTCGAGACGAAGCCAGAGGTGTTTACGGATATGAAAATTAACAGTATTAAATATTTTAGCAAAGAAGCCTTTAAAAATGTATTTTCCAACGGCTGGATGAGCTTAGCCTCGGTGTTTACTGTTGTGGCAAGCTTACTCATGTTTGGTATTTTTATGGTAATGGTTTTAAACATTAACCACATGATGACTAAGGTTGAATCTGATTATGAAATTACACTAACGGTTGATGAAAATTATACGTCGGCGCAAACAACCCAACTTGGCAGAACTTTGGCAGAGATACCCAATGTGTCTGAAGTTATTTTTGAATCTAAGGCACAACGGTTGGAACTTTTGCGTGACCAATTTGGGGAAAATGCCTCTCTTTTAGACAGTTATCAGGGCGAACGAAATCCGCTACGGGATTGGTATAAAATTCGATGCGTTGATTTATCAAAATCTCAAGAAACAGTAGAAGCCGTTAGGAAACTTGATGGTGTTGTCAAGGTCATCAGTAACGAGGGCACCATTGATAAGCTAACAGCGGCATCTTCCTACATAAGCCGTATGAGTATTTGGATTATGATAGCATTGGCGGTTATTTCAGTTTTTATCATATCCAACACCATTAAACTAGCCGTTTTTTCTCGCCGCAAAGAAATCAACATTATGAAATTTGTAGGTGCAACAGACTGGTTTATCCGTTGGCCATTTATTATTGAAGGTATGTTAATTGGTGTTTTAGGGGCGGCTATATCCTGTTTTATCATGTCCCTTGGTTATGATGGATTGATTCATATGTTTCAATCATTGCAGATAGGTTTTGTGAGCTTTATTTCTCTACAAGATATTATTTTCTTGCTGGCCGGTGTTTTTTTGCTAATGGGAATTGGCTTGGGTGCAGCGGGCAGTTTGCTTTCAGTACGAAAACATTTAAAAGTGTGACAATCAAATAGATGTATATATAGGAAAAATGCAAAAAAAACTTGCATTTTTCCTATTTTTATGATAAACTATCATGGCAAATACGCACGCATTGTGATTTTGTGGGTGGTGCCGGACATCCGGTTCCCGCAAGAGAAGATCAATGGGGAGGTTATGCAAATAAAACCGGAGGTGACAGAAATGTCAGTAATTTCAATGAAACAACTGCTGGAGGCAGGCGTCCATTTTGGACATCAAACCAGAAGATGGAACCCTAAAATGGCGGAATACATCTTCACAGAACGGAACGGAATCTACATTATAGATTTGCAGAAAACCGTTAAGAAAATCGAAGAAGCTTATAGTTTCGTTCGTGACATTGCTCAGGATGGTGGCGATATTCTCTTTGTTGGCACCAAGAAGCAAGCCCAGGAATCCATTAAGGAAGAAGCAGAGCGCGTAGGCATGTACTGGGTTAACGCAAGATGGTTGGGCGGTATGCTTACCAACTTCAAAACCATTAAACAGCGGATTGAACGTTTGGAACAGCTGACTCGCATGGAAGAGGATGGAACTTTTGATCTTCTGCCTAAGAAGGAAGTTTTAAATCTTAAACATGAGAGAGAAAAGTTGGAGAAGTTCTTAGGTGGCATTAAGACCATGAAGAAATTGCCGGCCGCTTTGTTTATTGTAGATCCCAGAAAAGAAAAGATTGCTATTGCCGAGGCTAAAAAGCTAGGCATTCCCGTTGTAGCTATTGTAGATACTAACTGCGACCCTGAAGAGGTTGATTATGTTATCCCCGGCAACGATGACGCTATTCGTGCTGTTAAATTGATTGCTTCCACGATTGCTAACGCAATTGTTGAAGGTCGTCAGGGTATTGATAGTGAAGTTGTAGAAAGTGCAGAAGTCGAAGCACCTGCAGAAGAAGTAAGTGCAGAATAAATCCTTAGATTAATTTAGAAAAGGGGAGAATAACATGGCTTTTACAGCTGCTGATGTTAAAACATTAAGAGAACGTACCGGTTGCGGTATGATGGATTGCAAAAAGGCACTGACTGAGGTTGGTGGCGATATGGATAAAGCAATTGAATTTTTAAGAGAAAAAGGCCTGGCAACAGCTGCTAAGAAGTCCGGCAGAATTGCATCTGAGGGTATCGTTAAGGCGTATCTGTCTGATGATAAGAAAGTTGGTGTCTTGGTTGAAGTTAACTCTGAAACCGATTTTGTTGCTAAGAATGACGAGTTTCAGAACTTTGTTGCCGCAGTGGCAAAAATTGTTGCTGATACAAACCCTGCTGATGTAGATGCATTAAAGGCAACTGCATTTGAGGGAAGCACCGTTGGTGATGCTTTAACAGCATTAATTGCTAAGATTGGTGAAAACATGAATATCAGACGTTTTGCCAGAATCGAAGGCAATGTTTGCTCTTACATCCACGGCGGTGGCAGAATTGGTGTATTAGTTGAGGCTGAGGGAAGCCTGGCTGATGATGCTGCATATGAGGCAGCCAGAGATGTTGCTATGCAGGTTGCGGCTATTAATCCTTTGTATCTTTCTAAGGACGTTGTTCCTGCTGAAGATGTTGAGAAGGAAAAGAGCATCATTATTGCCCAAATTAAGGAAGATCCTAAAAATGCTAACAAGCCTGACAATATCATAGAAAAAATGGTAGGCGGTAAAATTAATAAGTTCTTCGAGCAGAACTGCTTATTGCAACAAGAATTTGTTAAGGACAGCGAATTTAAGGTAGAGGCATACCTTGCTTCCAAGAATGTTAAGTTGGTTAATTTTGTTAGATTTGAAAAAGGTGAAGGTCTGGAAAAACGTGAGGAAGATTTTGCTAACGAAGTTGCCAATATGATTAAATAATTCTTTATAAAAAGAGTTACAGTACTAATATGCACCCCAAAAGGTGAGACACTTTTGGAGGTGCATATTTTTATTTGGGTTCAATAAATAGAAAATAATTGGTCAGTTTTTCAATCATCTATTATCAGGATACGTTCTTAAACCTTCCGAAAAGCTTACAAGAAGTGTAACAGAATGTACGGTATATAATAATGAAGTTTAGTTTCTCTGTAGTATGTATTGATTTCAGCGTTAAAAAGGTATCTTCTTATTAAAGTAGCGACAAAAGGATATTAAAATTCAAAGGAGCGAGCTCTGTGCAATACAGAGCTCGCTCCTTAATAGTTTAACGTTATATTTAGACCTTTATAGACCCATATTTGTTGTTTATACAGACTCTTAACATTCAATTGTTTTTGCTGCTTCAAACTCTGCCTGAATCTCAGCGGAAGGTGCCTTGGTGCACAAGGATACAACAACAATAAAGATACAGGAAATAATGAAAGCAGGGAGAAGTTCATAAATGGAGAATATACCACCTAGTGGATTGAGTACCAGTTTCCAAACAAAAACGGCAATACCACCGGAAAGCATACCGGCTATAGCACCGGCACGATTAATACGTTTCCAGAACAGTGAAAACAGCATCAATGGGCCAAATGTAGCACCAAAACCGGCCCAAGCAAAGCTAACAATACCAAAAATAATACTGTTTTCATCCAGGGCAATAATAATGCCAATTAAAGCCACAATCAGCATGGTAATGCGGCTCACAGTCATAACTTGTTTATCGGTTGCATTCTTTTTTAATACACCCTGATACAGATTTTTGGAAATAGCAGAAACGGCAATCAGCAAATAAGAATCAGAGGAGCTAATGGTTGCAGCCAAGATGCCGGCCATAATAACACCGGCAAAAATGGGATGTAACAAAATTTTGCTCATGTAAATAAAGATTGTTTCTGCGCCGGATTTTGTTAACAATTCCGGAGCAGTGGAATACACACTTCGGCCAATTAAACCGATACATACGGCAGCAGCCAGAGAGATAACACACCATACAGTAGCAATTCGTCTGGAACGCTTTAGTTCGTCAGCTTTTCTAATGGCAATAAAGCGTAACAAAACCTGGGGCATACCAAAGTAACCTAAGCCCCATGCCATCATGGAAAGAATGCTTAAGAAACCGTATTTTACGGCAGGACCAAAGACGGGTTCGCCATCGGCAACCTGCTGCACACCGTCGACAACCGTTGGTTGTGCAATGTTAAAGAACTCGGTAAAACCGGGAATGCCATTGATATTTTCTATAACATGGGAAATGCCACCGGCTTCGAACACGCCCACAAGCAACATGACCAACAAGGAGATAATCATTAACAGCGCTTGCATAAAGTCAGAAACACTTTCAGCTAAAAAGCCACCTAAGAAGGTGTATGCAATAACGAAAATAGCGCCGATTACCATCATAAGCTGATAGTCAATGCCAAAAATCTGGTTAAATAATTTACCGCAGGTAACAAAGCAACTGCCGGCGTAAACGGAGAAGAATATTACAATAAATAAGGATGCAATGGTCATTAAAACCTTCTTGTTTTCCTTAAAACGATTACTAAAAAAGTCCGGAATTGTAATTGCGTTACCGGCAACGACAGAATACTTCCGCAACCGCTTAGAAACAATTAACCAGTTTAAGTATGTACCTACAGCTAAACCAACTGCCGTCCAAAAAGCATCGGCAATACCACACCAATAAGCTACACCGGGAAGGCCCATTAAAAGCCATCCACTCATGTCTGATGCCTCAGCACTCATTGCAGCCACCCAAGGACCAAGAGAACGACCACCAATGAAAAAGTTTTCCGAATTTTTGTTGGAACGCTTTGCAAAGTAAACACCAATACAGATAACAATGGCAATGTATACGCACATTGTTATAAATGTCTGTAAAATTTCTTTACTCATACACTTCTACTCCTTTTGTTTGCATAAAATTTGTATACTCATACATTATAACACAGTTTTCGGTAAATGTATACATTTTTTGCATATAAATTAAAAAAAAGAAGTTCTCTTTAAAAAAGGAAAATTAGCTCCTACTGTAAGTCGCATACAGTATGCTGATAAAGAGATCTTTTGTCATTGGAGCGGACTTTGTTCTAATGATATTTAATGAAGTGGAGTGGCGAATATAGAGCGCCTTTTTAATTTTATTTATTAAATGTTATGGTTTAACTTTTCTTTTCCTTCTAAAATGCATACTCTACACATATAGTGTTAGTAACAACCAAAATTCGGAAGGCGGGAAGTATTTTGAAGGATTATATATCCCAGCGTGTTCTTTTACTTGCCGAATATATTATAGAAAATAAAGCTACAGTCCGAAAAGCTGCAAAGCAATTTAATATATCCAAGTCTACCGTACATAAAGACATTACAGAACGGCTTGTGTCTGTAAACAACGGTCTGGCCAAGGAAGCAAAGAAAGTGTTGGAAGAGAACAAGGCTAGTCGACACATTCGAGGAGGTATGGCGACAAAACAAAAATATGAGAATCAAAAACGAGGTGAATAGAAGTTTTTTTATCAACTAATATTAATTTTTTGTGACAAGGTAAAAAGCTGTTGAATTTTTTCTGAAAAAGAGATATAATAAAAAAGGAAAGTATGCATATACAAAGGAGGATTTACTTATGCTAAAAAAAGCCTTGTCACTTTTGCTCGGTGTTATGTTGCTTATGTCTGTCACGTTGGTTTCTGCAGTGACCTTTAGCGATATGACGAGTCAGTACAGCTGGGCAGAGGAAGCGGTAACGGCCCTGTCGGAGGATGGTATTATTAACGGCTATCCTGATGGAACTTTTAAACCGGGAAACAACATTACCAAGGAAGAAGCAATTTCTCTTTTTGCCAGAACTTTAGGTTCAGAGGAAACTTTAAACAGTTCAGTGGTTTCTTTAGCCAATGTTTTGTATGAGGAAGATCTTGAAAACTATAATACATATGCTAAAGAATCTGCTGCATATTTGTTGTATAAAAAAGTGTTGTCTGTAGATGAATTGGCAACCTATTTATCCGCAGCCAATAAAGGTGAGTCTTTAAAGCGCTATGAAGCCGCTACATTGATTGCAAAATGTCTGGGTGGAGACGTTTGGCTCAAAAGCAATCCGGACGTAACCTTAACCTTTGCAGATGCAGCAGATGTTCCAGCATCAGCTAAGGGATATGTTTATTTTGCGTCGGAAGCACAAATCATGCAAGGCATGGAAAATAATATGTTTGTGCCTATGGGTGATGTGACTCGTGCTCAAATAGCGACCATGATTTATAGAATTATAACCCGTATGGATTACACCTACTCCCAAGGTGTTATTTCACAACTTGATGCAACAACAAACACTGTAACTTTGCGAGATGAGCAAGGGCTCTCAGAGTCTTATGTTGTTAATAAAAATGTGGCAGTTATGTTAGATGGTGAGCAATCACAAATAACATTGCTTGAGGTTGGCCAAGAGGTTATTATCACCTTTTCAAATGGTGCCTTATACTCTTTAGATGTTGTAGAAATGGCTGTGGATGCTACCTTCCAAGCTGTTTATAAAGGTAAGTCCACCAATTCCAGTGCTACAACTTTGAAGTTTACAACTTTAGATACGGAGGACACTCTGTCTTATAAGCTGGCAGATAACGTGGTTATATCCTATAATGGTGTTGCAGGTACTTTAGGGGACTTACAAGTGGGAGATTATATGGATATTTCCATTAAATCAGGTAAAATTTCCGCTATTGTTGCTGAAACCAAAACAACAAAAATAGAAGGTGCGAGGGTAGAAAATATTACCTATGAGCCGGACGTTTTAATTACTGTTCGCACAGCAGAGAACGAGTTACTTAGCTATGGTGTTAAGGCCGGTGCCACAATTCGTAAAAATTCAGCTATTACAACATTTTCTGATCTAGCTATTGGTGATAAAGTAGATTTAACTTTAGAGTATGGTGAAATTTCTTCTGTAACAGCTATTGGTGTAGAAAAGAAAATTACCGGTCAAATTGAAGAAATTAAAATTTCCAAAACAAATTCTTCCTTAACAATTAATAATGGTAGCGCGACAACGGTATATAATGTTAGTCGCGATGTTGAAATAACATTAGATGAGGAAGCTGCAACTCTGTATGATTTGCGTATTGGTTTTTCTGTGGAATTGATAACCTCCAGCTCTACCATTACTGAGGTTAAGGTTAAATCTGTTGCATCACCCATGCAAATCACCGGCGAAATCGTTTTGGTGAACAAAACATATGGCATGTTACGGATTGCCTATGCAGATGCTAATGGCAACATGAGCGATGCAACGGTTTTTGTTAAGGCTAATGCAAAAATTTTAGATAGCAACGATGGAAAAATTAAAACTATTGATTATTTGAAGGCTGGTCAAAATATAACAGTAGCCTGTGCAGAAAATGTAGGTGTTTTTGAAGCCACATCAATTATGATTCTTTCCAATACTCAATAGGTACTTTGTTACAAGTCAATAGGTTATTAGACTGTAGCAGAACATATTTGTTCTGTTACAGTCTTTTTTATTATATTTAAAATGACAGCATTTTGCATATACTATGATTAATATGGCTATATGAAAGTTTTAACACAGTTTGCTTTCTACACAAAAATATTTTGAATGAAATATGTTGTATCAATTATATATTATAGAAAATATAAAAAAAATGAAATTATAATTGACAAAAAATTCATTTTGGTATATAATTTAGTGATATAAATTGAAAAAGCAATGGGAAGGTGAATATTTTGTCTTTAAAAAATCAATATTTAGGCCAAGTTATGGAAACTGTCATTAAAAGAAATCCTAACGAACCAGAATTTCATCAGGCTGTTATGGAAGTGCTAGAATCCTTGGAGCCTGTTATAGAAAAAAATCCTGCCTATGAAAAGGCCGGGATTATAGAAATGCTTGTTGAGCCGGAGCGAACCATTAAATTTCGCGTGCCTTGGGTTGATGATGCGGGGAATGTACAAGTCAATCGTGGTTACCGCATTCAGTTTAACAGCGCCATTGGACCTTACAAAGGTGGATTGCGTTTCCATCCTTCTGTTTACGAAGGAATTATTAAATTTTTGGGTTTTGAACAGATTTTCAAAAACTCTTTGACCGGCTTGCCTATAGGCGGCGCTAAAGGCGGCAGTGATTTTGACCCTAAAGGCAAATCTGAGGGGGAGATTATGCGTTTTTGTCAAAGCTTTATGATTGAGCTATCCAAACATATTGGAGCCGACACGGATGTTCCTGCTGGTGATATTGGAGTGGGGGCTCGTGAAATTGGGTATTTATTTGGTCAATATAAACGCTTACGGAATGAGTTTGTTGGCACGCTAACAGGTAAGGGTTTGAGTTATGGTGGTAGTTTGGTGCGCACCGAGGCAACGGGCTATGGATTGTGTTATTTTGTAGAGGAAATGCTGAAGGATCATGGGAAATCCTTTGCTGGTTCAACGGTTGTTGTTTCCGGATCGGGAAATGTAGCTATTTTTGCTGTTCAAAAAGCTCAGGAGCTGGGTGCAAAAGTTGTAACCGTTAGTGATTCTGGCGGTTATGTATATGACCCTGAGGGAATAGACCTTGAATTGGTTAAGGAATTAAAAATTAAAAATAGAAAACGGATTAGTGAATATGTAAAAACGCGCACACAAGCTGTATATACAGAAGGTTGTAGTGGTGTTTGGGGCGTAAAATGTGATATTGCTCTGCCTTGTGCAACGCAAAACGAATTAAATGAAGATGGAGCGCGGATGCTGATTGCAAACGGTTGTATAGCAGTTGGTGAGGGTGCCAATATGCCGTCTACCATAGGAGCAACCAAGCTGTTTTTGGAAAATGGTATTTATTTTGCACCAGCTAAGGCAGCCAATGCAGGCGGTGTAGCCACCTCAGCTTTGGAAATGAGTCAAAACTCCTTGCGCTATCATTGGAGTTTTGAAAAGGTTGATCGGAAATTAAAAGGCATTATGACGGAAATTTATGAAAAATCCAGCCAGGCAGCTAAAGAATATGGTCAAGAGGGTAATCTGGTTGCAGGCGCCAATATTGCAGGTTTCTTGAAGGTGGCTGACGCAATGCTGGCCTACGGCATTATCTAATTTCGTTCATTAGGGTGAGCATTCACCGACAGGCAGGTTCCTTACCTGTCTGTCGGTTTTTACTTATTAGTTTATCAAAAGGAGTATGACATATGCAACTCTACATACCTATTTTAATTGTTGTTTTATCTAATACCTTTTATCACATTTGTGCCAAATCGACCCCGTCCTATACGAATCCATTTGCATCCCTGATCATTTCCTATGGGGTGGGTGCCCTTTTATCATTTGTTTTGTATTACATAACCAATCGAGACGGTCATTTTTTGCATGAGTTTACCAAGCTTCATTGGAGTAGTTTTGTGCTGGGACTTGCTATTGTTGGCTTAGAAGCCGGGAATTTATTTATGTATAAAATGGGTTGGCATATTAGTATTGGACAAATTGTAACAAGCTCCCTTTTGGCGGTTATCTTACTTTTTATTGGGATATTTTTCTATCATGAAGCATTAACAATACAAAGAATAATTGGCATTTTGATTTGTATGGTAGGACTGTATTTTATTAATAACTGATCCATACTTGATTTTTGAGGAGAAAAAGAATATAATAAAAACAGGATACACATTACTTTAGAAGGGGATGGTGTTTTGTGACAGAGCAGTTTATTTTATCCTGTGGTTCAACGGTGGATTTGCCTTTCGCTTATCTGCAACAAAGACAGATTTCAGTTATTTTTTATAGCTATTCCATTGATGATAAGGCATATATTGACGATATGGGTCGGGACTCCCAAGCCTTACCTCGGTTTTATGAAATGCTTGCTGAGGGGAAAATGCCTTCAACATCCCAAGTAAATGAATATCAGTATTATGATTATTTTGAGGCATTGTTAGAGAAGGGTGATGTTTTACATATTGCTTTTGGCTCCGGCATGACACCCTCTGTCAATAATGCAATGCATGCGGCAGAAACCTTGCGTGAGAAATATCCCCATCGCCGTTTAATTGTTATAGATTCTCTATGCAGCTCTTGTGGTTATGGTATGCTGGTAGATGGTGCTGCAGATTTACGAGATGCAGGGAAGTCTATGGAGGAGATAGAGGCGTGGGTTTTAGCCAATCGCCAACGCATTCATCATCAGTTCTTTTCTACAGATTTAAAATACTTTCGTCGTGGTGGACGTGTTTCCGGCACAGCTGCAACAGTAGGTGCCATTTTGAATATTTGCCCTATTATGCATTTAAATGATACCGGCCATATTATTGCCTACGATAAGGTACGGGGAAAAATTAATGCTATTAAGCGAACCGTTCAAACTATGGTTGAGCATGCAGATAATGGAACGGATTATGCAGATAAATGTTGGATTTGTCATTCCAATTGCATCGATACAGCGTTGCAAACAAAAGAGATGATTGAAACTCAATTTTCCAATCTTGTGGGAAAGGTGCAAATTTATGATATTGGCACTATTATTGCGTCTCACTGTGGTCCTAATACAGTAGCAGTATTTTTCTTTGGTGACAAACGTATTAGTCATGCATAAATAAAGCAAAGCTTCGTAGGAAAATAAATTGCATCAGTTTACGCAGACAATAAGACCCACATCCCTTTAGTATCATAATTCACTTTAAATAAAAAACTGACACCGTGTTTCTATCGGTGTCAGTTTTTTGCAAAACGGATATGTTTACCTAAAAAGATAGATGCTTCATCATAGGGTTTGTGTTTCATTTTGTGGATATATTTTATTCATTCACTACAGACAGTACATGGGTTATATTCTGAAATTAATCTACACACATAGGAAAAACTGCATTTGTTTAAATATAAAAATTCACAAATGCGAATCATGGAACAAATAGGATCAAAACAAAGATTGTGCTGTAAACGGGAGGGAACAGTATTTTCAGCCAGGAGCTGATTTTCCAGCTTATAATCGGCTACACGGCTCACAGAAGCTCCGCAGACTTCTGCAATTGCTTCCGCTAAGCCGGATGTATGTTCTGGCAGATATACGGTGGCGTTTTCCACGGCCGATGCAACAATGAGGGTTATGAATGCATAAAAGGCATCGCCATCTATGATATGGCCATGCTCATCCAACAGACCAAATTTTCCATTTTGACCAACTAATAAACCGAAATCTAGTTTATTTTTTTGTATTAGTTCAGGTAACAGTTTTGGTTCATTGGTGAAGAAAAGAGATAATCCAAATGCTGTGCCTATTCTTTTCATGTATCCTTGGGTTTCAGGGTTTTGAATGCATAGGGCAATGCTATAGTTTAATCGTTTGATTGGGGTGGTGGCCACTAAATGACGAAAATAGTCTTGTGCCATGTGACTAACATTAATGGGGGTGCGGAGTTTTTCAATGTTTGCCCGATGAAAGGCATGCTCTTTTATATGCCATTTAATACGACCCATGGAATCTTTTGACATAGGTGCACCTGTGTGATTAAACAGCTCTATGGTCATTCTTTCTCCTACACATTGCACAAAAATACCACCATCTAAATGGAGATGGTTTATGGCAAACTTAGTAATACTTCTGTCGCCACCATCAATTAAATTATATACCTCTGCGCCGCCGGCCATACATCCGGAGAGAAGGGCAAATTTTGGCATCATATATTGACTGTTGTCAGACATGGACAGGAGGATTTTCTTTGCCTCTCCCAAAACTTCGGTTACAGATAAGGCAATTTCAATTAAAAATTCGGGTGTTATTTCTCGATTTACAATACCACTGAAACAATGACATTCCTCTTCGACTTGATGCGGTTTTTTCTGAGAAACCGATGTTTTTTTGTTTATATTAAGGGGGTGCAAATTTGAAATGGCCGTTTTTGAATTGTTTTCTGTTGAAGGCCTCAGGTGTTTTCCTTTTTTATGAGTTACGTTAATAGGTTTCATATGCATCAGTTCCTTTCCAATACAATGTGATTAGTTTGCATAAAAAACCAATAATTTATTCAACATTTAGCGGAGTATTTTATCCCGATATCGTTTTGGCGTTGTTTGTGTCAGCTGGCGAAATATTTTGCCAAAATAGCTTCTATCCTCGTAGCCTATCATGGATGAAATTTCATGAATCGGAATCGAAGGATTAGTCAAAAGTTCCTTGGCCTTTTCAATGCGGATGTTATTGACAAATTGTGTAAAAGTTTTCCCTGTGCTCTCTCGAAAGATTTTAGAAAAATAAGATGGGCTTATGTAGACCTTAGAAGCCACCATCTTATGTGATAATTTTTTATTATAATTTTCTTGTATTATACATATAGCTTGTTGTATTAACAGATTATGCTTTAGGGAAACAGCTTGAAAAACACCCTCAACAAAATTTTGAGAGGCTCGGTTCATACAGCTTTTAAGACTGCCAATTGACGTGGCCCTGGAAAGTGTAAGGGCAAACTCTTTAGACCAACCCTTTTGATGTTGTTGTGCGGTGCATATATTATCCATTATGGTAAAGAGCAACATAATAAATCGAATACAATCTGTTTTAAATTTTTTAAAATGATTGCCGTTATGAATCAAAAAATTATTGAATGCATCGTCTATAATGTTTTGTGCCAGGCTTGGGTTGCCTTCTTTTATGGCTTGTTTTAATTTGGAGTGATAGCCTTCAATTTCCGGTGTTTCAGGATAAATGTCAGGGGTAACGATTAAAGTCAATAAGTGTGCCATTTTTTCAAAGGTTTCCGGTCTCATAACGATTGGAAAAGAATGCTGTAGATTCTTGTTTTTAATAGTGTGAACGGTGGCAGGTTTGTTAACATAACTTGAGCATAGGATGGGGTCAGATATTATGTAGCCGATTTTAGTATCCTTTGCACAAATGGGTATAGATATACAACATAAACCGTTTTTGCAAACGGAAATGGACCATGGTGATTGCGGAACATCGGTAATGGCGGGGTCATGCAGTTCATGCCATGTAATGCCCAGACCAAACAAATCTGTGAATAGTGTTGCATTTTTTAACACTTGTTGTTTAATAGCTTCGACATTTTTTTCCATATGGCGCTCCTTTTTGCTGATTTTCTATATTGTACCAATTATTTAAAGTAAAAGCAAGAAATGGCGCGCTGTTATTTGTCACAATTAGACACAAAATGTAAAGGATTATTTTATCCACAACTTATGGGGAAAATAAATAACAAAGGCACAAAACCGCAATTTTGTGCCTTTGTTTAGATGGTTTATTTTTAATGCTTTTCAAAATATTCTTTGATTTTAGCAAAGCTTTGTTCGCTTAAACTATGTTCAATTTTACAACTGTCTTCATAGGCTGTTTTTTCATCCACTCCTAAACGCATTAAAACCTTAGCGATTAATTGATGGCGGTCTAAAACGCCTCGAGCAATTTCGAGGCCTTTTTCCGTTAAGGAAATGGTTCCATCCTTTTCTACTGTAATGTAACCTGCTTCTCGAAAGTTCTTCATAGCCACAGAAACACTTGGCTTGGTAAACCCTAATTCGTTGGCCACATCAATGCTTCTAACCGCGCCCTTATTGTTTTTTATCACCAAGATTGCCTCTAAATAATTTTCGGCAGATTCTTTTATAATCATGTCTGCACCCTCGTCATTTAATGAATTTGTTTTATTGTATCATAGTTTACAGAGATTGTCAAATTTGTCATTTGTCAAAGCAGTTAGCTGTTTTCTGGACTTTGAAAGCAGGTGATTAACCGTTTATTTTGTCTTATTCTGATTCATTATACCATTCCTGCTTCCAATTGCAAAATTAATTATATGTTGCAGATTTTTGTAAAGGAAAAGGACGAAACAAATATTGTTTCGTCCTCTACTTTTAAAACTGAATATGCCTAACAACATAAGCGAATAATTCTGTTAGGATACATTTTCAAGCATTTTCTCAATAAATATTCCGTATCCTCTCGTCGGGTCGTTTACAAAGACATGGGTCACAGCGCCAATAATTTTGCCATCCTGAATAATGGGGGAGCCTGACATGCCTTGCACAATGCCACCGGTACGAGCAAGGAGGGTAGGGTCTGTTACGTGTATAATCATATTTTTATTTTCGTCAGTATAAAAAGGGAAGGTTTTTTGAATTTCAATTTCAAAGCGTTCTACTTGCTCTTGTGTAATATTAGACAAAATGTAAGCCTTGCCTTCTTTAACTTGATTACCCGAAGCAACCGGATAGTATTCTGTGGCAGGTGGTTCCGTTAGTTGCCCGTAAACCCCTTGTTCACTATTCTTTATAATAACACCTAAGTCCGGCTCTTGTGTTTTAAATACGCCCTTTAATTCTCCTGGCTCGCCTTTTTCTCCCTTTTGAACACTAAACACTCTGGCACGGAGCAAACTTCCTTCAGATACAGGCATTAAAGCCCCGGTATCAGTATCCGTAATGGGGTGCCCTAATGCGCCAAAATGGAGTGATTGTGGATCATAAAAGGTTAAGGTGCCGATGCCGGCTGTGCTGTCTCGTAACCAAATGCCCAAACGAAATCCTTCTTGGGTTTCAATGGGTGTAATGCTTTTTGTAAAGGTCTGGTTATTTCGTAATATAATCAGGTTTACACTTTGATGACCATTTTCAGCGATAAGGTCAATGAGTTGCTTTGTTTCCGTTAATTCGTGACCGTTTGCACTTATTATAATATCGCCGGTTCGAATGTCTGCCTCACGAGATATATTGCGAGAGTGCCCGTCTTTGCCCTTAATTTCTTGGGTACCTACACAAACAAGTCCCTTTGTAAAAATTTTAATTCCAACTGCATTTCCGCATGCAGCTAAGGTTCTTTTTGGTTCAACATTGACTGTAACAGAACGGACAGGAATAAGGCCGAACAATTTCACGGTCATGGCATAGTCTCCGGTTTGCGATAGGGTCACATGTCGGTTATAGTTATCTGCAATCAGTTGACCGGTGTGGGTTAAAACGCCATTTGTACCTGCGGGGGTGTCAATAGAGTAAACCGATGCGGATTGTATGGGCAGTTGTTCCCCTTCAAACAAGGTAATGGTGTTGGGATATCGCAGTTGGCAATCTAAAATCATGGTAACAATAACCAACAATATCAATCGAAAAAATAGTGATATTCTGGTCGTACGTCTTATGCGCTCTATCATGTAATTCCACTCCGAATCTTCTAACATTATTCTTATTTAGATTGACCCGAAGCCACGTGATTATGCTGGAACGTTTTTGGAAAAGTGTTTTAATTTGTAATGGACTGACCGAATTCATCCAACGATTTAAATCGATATCCTTCACTTTTTAAATCTTTAATAATTTTATCTAACACCTCAGCATTATCTTTTGACACAGCGTGTAGCAATAAAACAGCACCATCGTGTACACCTTTTTTTATTTGATTATAGGCATGGTCTGTGCCTTTCTGTTGATTAACATCCCAATCCTTATAAGCAAAGCTCCAGAATACATTGGTATATCCCAAATCCTCACAAATTTTCAAGGTACGTTCGGAGTATTCGCCACGGGGAGGACGGAAATATTTCATCTCTTGCCCATATTTTTCTTGAAACATTTTGGCAAGCTGAGTAATTTCCTCCTTGACCTTTTCCGTGCTGTCAAGTTGAGGCATGCTGGGATGATGAACAGTATGGTTGCCGACGATGTGACCCTCTTCGATCATGCGTCGGACTAGTTTTTCCTCCTTTTCTAAATAAGGTCCGGTTACAAAAAAAGCAGCTTTTACGTTGTTTTCTTTTAAAACATCTAAAATTTTTTCGGTATAACCATTTTCATAGCCTTCGTCAAAAGTTAAATATAGAGAACGGGGCGTTGAATCCAGATATATGGCGTGATATGTATTGATTAGGGTCTTAATACTATCGGGAATATCCGGGGGCGCATTTACGTTTTTCTTAAGGCCCCAGCCATACATGGTATTAGAGTAAGATTCGTAGCCGGTTTCAACATTTGCCATGGTAACGGAAACAGGGCGCACCGGGTTTAAAGAAATTTCTTTACGAAATGGGTTTTCCTTATTTGTACATCCAGATAGAAATACAAGGGCAAACGCAGTTATTAGAAGAAATTTTTTCATTGCCATCCATCCTTTATATTTTTTTATTATTGTATGCATATTTTTTTGTTTTATGTCGATTAATTTTAAATTATAATCAAGGAATGGGGCAAAAGATGTAGTTTTAGAAGAAATTTTATTTTTAAATACAATTTTTTCTCTTTACAAGAAATAAAATAAATGGTACAATAATAAAATGAATATGTCCCGATAGCTCAGCTGGATAGAGCGACCGCCTCCTAAGCGGTAGGCCGGAGGTTCAAATCCTCTTCGGGACGCCACATTACAGCAAACATCCTTATAATTCCATTGGGTATTGGCAGGTGCACTCATGATATTTTGCTAATTTATTGTACAGTAAGTAATATATCATTATATAACACTAAGGAGGAATACAACATGACTTGCAATCCATATATAGGTCATTCGGCGCAGATTTCCGGCGTGGAGGAGGTGACCTTAGCTAAAGGACGCGGCAAGGGGATGACATTGCTAGAGGTGCGAAATGGAAAGGGTCTCACCTTTACACTTTCGGCAGATCGCGCTATGGATATTTCCAGATTATCCCTATGTGGTGTTAACATGGGATTTTTTGCCCCCTGTGGATATGTAGCGCCTACGTATTATGATAACAAGGGTGCTGGCTTTTTAAAATCCTTTACAGCCGGTTTTTTAACCACCTGTGGTTTAGAGGCAGCCGGCCAACCTTGCGTGGACGAGGGAGAGGAACTTCCCCTTCATGGTAGTATTGCCAATACGCCTTGTGAAAATTATTCCTATCGTGAAACGGAAACAGAAATAATTGTAGAAGCAACCGTTAGAGAAGCTCGTTTGTTTGGCAGAAAAATGATTTTAAACAGAACCTTTACTTGTTCAAAAATCGAAAATATGTTAACCATTGAGGATAGCGTTTTTAATGAGGGTTCAAAGGTAGAGCCTTGCATGTTATTATATCATTTTAATATGGGTTATCCTCTTTTATCCGAAACGGCTAAAGTGGTTATTCCTGCTCATAGTGTCCAGGCGCGGAATGCACATGCACAAGCGGGATATGATGATAGATTGCAGATGGAAAAGCCCCAGGCGGATTATGAAGAAAGATGTTATTTTTATGATGTTGTGGAACAAAATGGCATGGCTTCGGTGGGTATTTTTAATGGGGCAGTGCAAAAGGGTCTTATTATGAGCTATGATAAATCTACTTTAGATTGCTTTACCCAATGGAAAATGATGGGTGAGGGAGAATATGTTTTAGGTCTTGAACCTTCCAACTGTACACCGGATGGTCGTGATGTGATGCGCCGAGAGGGTATATTGAAATTTGTAGAACCGAAGGCTACATATAAAACAAAAATTGTGTTACAGTTTACAGAGCAGGAAGAACAGGTTTTGGCTATAGAAAAATAAGTAAAGATAAAAAAGACGCCGACACATTTGTGTCGGCGTCTTTGCTGCCTGTTGGAAGGGTTTTATTAGTCGTTGCAGCAGCAGGAAATGAGGATGATGATTAAGATGATCCAGAGACAGCTGTTGTTGCCGAAGCCACCAAATAAACCGTTATTGCATCCCATAGTTGCGACCTCCTTTTCTTTGTTATACTACATACTATGCGAAAAGGAGTAATTGGTGAAAAATCGGGATTATTTTTCTAAAAATTGAATCATATCTTTATTTACATCCATATATGCTGTTTTCATTGATATCGTTATTTTATCAATTTGCTTTATCATAAATTTATGCTTAAATTCAACAAAAATATTGATTTAATTAAAAAATTGTGTATAATAATAGGTGGAAAAATATGTATTGCCACAAATGCTCACCGAGGAGGAGAAATAAGAATGAGAATCCGTTTGATTCTTGCCATATGGGCATGTAAGATTGGGATTTCCCTCAGCCGATTATTAGGGAAAAAAGGTACATCCATGCCTGGACAGTTGGCTCTTAAAATTTGCCCTGAGGTACTATCTTTATTGTCTAAACAAGTAACAAAGGAGATTATTGTTGTTTGTGGTACAAATGGTAAAACAACAACCAATAATTTAATTGCATCATTTTTGCGTGCCCAGGGCATGCAGGTGGTTTGTAATGAATTAGGTGCCAATATGATATGGGGTGTTTGTTGCGCTTTTGCAGAAAAGGCGGATATTTTAGGTCGACTTAAGGCAGATTTTGCCTGTCTTGAAATTGATGAGGCATCTGCGGTTAAAGTGTTTCCCCATGTAAAACCTAATCTGATGGTTATCACCAATTTATTTCGCGATCAACTTGATCGATATGGTGAAATTGATACAACCGTGGATTTACTGCGTCAAGCCTTAGCCTTATCGCCTGAAACCAAACTTTTGTTAAATGGTGATGACCCGCTGGTGGCTCAATTTGGTGAAAAAACAGACAGGATCTGTTACTTTATGGCTGTGGATGAGGATACCGGTGCTGAGGTCGATGATATTAAAGAAGGTCGTTTTTGCGTTTTTTGTGGCGAGCCCTTGCAATATGCATACTATCATTATAGTCAGTTGGGAAAATTTCATTGCAATAGTTGTGGTTACGGACGCAGACAACCGGATTTTCGCGTGTTTAACGTACAACAATCTCAGGGGCTTTCCTTTGTGCTGGAGCATAATGAAAAACAGGAAGAATTTTCTGTTTGCTATCGCGGGTTTTATAATATATATAACATCGCGTTGTCTTATGGCGCGACCACATTAGTCTTAGGAAAGAGCTTCGACTATCAACAGGTATTGGCAAACTATAAGCCTCAAATTGGTCGCATGGAGGAATTTATTGTAGGCAAACCGGTTATTTTAAATTTAGCAAAAAATCCCGCAGGCTTTAATCAGGCTATCTCAACCGTTCTTTGTGATGAACGGGAAAAGGATTTATTGCTTGCGGTTAACGATTACGCTGGTGACGGCAAGGATATTTCGTGGATTTGGGATGTGGATTTTGAAAGGTTGCATCAAGGTAATATTCGTAACTTGATTGTAACCGGCATCCGTGCCGATGATTTGATGTTACGACTAAAACATGCCGGTTTCTCTGAGGATCGACAAATTAAATGCAGCAATTTGGAGGAAGCTACACAAAGACTGGTGTCAGGGGAGGCAGCGGTTTGCTACGCATTGGTTAATTATACGGTTGTATTCAGCATGCAAACGATTTTGAAGGAAATGGAGGGGAAATAATATGGAGCATAGAAGCCTAACCATTGGGCATTTATTTCCTGATTTGTTAAATTTATATGGTGATAGAGGCAATATTTTGACCCTGCAAAATCGTTTGTTATGGCGTGGTTTTGGTGTAGAAACGGTCACCTTTGAAAAAGACACACCCCTTTCCTTTGAGGGGTTGGATTTGGTTTTTTTAGGTGGTGGTTCCGATAGAGAACAACTCTTAGTTTGTCAGCAATTGCACAGGTATAGAGAAGAACTGGCAAAATTTGTGGAATCCGGAGGTGTATTGGTGGCTGTTTGTAGCGGATACCAGCTTTTGGGACGCACCTTTCAATCCCATGGAGAAATAATTGAGGGATTATCTCTTTTGGATATTTACACAGAGGAAGGCGAGAATCGATTTATTGGTAATGTGGTGATTACAACTGAAATCATGGGCACACCTCTGCAGATTGTTGGCTTTGAAAATCACAGTGGTCGTACTTATATTGGCAATCACGCTCCTTTTGGTCAGGTAATAAGCGGTTCAGGCAATAATGGTGCAGATGGTACCTGCGGTGTTGTTTACAAAAATGTATTAGGGACGTATTTACATGGTCCTCTTTTACCTAAAAACCCCCAATTAGCAGATTACTTATTGCAGCAGGCATTTATGAGAAAATATGGAGAACCTGTTGGGTTAATATCACTTCATGATCGTGCTGAACAAGAGGCGCATGCTTATGCACTGAATCGATTTTTGCATCAGTCATAGGAGGAGAAATAAATGGAAAAAAAAGATACGTATTGGAAAAAATGGGCAGGCGCATTTTTCTTTGGCGCTGCTTTGATTGTATTTTACAAAACCTTTGATAATTTGCCCAACGTTTTTTCCACACTGACCAGCTTTTTAGCACTTTTGACTCCCTTTACAATTGGTATTTTGTTAGCTTTTTTCCTTTATCCCGCTACCGCTCGATTAGAGAATAGGCTATCTGCATCCTCAAAAGGTTTTTTCCAAAAAAGAAAAAAGGGGATATCTATTTTAGCAGTTTATTTTGGATTTTTAGCCCTATTGGCAATTGCTATTGGTGTTATTTTACCCAGATTATCTGTTAGCGTGGCTGACTTTTTTAAGAAAATGCCTGGATTTATGACGAAACTGACTGTTTTTGTAGATGGGTTGGTTGGAGAAGGCGGCATTTTAGAAAATCTACAGCTGGATACCTTCCTTGAATCCTTAAACATCTCAACGCTACTGCAGAATTTCTTCATGCAGGATATATGGGGGTATATTGAAGGGGTTAAGGGTGTTACATCGGCAGTAACGTCTTTTATCTTAGGTATTGTTATATGTGCCTATACACTCTTTGAACGAGAAAATCTGTTTCGGTTGGTTCGTTTTTTGTTTGGCATCTTTATGAAACCGGAAACACTGCAGGCAGCAGGGAATTATATTCATCGCATTAGTGCAATTTTTTATAAATTCTTTTTTGGCATGATGATTGACTCACTTGTGGTAGGAATTGTAGCTATGATTGGCTTTTCTATTATGAAAATTCCCTATGCGGCAATTTTGGGAATAACCCTTATGGTCTTTAATATGATTCCTTACTTTGGCCCTTTCCTTGGTTCCATTCCTGCTGTTTTGGTGGCTCTTTTAAGTAAGGGGATATATCCGGCTATATGGACAGTTCTTTTTATTCTGGTGTTGCAACAGTTAGATGGAAACTTACTTGCACCTCGTATTTTAGGTGGCTCGGTGGGGGTTAGTCCTTTTTGGGTAATTTTTGCCATTGTAGTTTTTGGTGGACTTTTTGGTCTCTGGGGTATGGTATTCGGGGTGCCTATACTGGCGGCTATTCAGATGCTGGCTAAAGATTATTTAGATGATGGCCGACTAAACTTCACCGATTCCGTCAAACAACGTAAAAAAGGGTCAGATGAATGAGAAACTAACTGTTAATCTTAATAAAAAATGTGCAGTTCAAAATAAGGCATTTGAATTGCACATTTTTCTATGTGGGGGGGTTATAACAGTTTCATTTTGTATGGGATATGTCTGTTGGAGTTACATAGGCAGTTTTGTTAGTTGTGTAAATAACAAAGCCGGGCTTAGCACCGGAAGGTTTTTTTACGTTTTTGATTTCCGTATAATCTACCGGTACCTGTTTAGATTCACGCGCCTTCGACAGATAGGCGGCATAAGATGCGGCTTCCGTAATCGCTTCATCAGTAAAGGGTTTATCCGGCTCATAATGCAACACCACATGGGAACCGGGGATGTTTTTTGTGTGGAACCAAAGATCCTTATTTTGAGCAAATTTGCAGGTGAGATAATCGTTTTGACGATTATTTTTTCCTGCGTACAATATAAATCCATCGGCGGTTTCAAGTCGCATAGGGGTTGCAACGACGTCTTTTTTCTTTTTTATTTCCTTAGGCCGTCGAATGTACCCCTGGTCAGCCAATTCATCCCCAATTTGGGAAAGAACGGCAACAGAATCGGCTTTGTTTAAGGCCTCTTCTACACTTTCCAAGTAGGTGAGCTCCTCCCGGGTTAATCTGATTTGCTTTGATAATTCTTCTGCCGCAGTTTTAGCCTTGTTATATTTTTTATAATATCGTTGGGCATTGGCGGCCGGTGTCAGTGTTTTATCTAGGGGAATCACAATCATAGGCAGCGTATCATCAAAATAATTCTGCACGCGAAAATTCTCCATTCCTTTTTCCAGTTGATATATATGGGCGGTGATAAGTTCGCCGAACTGTTTCCATTGTTCTTTTTTTTCTGTATCAGACAGTTCGGCAGCTTGCAGGGCCAATTTTTTTGCACAACGGTCAATATGATTCCCCACAAGTTTTGATAAATGAGCACTGCGACGTATCATGCGCTCTCTGGCATCTCGCCTACAGTAGAAATTATTAATCAAAAGACCCATAGAGTCCATGCTATGGACTTGGGCCGATGCACCATATTGCGTAATCGGTATAGCAGAAAATTCCAGCAGTTTTCCTGTTTCAGTATCGGTCAGATAACAAGGATAGGCTGTTCCGTTTTTAATTGGTTCTAATAGTCGATGCATGGTGGTTGCTACGTCTAAAAGCATACTATAGCTCATATTGCTCAAGGGAATATCTGTTTCTTTTGTGGCCTGAAAAACAATTTCTCGTGCAATGAGAGGACTAATACCCTGAAAACAAGACATAATTCCTTGATCTGCTTGCATGGATTTATCGCAAAGAGAGAGAATATGCACGCATTCCTCCAAACTGCAAGTAAGTGGATCTGTCTTATCTTGGCTAGGGGGCAGTTCATAGAGAAGGCCGGGCAGGATTTGACGCTTAGAGCTAACAGAAAAATCAATTCTTTTAATGCTGTCGGCCACACGACCGTTTTCATCAATTAAAATAATGTTGGAATGACGCCCCATCACTTCAATAATTAAAGTTTTTTGCACCTTATCCCCCAATTCATTTCGGGTTTCCAAATCAAAGCAAAGTAACCGTTCCATGCCAGGTTGACGCACGGTAACAACATGAGCCGAAGTTAAATGCTTTCGTAAAAGCATACAAAACATAGGTGCCACCATGGGATTTTCTTTTGTTTCTTCTGTCAAAGCGATGCGTGGGATGGAGGCATTAGCAGAAAGCGTGACCTTGTATACACCCTGGGGGCCGTGAAAAGACAGAAGTAGTTCGTCAGGTTCAGGTTGATAAATTTTATCTAACCGTCCGCTGGCTAATTTATTATTGAGTTCAAGTGCTAATGCACGAATAACAAGTCCGTCAAAAGCCATTTTTGTTCTCCTTTATCGTACAAGCAGGTTTATTTTATAATGATATATGTTATAACGATACTCTTCTGATCCAATTTGAGTCCTATTCTAAATCCTCCGCCATAGATACCAACTTTTGCAATCGGCGACTTACAGCAGATTTGCTGATAGGTTCATCTAATAAAGCGGCCAATTCTGCAAGGCTAGCCTCCGGATTTTTCAAACGCAGTTCTGCCAGCTCTGCGAGGGCAGGGGGCAGAGAGGCTGCCTTAGCTGAGGCCATTATCTTATTTATGGATACAATTTGTAAAGCAGCCGTATTGGCCGTTTTTGTCAGGTTAGCCGTTTCGCAGTTTACGCGTCGGTTAATCTTATTTTTCATATCTTTTTCTATTTTTATATGGTAAAGGCTTAGAGCAGAATCTGTTGCACCAAAGGCTGTTAGCGTATCAGCAATTTCTTCGCTATCCTTAATATAAATAACATAATTCGATTTGCGCACAACAGAACGGGCACTGATCTCTTCGTCTGTAAAAAGTTGTACAATATCTCGTGCTAAACCATGGTAATGGGTTTCAATTTCCAGATGATAGCTTTTTTCAGGCGCACTTACAGAACCGCTGCCTAAAAAAGCACCACGCAAAAAGGCCCGCCTGCAACAGGAATCTCCAGTAACAAAGGGGTCAGCGCAAAACTTAACACGATTATCTTGCCATAGACCTAAGGTTTTCATAATGTGGATGTAATGCTGATTGGGATAAAATTGCAGCAAATGAATGTAACTATTGTCTTTTTTACGAGTGGCCATTCTCTTAGGGTGTACAGAAAAAAGCTCATTAAATAACTGATGCATACGTTGTGCAACGGCAACATTTTCCGTTCGTAGGCGTAGGCCGCCTCCTTCTGATTCTGACACAAGGGAACCACACAGAGCCGTTAAACCGGCTAGTTCTGCCCGCAAACAACAAGCATTTTCTGATTGTAAATTGCATAATTCTTGTTTTACCTCACTTGAAAAAGACATAACGGCTCCTTTCTCATCATTTATTTGGCTTCATACCAACTGGCGCCGGCATGCATATCCACAGCAAGGCGAGCACGGAGAGCCATGGCTTGTTCCATTTCCTCACACAAAATTTGACCGGCTTTTTCTTCTTCACACAAAGGCGCTTCCACTATTAGTTCGTCGTGCACCTGTAAAATTAAACGTGCTGTTAGCCCTTCGGCCTGCAGGCGACGATATACACGGACCATAGCAAGTTTTATAATATCTGCTGCTGTTCCTTGAATGGGGGTATTTAAGGCGGCCCGTTCACCAAAAGCGCGCAACTGAAAATTGGAGGAAGCAAGTTCAGGTAATTGACGACGACGACCCAATAGGGTAGAAACATAGCCTTTCTTCTTAGCATCCTCTACAACGTTTTTCATATAATCCCGCACGCGGGGAAATGTGCCTAAATATTCTTCAATATAGGCCTTAGCTTCCTTCATGGAGATGCCCAAATCCTGGGCTAATGAATAATCTCCCTTTCCATATATCAAGCCGAAATTAACGGCTTTAGCGGCCGTGCGCATTTCTGGTGTTACATCCTTTAATGATACGCCAAAAATTTTAGCAGCTGTACCTCTGTGAATGTCCTGTCCGACGGAAAATGCATCAATCATGGCATCGTCATTGGCAATGTGCGCCAGTACACGCAGTTCAATTTGAGAATAGTCCGCATCTAGCAAAACATATCCTGCCGGAGCGACAAACATCTTCCGCATTTCACGCCCTAATGGGGTACGAATGGGGATGTTCTGCAGATTTGGCTCTGATGAACTGATACGACCTGTAATGGTAACGGTTTGATGAAAGTTAGAATGGATGCGCCCATCTGTTCCAATTACGTCTTTTAAACCTTCCACGTAGGTGGAATTCAACTTCGTTAATTGACGATAATCCAGAATTTTATTGATAATAGGGTGACGACCAAGTAGCTTTTCTAAAGCAGCTGCGTTGGTGGAGTAGCCTGTTTTCGTTTTCTTAGAGGCATGTAGGCCTAATTTATCATATAATATAATACCCAACTGTTTTGGAGAATTAATATTAAATTCTTCTTCAGCTAAGGTATAAATTTCCTGGGTTAGGGTATCAATTTGTTCTTTTAGCATGTGCCCAAACTCTAACAGTCGCTTTTTATCCACCAAAATGCCATCCCGTTGCATAGCGGCCAATACCTCTACCAACGGCATTTCTATGGTTTTTAGTAAATCTAAGGAGCCTTCCTCTTCCAATCTGTTTTGTAAATAGACATATAAGGAGGGCAGGGCGGCTGTCTGTTCAGCCATGGCGGTGCTGTCTGTATCGGGTTCATCCAGCATGGTTAGCTGTTGCCCTGCATGGCTTTCTGACAAAATTATATTTATAAAATCACTGCAAAGGGAAATTAAGTCATAATTTCGCCTGGAGGGGTCCGCTAAATAGGCAGCGACGGCTGTGTCGAAGGTGACATTGCAAAGGGTTATTTCCCTGTTCCACAAATAAAGATACTGTTCCTTGCTGCCATGGGTCACCTTTTCAATAGCAGGATTTTCAAAAAAAGTCTTCCATACAGGTAGGAAATCCTTTTCCACAGGTGCTATAATAACCTCATTATTGCCTGTTGTCAGGTAAACCATATTTGTATTTAAATCAATTAAATAATATGCTTTTTCTGTTTGTATCAGGCTAACTAAATCCTTTGCCGTTGGAGAGAGTGTGGTAAAGGTCGACTTTTCACCTGATGCAACAGAGTTGTCCTCTGTTTGGGGTAATTTTTTCAGGAAACTTTTAAATTCCAAACGGGTGTATAAATTACGCAACGCTTCAATATTGCCCTCTTGTTTATGGGCTTTTTCTATATCAAAGTTAATAGGCACGTTGCAATCAATAGTAGCTAATGTGCGTGATAGGTAGGCGGTTTCTTTATGGTCTTTTAGCTTGGTGCGAATAGAATTAGTAATTAATTCTGAATCCAGATGTTCATATATATTATCCAAGCTTTTAAATTGCCTAATAAGGGAAAAGGCACCTTTTTCACCAATTCCCTTTACGCCCGGGATATTATCGGAGGTATCGCCCATAATGGCCTTTACATCAATAAATTCTTTTGGGGTAACACCATATTTTGCAAAAACATGGTCAGCATTGAAAATTTCGGTCTCTGTATTTCCCGTTCGGGTTGTAACCAAATATATTTTGTTATCCTGGGTTGCTAATTGAAGGTCGTCCTTGTCCCCGGTGAGAATTATACAGGCAAGACCTGACTCTGTGCAGCGAGTGGCTACCGTACCAATAATATCATCAGCTTCGTAGCCAGCAAGCTCTAACACAGGAATAGCAAGGGCAGTTAATACTTCCTTTAAAAGAGGGAGTTGTGGTCGTAACTCCTCAGGCATGGGCTTTCGGGTTGCTTTGTAGCCATCGAACATTTTATGACGAAAGGTAGGTGCCTTTAAATCAAAGGCAGCAGCCACATAATCCGGCTTTATCTCTTCCATATATTTATAGAAAATATTTAGAAAACCATACACAGCGTTAGTGTAGGTTCCATCTTTGGTGGTGAGCAAACGAATGCCGTAAAAAGCACGGTTAATAATACTGTTAGCATCAATAATTAAAAATTTTGGTTTGGTCATCCTGTTCCCCTTTCTCAAGGGCACACACCCTTGCTTTAGTTTTGTTGTGATTGTATCAAAGAGCGTAGATAATGCAGGCGATTCCTTACAACCGGAAACAAAAGTGTAGCAGATAACCCTCATACGGTATGTATCTTATGGGTATTCTCCTAATAAGCCGTTAGCGGGGCAGAAAATCCCATTATGCCGAGGGCTTTATGTTGTACAGGAGTCGATAGATTGTTTCGTTATTACTAACCTGGGCAATATAGTGTCTGGTTTCAGGATAGGGAACATAGGTTAAGGTTTTACCATCCTTTGAACATGCTTCGTCAAGTAACCATTGCCCTACGGTACCTTCGCCGGCATTATATGCCGCCAAGGCATTCTTTTTGTCTCCCTGATAAAGATCCAGCAAATAAGCCATATAATAGCAACCCATTTCGATATTAATGGAGGGGTCAGTGATATTCGCATACTGAAAATCTTCGATACCCATACGTTGTGCCAACCAATTGGCGGTTGGTTCCGTAATCTGCATTAAGCCAGTAGCTTTGCGATGGGACACGGCATCTTTATCAAAATTACTTTCCGCTTTAATCATACTCATGATTAGGTAGGGGTCTACATGATACTCTTCAGCTTGCTTTTTTATATGGTCTATATATTGTACGGGATATATCAATCGTGCTAAATTGGGAATGTTAACAAACAAAACAATCAGCAAAATTGTAAAAATCCAGGGTTTCCATTTTAATACCTTCACAAGGGCAACTCCTTTAATATAGCATCTAAGGCCACCATAACAGCCTCAGCTTCACCGTTATTTTCAATAATATGTTGACAATGAGTGCGGTAGAAGTGGTCAGCAGGCTGAGCGTTGATTCGATTTAGGGCATCTGTTTTTGTAAGGTTATCACGCTCCATAATTCGATGCAAGCGATTTTCCTTATTGGAACAAATAGCAATACACAGGGTGCAAAGCCGATCCAAACCACACTCTAACAAAAGGGGAGCATCAATCACAATAAAAGACTGCTTACCTTCATCTATTAGTTTTTCAATTTCTGCTATAATATATCTGTGGGTTATGTGATTGAGGGTAGCCAAGGCCTTTCTATCGGCAAAAACAAGGCTTCCCAGTTTTTTTCGATTCAGCGTTCCGTCGGGTAGCAAAACATCCGGAAAAACGGCAGCTATTTCTGTTAAAGCCGGTTGTCCGGGTTCTACAATATGGCGGGCAATTTGGTCTGCATCTATTACATAGGCACCCTTTTGTTGCAAATAGGTGGCGGCCATACTTTTACCACAACCTGTACCGCCGGTAAGACCAATTACAACACCCATGGCTGTCACCTTCCTTAGCTTATAAAAATTTTGCTAACTTTTCTATAGCGCGCTTTGGAGCATCTTTGGCATTTTTCCAAGGTTCGTTTTGATGACGATAATCAAATTTTTGCGTAAACCAATTTACCTCTTCATTAATTCGTTTCAAATGGCTAAGCTCCAATTGAATCAAAGTATTTCGGGCGTCTTCTAATACCTTTCTGGAAAGCTCTCCGGGGGCACAGGAAAGCAATAAAGCAAAATGGGGCAGGCAAAAACCCTGACAATTTTGTACCTTTTCCTTAAATTCATGTTCATTTTTATATAAGTACCAAAATACTTGTGCAAATTTTTCTAAGGTATGTTGTATTTTTTCGCAAATAAGACAGCTGTTTTCATTTTTGGCCAAAATATGCTCCAAGGTTAAATTCTCTGTATGTTTTTTAAAAACACTATTCTTCTGTGGGGGATTTTCAGCAGCCTTTTCCAGCTTTTGTATTAATTCGTTCATGTGAGTATCAAGAACAAGAGCCAGACTTAAGGCTTGAGATTCGCGGCTCATTTGTTCATAATGCCGACGACAATAGCCTCGTTCATTGGAAATAATTCGGCTATCAGGCTCCATCATGGACGCGCCGAGGGCATAGGATACTTGTTCTGTTTCCAGCTTTTTTTCAAGTGTACAAAAAGGGCACTCGCCCCCTTCATTCATGGCATCGGTTACAGGAATCGTGTAAATTTTTTCTTTCACAAGCGCCTCCAAATATCTTCGCGAAATTCAGTCTAAAGTAACGACATAATTATTCTATTTTATAGTATATCACAATCTCATAAAAAAGAAAACAGGAATGTTAATTTTTAGTAGAATATTTTTTAAAAATTTCGTCGAATTTTAAAGAAATCTTTTTGGTAGCTGTACGCATAATTTGACAATTTTTGCATAAAAAATGGTATATAATGGAAATACCAAAATTTTCCTGGGAGGCGTACAAATGACAAATCAAGAATTACAAGCATATGAACGCATGGGGATTCCTGCCCCAAAACAAAAAAAGAAACTGCAGGATTTCGGGGTATATGAGATAACGGAATATATTTTTTGTTTTTTATTAAGTAAAATATATTTATTTGGCGCTTTATCGCCTTTTGGTCTTGCCTATTTTGTTGCGGTATTTCCCAAGCAAAAAAAAGGTATGTATGTGCTTGCAGTCTGTCTTGGTTTATTAACAGCCAATATGGGACTTTCCTTTATGAAATATGCAGGTGCTTTGGTGATTACGGCCTCCTGCTCCTTGCTAATGGAAAAGGAATTTTCTAAACACCAATGGCTTTATCCTATAACAGCCGGATGTTCGTTGGCATTAACCGGTTTTGTATTTATTTTATTTAACGGATTTTTGCTATATGATATTCTATACCAGGTATTGGAATCTATTTTGGTCTTTTTATCATTTTTTGCATTTAATAAAGCAGTTATGGTTGTGCGGGGCATAACAAAACGCCGTGTATTTGAAACCGCAGAAACGCTTAGTTTATTGGTTTTATGTGCCGGCGTTGTCATGAGCTTGGCATGTATACCTTATTTTCAGGGCGGTGCTCACCTTGTAAGTGTATTGGTTATTTTAATTGTTGCTTTAACATGCGGTTTGCCCTTAACCTGTACAGCTGGTGTACTTTTGGGTTTTGTCAATAGCCTGTCAGATGTGTTGCCGGCTCAAGTGGTTGCTGTATATGCAGTTAGTGCTTTGTGCGCCGGTGTGCTCCAGAGCAAGGGACGCTTTGGTGTTATGGTAGGTTTTTTAGTTGCTAATGCAGCAACCATGCTTTATTTTAATGCTTCTGCTAATAGTATTATATCCGTCTACTACATTTTAGGAGCGGGAACAATTTTATTTTTAATTCCGGATGCTGCTCTTTCTGTCTTTGGGGAATTGATGAAATCACCCAGGTATGCTTTAGATTCTGTTGAACGAATACGTGATATAATGTCCCGAAAGCTCATGGAGGCATCCCTTTCCTTTAATTCTCTTTCTCAAGTTTTTCACGAAACAGTAGAAAATCGTGTGAATGCGGATATTCGTGACCCGGGCCTTTTATTTGATAAAACTGCAGACAGAGTATGTCGCAATTGTTCCCTTATGAAATATTGCTGGCAGAAAGAATATAACGATACACGACATGCCCTGTTAACTTTATATCATCGCATGGAACAGCGTGGCGAAGCAACTGTTGAGGAAGTTCCGGAATCCTTTAGAAGCGCCTGTATCCAACTGGATGTTTTTTTAGAGAATTTAAATAAAAATTATGATTTACATAAAGTAAACCTTCTTTGGGCAGGGCGAGTTTTAGAAAGTCGTAAGCTGGTAACGGAACAGTTTAACAATATTGCCTCGGTGTTAAAACACCTGCAAACAGAGTTGAGTATGGAACCGACAGAAGGAATCAGGTTAGAACGCCGAATTTTGGCAGCGTTAGACCGAAAGGGATTTTCAGCTAATTATATTAGGGTGACAGGCACAGAAACATTAGAGGTTCGTTTGGATATGGATTATTACGATGAAGAAAATTTGCAAGCTCGGGAGGTGGAGGCTATTATCAGCAGCACACTGCAAACACCCATGCTTCGCCTTTCTGCAGAATCGACAGAAGGGAGTCTCTGCTTACGGTTTATAGAAAAGCCACGATATACCATGGAAGCCGGCTTTGCTCAGGTTGCCGGGCGGGGTGGTGCGGTTTGTGGTGACCATCACATGTTTTCCGTTTCCCATGATGGCAAATATATTTTAGCTCTTTCTGATGGCATGGGTCAGGGCAGTAAGGCTGAGAGTCAAAGTAACATGACAGTGCATCTGATTCGTAAGCTTCTGTCGGCTGGTTTTGATAAAGAAACCGCACTGCGCCTTATTAACAGCATGCTCATGGTTAGCGCAGAACGGGAGAGTTTTGCTACAGCAGATTTGTGTTTGGTTAATTTATACAGCGGGGCCCTTGAATTTATTAAAATAGGTGCAAGCAGTTCTTTTGTTAAAAATGGAGAACGGGTGGACACGGTAACATGTTCCTCTTTGCCGGCAGGTATTTTATGTAACGTTGAAGCTGATTGCGATTTAAAATATGCAAAAGCCGGTGATTTTGTTGTCATGGTAACAGATGGCATAGCAGATGCGTTAGAAGGGAATGAAGAAGCCGGGCTTCATCACATTATCAGCCAATTTAACGGCACTTCGCCGCAACAATTGGCAGATGAAATTTTACATACAGCTTTAGGCTTGCAAAATGGTATTGCCAAGGATGATATGACGGTAGTTGCTGCACGGTTGTTAACAGCATAGTCAAGAAATATAAAAAGAAGTGTTCAGTCTGAACACTTCTTTTATTTTTTTGCAGTATTTTTTAATCCATTGGGTATGGCAACTATAAACTGTATAAAAAGCTGAGGGACATATCAATTTTACAGACTCAATTCATGCAATTTGGGTACAGGAGTAGGACGACCCTTTTCATCTAATGCCACAAAAACAAGGGTAGCTTCGTTTGTCATAATAACATTGCCGGTTTGCAAATTCTCGGCCCAAACACAAACCTTAATTCTCATAGAGGTATTTCCAACCGACTGAAGTTTTGCCACTAACTTTACCATTTCTCCTAATCGTATGGGGTGTTTAAAGTCTAAACTGTCAATAGATACGGTGGCAACGATACAATTTGAATGGCGGGAAGCGGTCATAGCGGCGGCAATATCTATCCAATGCATGAGTTGGCCACCTTTTAAATTGTTCAGCAAATTAACATCATTCGGAAGAACAAGTTCACACATTTCAACAACAGATTCATTAATTGATTTCATCTTTTCCATACATATAACTCCTTTATTTTCGGCTTTATCTTATTTTATCATAGAGAAGAGGAAAATGAAACAGGTTTTAAAAACTTTTCATAAATAAATAAAATATGCAGTAAATTATAAAAAATATGAAGAAAATAAAATTTTATTTAAAATAGGCTTTACATAATTGAATTTTTGTTGTAAAATATCTATGTTATTCTATAATATTTTATTTTACAATGAGGAGATGTACAGGATGAAAAAATTTACAAAAGTTCTTGCCTTGGTTTTTGCTTTGGCTATATTGCTTACAGCTTGCCAGGGTGCAACCACCACGACTGACGAGGTATCTGATTTTGCTTATGTTCAAGAGAAGGATGAGCTGATTATTGGTATGACCTTGTTTGCTCCCATGAATTATTATGAGGGTGAAGAATTGGTTGGCTTTGAAACAGAATTTGCTAAAGTCGTTGCTGAAAAATTGGGTGTAGAAGCAAAATTTGTTGAAATTGACTGGAACACAAAAGAAGTTGAGTTGGCAGCCAAAAGCATTGACTGCATTTGGAATGGTATGACCATCACACCGGAGAGAAGTGAGGCTATGTCTATTTCAACACCGTACATGGCCAACAAACAGGTTATGGTTGCTAAGGCTGAAAATGCTGAGGCATATACAACTGCAGACGCTTTAGAGGGTATCGTTTTAGTTGCTGAAGCTGAATCTGCCGGCGAAAGCGTTGCCATGGAAGATGAATTCTTCAGCAAGGCTTCCTATACTGCAGTAGATTCTCAGGCAAAGGCTCTGATGGAAGTTAGCAGCGGTACTGCTGGTGCTTGCGTAGTTGACTATGTTGCCAGCATTGGTATGATTGGCGAAGGTACAGATTATGAAGATTTAGTTGTTGTTGCAACAGAAGAATTTTCACCTGAGCAATATGGTATTGCTTTCAGAAAGGGCAGTGATATTACAGAGAAAGTTAATGTTGCTATTGCTGAACTTGCTGAGGATGGTACATTAGAAGCTATTGCTAAAAAGTATAAGTTGGTTGACCTGCTAGAATTCTAATTTTTTAATGAGCTATACAAAAGAACTTCCGGTTTTATAACCGGGAGTTCTTTCAAATCTTATTTTGGAGTTTGCTATGACCTTTAATGTTGTAACTCAGGAGCTATTGGGCGGGTTTGCGGAAAATTGTAAACTGTTTGCTATGACACTTTTGTTTGCAATTCCCTTAGGGCTGATTATTACCTTTGGTTCTATGTCGAAATGGGCCCCTTTATCCTTTTTGCGTCGATTTACACCCGCAGTCAGGGTGGAGACAGAGAGAAAAAATAAGGTTCAGCTGTCTATAGCTGCAGTAGCGGCATTTCGTCCTATTAGTTTTATAACGAGAATTTTTATCTGGATTATTCGAGGCACACCATTGCTTTTACAGCTATTGGTGGTTTTTTACGTGCCTGGCTTAATTTTTGATTATCCTATGACAAATCGAATGCTAGCCGCACTTGTTGCCTTTGTGATTAATTATGCCTGTTATTTTTCCGAAATTTACAGAGGTGGTATTGAGGCAATCTCTAAAGGTCAGTATGAAGCCGGCCAGGTTTTGGGTATGACCAAGACCCAGGTTTTTTTCAAAATTGTTTTAATGCAGGTTATTAAGAGAATTGTTCCCCCGATGGGTAATGAGATTATTACTTTGGTTAAGGACACCAGCCTAGCGCGCATTATTGCAGTTGCTGAAATTCTAAAGGCAGCTGAGCGGTTTTCAGCACGTGGGGTTATTTGGCCTTTGTTCTATACAGGTGCGTTTTTCCTTGTGTTCTGTGGGGGATTAACGATTCTGTTTAGCTATATTGAAAAGAAATTAGACTATTATAAAGGATAGGGGTGACAGCAATGTACGTTTTGGAAGCGAGGAACATCACAAAAAGCTTTGGGAAATTAGAGGTTTTAAAAGGCGTAGATTTGTCTGTTTCTAGGGGCGATGTTATTGCTATTATCGGTCCATCCGGTTCCGGAAAAAGCACCTTTTTACGTAGTCTGATTAATTTAGAAAAAGTGAGCGGGGGCAGTATTGTTATTGAAGGGGAGCATGCAGTAACCGATGGGGTTTATCATAAAACACCTGCTGCCAAGGAAGCATTTAAGAAATTGGGTATGGTATTCCAAAATTTTAACTTGTTTCCTCATATGTCTGTTCTTGATAACATTGCGGCAGCACCCATTTTGGTAAAAAAAACACCCCGGGCAGAAGCCGAGGCTCAAGCACAGGAATTGCTGAAACAGGTTGGGTTACTTGATAAAGCAGAATCCTATCCATATGAATTATCCGGTGGCCAACAGCAAAGGGTAGCTATTGCACGTGCTTTGGCATTGAAGCCAGACATCCTTTTATTTGATGAGCCAACATCAGCTTTAGATCCAGAATTGACCGGTGAGGTTTTGCGTGTTATTAAAAACTTGGCAGAGGAGAATATGACATTGCTAATTGTTACTCATGAAATGTCCTTTGCCAGAGACGTGGCTAAGGAAATTGTTTTTATGGATGGCGGCGTGATTATTGAGCGAGGAACACCGGAGAAAATTTTTGGGTGTCAATGTAATGAACGTGTAGCAACATTTTTAAAAAATGTTACTGAATATTAGGGTATAGTACAATTTATATGACGCCTATAATATTATTATAGTGTCATAAAATTTTTTTAAAAAAAGTATAATTTTTTTAAAAAATTCATTGACAGAGGGATTTTTTTGTGCTATAATATACCAAGTCAGCTAGGAAAGCTACCATAGATATGTGGAGGGGTTCCCGAGTGGCCAAAGGGGGCAGACTGTAAATCTGTTGTCTTCGACTTCGATGGTTCGAATCCATCTCCCTCCACCATTTATTCCTATCAAGTAGGAAACAAAGCCCGATTAGAGGGCTTTTTGTATTTATAACACTCTACCGGGATATAGCGCAGCTTGGTAGCGCGCTTCGTTCGGGACGAAGAGGCCGCAGGTTCAAATCCTGTTATCCCGACCAACAAAACCTCAGTAACCAAGCGGTTTCTGAGGTTTTTATTTTGAATAAAACCATTCTGACATAAACTAGGTTGTTATTTCCCATATAAACCTTGATGGTTACCTTGACAACCCCACGCTCATCAGTAAACACCTTGTAATAATTTTCGATGATATTTTAATTTGTATAACCTCAAATCATGTTGTTAACTGATACAAAATTATGCCCGAATTTTTCCATGAATGAAACAAGCGGAACCGAGAATTTTTCTATTTCTCGATTCCGCTTTTCTTTGTTTAAGGTATATCATTTTTTAATATGGCCGTTATGGATAGTTTTGCCGTAACTGGATCAAAAATGCCTTGTGTCGCGTCTAAGAACATCTGTCGATTAATTTCATCTTAATTCATTCTGTTAGTTTATACGGACAATTCCACTTTGCGACATTTAAAAGCCCGAATCTCTTTCCTTTTCAAATGACAATATTTCGCCATTCTCGGCGTTGATATCAATATCATATTCAATGTCACCGTGTCGGAAATCTACCTCATACTGCCATACGCCATCGTCATTGTCAAGCTCAACACGGTCAAACTTCACACCGTCAGCACCTAATTCTGCTCTTTTCAAAGCAAGCTCCTTAGCTTTTTCTTCGCCTATAAATTTTGAAGTGTCTACCTGTGTTTTCCCAGTAGCTTGCGGCATTATTCCATCTGCTGTTGCACTGGCATCCGGCATAGGTACAGTATTTTGTTTAGAACCGCATGCAGTCAGCAGTAACATTGCCAAAGAAAATACCATTATACTTACTAAAATCTTTTTCACAATAATGCTCCTTTCTTTTATTTAATATAACAAATTTGCTCCATCTTTTACAATCAAGCCCAGATGGAAGTATGAAGTATTAGTCCGTTTAAGAACTTATTATTTCAGAATTTATTAGTCATGTGGTTGTTCTTCGGTAACTGATACTTTATTTTTTATATTCAAATTCAAAACTTGCCCTGTCACTTGTAAACTCGAAAAGCAGTTTACCTTTGCAGGAAAATTTGTAATATGCCTTACAGGACGCACTTTCGTGAATAATCCTGTTCATTACTCCATTAATGGGAGCGTAAAGCGGTTGTGCTTTCTTTTCTATAAGCTTTGCAGTAAGCTCATAACCGCCTTGACTGACGGTGATTGTATTATCCCCAATATGCCTTACTTTTGCTCCAAGATAGGTTGCGATTCTGTATTCTTTTCCGCCTGACAAAACAACGCCGATAATCCCCGTAAACTGAAATCCCAATAGCGGAATATCTGCAACCGACAGCATCAACGAGCCTTCATCAAAGCAGCATTGTGTCCATATATATTTGTCCGGGAAAGAACGACCCCTATCACCCTCTATATAACCAATTCCGTTTTGAAAATTAAATCTTCGGTCATTAACAACAATTTCACCCTCAAGTTTATGTCTCATACTGTAAACACTGTGACTGCATTGCATAAATGGTACAAATCGAAATGGTCCCATAATATCGTAGTTAATGGGAGTAATACCGTGAAATTTAATATTACCATTGATAAGCAGATTATTAGATTGGATATTTAGCTTGATACCATCTTTGGAAAAATGACAGTTTTTTAAATTTACACTTAACGGCTTTTCGGAATATTCCAAAGAGTCAAATGGTATGTTAAATGCCGCATCATCCGTAATAATTTGTAAGGAGGCAGTTTCCTTGCCACTACTACAATGAAATGAGGGAATAAAAGCAATTGTCGTATCATTTCCTATACATTTAAAGTACCAGCCTTTAAAATAGTTATTTCCTGACATTTATTAACTCCATATTTTGCTCGCTACTCGTAAATTGACTGTTGGTAATTTGCTGTTTTAATTCATTTCAAACAAGGAAAGCTTGTTATTTTGATCACATACACCTAAATAGATTTCTTTTGCACTATTATACTTTTGCTGCTTTAATTGCTTGTCCAGCCAAGTAGTATCAAGCCCGAGTCTTTTCAAGTTTTCACCTAAAATACGACCATCCATAATAACCTCAGTACATATTTCTTCTTTTGGAGGTGTAAGATTCATATCTTTTGGTGTTACTGGTCGTTTGTCGCTCACAGGTAATATTGTTAGCCTTCCGTTATATTCAAATATTGCTGTCTGGATATCATTTAAATTAAAATACCCTTCCTGTCGGCACAAAACCATAAATTCAGAAAGTTCAAGCTTTGCTTTCTTCATATTTTTTCGATACAACTTTCCATTATCCATAATGATGGTTGGCGTTCCATTGATATATTTTCGGGTTTTAGGAATTTTGTGTGCGAGTATAGTAAGTCCAAACGCAACAAGACCGTAAATTACCATAGCAATTAACGGCTTCCATGGCTTTTCCAGCTCCGTTGCCAATTCTGCAGCTATAGAGCCTATGGTTATTCCCGTAATATAGTCAAAAAAATCAAGCTGTGCCATTTGTTTATGTCCCATAACTTTTGCAATTAAAAACAAAGCCAAAGCTGAAAGTAGCGATGTTAAAACAACTTTAAGTATTTCCATATGATATCACTTCCTATTCTATGTTAGTATGTCCGTATATTTTTTTCTTATCCCGCTTAAACACTTCAAAAAGAATAACATATAATACAATATCAGAGGTGATATTATGAATTCGTGTGAATTGACCGCATCTATCACGGCACTTGCAAATGCACTGGCGTGCAAATTAAGTATAGATGAAATAAGTCTTTTAGCTTCATCTTTGGTGCAACTGGGAGACACTTTAGCAACCATTGCATTACAAAGAACCCTTTGCGAAAATTCCAAAGAAACCACTAAGTCCTGATTATTTTGATTTTCCGCAGCTAACCAAAAATCCTATAGATGCTGATAGGAAATCCCTCAGTTGAGAAACGGTAGCTGAAAACTCAGGTGTTGTTTGAGTATAATTTCTTGAAATAAGTAAAAGCACTAAAGCTATGAATCCTATTGCTGATACAACTATTATCTGCAATTTGCTGCAATATACAGATATATTTACAGCAGTATTTTTTTCTTGTTCAGTTATATCGTTTTGAGCTTGAATGTTCATTTCACTTTTTGATTCAGTGTCAGAATTTGACCTTATAAAATTATTGCTGATAAAATATCCGAATATTGCAGAAGCTGATGTCCTGATAATCGTGTCAACAGAGGTGCTTTCTTTCAGAGTTGTACTGCAAATAAGATGAATGGCGATATAAACAAGTAAAATTCCCATGTATGCCATCAAAATCTTATCGATTAAACAAATACCATCTAATGATTGTTTTATAGTTTCAAATAATTTTTTCATATTAAAATCCTCCCATATGATTATAATTTATCATATGCGAGGATTGTGCTGTCGGCGTATTTCTTTGTTTAAGGTATATCATTTTTTGATATGGTGGTTATGGAACGTGTTGCCGTAATTGGTCCCAAAATGTCTTCTGTTGGTTACACAGATGACTGTCAATATATTTGCCTTAATTCATTCCGTTATCTTACCCCGACCATGTCGAAACAAGTTTTTCTTGTTCGGTCGCCTGTTTAGGAACATGAGCCTAGAGCCGGTTCAATGTCGCTACCGCCATTTGTTGTTTTTTTCAAAGACCTTTATAAAGACAACGCTCAGTATAAGTCCGGCAATCCCCTGAACTGCGTTGGCAGGGATGTTTATAAGAGCAGGCCCAAAACCATATACAAAGCCTTCAAACACAAAATAACCGAGAACCATAGCAATCTCTCCAATAGACCCGGCTACTATTCTTGATAGGGTTTTGGGGATTTTTTTACTTATTATTTTACATCCATAATAGGCAATGATAGCCATCAACCCTTTGATTATAAAGGTTGCCGGTGCATATAGTGCATATCCTACAAATATGTCTGCAAGAGCTGAGCCAAGTCCCGCTGCAAAAAATCCGTATGTAGGGGAAAGAAGCCATCCGGTAACAAGTACGATGCTATCGCCTATATTTAAATATCCTTTAAGCGGTGATGGTATTTTGATTATCATTGTTGCGATACAGCAAAGAGATGCGAGAAGTGCGGCTGTGACTAATCTTTGCGTTCTTGTTTTCATTTTTTTTCTAACCTCCTATATCTTTGTGATTTTATTATATAATAAAA
>SVJJ01000011.1 GCA_015069045.1 Oscillospiraceae bacterium
TTGTATACCGAAAACCACGGAAAAGTCGCGTGGCTTGAAAAAAGGTTAACCGATGAACAATTAGCAGCTTATTATGTATAACAAATTGAATTGTTTAGGTGACGTTTTGAAATAGTATAAAGCATTTTCTGAAAAGCCTTCCCCTTGAGGGGAAGGTGGGCTTTGCAAAGCAAAGATCGGATGAGGTGTAGAAAATGCACTGTATTTTCGTATTTTATGCCCTGCCGGGCTGGCCTACTTTTGTGCGACAAAAGTAGCAAAAACATGGGGGAGTTTCGATTCTCCCCCATGCCCCCTTAAAACGACACAGGGGCGTTGCCCCTGGACCTCCTTTACATAGAGAAGAACGATTTACATAACCCATTTATGGGTAGCAAGTAGCGGCTCTATGGCTGGCAGGCCAATAAAAAAGCGCACTTGTGCGCAGCCAGTAGCATTAGGGCTATGCCCGAAAATGAAAAACCACCCGCTATGCGGGTGGATATTTATTTATTTCTCTTTTTTATTCAAAATAGAACAGATATAGCGGTTTTTAACCATTTTTTAGGTCATGCACATTTTGCCGGATGGGTTGGTCATCCTCAATATAGCGGAGCGCATCTATATGGTCTGTGGTATAATGGTACAATTTTTTGCAGTTATCTCGCACAAAGCCTTCCTGCATAGAATGGTCCAAAAAATTCTCTAATTTTTTATAATAATTTCTATGATCTACAATAGCAATAGGTTTAGTATGCCGACATAATTGTTTTAAAGTAAGCACCTCAAAGAACTCCTCAAAGGTACCGATGCCGCCGGGAACGATGATAAATGCATCAGCCAAATCCTCCATTTTCGCTTTCCGTTGAGCCATGGTTTCAGTATAAATCAGTTCTGTGCAGTTTTCAAAAATCTTTTCTACATTTTCAATCTTAAAAAAAGAGGGAATAACGCCAATAATTTTGCTACCACCTCTGTGTACACCACGGGCGACGGCACCCATCAAACCATTACCACCGGCGCCAAATACGAGGGTATGACCACGTTTGGCCATCTCCTCTCCCAATGCTTCAACAGCGGTGATATAGCTGTTGTCAATTTCGTTGCTGGCTGCACCAAATACACAAATGTTCATTACGATTCTCCTTTTTGTTATTCTAGACTATATGGCACTCAATCTTATGCAAACAAAACTAGTAATATGCATACTAATTTCGCTATTTTTCTTACTGATGAGCATATTCTTGAGGGGTTACGCCAAATTGTTTTTTAAAAGCTTTTAAAAAGTTAGACAATGACGAAAAACCACATTCAAAGCAAACGTCAGTGCTGGTCATTTTATTTTGTTTTAATAAATGCTTGGCATAGTTGAGCTTTAGATTGGTAATATATTCCTTATATGTTTGCCCAGTATGTTGATGGAATATTTCACTAAAATAATTGGCAGAAAAACCGGATACAGTAGCCACTACGGATAGGGTTGGATTTTCTCTAAAATGCGTGTGTATATACAAAAGAGACTTTTTAATAGGTGTGGCGGCAACATATTCACCCCGCGGGATTAGATTGCATGCACGCATAAACATCATGAGTAATGTTTCCGATAGATTATGAATACAGGATTCCTTAAAAGGGTTATTTTCATTAAACTCCGTATCCAGGATGTGTGTCAGGTAGCTGATGTGCTCGAAAACGGGCGGAGTTAAGGTTGTTAAAATATCCTCAGACGTATTTAATAAAGTTTCGATAAAGTGGTCTGACAAGGCATTTTCATTAAACATAATGTTATAAAAGGTTAAGGGTGTACTGACATACATTTCGTGGAAATCGGTTGGTTTTAAAATGTAACCAACACCTTTTTCCAGCGGATATTCTTTTCCGTTGAAATTTTGATAGCCCTTTCCTTCTAAAATCAGGTCAAATTCAAAAAAATTATGCCAATGGAGATTGCATTTCTCTTCCAGTCTTTTTTTCTGCACGACTAATACATTATCACCATAAATATGGTCCTTGGCTTGCAGATGAGGAATATATTCCATGACTCTCCACACTCCTTTTCCTTTAGCATACAGTATTTTTTTCGTAAAGTCAATATAAATCGTAATTTTTGATAATAATTTTACTGTATAAGACAAGGCAAGAGGATGTAGTTTCTATTAGATCATGATCATAAATAATAGGAAAACTATTTTAATAGGGCCCGAAGGGCGTTCATCTTTTAGGAATTTGCTAAAATGGTGGAATCCGTGTGCTTCTGTGAAATGATGTTTATTTGATGCTGCATAAAGGTGTTTAGGAATCAATTGACAAAAAAAGGGAAATATGGTATTCTAATATATACAATATTTTAGGGTGGCAGTATTACTATGATTAAGCTATTGATTCGAAAATTTGTTAAAAACTATGAACATACAGATGAACTCAGTGTACGCTCCGCATATGGCCAATTGGCCGGCAGCTTGGGTATTGGCTGCAATTTAGTTTTGTTTGTACTTAAACTATGTGCCGGATTAATTGTTGGCTCTATGGCTGTGATTTCGGATGCCTTCAACAATTTGTCGGATATGGGCGCGTCCATTGTATCCTTAATTGGCACTGCGGCTTCAGGACGCCGCGCAGATGAAGAGCACCCTTTTGGTCATGGACGATCAGAATACATTGGTTCGCTGATTGTATCTTTTCTTATTATACTAGTGGGATTTGAACTTTTTAAAAGCTCTGTAGGGGCAATATTGCGACGTGAAATGACAGGTTTTAGCTGGCTGTCGGTCAGTATTATGTTTTTTTCAATTGTTGTTAAACTGTGGATGTTTGCATATAACCATTACATCGGTCAAAAAATTCAGTCACCTGTTTTGCGGGCAACGGCGCAGGATAGTTTGCATGATGTATATGCCACGACAGCTATTGTGTCATCATTATTTATTGGACAATGGATTGATGCACCGATAGATGGTATTATGGGATTGGCAATTTCTATCTTAATTGTAGTTGCTGGCTATGGCATCGCCAAGGATACAATTACAGTTTTACTAGGTGCACCCCCTGATCCGATGATGGCAGAACGAATTTGTCAAATCATTTTAGAGCAGGAAGGGATTGAGGGTGTCCATGATTTAATTATCCATGACTATGGTCCGGGTCGATGCATGGCATCTGTTCATGCGGAAGTGCCTGTTATGGGGGATATTGTTAAAATACATGAAATAGTGGATATAACGGAAAAGAAAATTCAACAGGACCTGGGTGTACACATTGTGATTCACATAGATCCTATTATGGCTAATTGCGAGCAGGTTGACGAAGTGCGTCGGTTTACTCTGCATTGTGTTCATGCAGTTAATCCTGTTTTTGGGATACATGACTTTAGAATGACAGATGGCGAACAGACGATAAACTTAATTTTTGATTTAGAAGTGCCTTATAGCCTACAACAATCAGAGTGCGATAGAGCAGTAGCGGATATTCAAGCTAAACTTAAGGAGCGAGAAGAACGCTACAATGCTATTATTCAGGTAGACCGAAAAAAATAGACGGGCAATATACTATATATCGTTGCTATTCATCATGATGACATAAGTATGTGCAAAATAAACAAAAAACATAAAGATATTTCGCAAAAGTTTGTTACTTTTTTAATTTGCTTTTTTTCATATATCTCTTGCAATTTTCTTTCATTTAGTGTATCATTAAAGAGCTGTGACATGACATACGATGATGCGGGAGGTTGCCGTCTATAAGGCGGGTTTTTCCGCGGAGAATGTCCGATTCAAGAAACCGGGCGACTAGTCATACGCAAATGGAGAGAAAAAAGCTTATGGGGCGGCTTTGTCTGCCTTTTTGTCCTTTTTTATTTTCGTTTGTGTTCGGGATTTCCAAATGGGGAAGACCGCAAAAAAAGCATGACTGGCCCAGAAACAAAGGTTTTTGGGTTTTATTTATGGCCAAGGTTGCAACACCCGGCCGAGTGTATGCTTTTTGAGAGGGACTGTACGGATTTTTGTGCAGTACTCGGCGAGCCGTTTCTTCATGCACAGACAGGATGGCTTCCTATTTTAATAGGTGAGCGCAAAATTAAGAAGGAGGAAAGTACCATGGCACAAAGTCAAAAAATCAGAATCAGATTAAAGGCATATGATCATGTTCTTTTAGATCAGTCTGCCGAAAAAATCGTGGAAACAGCCAAGAGAACAGGTGCGAAGGTTTCCGGACCTATTCCGCTACCGACAAAGAAAGAGGTTGTTACCATTCTGCGTGCTGTTCACAAGTATAAGGATTCCCGTGAGCAGTTCGAAACCAGAACCCATAAACGGTTAATTGACATTCTGCTTCCCACCAACAAGACAGTTGATGCTTTAATGCGCATTGAGTTGCCTGCTGGTGTGGATATCGAAATGAAATATTAATGCGTTTCGCAAACCGGATGGCTTATGTAGCCTGGCTGCGGGTCTGAAGGTTTGTTAAAAGGCACTGTTGCATATGCAACGGGTCATGTTCCGATTTAAACGGAACCAATAACCAATTTTTTAGGAGGTGCTTTTGTGAAAAAAGCGATTTTAGGCAAAAAGCTCGGCATGACACAGCTTTTTGGCGAAGACGGCGTTTTGATTCCCGTCACTGTCATTGAAGCCGGTCCTTGCAGAGTTATCCAGAAAAAAACCGCTGATAATGACGGCTATGATGCTGTTCAGGTTGGTTTTCTGGAAAAGAAGGAAAAACATACCACAAAGCCCTTACAGGGTCATTTCAAGAAGGCCGGTACCGGCTACATGAAATACCTGAAGGAGTTCAAGCTGGACGATGCAGCTCAGATGAATGTGGGCGATGAAATCAAGGCAGATGTGTTTGCCGAAGGTGATTCTGTTGATGTAACAGGAATCAGCAAAGGTAAAGGTTACGCCGGCACAATTAAGCGTTGGGGTACACATCGTGGTCCTATGACACACGGTTCCGGCTATCACAGAGGTCCCGGTTCTATGGGTGCCTGCTCCACACCTTCCCGTGTTATGAAGGGTAAGAAATTAGCTGGTCACTTGGGTGTTGAAAAGGTAACAGTACAGAACTTGTCTGTTGTTAAGATTGATGCGGAGAATAACATTTTGGCTATCCGCGGTGCTGTTCCCGGACCTAAGGGCGGTTTAGTGGTTATTAAGAATTCTGTAAAGGCGCGGTAAGCGACCTATATCGAAAGGAGGAAGTATCATGCCGAACGTGGTATTATACAATATGGAAGGCAAAGAAGTTGGCAACTATGAGTTAAACGATGCGGTATTTGGTATTAAGCCGAATGAAGCAGCTGTTCACACCACGGTTGTTGCTTATCTTGCCAATCAAAGACAAGGCACACAGAGCGCTCTGACTCGGGCGGAGGTTCGTGGCGGCGGCGCTAAGCCCTGGAGACAAAAGGGTACCGGTCGCGCAAGACAGGGTTCCACACGTTCTCCCCAGTGGACAGGTGGTGGTGTTGTATTTGCACCGAAGCCGAGAAGCTACGCAATGAGCGTTAACAAGAAAATCCGTGCACTGGCTATGAAATCTGCACTGTCAGCTAAGGCGCAGGAACAGGCTATTATGGTGTTGGATGAAATTGCAGTAAAAGAAATTAAGACCAAACAGATTGCAGAAATGCTGAAAAATCTGAAGGTAAGTGGTAAAGCGTTGATTGTTCTGCCTGAAAAGAACGAGGCGGTATACCGCAGCGCCAAGAATATTGAGGGTGTTAAAACCAGCTTTATTGGGATGCTGAATGTATACGACCTACTGAATTGTAGTACGGTTATTATCGCTAAAAGCGCTGCCGATCAGTTAGGGGAGGTGTATGCATAATGACATACGCACATGATATTATCATTAAGCCCATTATTTCTGAGCAGAGCATGGATCAGATTTCTGATAAGAAGTACACCTTTGAAGTCAAGAAATCTGCCAATAAAATTGAAATTAAAAAAGCGGTTGAGGAAATCTTCGGTGTAAAGGTTGAAAGTGTCAACACGTTGAATATGTTGGGTAAAATGAAACGTATGGGTCGTACAGAAGGTAGAAGACCCAGCTGGAAGAAAGCTATTGTTAAGTTAACGGCTGACAGCAAAACCATCGAATTTTTCGACGGCATGGCGTAATGCCAACACCAATTTAGTAAGGAGTGAAAAGGATGCCTACCAAAAAATTTAATCCTACCTCTCCTGCCAGACGATTCATGACTGTTTCTACTTTCGAAGAGATTACTAAGCAAGAGCCTGAACGTTCTCTCTTAGCATCCATCAGTAAGAATGGTGGTAGAAACAATTATGGTAGAATTACTGTCCGGCATAGAGGCGGCGGAAATAAAAGAAAGTACAGAATTATTGATTTTAAGAGAAACAAGGTTGGCGCGGCTACCGTTATCGGTGTGGAATATGATCCCAACCGCTCCGCCAATATTGCACTGGTGCAATATGAGGATGGCGAAAAACGCTATTTCTTGGCACCTCTCGGCGTAACAGATGGTCATGTTTTAATTACAGATCCTATGGGCGCCGATATTAAGCCCGGTAATGCAATGCAGATTCAGTTCATTCCCGTGGGTACCTTAATCCACAATATTGAACTGATGCCCGGCAAAGGCGGTCAGTTGGTTCGTAGCGCCGGCGGCGCTGCACAGCTGATGGCTAAAGAAGATAAGTATGCTCAGGTTAGACTGCCGTCCGGCGAAGTTCGTTACATCCGGCTTGACTGCATGGCCACCATTGGTCAGGTTGGTAATTTGGATCATGAGAATATATCCATCGGTAAAGCTGGTCGTAAACGTCACATGGGTATTCGTCCTACAGTCAGAGGTTCTGTTATGAACCCGAATGACCATCCCCATGGTGGTGGTGAAGGTCGTTCTCCCATTGGTCGTCCCGGACCTGTTACCCCTTGGGGCAAACCGGCACTGGGTCTTAAGACCAGAAAGAAAAAGAATCTTAATGATAAGTTTATCGTTAAACGTCGCGGCGTTCGCTAAGTAACCCGCGTAACGCTGCCGGGCCGCCTGGTTGCGGCTCTGGCAAGCCAATTTGGGCGAAGGAGGAAAAAGAATGGGCAGATCGGTTAAAAAAGGGCCTTTCGTTGCAGAAAGCCTGATTAAGAAGATTGTTGCTATGAACGAGTCCGGCGACAAAAAAGTTGTTAAGACTTGGTCCAGAAGCTCTACCATTTTCCCTGAAATGGTGGGTCATACAATTGCAGTACATGATGGTAGAAAACATGTTCCGGTTTATGTATCCGAGGACATGGTTGGACACAAGCTGGGCGAATTTGCGCCGACTAGAACCTATAAAGGTCATGCCGGCAACAAAACGTCGGGCGTTAAATAAAATTTCCTTGTAGGAAAGGAGGAATCTTTGTGGAAGCCAGAGCAAAACTGAGCTATGCACGCATTTCATCTCGTAAAGTTAAGATTGTGATAGATTTAATTAGAAATAAGCCCGTAGGTGTAGCGTTGGGTATTTTGAAAAATACACCAAAAGCAGCCAGCGAGCCGGTGGAAAAGCTTTTGAAGTCTGCGGTTGCAAATGCAGAGAATAACCATGGTATGGACGTTAACAGTCTGTATGTGGCCGAGATCTTTGCTTGTCAGGGACCGACTTTAAAGAGAGTTCGTCCCCGTGCACAGGGCAGAGCGTTCCGTATCAGAAAACGGACCAGCCATATCACGATTGTTCTAAAGGAAAAAGAATAAGATAAGAAGGAGGTAAGAAGCTTGGGTCAGAAAGTAAATCCGCATGGATTAAGAGTCGGTATCATCAAGGATTGGGATTCCAGATGGTTTGCACAGGATTCTCAGTTCGGTGATCTTTTGGTTGAAGATTACAACATTAGAAAGTTCTTAAAGAATAAGCTGTTTGCATCAGGTGTATCTAAAATTGAAATTGAGCGTACCGCAAAAAGAATTAAGGTTAACATTTTTGCAGCAAAGCCCGGTATTATTATTGGTCGTGGCGGCAGCGAAATTGATAAAGTTAAAAAAGAACTGGAAACAATGACCGGTAAAAACATTGCGCTGAACATCGAAGAGGTTAAACACCCCGATGTTGATGCACAACTCATTGCTGAAAATATTGCAGCACAGCTGGAAAGAAGAATTTCTTTCAGAAAAGCTATGAAGTCTACAATGGGTCGTGCGATGAAATTAGGCGCAAAGGGAATTAAGACTAGTTGTGCAGGACGTTTAGGCGGTGCTGAAATTGCCAGAACAGAGCATTATCATGAGGGGACAATTCCTCTGCAGACTCTGCGTGCCGATATTGATTACGGTTTCTGGGAAGCCAACACTACCTATGGTAAAATTGGTGTAAAGGTTTGGATTTACAAAGGTGAAATCCTTCCTGAAAGCAAAAAAATTCAAAAGCCGGCAGCAGCAAAGGCCTAATGCACGGCGTTTGTGCATTCTGAAAGAAAGGAATGAGAAAGCATGTTATTGCCTAAAAGAGTGAAATACAGAAGAGTCATGCGCGGCAGAATGACAGGCAAGGCAACACGTGGTAACACCGTTACCTATGGTGAATATGGTTTACAGGCGTTAAGCCCTGCTTGGATTACCTCAAATCAAATTGAGGCTGCTCGTATTGCCATGACCCGTTATATTAAGAGAGGCGGACAGGTCTGGATTAAAATTTTCCCGGATAAGCCCATCACCGAGAAACCGGCTGAAACCCGTATGGGTAGCGGTAAAGGTTCTCCCGAATATTGGGTAGCTGTCGTTAAGCCCGGTCGGGTCATGTTTGAAATCGGCGGCGTTTCCGAGGAGGTAGCAAGAGAGGCGATGCGTCTTGCATCTCACAAGCTGCCCGTTAAGTGCAAATTCGTAACGCGCGCCCAGAAAGAAGAGGAGGCGTAAGCATATGAAGGTGACAGAAATTCGCGATTTTACAAATCAAGAGCTTGAGAGTAATTTAGCTGACCTTAAAAAAGAATTGTTTAACCTGCGTTTCCAAAACGCCACGAATCAACTGGAAAATCCCATGCGAATCGTGGAGGTAAAAAAGACAATTGCCAGAATTAAAACCGTTTTGGCGGAGAGAAAGCTGGAAGAGGAAGCTAACTAATTGCAACTAAGCGGAAAGGAGTGAAATCATGGAACGTAATTTTAGAAAACAGAGAACAGGTAAGGTCGTTAGTGATAAAATGGATAAAACCATTGTTGTAGCGATTGAATATAATGTGAAGCATCCGCTTTACGGCAAAATTGTAAAACGTACCTACAAGCTCAAAGCCCATGACGAAAACAACGAATGCCGCATTGGTGATCGCGTTCGCGTTATGGAAACCAGACGTTTATCTAAGGATAAGAGATGGCGGTTGGTTGAGATTGTGGAGAAGGCCAAGTAATAAACCCTTGGCGCGATACTAAATAAGGAGGAAACCGAAATGATTCAACAGCAAACGCTTTTGAAGGTTGCCGATAACACCGGCGCAAAAGAACTGATGTGTATTCGTGTTTTGGGTGGTTCCAAAAGAAGATATGCAGCAATCGGTGACGTTGTGGTCGCTTCCGTTAAAAAGGCGACACCCGGCGGTGTTGTTAAAAAAGGCGACGTTGTAAAGGCTGTTATTGTCCGGTCCGCCAGCGGTGTTAGACGTAATGACGGTACCTATATTAAGTTTGATGAGAACGCAGCCGTTATCATAAGAGACGATAAAAATCCAAGAGGAACCCGTATTTTTGGCCCCGTTGCAAGAGAGCTTCGTGAAAAGGAATATATGAAGATTCTCTCTCTGGCTCCCGAGGTGCTGTAAGGAGGTACGCTATCATGGCAAAAATGCATATTAAATCCGGCGATGAAGTTATCGTTATTTCCGGTAAGGATAAAGGCAAAAAGGGCAAGGTTCTGAGTGTGTTCCCGGAAAAAGGCAGGGCAATTGTGGAAGGTGTTGCAGTTGCAACTAAACACCAAAAACCCCGTCGTGCCGGCGATCCCGGTGGAATTATTAAGCAGGAAGCAGCTATAGACGCTTCCAACCTGATGAACATTTGCTCTAAGTGCAACAAACCTACCCGTGTAGGCCGTAAGGTACTGGAAAACGGTGAAAAGGTAAGATATTGCAAAAAGTGTAATGAAGTATTCAGCAAATAGTATAATTGAGCAAAGGAGGTTAACAAGCTAATGTCTAGAATGCAGGATAAATACACCAGCGAAGCTGCACCCGCTTTGATGAAGAAATTTAACTATAAGAGCACGATGCAGATTCCGAAACTGGATAAAATTGTGGTTAATATCGGCTTGGGTGAGGCAAAGGATAATGCCAAAGCGTTAGACGGTGCGGTTGAAGATTTAACAGCTATCACCGGTCAGAAACCCGTGATCACAAAGGCTAAAAAGTCCGTTGCTGCGTTTAAACTCAGAGAAGGCATGAATATTGGCTGCAAGGTAACACTGCGTGGCAAGAAAATGTATGAGTTTTTAGACAGACTCTTTTCCGTGGCTCTGCCTCGCGTAAGAGACTTCAGAGGTATCAATCCTGATGCATTTGATGGTCGCGGAAATTATTCTTTGGGAATTAAAGAACAGCTTATTTTCCCGGAAATAGATTATGATAAGATCGATAAAATCAGAGGTATGGACATTATTGTCGTTACCACAGCTGAGACCGACGAAGAAGCAAGAGAACTGCTCACGTTAATGGGCGCTCCTTTTGCCAACCGGTAGGCTCTGATTGTGAAGGAGGAAAATTATGGCTAAAAAATCGATGGTTAACAAACAGCAGAGAACGCCTAAGTTTAGCACCAGGCAATATAACCGCTGTAAAATCTGCGGTCGGCCCCATGCTTATTTAAGAAAGTATGGTATTTGCCGTATCTGCTTTAGAGAACTGGCTTACAAAGGCCAGATTCCCGGTGTGAAAAAGGCCAGCTGGTAAAACAAATTGGAAGGAGGCTAAAATCATGCAAGTGACCGATCCTATCGCGGATATGCTAACCAGAATCCGGAATGCAAATTCCGCACGGCACGAAACGGTTGATGTGCCCGCATCAAACATGAAGAAGGCTATTGCGGCCATTCTGCTTGAGGAAGGGTATATAAAGAATTATCAGGTCATTGAGGACGGAAAGCAGGGCATTATCAGAATTGCTCTGAAGTATGTAGGAAAAGAAAAAGTTATTTCCGGTTTGCAGAGAGTATCTAAGCCGGGTCTTAGAATTTATAAGAATACTGAGGAACTGCCTAAAGTGTTAAAGGGCCTGGGTATTGCAATTATTTCTACATCTAAAGGTATTATGACCGATAAAAAGGCAAGGCAGGAAAACGTCGGTGGCGAGGTCCTGGCCTTTGTTTGGTAAAAACTAGACAGGGAGGTGTCAGAGAATGTCCAGAATTGGTAAAATGCCGATCATGGTTCCCAACGGTGTTGAAGTCACAATTGGTGCTGATAACAATATTACCGTTAAAGGACCGAAAGGCACGTTAACAAAGAATTTACATCCTGATATGATCATCAAGAAGGACAATGGTGTTCTTACCGTTGAGAGACCTTCAGAAATAAAAGCACACAAGGCTCTTCATGGTTTAACCCGTTCTTTGCTGAACAACATGGTTGTTGGCGTAACGGAGGGCTATGAAAAGACCTTGGAAGTCAACGGTGTTGGTTATAGAGCACAGTTACAGGGCAAAAACCTGCTGATGAACTTGGGTTATTCCCATCCTGTTGAAATGGCTCCTGTAGAGGGAATCACCATTGAAGTTCCAAATCCGAATACCATTATCATTAAAGGAACAGATAAACAGGTTGTTGGTGAATTTGCAGCTAAGGTTAGAGAAAAGAGACAACCTGAGCCCTATAAAGGTAAGGGTATTAAATACTCTTATGAGCATATCAGACGCAAGGAAGGTAAAGCGGGCGGTAAGAAATAATACGCTTCCTTTGCTTAAACGGCATGGCAAAATCCATGCAGCATAAAAAAAGGAGTGAACAAAGTGATTAAGAAGCCTGTCAGTAATGTGGCAAGACTCAGAAGACATAAGCGCGTTCGTAAACTGATCAGCGGAACAGCAGAGCGTCCCAGACTGAACGTGTTTAGAAGCTTAAAGCATATTTATGCCCAGATCATTGATGACACAAAGGGTGTTACGCTGGTTTCCGCCTCTACCTTAGATAAGGAGCTTAAAGAAAGCTACGGTGGTAACAAGGAAGCGGCTAAGGCTGTTGGCAAACTGATTGCTCAACGTGCAATCGATGCCGGTATTAAAGCGGTTGTTTTTGACCGTGGTGGCTATATCTATCATGGTCGCGTGCAGGAATTAGCCGAGGGCGCCCGTGAAGGCGGTCTGGAATTTTAAGAAAAGGAGGAAACCAGTTTGGCTCAATTAATAGATGCAAGCGTATTGGATATCAAGGAAAAAGTTGTGAAACTCAGCCGTGTTGCAAAGGTTGTTAAGGGCGGTCGTACTTTCCGTTTTTCTGCGTTAGTTGTTGTTGGTGATGAAAACGGTCATGTTGGCTGTGGCACCGGTAAGGCTGCTGAAATTCCCGAAGCAATTCGCAAGGGTATCGAAGATGCTAAAAAGAATATGATTTCTGTAAACTTGGTGGGTAGTACAATCCCCCATGAGACAATCGGTGAGTTTGGTGCGGGTAGAATTTTGTTAAAGCCTGCTGCACCTGGTACTGGTGTTATTGCTGGTGGCGCAGCCAGAGCAGTTATTGAACTCGCTGGAATTCGCGATATCAGAACCAAATCCCTTCGTTCCAACAATGCAAGGAATGTGGTAAAAGCCACAATTTCCGGATTAGTCTCCTTAAAGGATGCCGGTGAAGTGGCAAAGCTACGCGGTAAATCCAAGGAAGATTTAGTAGATTAAGGAGGTACGGTATTATGGCAATGCTAAAGGTGAAGCTTGTAAAAAGCACCATCGGCAGAAAGAAAGACCATATTGCTACGGTACGTGCTCTGGGTCTTAAAAAGATCAGAGATGAAAAAGAACACCAGGATAATGCTGCTATTCGTGGCATGATCGCTAAGGTGGACTATCTTCTTGAGGTAGAAGAAATATAGTAGAAGGAGGTGCTTTATAATGAAACTGAACGAATTAAAGCCGGCAAAAGGTTCTAAAAAGGCAGCGTTCAGAGTTGGCCGTGGTCACGGTTCCGGAAACGGAAAAACAGCTGGCAGAGGTCACAAGGGCCAGAACGCTCGTTCAGGCGGCGGTGTAAGACCGGGTTTTGAAGGTGGACAGATGCCTCTTTACAGACGCTTGCCGAAGAAGGGCTTTACTAATATTTTTGCAAAGACATATTCTCAGATTAACGTTTCAGATTTAAACAGATTCGCCGATGGTAGTGAGGTAACAGTCGCAACATTACTTGCTGAGGGCATCATCAAAAAGGCTAATGATGGTGTTGTTGTTTTAGGCCGTGGTGATCTGATAGCTAAGAATCTGACCGTTAAAGCAGCACGCTTCTCTGCTACTGCGGCGGAAAAGATTGCAAACGCCGGTGGAAAGGCGGAGGTGGTATAAATGCTGCAAACGCTCAGAAACGCATGGAAAATTCCTGAACTAAGAAAGAAAATGCTTTATACGCTCTTGTTGTTGGTCGTTTTCCGCTTAGGCTCATACATTCCGGTTCCCGGTTTAAGTTCCAGTGCTGTTGCCGAAATGATGGGTGGTTTTTCAGAAGGTATGCAAGGTCTCTTGAATAACTTTTCAGGCGGTGCTTTGGAGCGTGGGTCCATTTTTGCCATGAGTATTTCGCCCTATATTAATGCGTCTATCATTATTCAGCTCTTAACAGTAGCTATTCCGGCCTTGGAACGGCTTTCTAAAGAGGGTGAGGAGGGTAGAAAGAAGATTTCTTCTTATACGCGTTATGGTACGGTTATTCTGGGATTTTTGCAGGCAACAGGTTTGTATTTCGGCTTGCGGAATACCCTTGTTGGTGGTCCCAGTATTATGAACTACATCATTTTGACCTTGTCCTTTACGGCAGGTACAGCATTTTTGATGTGGCTTGGTGAGGAAATTACAGAGAAGGGTATCGGCAATGGTATTTCTCTCTTAATCTTTACCGGTATCGTTTCTCGCGGACCGGCTATGATTCAGTCCCTGCGCGCCACGTTGGTGACGGCAGAAGGTATGAACATTCAATCAATTGTTACTTTGATTGCGATTATTGTTGTTGCAGTATTAGCTATTGCGTTTGTTGTACTGATGAATGATGCAGAACGTAGAATTCCTGTACAATATGCAAAACGTGTAGTTGGCAGAAAAATGTATGGTGGACAAAGTACACACATCCCCATTAAAGTGGCGATGGCAGGTGTTATGCCTATTATCTTCGCTATTTCCATTATGTCTTTCCCGCAAACTATTAATATGTTTATTAATGGGGAAACAATTCCTGCGGGTTTTTGGGGTACAGTGCTCAGATGGTTCCAACAGACCCATCCGTTCTATATCATCGCATATTTCCTGCTGATCGTATTCTTTACGTATTTCTATACTGCGATACAGTTTAACCCCATTGAAATCTCCAATAATATGAAGAAAAACGGCGGATTTGTTCCGGGAATTCGTCCTGGCAGACCTACCTCTGACTTTATTGCGAGAATTGTGTCCAAGATTACATTGTTTGGTTCATTGTTCTTGGCTGTTATTGCTCTCTTCCCCTTACTGTTGGCATTTGTGCCCAACCTTTCCGGTATTTCTATCGGCGGTACATCCTTGTTGATTATCGTAGGTGTTGCACTTGAAACTGTGAAGCAGATGGAATCTCAAATGCTCATGAGACATTATAAGGGTTTCCTAGAATAAGGAGAGCAGTGATATGAAGGTAGTTTTTTTTGGACCGCCGGGTGCCGGTAAAGGCACACAGGCGGCTAAACTTTCCGAGTGTTTCGGCATTCCCGCTATTTCTACCGGTCATATTATCCGGCAGGCAATGGTGGCAGGAACATCGGTAGGTAAAATTGCCGAAGACTATATTAAAAGTGGTGCATTATTACCTGACGATATAGTTTTTTTATTAGTAGCTGAACGCATCCAAAATGATGATTGTCAAAAGGGATACATTCTTGATGGCTTTCCTCGTACATTGGTGCAAGCGCAGCTTATGGATGAAAAGAGAATATTAGTAGATTTTGTTTTAGACATTGAGCTTTCTGATGATTCTATTGTAAAGCGCATGTCCGGGCGTAGGGTTTGTAATGCCTGTGGGGCAGCTTTCCATATTGAATTTAACCCACCAACAGTTGATGGTGTTTGTAATGAGTGTGGCGAGTCCCTCACAATCAGGGCAGATGATGCACCCGAAGTTGTGCTTAAACGATTGGCCGTTTATCACGAGCAGACAGAACCGCTGAAGGCATATTATGAGAAACAAAATAAGCTAATAGCAATTGATGGAGAAGGAACTGTTGAAGAAATTTTCCGTCAAATAAAAGAAGTAGCTTCAAAGGCGGGCGATTTGATATGATTAAGATTAAAGCGTCCTACGAAATTGAAGCCATGCGTGCAGCTGGTCAAATTACGGCTGCCACTTTCCAGCGTTTAGCCGAGGCAATTGTTCCCGGGGTGACAACCGGGGAACTTGATGACATTGCTGCTCGATTCATCCGATCAAACAATGCCACCTGTTCTTTCTGGCATTACAACGGTTATCCTGCTCATATTTGTACGTCTGTAAACGGACAAGTGGTACACGGCATCCCTTCAAAGCATACAGTGCTTCATGAAGGTGATATTGTCAGCATTGATATTGGTGTTTGCTACAGAGGGTATCATGGCGATAGTGCCAAAACCTTTCCGGTAGGTAAAATCAATTCTGAGGCTGAAAAATTAATTCGTGTTACCCGTGAAAGTTTTTATGAGGGTCTTAAACAGGCTCAAGCAGGCAATCGTATATTTGATATTGGTGCGGCCATACAGGGCCATGCTGAGAAAAACGGTTATTCTGTTGTAAGAAGTCTGGTGGGTCATGGTGTGGGCAGTGCCCTGCATGAGGATCCGGAGGTGCCGAATTTTGGTATAGCCGGTCGTGGTGCTCGGCTTTTAGCCGGCATGACCTTGGCCATTGAGCCAATGGTAAATCAAGGAACGTATCATGTTAATACCCTGCCTGATCAATGGACAGTGGTAACAGCGGATGGTAAGCTTTCTGCTCATTATGAACATTCCGTCTTAATACGGGATGGCGAAGCAGAAATTCTCACCACCTGTTAAAGTTTTTTGAGGTGATGATCTTTGGATATTTTTGCCGGAGATATTGTATATTCCAAGGCGGGCAGAGATAAGGATAAGGTCTTTGTTGTTCTGTCGGTGTTAGAAGGGCAATATGCATTACTGGCCGATGGTCGGTTGCGGCGTGTAGACAAACCGAAGAAAAAGAAACTGAAGCATCTGTTAAAAAGCGGTCATGCATCTTCTTATATTGCTGAAAAGCTTAGCGAGGGCATGAAGGTTACCAATCCGGATTTAAAAAAAGTTTTGGCAGAGTTTTTAAATGACGTTGATGCATAAGGAGGTTTTACTGTGGCAAAGGAAGGCGTTTTAGAGCTGGAGGGAACAGTTCTGGAATCATTGCCAAATGCAATGTTTCAGGTTGAGCTGGAAAATGGACACCAAATTTTAGCTCATATTTCCGGTAAACTCCGGATGAATTTTATAAGAATTTTACCGGGCGACCGCGTTACCGTGGAGTTATCGCCCTATGACCTGACGAAAGGCAGAATCACCTGGCGAGCTAAATAGGCTACGGGTGCTATAGCCGCATAAAGATTTTAAGACGCAATATGTCGTCTTTTAAGGAGGAATTCACATGAAGGTCAGACCATCTGTTAAACCAATTTGCGAAAAGTGCAAGATTATTAAGCGCAAAGGTAAAGTCATGGTGATTTGTGAAAATCCCAAGCACAAGCAGAAACAGGGCTGAAAAAAAGACAGCCCCCCTTGGGGGCACGTATACATGTTAAAACCCGCGTGGGGCGGCTGCACGCTTGAAGCGTGACCTGCGTGGTTATGGCATATACACACAATCGAAATGTATTGGAGGTGCAAAAATGGCAAGAATTTCAGGTGTAGATTTACCTAGAGAAAAAAGAGTTGAAATTGGCTTGACTTATGTTTTTGGTATCGGCCTATCCAGCTCCCGTAAAATTCTGGCGGCCACCGGTATTAATCCTGATACACGTGTAAAGGATTTGACTGAGGATGAGGTATCCAAACTGAGAGAAATCATTGATCGTGATTATACTGTTGAAGGCGATTTGAGACGTAACGTTGCGTTAGACATCAAACGGCTCATGGAAATCGGCTGCTATAGAGGCATCCGTCACAGAAAGGGCTTACCGGTTCGCGGTCAAAGAACCAAGACCAACGCCAGAACCAGAAAAGGTCCGGCCAGAACCATTGCAAATAAGAAAAAGTAAACCTTTCTAAAATACATGATTCGGATTACCGAATACGATTTTGAGCTTTTTGAAAGGAGGAGCAAACATGGCTAAGGTAGCTAGAAGAACAACTCGCAGAAAGGCGAAGAAAAATATCGAGCGTGGTGCGGTGCATATTCGTTCCAGCTTCAATAATACGATTGTTACAATCACAGACGTAGCCGGCAATGCAATCAGCTGGGCGTCCTCTGGTGGACTTGGATTCCGCGGTTCCAGAAAGAGTACACCTTTTGCAGCTCAGATGGCAGCAGAAACAGCAGCTAAGGCTGCTCAGGAGCACGGTCTGAAAACCGTTGAGGTTTATGTTAAAGGTCCTGGTTCTGGTAGAGAAGCAGCTATTCGTGCCCTGCAGGCAGCTGGTCTTGAGGTTAGCATGATTAAGGATGTTACCCCCATTCCGCATAATGGTTGCAGACCGCCAAAAAGAAGAAGAGTTTGATTTTATACAAAGTTTGTCTTTTGCCGGATGACCGGCGGGCAAACGCCAATAATTGAGGAGGTGTAATTCCGAAATGGCACGTTATACAGGTGCAGTGTGCAGGCTTTGCCGTCGTGAGGGCCAGAAGTTGTTCTTAAAAGGTGAGCGCTGCTATACTGATAAATGTGGTATTGAGAGAAGAAAGTATGCCCCTGGCATGCATGGCCAGAACAGAAAAAAACTTTCTGAGTATGGCATACAGCTGAGAGAAAAACAGAAAGCCAGAAGATATTACGGCGTTTTAGAATCTCAGTTTGCAAAATATTTTGAAATGGCCAATAAGATGAAGGGTATTACCGGTGAAAATTTGCTGACTATTTTAGAGAGTAGATTAGACAATGTGGTATACCGTCTTGGTTTTGGTATGTCAAGACCGGAAGCTCGTCAGTTGGTTACCCATGGTCATTTTACCGTAAACGGTAAAAAGGTCAACATTCCGTCTTATTTAGTTAACCCCGGTGATGTAGTTGCTATTTGCGAAAAGAGCAGAGGCAGCGAAAAGATTAAAGAGGTGCTGGAAAAGACAGAATCCAGAATCGTTCCCAAGTGGTTAGATTTAGATCGCAACACGCTTTCCGGTAAGGTATTAGCCTTGGCGCAACGTGATGACATCGATTTAGAACTGGCAGAGCACTTGATCGTCGAGCTGTATTCAAAGAACTAAGGTTGATCTTATCGCCGTGTTACAAAATAAATTATTTTCATTTATTTTGGGCCTTCCGTTGGAAGGCTATAACACCCTCGCAAATAAGATTTATGCTTATTAAGTGTAAAAAACCTAAGAAAGTGTTCGGTGTGCTGTCATCGAAACACGCAAATGAACACTTTTTGTTGATGGAGGCAAGCAGACGCTTCTTCTGTACAATAAAAGAGAGGGAGGGTTTAGTCTATGTTGGAAATTGAAAAACCATGTGTTGAGTGTTTGGAATTAGCTCCGGATGGTAAATATGGAAAATTTACTGCAGAACCTTTAGAACGTGGATACGGCACAACGTTGGGCAATTCGCTAAGAAGAATGTTGTTGTCATCTCTGCCGGGTGCTGCTGCCACCAGTGTTAAAATTGATGGTGTGCTTCACGAATTTTCCACAATTCCGGGTGTTACAGAGGATGTAACGGAGATTATCCTCAATATAAAGCAAATCGCTGTTAAGCTTCATTGTGATACACCCAAGGTTGTATACATTGAAAAAGAAGGCGAAGGCGAGATAAAGGCTGGCGATATTAAGCTGGATTCCGATATTGAGATATTTAATCCCGATCTTCACATTGCAACGCTTAATAAAGATGCGAAACTTTACATGGAAATTACCTTCTGCAAAGGCAGAGGTTATGTTTCCGCAGAACGGAATAAGCAGATTAACCAAAACATTATTGGTGTTATTCCTGTTGATTCCATTTACACTCCTGTTCATCGAGTTAACTATTTTGTAGAAAATACTCGTGTTGGACAGATTACCGATTATGATAAGCTCACCTTGGAGGTTTGGACCGACGGTTCCATTCGTCCTGATGAAGCAGTGAGCCTGGCTGCTAAAATCATTAACGAGCATTTGATGCAGTTCATCGATTTATCCGAAGAGGCAAAAAATGCTGAGATTATGATTGAAAAGGAAGAGGGTAAGAAAGAAAAAGTTCTGGAAATGTCCATTGAAGAGTTGGATCTTTCTGTTCGTTCTTACAACTGCTTAAAACGCGCCGGTATCAATACGGTTGAGGATTTGACAAAGCGCACTGAGGAGGATATGGTTAAGGTGAGAAACCTGGGCCGTAAGTCCTTGGAGGAAGTTATTGAAAAGCTTAATGGCTTGGGTCAGACCTTTGCAAAAAAGGAAGACTAAGTTTCGCTGTATAACAGGATGAGATTTTTACTTTAGCAGGCCATCATCCTCTATGCAGCAGCAATTGCTGCCAGGCCTGCTGAATTAAACCGATTAAAAGGAGGGTAATAAGATGCCGGGAACAAGAAAACTCGGTCGTCCTACCGACCAGAGAAATGCTATGCTCAGAAATCTTGTCACATCCCTTTTGGAAAACGGCCGTGTAGAAACGACTGTTAGCCGTGCTAAGGAGACAAGATGTATGGCCGAAAAAATGATTACACTGGGTAAAGAGAATACCCTTGCATCCAGAAGAAGTGCTTTGGCTTATATTACAAAGAAAAGCGTGGTATATAAGCTGTTTGAAGAAATCGCTCCTAAATATGCAGAGCGTAACGGCGGTTATACCAGAATCATTAAGGCTGGCCCCAGACGTGGTGATGCCGCAGAAATGGCTATTATTGAGCTGGTTGACTAATTGTTAATTTAAATAGCTGCTTTCCTTTTTGGAAAGTAGCTATTTTTTATTAGCAGAATGGTATCAAACAGCATTACTATATCCTTATAAAAATACTCCGTAAACATTACATTTTCTTTAAAATTTTAAAAATGTATTGAAATCATACCGATTTCATAGTATTATATAAGATAAGGTAGTGTATCTATTGCCAAAAAGGTTTAAGGAGTTGATTGCAACGAAGAAGACGGTTTGTGTATTATTTGGTGGCAATTCATCTGAACATGAGATCTCCCGCGTTTCTGCAGGAAATGTGGTGAGCCAACTTGACAGAAATAAATTTAACGTTATCACCGTGGGCATTACCAAAGGAGGCGACTGGTTTTTAACAGAGGCAACATCGGAGGAAATGAAATCCGGCGCGTGGGAACAGTGTCACAACAAGGCTTGTGTGCCTTCTCCCAGTCCTAAGCACCATGGGCTTTTAGTATTTAATAAAAATGGGGATGTTTCCGTTACCCATATTGATGTTGTATTCCCTGTTTTGCATGGTAAAAATGGAGAGGATGGAACGGTGCAGGGGTTATGCAGTTTGGCGGGGATTCCTTTTGTTGGCCCTGGCGTGTTAGGTTCTTCTTTGTGTATGGATAAAGCTGCGACTAAGACAATGCTTGCAGCTGGTGGTGTACCGGTAACAGAAGGATTTTGTCTGGAGCGGAACTATGACATTCAAGCAGTACATACTCGTATAGTGGAAACAATATCATATCCGGTTGTTGTTAAACCTTCCAGCGCCGGCTCTTCTGTGGGTGTTACAAAGGTGGAAAAGCAAGAAGATTTAGCGTTGGCTCTTCAATTAGCAGCAGAAGAAGATGAAAAAATTTTAGTGGAACGGGCCGTGGATGCACGGGAAATAGAATGTGCGGTTCTAGGTACCAATCAGAAGCCGCAGGCCTCTTGCTTAGGTGAAATTGTTAAAGAAGGCATGTACGATTATGCCACGAAATATGAAAAGAATACAGCAGAATTGGTTATTCCGGCGGCAGTAGATGAAAAAACAGCTAATAAAATTCGTGCTCTTGCTTGTCGTGCTTTTACATTAACCGAATGCAGGGGACTGGCACGAGTTGACTTTTTTATTGACAAAAAAACAGGTAATGTTATGCTGAATGAAATTAATACGTTGCCTGGTTTTACTGATATTAGCATGTATCCCATGTTATGGAAAGCCTCAGGTCTTTCCTATCAAACGCTTCTTGCTCAATTAATTGAGTTGGCGCAATAAGGAGATATTATGGATAACAGAAGAATCGGTTTGTTTGATTCCGGTTTAGGTGGATTGACAGTTATGAAGGAGCTTATGGCGCTGCTTCCTAATGAATCTATTGTGTATTTTGGAGATACAGGTCGTATTCCCTATGGCAGTAAATCGGTGAATACGGTTATTAAGTATACCAAAAGTGATATTAATTTTTTAAACACCTTTGATTTAAAAGCCATTATTGCTGCCTGTGGCACTGTCAGCTCTATTGCCTTGCCACATTTGCGAGGTGCATACGATGTGCCCATCATGGGCGTTGTAGCATCTGCTGCACGTGCGGCAGCAAGAGCAACAAAAAATGGTTGTATTGGTGTTATTGGTACAGCAGGTACCATTCGATCAGGTGCATATCGAAAAATTTTAGCAAAAGAAAATCCTGTCCTGCGCACGGTGGCTGTGGCATGTCCCTTATTTGTTCATTTGGTTGAGGGCGGTTTTGCGACTAAGGAGGCAGCTCGTCTAGTTGCAGAGGAATATTTAGCACCCATACGCGAAAGTGGCGCAGACACCTTGATTTTAGGCTGTACCCACTATCCTCTTTTGCGTCAGGTTATTACCCAGGTGTTAGGCGAGCACGTTACGCTCATTAATCCGGGCTATAGCGCGGCTTTGGAAATTAAAGAAAAATTAGCATCTGCTGATATGTTAGCAGAAACGCCGGCACATGACCAATATCGGTTTTATGTCAGTGATGACCCGGCGGATTTTACCCGTTTAGGCTCTGTGTTTTTAGAACGCCCTATAGAGGGATTGGCAGAGCAAGTGGATATTGAACAATATTTATAAAACATAGTGATATAGTAGGCTGTCTATGGCAGCAAAATGGGGGACTCTATGGATACAAATGCACTCATAACACTAAGCGGTAACCAGTTCGTAGATGGTGAAAGCGATCAATATGAGCTGACAACCTTGGGAAAATATATTAAAAAAGGTGATAAATATTACATTACATATGAAGGGTCAGAGTTGACGGGCTACGAAGGTACAACGACAACCTTGAAAATTCGTGATGGTTGTGTTTCTATGATTCGATTTGGCCAATCCACTTCTCAAATGATTTTTGAAAAAGAAAAAAAATATGTGGGTTATTACGAAACACCGTTTGGCAGCATGTCTGTTGGTGTGACTACCAATAGTTTGAAGGTGGATATGGATGAAGATGGCGGCGAAATTGATTTAGATTATTTGGTAGAACTGAACAACAGCATGCCCGTTCATAACGGACTACACTTAAAAATCAGGAAGGTAGGGAATCAGGAGTGACAATTTACGAAGAGATAAAAACAATTATTGGGGAGCGCATCAATAAGGCATTGCTTAAGGCTAAGGAACAAGGTCTTATTTCCTTTGATGACATTCCTGATTATATAATTGAGGAACCAAGGGAAAAAGAGCATGGTGATTTTGCTACGAATGTGGCTATGCTTTTGGCTAAACAGGCTAAAAAAGCCCCCCGAGTCATTGCAGATGCTATCGTAAGTTGCTTGCAGACAGAGGGAACTTTTATTCAAAGTGCTGAACCTGCCGGTGCCGGTTTTGTTAACTTTCGATTAAATCCGGCATGGATTAGTCAAATTTTGCAAGTTGTTGAGCGGGAAGGCTCACAGTTCGGTCGTGTGAATGTAGGCAAAGGCAAAAAGGTTATGGTGGAATTTGTCAGCGCCAACCCTACGGGTCCTATGCATATGGGAAATGCTCGCGGCGGTGCCTTGGGTGATTGTTTAGCTAGTGTTTTAGAATGGGCCGGCTACGATGTAACACGGGAATTTTATGTGAATGATGCAGGCAACCAAATTGAAAAGTTTGGTAATTCTTTAGAGGCAAGATACATTCAAATTTTACAAGGTGAAGACGCTATTGAATTTCCTGAAGACGGCTACCATGGCGACGATATTCGCCAGCGTGCGCAGGCCTACATAGACCAATATGGTGATAGTCTTTTAGAGGCCACGCGAGAGGAACGAAAAAAGGCATTGGTGTCTTTTTCGCTTGAAAAAAATATTCATGATTTACAATCTGATTTGGAGAAATACCGCATTTTTTATGATGTGTGGTTCCGTGAGAGCGTTCTTCACGAAAACGGAGAAGCCCGCAAAACGGTGGAGGAGCTTATGGACCGTGGTTATGCTTATGAAAAAGAGGGTGCCATTTGGTTCCGTGCTACAGATTTCGGAGAAGGCAAGGATGAAGTTTTGGTACGACAAAACGGATTTTTAACCTATTATGCGGTGGATATTGCGTATCATAAAAATAAATTTGTAGATCGTGGCTTTGATACGGTTATTAATATTTGGGGTGCGGACCATCACGGCCATGTGGCACGTTTAAAAGGCGCCTTGGCAGCTTTGGGTATTGAGCCGGAACGCCTGGAAATTATTTTGATGCAGCTGGTGCGGTTGGTATCCGGCGGTGAAGTTGTGCGCATGTCTAAGCGAACAGGCAAATCCATAACATTAAAGGATTTGCTGGAGGAAACCAGTATTGATGCTGCTCGATTCTTTTTTAACATGCGGCAGGCTAACAGCCATTTTGACTTTGATTTAGATTTAGCAGTGGAGCAATCTAATGAGAATCCTGTTTTTTATGTGCAGTACGCGCATGCTCGTATTTGCAGTATTTTACGGTTGTTATCTGAACAAAGTGTGGTGGTTAAACCTGTAGCGCAGATTAACCCAACCTTACTTGCATCAGAGCAAGAAATAGATTTAATGAAGAAATTGGCTGATTTTCCGGAAACTATCCGTCAAGCCGCACAGTTACGGGAGCCAAGCTTAGTGACGCGATATGCGATGGATTTGGCATCAACTTTTCATGCTTTTTACGCAGCCTGCAAGGTAAATTGCGAGGATGAAGCACTACGGGATGCCCGTTTGGTGCTTTGTAATGCCACGCGTATTGCCTTATATAATACATTAACACTGTTAGCGATTTCAGCACCGGAGCAAATGTAAGCAGAAAAACTACAGCAGGGAAACTGACCCGTTATAAATCTTATTGAAAAAACGGAGGCATATGAAAATGAAAAAAATATATAAACAATTGGTTTGTCTGCTGATGGCCATGATGCTTTTATGTAGCGTATCTGTTTTTGCGGAAGGAGATTCTACCTATGAATCTTTCTACTATGACACAGTTTTAGAGGGAATGTTACAAACCTATCCCTTTGAGGCAGAGACAGAGGAAATAGCAAGAGCAATAGCGAAGATTGCATTGGATAAACATCCGGAGCTATTGGAAGAATTTATTAATGCGACAGCAGACCAGTTTGATGACCATACTGATTATTTTACACCCGCAGAATTAGATGATTTTACCGGCCAGATTAATGCTGAATATGTCGGTATTGGTGTTTCTGTGGTTCGTGTTGAAGGCGGCGTTGCCATTGAAAGTATTTTTGCAGATAGTCCGGCGGCTAAGGCGGGTTTGTTAGCCGGAGACATTTTTTTACAGGTAGATGGCCAAGATGTTGCCGATTTATCAGTCACAGAGCTGGCGCAATTAATTCGGGGTATTAGTGGTACAACAGTTCATTTAACCATGAAACGCCAGGAGCAAATCTTTGACATTACTGTTATGCGTCGTGCTGTGCAGCAAAATACAGTGAGTTACACTGTTTTATCAGAGGATATTGGCTATGTATCCATTTCCATCTTTAATAGCAATACGCCGGCAGAATTAAAAGTGGCAGATACACATTTTCGTGAACTTGGTATTCGAAATTTAATTGTGGATTTGCGTGATAACCCCGGCGGTGAATTGCTTGGTGTTGTGGGTGCTTTGGGTTACTTTGTCCCCAGAGGCAAAACACTTGTCACCATTGAGTATAACATTCCGGGTCGCACTACGTCCCTGCGTAGTGTAGGCGATGTGGTAGGTCAGCCTTATTACAAGCCGGTGGTATTAATTAATGGGGGAACTGCCAGTGCCGCAGAGCTTTTTGCCGGTAATATTCGGGACCACGGTATTGGCACGTTGGTAGGCACAACCTCTTATGGTAAAGGCACCGTTCAGGAATTTATGGATTTGAGGAACAGCGGCCTTCCTTTGGGGGCTATTAAAATTACGGCAGCGGAGTACGTTTTGCCCGGTGGTGACAAGGTAAACGGCGTAGGAATTCATCCCGATTATCGGGAGGTTAATCGTAAGACTTTGCTCGATACAAGCGATATGGAGCCAATGATTTATTGTGCACTATATCGGGAAGGAGATACAGGCCCCGGGGTGCTGGCGCTTAAGCAACGGTTTGATGCTATGGGCTATTTTGTAGGTCAGGTTAACGACCAATATGATAGAGAGCTTACCCTGGCAGTTCGACAAATCCAGCAGCAAGGTGGGCTTACCGTGACGGGTGAGATGGATATTGATACCCAAACCTTATTTTCTAATATGGTTCTCAAGACCCGTGTTCTTTGGGATGATCAGTTTGATAAGGCTTATGAATTACTGCAGGCGTTACAATAGAGCAGAGGAGACGCATAGAAGGGGATATATTTCAATGTATTGTGATTAAATAAGGCACATAAGGTGGAGAGAAGACATGAACATACTAACTAAAAAAGTTGTATCTGTTGTATCGACAGCAATTCTGGCTGTGAGTTTAACGACGTTTTCCGGCAATATACAAGCTGCTTTTGGTGCATCTACCTTGCAGGAACGTTTGGATCAGGCCAAGAAAGACAAACAGGCGGCACAGGCTGCTCAAAATGAATCTAAACAAAAGTTAACAGGCGCCATGGAGCAGATTACGAAGCTGGATAATGAGGCAGATGCTATTAACGCTGAGCTGGCTGAGATAGACCGTATTATTAACGAGGCAGAGGAAAAAATTGCAGAGAAAGAAGCGGAAATAGCGGAATTTGAGAAAAAAATTGCTGAGAATGAAGAGGCGTTTTGTGCTCGTCTGCGTGCTATGGATGAATCCAATACCTCAGATTATATTGATTTATTGTTGAATTCTCAAAGTATTTCCGATTTTGTATCCCGTATGGAGACAGTTCGAGAGATTACCGAGCATGACCAAGGCATTATTAATGAGATGATTACACTGAAACAAGGTGTTGAGGATAGCCGAAATGAATTGGTGGCACATCGAAACGAACAACAGGAGGCTCGTGGGTTGGTGCAAACCAAGCAAAACGAGTTAAATGCTAAAATTGCAGAAAAACAAAGCTATATTAAATCCTTGGAAAAGGATATTGAAAAGTATGACAGTTTGTATCAGGCGGCGGCGGCTCAGGAGGAGAGTTTGAAACGAAGCATTGCATCCTCTTCTTCCAAGGGAACAGTCTCTAATGGACAACGGATTGTCTATTCCGGTGGTGTATTCTGCTGGCCGGCCCCCAGTTATACTTATGTATCCTCAGAATTTGGTTATCGCATCCATCCGGTTTATGGAACGAGAAAGTATCATTCCGGTATGGATCTTGCTGCACCGGGCGGGTCGCCGATTTTGGCGGCTGCTAACGGCACTGTGAAATTTGCCGGTTGGAATGGTGGCTACGGCTATTGTGTTATTATAGACCATGGTGGTGGCATCCAAACCCTTTATGGACATTCTAGCAAGTTATTGGTTTCTGCCGGGCAGAGTGTAACCCGGGGTCAAAAAATTGCGTTGGTGGGCACGACAGGCACTTCAACGGGTAACCACCTGCACTTTGAGGTGTTAAACAACGGTGTGGCTACAGATCCGAGACCATACCTGCAATAATGGAATTTCCAAAAAGAGGAGTGTACGTGGCTTGTACAGGAAAAAACACATTCTGATTGTTGCTTTATGCGTGGCGACTGTAACCTGGATTTTTGCGTGCTTTTATTTTATCGGTATTGGTGGTTATGATGCTGCTGATCCCATTATGAAAGCCAAGCGTCTTATTGAAAAGACTTATGTGAACCCATTAACGGAAGAGCAACAGCAAAATATAATAGATGGTGCTATTAGCGGTATGGTTTCCGGCTTGGGCGACCCCTACAGTCGATATTTAAATACAGAGGCGCTGTCTGACTACGAAGAAACACGACAAGAAAAATTTTCGGGCATTGGTGTTACTGTTCGCTATGATGCGGAGGAAGATGCCATTGTTGTTGTCTCATGCTACGAAAATTCACCAGCGGAAAGGGCCGGGATTTTGCCCGGGGATATCCTGGTGCAGGCAGGGGATATATTGGTAAGCCTTACTACCTATGAGGAAATGCTTCAGTATATTAGAGAGGGTTCTTGTGAAGATATTTCCCTGACCATAAGACGGGGCGATAAAACCTTAGATTTTATGGTACATCGTGAGGAAATCAGACGGCAATCAATTCATCATACAATGTATTCCAATTGTATAGGGTTTGTGCGCATTTCCGAGTTTATCCATAACACAACAGAGGATTTTGCAGCGGCATTAACAGAGTTGCAGGAGCAAAATATGGAAGCGCTCATTATTGATTTGCGGGGCAACCCGGGTGGTTATGCAGAAAGCGTTTTGCAAATGACCGATATGTTATTACCTGAGGGTGTTATTGCTTATTTAGAGGATAATAATGGGAAACGGCAGTATTTTAATTCAGATAAAACAAGTCTTACTTTACCTATGGTTGTATTAATTAATTCCGGAACGGCCAGCGCCTCAGAGCTGATGGCCGGGAGTTTGCAAGCCCATGGTTTAGCTACGATTATCGGAGAAAAAAGCTATGGAAAGGCAGTTGGTCAGGCTTTGTATGCTCTAACGCCTGAAACTGCGTTATATCTAACCAATGCCCGATACTTTACACCAAAGGGTGATTGCATTGATGGTGTGGGTATTGAACCGGATATTTTGGTGACATTACCCACAGAATTAATTGACGAAATAGGAGTCTTAACGCCGGAAGAAGACCCACAATTAGCTAAGGCTTTGACGGTATTAGAGGCGTCTGTGGCACGATAAGATGTAGGAGGCAATTTTAATGAATTCTTTAGTGATCTATTCCATTATATATGCCCTTTTGTTTTTAGGGTTTTATTTCAGGACTATTTGCAGCCCCCAGGAAGACTTGAGGACCTATGGTGCACATACATCGGTTTTAGCCGGGTGTGGGCTCATTGGGCTATTTATTCTTCAATTAGTAATAACCGGGTTTATGCCGGGGCATATTCAGGATACCGGTTTATTCCGAGCCTGGACAGCCTTTGCTAATGAACATTCCCTTTGGGAGTATTATACGACAGAGTTGTACGTAGATTACCCGCCGGTGTATCTTTATGTTTTATATGGCATAGGTAAATTGACCAAACTCTTGGGCATTGTACCCACATCTGGTCTGTATATTGTTTTTGTTCGAAGCATTCCGATTTTGTTTGACGGGTTGACCACTTTATGTATATATGTAATGGCTAAGTCGGTTATTGGGGAGAAAAAAGCTTTAGTGATTGCTTTTTTAAGCGCTGTAAATCCAACCAATATTTTAAACTCCACATTATGGGGGCAGGTTGATAGCATAACTGCTTTTATGGTAACGGCTATGCTTCTCTTGCTATATAAAAAGAAATATGTAGGTTCTTGCACTTTATTTGCACTTTTATTTCTCACAAAACCGCAGATGATTATCTTTGCACCGTTGATGGGTTTTGTTTTTTTATTTGACATAGTGGAAATATGGCAAAACAAGGACGAACGGAGCAAAATTTTGGGACAGGCGGGCTTATCTATTGTTGCCATGGTGGCGGTGCTCTTGCTTGTACCCTTGCCTATTACAGGGGGAAACTATAGCCTTTTGATTGCAAACTATCAAAAGGCATTGGGACTGTATCCCTATGCAACACTGAATGCAGCTAATTTATATGGTGCGTTGGGTGCTAATTGGGCTAAACATGGAGATAAGTTCTTTATTTTTTCCTATAAGACCTGGGGCTTCATTTTTATTGTTATAGCTTCCCTTGTTGTGGGATGGGGCGCCTGGAAAAGCAAAGACCGCAGAAAAATATTTTATTTAGGCATATTTATGGTGTTGGCTATTTACATGTTAGCCCATGGTATGCATGAGCGGTATATGCATCCTGCGTTTCTTTTAATGCTTGTTGCTTATGTGCTGAATCATGATGAAAAAATCCTTTTATTTTACGGTGCATTTTCCATTACAACGTTTTTGGGCTGTGGAGCTGTGATGCTTTTAAACCAGCAGAATCAATTTATTTACGGCGATAATATGCTGTTTCGTCTTTTATCCGCAGTTAATGTGCTTTTATTTGTTTTGTTTATTATGCATGGCATTCGGTTCTGGAAAAAAGATGGTATTACAAGATCGGTTCCCGTTGTTCATACAAAGACAGAAGTTGTTTGCAATACAAAAACTTTTAAACTCCAGCCTTCTGCTATGCCAACCCGTTTTAAAAAGATTGACTATTGGTTAATGTTAGGCTTGACAGTTTTTTATGCCCTTTTTGGATTTTATCATTTAGGGTCTAATACTGTGCCGGAATCCGGTTGGTATGTAGAAAAGGCCGGAGAAAGTATTGTGCTCGATTTAGGCAGCGCAGAGGATGTTAAAAAGCTTTACATCCATGCAGGCTGGATCGATCGTCGACAAAGTGACCAAGCTGTATCTCGTGACATAAAGGTTGAATGTTCTTTCAATGAACGGTCTTGGATAGAGGCAGAAACTCCTATGGTACTGAATAAGGTCTTTAACTGGCATGTTTTTAAGGATTTTCCACAAAAATGTCGATATATTCGTTTGACCTGTGATGACGGACGATTCTATATGAACGAAATTGCCTTGTTTGGTGATAGTGAAGAGGTACGGTTTATCCCCAGAGTTAGGGGCAACGAGGATCCTGCAGCCCAATGTGTAATTGATGAGCCGGAACGAGTTATATACGATTTCACTTGGTATGATGGGACCTATTTTGATGAGATTTATCATCCCCGTACAGCATATGAATTTATTACCCATCGCTATCCTTATGAAAATACACATCCGCCTTTGGGCAAAGTTATTATTGCCTGTGGTATGCTTCTGTTTGGTGTTAATCCCTTTGGGTGGCGTTTTTTTGGAACGTTGTGCGGTGTTCTTATGGTACCGCTTACATATACTATGGGCAAAAAGATGTTGAAAAAAACATCCTATGCCTTTATTGTAGCCTTTTTGTTCAGTTTTGATTTTATGCATTTGGCCCAAACACGATTAGCGACCATAGATTCCTATACAGCCTTTTTTGTTATGGGTATGTACCTGTTTATGTATCTTTACATGGAGAAAAACTTTTATACAGATGGCATAAAGGCAACCATGTTACCTTTGTTTGCCTCTGGTCTATGTTTTGGGTTAGGTGCGGCAACCAAGTGGCAAGGTATTTATGCCGGAATCGGTTTAGCAGTACTGTTTTTCTACACGCTGTATCGTCGGTATGCAGAGTATCGGGCCGCATTACAGAGTGAGCCAACAGCCGAAACAGCTCACGTAATTCAAAACTTTCGGCCTATGGCAATTAAAACAATAGGTGCCGGCTTTTTATTCTTTGTTTTCATACCGGCAGTGATATATTTCCTCTCTTACATTCCGGCTATGATGTCAGAGAGTACAGGCCTATCCTTTTTCTTTACCAATCAAGGGTCTATGCTGCGTTATCACTCTAATTTGGAGGCGACGCACAGCTATGGATCATCCTGGTGGCAATGGCCCTTTGACTATAAACCTCTGTATGCCTACAGTCCAAATCGGGATTTTGTACCGCCAACTATGTCAATGGGGATTACCAGCTTTGGCAATCCGGCTATTTGGTGGCTTACCATTCCTGCGGTTTTATGGGGGATTTATCAAATTTATCGGCAAAAGAGTCAAGTGGATTCAGGTATACTTACAGCGGTCGTCGGGTTCTTTTCCCTATACGCACCCTGGATGCTGGTCAAACGTACGGCTTTTATTTATCACTTCTTCCCCTGTGTGATTTTCGTAGTATTACTTATTGTTTTCTACCTGCGGGAGAAGGAACAGGATAGAAAATGGCGTTTTATAGGTATAGCGTATATGGTATTGGTATTTGCATTATTCATTATGTTTTACCCTGTTCTGACCGGTATGGAAATTCCGGTATGGTATGCCAGTATGTTACGCTGGGTTCCCGGTTGGGTATTGGGGTAAAAACAGTTCGCATGGAAGAGGTATTAGTATGGAGCAAAACAGAGGACAACAAGGTTATAAACATACAGAATCCATTGGAAAACAATTGAATGAACGCAGGACAATTGAGGGCAGAAATCCCGTTATAGAGGCCTTAGTTGCCGGCGTTCCCCTTGATAAAATTTGGATTAGTGAAACGGTACGCCCTGGTGGTATACAAAAACTAACCTCGTTGGCTCGTGAAAAGCAAGTGCCTATTCAATTTGTAAATCCTAAAAAAATAGATAGTATTAGCCAAACAACATCCAATCAAGGAGTTGTGGCTATTTGCGGTGCCGTGGCCTATAGTTCTTTAGAGGACATTCTTCATCGTGCAGAGATAGGAGGACATCAACCTTTTATTGTGATAGCTGATGAAATAACAGACCCGCACAATTTAGGGGCTATTATTCGTAGTGCCAATGCTGCCGGAGCCGATGGAGTTATTATTCCTAAAAATCGTTCGGCAGGCTTGGACGCAGTAGTGGCAAAAACATCAGCCGGTGCCGTATATCATACACCGGTAGCACGTGTGACAAACCTGGTTCAAACGGCAATTGACCTAAAGAAAAAAGGTCTTTGGCTGGTTGGTGCCGATATGTCCGGTGAAAAAACTTTATTTGAAAGCGATATGACCGGTTCTGTTGCGTTAGTTGTCGGTTCTGAGGGCAAGGGTATTTCCCGGTTGCTTAAAGAAATTTGTGATTTTATGGTTAAAATTCCCATGTTGGGGGAAACGGAGTCATTAAATGCATCAGTGGCGGCGGCGATTATGATGTATGAGGTGGTTCGGCAGCGAGCAGAACAGAGGAAATAAAATATAAGAATAATCGACGTGAGGAGAAAATAAACATGCATGTAGGAATTGATTTAGGTGGCATCAATATAGCCATTGGTTTAGTGGACGAGGAATATAATCTTTTAGCCAAGGGTTCTGTACCAACAGTAAGAGAACGGGCATTTAGTGATATTATGAAAGATGCGGCTCAGCTTATTCAACGTCTATTGACTGAAACAGGAAAAACGGTTAACGACATTCAAAGCATTGGCATGGGCTCTCCTGGTACATTGGATGTAAAAAAGAAAACAATTGTTAAGGCTTGTTCGTTTCCGAAGGTTCATCACTCTAACGTGGGAACCGAGATAGAGAAATATTTTCCTGGCATACCGGTTTATGTGGGAAATGATGCCAATGCGGCGGCTTATGGCGAAATTTTAGCCGGTACGAGCAAGGGACTTGCTAATGCCGTTATGGTTACCCTGGGAACTGGTGTTGGTGGTGGCATTATTATTGACAACAAAATTTATGCCGGCTTTAATCATGCTGGTGCCGAATTGGGCCATATGGTGCTAAACTTTAACGGTCCTAAATGCAATTGTGGTCGCAGTGGTTGTTTTGAATGTTACGCTTCCGCTACGGCGCTGATTAAACAAACAGCGGATATGATTCAGTCATATCCTGACAGTATTATTCATGAAATGATTAATCATGATCCTGCAAAAATTAGTGGCAAAACTGCATTTGATGCGGCAAAACAAGGAGACCGTGCAGGACAGAAAATTGTTGGAAAATATATTGAATATTTAGGTGTTGGTCTTTTGAATATTATCCACATTTTTCAACCGGAGGCTATTATTATTGGCGGCGGTATTTGTAAGGAAGGCGATTATTTACTTAACCCCCTGAATGAGTACATCAATCAATATATTGTAACAACAGATATTCCACGAACAAAGCTAATGACGGCTTCGTTAGGAAACGACGCAGGCATTATTGGTGCCGCAATGCTTTGGAAACAGCAAGATAAATAGATTGTTTTGTAGTAAAACGTTATCCATATAGAATCCCAAATAAAATTTCTCTTTCATTTTTAATCATTATATGTTATAATGGTATAGTGTGGTGTTATATTTTTTAGCAGTTGTGCAAATGTCTTTATGATTTATATACATGGAGAGGATTATGAAAATGAATTGGTTGAATCGTTTTAAGAAGTATATCCTTGCTCTTTTGGATGTTATCATGGTGACTGTAGCCTTTTGTGGATCCTATTTTTTCTCGGGACTACAGATGAATTTTGGTGGTTTTTTTAGTGGATTGTATATGTCAATCGTTACATATCTGCTGGTTTTTTTGGTCTTGGGTATTTATAATAATATTGTATCTTATTTCAGTATTCGTGAATATGCGGCTTGTCTTTTTGCCTGTTTGGTATCCGGGTTGTTGGTTTGTATGGAAAAAGAACTGTTCAGTTTCCCCGGGACTATTCGGCAGATCATGCTGTCAGCCATATTAAGTGCCGTTTTGTGTGTTGGTATGCGTATTGCCATTCGCACAGTCCTTCGGCATCGATTTATTATTAACAGACTTTTCGGTCGGCACACAGGGAAAAGGCTTTTGATTATCGGTGCAGGTGAAGCAGGCAATCACGTCATTCGAGAATTATCAATAACGGATAACCAGCAATACGATATTGTTGGGCTTATTGATGATAATCCGGCTAAAATCGGATGCCGAATTTCCGGTTATAAGGTATTGGGCAATCGGCATGCCATACCTTCCGTTTGCAAAAATTATAAAGTTCAGGTCTTGCTATTTGCTATTCCCACCGCTAATGGAGAGGCGCGCAAGGCCATTTTAGATATTTGTAAGACAACAGGTTGTCAGTTGCAAGTGTTGCCGGGCATTAATGAATTGATATCCGGCAAACCGATTATGGCCCATATGCGAAAAATCAACGTTACGGATATACTCTCTCGGGATCCTGTTCGCTTGAATAATAAAGATTTAGGCCGTTTGATTGAAAATCATGTGGTTATGGTGACCGGTGGTGGTGGTTCCATTGGTTCGGAACTTTGTCGCAATATTGCACGGTTTCATCCGGCAAAACTCCTAATTTTGGATATTTATGAAAATAATGCTTATGATATTCAACAGGAATTAAAAAACAGTTATCCGGAATTGCAACAGCAAGTCATTATTGCCAGTGTACGAGATCAAGCACGGCTTGACGAAATATTTGCCAAGCATCGGCCTTCTTTGGTGTTTCATGCGGCGGCCCATAAGCATGTACCGTTGATGGAGGATGATCCCCAAGAAGCAGTAAAAAACAATGTATTTGGTACTTTACATGTAGCAGAATGTGCCGATAAATATGGTGTAGATAAATTTGTATTAATCTCAACAGATAAAGCGGTTAATCCAACCAATGTTATGGGTGCCACGAAACGACTTTGCGAAATGATTATTCAGGCAATGGACAACCATAGCCATACGGAATATGTGGCTGTTCGTTTTGGTAATGTGTTAGGTAGTAGCGGCTCAGTTATCCCTTTGTTTCAACGCCAAATTGCTGCTGGTGGACCGGTAACTGTTACCCATAAAGATATTACGCGGTTCTTTATGACTATACCGGAAGCAGCCCAATTGGTATTGCAGGCAGCAAGCTATGCAACAGGTGGAGAAATTTTTCTGCTGGATATGGGTGAGCCAGTTAAAATTTATGATTTAGCAGAAAATCTTATTAAGCTTTCAGGTTTGCAATTAGGTCGGGATATTGAAATTAAAATTATAGGCCTGCGTCCCGGTGAAAAGTTGTATGAGGAACTCATGATGGAGGAAGAAAATCTTATTTCCACTCAGAATGAAAAAATATTTATTACGCAACCGCTTTCGCTGGATATGGAGGAGCTGCGTGCAGGGTTAAACACCTTACAAAAGCTTGTTCATGAGGGGAATAAGCAACATGTAAAAGAGGCAATTGCGGCCATGGTTTCCACCTATACAATTGATACGGGTTGTTGTGTTCAGGAAGACTAGGTTTATGGTGTATCAGGGCAAGTAATTGTAGCTCAATAGGAGTTATGGATTATGCAGAAAAAAAAAGTATATATCGTGGGCGGGGTTATTGTCCTTGTCCTTGGCTTAATATTGTTAGCTGGATATTTTGCCATTGATAAAATGTTTTCCATTTTTTCAGATTCCTTTTATCAAGTAGAAAGTGTCCGGCCAACAGCTCTTCCGGAGGAAACCCTGCAGCCAAATGAATCGCCTGATGCGGCAACACAATCGGCTGCACCACCTTTGGAAACTGCCACACCCAATTTGTTGCCGGAGAATATGCAATTCTCGGCAAGTGAATCGAAGGCATTGATTGAGAGCGTCTCTTTTAGTGATAAATTACGCGTGATGGCCATATTGCAATCGTCTCTATCGAGTGAGGAGTATAAAACAATGTTTTCCATGCTCAGTGGTGGCATTAGTCAGGCTGAAATACAAAGGGCTAAGGCAATTTTAAGCCGAAGGCTTTCGCCGGATGAGAAAAAAGAGATTTTAGGATATTATCAAAAATATAGTGATTTACTTAAATGATATATATTTGTCATATTTTATAGGAATAGGGTATAAGGAGCGAAGAAGATGAGTAGGAAGATGAAACAATTTATAGCCCTTTTGCTTACGGTTTGCATGCTTTGTTCAGTGATGCCTATCACGATGGCAGCAACCGTAAATGATTTTATGGATTTTCCAACCGGATGGTCGAAGGAGGCTATGACAGCAGCAGTTGACAATGGTCTTTTATCCGGTGTTACATCCAATGAAATCAGACCCCAGGCCAACTTAACCCGTGCAGAGGCTGCGACTATTATTACCCGTGCTTTTGGTGCGGTTACAAAAGCAGATATTTCCAGCTATGTAGATGTTTCGCCTTCTGCCTGGTACTATGAGAGTATAGCAAAGGCAGTTAAAATGGGTGCTCTTAATGGTAAAAGCAGTACGCATATGGAACCGGATGCACCTATTACCCGTGAGGAAATTTTTACTATTTTAGCTCGCGTTTTGGTTTTATCTGATGAAAGCTTATCCGGCCTCAGCCGCTTTGGTGACGGTAGCCTGGTGTCCGATTGGGCTGCATCTTCTGTGTCAGCGTTGGCGGTTAGATACTATGTTAACGGTGATGATGAGGGTAACGTTAATCCAAAAGCCTACATTACCCGTGAAGAATTCGCGCAGCTCATGTATAATACCATTAAAACCTATCTTACCAAGTCAACTGCCTATGAGGGCGAGTTGACCGGTATTGTTGTTGTACGCGTTGGTGACGTTTCGCTTAATAATGCTACCATTCATGGGGATTTAGTTCTTGGTGACGGCGTTGGTCTTTCTGCAGTTCTTATACAAAATACAACCATTCAGGGCCGGCTGCTGGCACGCGGCGGTTACAATACACTCCGCAACACCACAACACAAGATGGTGTGGTTGTTAAAAATATGAATGGTGTTACCAGATTTAACAACAGAGAAACAGAATCTGTTTTTAAGGGTATGCTTGCATACACACCGGTTCAGTTTATAACAGGTGTGGGTCCTGCCAGTTCTGGCGGCAGCAGTGACGGTAATAACGAAGATATAGGGACATATAAGGTTATTTTTAAGGTATTGGATGAGGAAGTGGCAAGATTTTCCATTGAGGAATATGCTACCATTGGTTCCCGTATGCCTTCAGACCCGGTGAAAAATGGTTATACCTTTCATGGTTGGTATGATGAAAATGGAGACCCTGTTGATAGCACTACAGTTGTAGATCGGCGTATGACCGTTACAGCGGACATGAGGCTCATTACTTACACGGCTAATTTTCACAACCGTGGCGAAATCATTCCTGTTACCTATACCATTGAGGATCCTTCCCTGCCAAGTTTGCTTACACAAGATGAAGTGACAGTTCCCGGCGCAGACTATGTACTGGATGGATGGTATGATGGGGATGGCAATCCCGTTTCATCAATTCCGGCTATTTCTATTGGCGCACCTTTAACCATAGATGTATATGCCCGTTGGAAAGTACCCATTTACTATAATGATGCAGGAGACTATGTTCTGATTATTGAAAATGGGACCTTTGGTCAGCAGTTACCGGTTCCCAACGAGCAGCTTGGTTATACATTTGATGGTTGGTACGATGAAAACGGAGACCCTGTTGATGAGAATACTTCTGTCGGCTTAAATGGGTTCACTATTGAAGCCAGATTTTCTATAAACACATATATGCTGACTCTGTATGATGATGACGAAACAACAATCCTCTATTCAGATGATTTTGATGTTTTAAATAAAATCACTTTAGAGAACATTGATTTTGATTCCACAACAGATGGGGTGCAAACTCCCGGTAAAACAGGAAAGGTATTCTTAGGCTGGTTTACAGCTGCATCCGGCGGCACACAAGTTACGGGGGAAGTAGCCATTCCTGCAGGGGATATCCGTAGTGTTGCTCTGTATGCCCATTGGGAAGACGCAACATTAACTGTTAATTTTTACGAAGGCTACAATGAAACCTATCGGTATTTAACTGAGTCCGGCATCGAGTCCGGTGCTGTTCAGATAGCCTACGGAAAGAGCTTTGCAGAAGCTCAACTAAGCGTACCTCAGCCGAAACGGTCAATTTATAAAGATCCTATTTTCACAATAAATCCTGATGATTTTCCAATGAGTGATGGTTCTTTCTTATATCCCGCAGAGGAAATTTTATATGCTTATCCGGCGTTATGGTATGTGGATGATAGCGGCAAGATGGTCCCCTTTGATGAAAATGTATCCATCACTAAAAATATGAGCGTATTTATGCTCTATAAAAACTTTGGTGTTAACCTTTATTTAAACGACGAGACAGCTTTAGTTTCTACATCCTATGAACTTGATGAAACCAGAGCGGTTGATTCAGCTAAAGGCTTATTAATCAATGGCGGAACAGAGTTAAACCTTGCCATTCAACAAGATCGGATACCAAATTACGATGAAAGAATAGCAGCCCTTTACAATCGTTTAGCATCTACTGGTGTTATGGATTCATCCGGTAATATTAAAATTTATCCCTTATCTGTCCCGATTTCTCAGTTTATCTCAGAGACAACGGCTGCCGGCATGATTAAAACATATATTCGTGATGTGATAAACGATCCAACCTTGTTGGAATCTATGTTGACAATGATAGATGCGTCTATATTGGTGAATGAAATTGGCGTTGAAAACCTGATTGGTATGCTAACGGATGTGGATCTGTTGCAGTTGATTAAAAATCAAAAAGCAGCATCGGTTGATTTCATTTACGGCGATTTGACAAGTGCTACTTCCCAATTGCGTGATGAAATTGTTGCCTATGTTCGTACCGATGGGGAGTTCCGCGGCATGCTTATTAATGAAGCAGTGGGCGTTTTAAAAGGAACCATTACGAATGCACCCATGAAAAGCGCTATATTGTCCTATATTCAGGGACAACTGAGCAGTAACCAACCGAATGATTTGCAAAATTTATTTGTAGATACTATTTTAACCTCCCTGCGGGCGGCACAAAACAGTACTGCATCTAATCCCTATACTGACCCTTATGGCATTATGTCCACTTTGCGTGGTGGCGCATTGTCTGACCTGCTCATGAACTCCTTGCTGCCTGCAAATGATGGCAATCCGGTTACTGACCCCTATGGCATTATGGGAGAAATAAAAACCTATGACAGTGACTTGAATAAACAAGTGGCCAGCGTGATTTTGGATGCTGTGGATGAGGAGGAAGATTTTGATGAGGATCCTATAACCGGAGAAAGTCAAAATCCGGCTATTCAATACTTAGTGGGCCAAATTAAAACAGATCATTCAGACCTTCAAATGATTGTCATTGATGATTTAGAGGACAAACTGGCTGCACGGAATGAGGCGATCCTCAACAAGGTCATTTTCTATGTAAAGGATCATTTGACTGCTGAAGAAGAGAATATAATTGCAGGTAGCATCAAACAAACTCTGCGGGGCGTGGATGGTACACTTCGTGAACTTGTTTTAACGGAGGAAAGTATTAAGATATTACTGGAAAATCCCAGCGCTGATACAAAGACTATGTTGATAGGTGAGTTGGTTTCAGAAGATGTCCTTACCGTTCTTTTGAGCGATTCTACTCTTAAACAAGAGTTGTTGCTTCAGGCTCTTACTAAGACAGACTTTGTTGATTATCTGTATGAAATTGACCAGTTTAAATCTTATGTAATTGGTGAGGTTAAGGGATATACAACCACCACCCATCTGCATGAAACATTGGTTAACTTATCATTAACAGACTCAATGACAACGGAGTTGTTGTCGGAAATAAAGAGCGATGATACCTTCAAAGCTCTGTTTGCGGCAGCAGATGGGGTTACACCGGAGGGTGAATTACGACAGACCGTTTTAGATTCCATTGTATTAAGTGATTATGTGTCTGATGAGTCAGATTTCTGGGCTTATATTTTGGATTATGGGACCTATGGCAACTATGACTTTATTTCATCTGACATGCTGGCAACTATTCGTAACACATGCGGTAATCCCCATTTGCTATCAGACCCTCAGAAACAATTGGCATATAACGAAGGCTTACCTGTAGAGGCAAGAAGTGAATTGGAGACTCAATTTGCGTCCTTTAAAACAGGTGTTGTAAATGATTTAGCTGCAGGTAATGATATTGCCAACGAAGATGCAAAGACAACAATTAATGAATATATTTTAGAGCTTGTTCAGAATTATGCAAATGATGTAACCGGCCCTGCGGATGATGTTATTGAGAGTATATTACTTTCTTATGTTCGTGACCTTTTAACAACATCTTCCGGGGATGATGATATTGACGCATTGGTTGAAGAACTGAAAGATGCGTTTATTCAGGATGTTGAGAACGGCACAATTTCAGTTCCCGATGAGGATATTATTGACTTTGCTGCAACACATACGGACATTATGAAGTCTGTTGTAGAGGATGACTATGATACCATTATAAGCTATATTGCAGAAGATGTTGAGACTGTTCCGGAGTTAAAGACTCAAATGGATTCTTTACTTAAAAGGAAGGCAGAAGAAATTGCCACTGTGGACATCATAAACCTGCTAGATGCTATGCTGGTTCATATTGATGAGGTGGACGATGTAGATCCACTTGAAGAACAGGCCAGAGGCTTCATAATCGACGAGATCGACCGCTTGTTGGCAGATCCTGCTGATACCACCATTGATGAGGGTGTTCAGTCAGTCATTGCAGGCATGTCTGCTAAGGAGATTCATGCTGAGTTGGTTGATGTTTTGCACCATTATGACATTAATGCTATTGTTTTAGCGAATATTCAAACCTATATTAGTGGCTTATCCTTCAGCGAAATACAAACAATAGTCAGCGAAAATGAAACTATGGTTCGCAGCGCTATTAATACCTACATTAATGGTGACGGAACGGCGGATAATCCCGGTTTAACGGATGCGACGTTGGCTACTAAGGTTCTGCAGCAGGAGGATGCCGTTCGTGGTGTCATTATTTCTGAGATTGGTGCAATGTCCGAGGATACGATTGCCGGTTATTTAAAGGATTTTCTGAATCCGGAGAAAAATACTAATGCAGCTAGTAATGAGACAATGGTCCGTAGCTCCCTTGATACCTTCCTTATAGATAGTAATGGCACCAATGCAAGTACGATTACAGGTTTGATTCAGGATTATATTTCTGCCTGTGAAACGGAGAGGCTCAATGGTGATTCTACCAAAGCAGATGCCCTGAAGGAAGGTATTGGTGGATTTATTGATGAATTGGATTCTGGGGAAGATGAAGATGTTGCCTTTATTGCCGCAAATCGTACATTAATTATCAATGGTTTAAATAATGTTGATATCTCTTCTGTTGTGAATAATGACCTAATTATTCAATATATTAATCAATTGGGCGATGATGAAGCCGGCAGAGAACGAAAACGACAGATTGCCGATAAGATTTATGAGGTATTTACAGGCTTGCCTCATTACGCACCTTTTATGGACAGCATGCAAAACAACGAGCCTCTCATGGTTACGAAAGAAAATTTGACTTTTATAACCATTGCAAATGCGGCAATTGGTGGTTTGACTTATGCTTCTATTACAAGCAATACGGATAACCCGACCTTAGAAAGAGTCGAGCAGATTTTAGGGGAGGAAGTATTAGCACACTACTGTGACACTGCAATTGGTGACTATTCAGATGGGTTATCACAGGTAATTGAAGAAGTAGACTTGAGTGTAGATGTAAATGAGAGCGCATCTTATACCACCGATGTAACGGTTTACATTAATATAGTGGATGAAATTCTGGCACCCTTATATGAAAAAGCGAAGAATGAATTGGTAGCAAGGCTGGCAGGTGCCGGGGTATACTATGATGAAAATCCGTATTTGCAATATTTGGCAACACAAAACTTAATTGGCGTACTGTTTGACGGTGATAGTACTGCAGCATCGGGCAACTTAACAGGTTACACCATTAAGCCGGAAATGGATTACTACGATCACATGGTTAACACCTTAATTGTAGCGGATGATGCGTTAACCTGGTATGGTGATGAGGAGAATGTTCCTGTTAACGCCTTAGACGCAGTAAAAGAAAGCGTAGTGGGAGAAGCATTGTATGCTCACGAAAGAATAGGTGAATTATTAGAAGCCTATCATGTGGAAGGTTCCTTACCATCCCAATTAGAAAATGTAATTAACAGTATAGACCGCGTCAATGATTTACTGGTTAGCTTCCATTCTCAAATCAGCAACATGTTGAATAGATATCTGGGCAGCAATTTGAATCAAAAATTTGAAACGGATCAGGTGTTAGACAATGAAAGATTCCAGACAGCCTTTGATATTATGATTGGTGTGGAGGACCCCGTTTTCACAATTGACAGCCTTTACGACTTATTCTATCGCTATGATGAGGCACTGCAGGAAAGATTACAAACCTTGATTGATAGCGGTAGGTTACAGGCTGCTGTTACAAGGTTTGAGGAACTTTCTTTTGGCGGATTAGGCTCCCTGGGAAGTGCAGGTGCTACCTTAGAACAGCAACTGAATGAAATTCGGGATACCGGCAAGGTGCAAAGTGCCTTTAACTCACTTTACGATGTTCTGGTTGTTGTTGCTGAGCATGGTATCGAGCCCTTCCGTGTAGACGAAAATGTTACTAATATTGGCGATGAACGGTATGTAGAAGATGCATATGCGTTTAGCTTGCGTGGTCTGACAGTGAAATTGAGTCGTTTTTATGCGGCATAGTTGTGTTTGCCGAAACAGGTGGTACATTTTTTACTTGTTTTGGTGTAGTTAAAGGAGGAAAAAATGAAAAGAACGATAAGTATTTTGCTAACCATTTTAATGAGTATGTCTGTTTTTTGTGTAAATGCCATTACTTTTACTGATGTAGATTTGTCAACAGAACAGGGAAAGGCAATTCAGGCATTAGCTAATGCCGGCATTTTAAATGGTAATGGAGATGGAACGTTTTTACCTAATGCCCCCATTAAGCGTGCAGAACTTTGTAAAATTATAAACTTGATTTTTGGCTATACTGCCAAAGATGAGGTTGGTTTTAGCGATGTTACTTCCGATAAGTGGTATTACAACCAGGTGTTAATTGCGAAAAAAGCAGGTTATATTAAAGGTTATGAAGATGGTACTTTTCGCGGAGAAAATTATGTTACCAGAGAACAGGCCTGTGTTATTTTAGCACGGACAGCGAAACTTACTGATAATGGTAAAGTGTCTGCCGTTACAATTGCTGATGAAGTAGCTGCTTGGGCGTTGCCTTCCGTTCGGTTGGTTATTGCCCATGGTTATATGAGCTTGGAAGAAGGCAACACCTTCCGTGCGACAGAAAATATTACACGGGGTGAGTTTAGCGAAACAAATGTAGATTTTGTTAAACCAAGCGGTGGCAGTATCAGTGGCGGCAGTATAAGCGGTGGTTCCAGTGGTGGTCATAATGGCGGTTCCAATAGCGGCTCTAATAGCGGTTCCAATAGTGGCTCCAATAGCGGCTCTAATGGCTCTGACAATGGAGGCGAGCCCGCTCCATCCACCTATACAATCACTTTTGAAACAAATGGTGCAGAGGAAACCATCCAAAGCCAAACCATAGCGGCTAATGGCAAAGCCACAAAGCCTGCCACTCCCCGTAAACGCGGTGGTTATGTTTTCAAAAATTGGTATACAGATGAAGGGCTAACTGCGGTATATGATTTTAATACACAGGTCACAGCATCCTTTACATTGTATGCCGGATGGGATGCAATTGATTTGGAGACTGTTAATGACGAAATGATATATCATCTCGAAAAAGCCAGCGCTGCATTGGTGGAAGGGAAATACAGTTTTGCAGTAGGAGATCAAAGAAACATTATTATTTATGTTGAAACCTGTATTAATGATGCCATTAGCCAGCAAAACGATTGGGTTATTGATGAAGCCTTTATTATGGAAGAATATGGTCAAGAAAATGGTGAGATTGATAAGGCGTCTGACTTATATCATGGACTTACAGAATATGCTCTTACAGCATTTCACCAACAGGTATCTCTTCTTAATGATGCATGTCAAGGCAGTATTGCATGGCTATTTAATAAATTTGGTCTTCTATAATTGAGGTTATGAAAGATGAAAAACACCTGTCCTTACCCTTTGTGGGAAAGAGAGGTGTTTTTCTATTTTGTTGTGCAACTTTACCGAATTATTTTTTTTATTTTTGGTCAAAAATAGCCTAACAATTTATGAAGAATTATGGTATCATAATACATGTGAATTAATGTTTCAATTACGAGGAGGTAAACAATAATGGCAAGTCTTAATCTAAAGGGCATATATAAAAAATATGCCGGTGGGGTTACGGCTGTAAGCGACTTCAATTTAGATATTGATGATAAAGAGTTTGTCGTTTTAGTTGGTCCTTCGGGTTGCGGTAAATCAACAACACTCAGAATGATTGCCGGACTTGAAGAAATTACAGAAGGTGAGCTTTACATTGGCGACCGCATGGTTAATGATGTTGCACCAAAGGATAGGGATATTGCAATGGTTTTCCAGAACTATGCATTGTATCCTCATATGACTGTATATGATAATATGGCATTTGGCTTAAAATTGAATAAAATGCCTAAAGCAGAAATAAAAAAACGTGTTGAAGAAGCTGCTAGGATTTTGGACATTCAGCATTTATTGGACAGAAAGCCAAAGGCTCTTTCCGGCGGTCAGAGACAGAGAGTTGCCCTGGGTCGTGCTATTGTGCGTGAACCTAAAGTTTTCTTGATGGATGAGCCCCTTTCAAACTTAGATGCTAAGTTGAGAGGTCAGATGAGAACAGAAATCAGTAAATTACATAAGAGACTACAAACAACCTTTATTTATGTAACCCATGACCAAACAGAGGCTATGACCATGGGTACCAGAATTGTTGTTATGAAGGATGGTTTTATCCAGCAAATTGATTCTCCTCAGGTCTTATATGAAAAGCCCAATAATGTCTTTGTTGCAGGGTTTATTGGTAGCCCACCGATGAACTTTATTGATGCAGAACTGCAAGAAGCCGCTGGTGGCGGTTTACAACTGACATTTGGTAACACAACGATTAAGCTGCCCGAAGCGAAGGCTAAAGCCTTAGAAGGAACTGAATATGTTGGCAAAACAGTGTTGATGGGCATTCGTCCCGAGAATATTCATGACGAGGCTGTCATGGCAGGCATGAGTCCTGATTGTGCAGTAACGGCTCATGTAGATGTTACTGAAATGATGGGTGCAGAAACCTATCTTTATGTAACGATTGAAGATACGTCGTTTGTAGCCAGAGTTAACCCCAGAACAAAAGCTAAAGTCGGTGATACCATTACTTTAATTCTGGATGGTAACAGAATTCATCTGTTTGATAAAGAAACAGAAATGACTATTTTAAATTAATTGAGCTTTATGAGAGATTGCAGTTTATTGTAGAATATACTGCAATCTTTTTTTGTGGAGAATACCCGTTATTATTTTATGCCTTAGGAAATTTAAAGGAAAAGGTAAATTTCCTTGCAATTAGTAGCAATATTTGTTATAATGAAAATTAAGACATTATCAGGATTTATATTGCTTTGCAGATATACAAAGGAGATACCCGATGGAATATAATATTTACAAATGTCATATATGTTATCAACAGGAGATTGCTCCGGACATTGTGGCATGTCAGGTGCGGAATCTGGAACTGGCTAAAAAGGCTAAAGCTGGCCAGTTTTTACATGTACAGTGTGGAGATGTTACATCTATGCCTCTACGTCGTCCCATTAGCATTTGTGATGTGAATGAAGATTGCATTACATTTATTTATGAGATAAAAGGTCGCGGAACAAAGGCTTTGCAGGAACAGGCGGGCGAATTAGATATTTTAGGTCCCTTGGGAAATGGCTTTGCTGTTGAGAAAACGCTCTATCATCACCCGGCTGTTATAGGTGGCGGTATTGGTGTGTATCCTATGCTGTTTCTTACCAAACAATTGCAGAATGCAACCGTTTACTTGGGTTTTAGAACAAAAAATTTGGTTACACTAGAAACAGAGTTTCGCCAAAACGCTCCTTATGTTACGGTTATGACAGATGATGGCAGTTATGGCCGTCATGGTTATGCTCTTTCGGCCTTGGAAGAAGATTATCTCCAACAAAAATTTGACATTATTTATGCCTGTGGTCCCAAACCCATGCTTAAAGCGGTTAAAATTTTTGCTGAGGGGCATAATATTCCATGTCAACTATCCTTAGAGGAACGGATGGGTTGCGGTATTGGTGCATGCCTTACCTGCAGTTGTGAAACCCATGGTGAGGGATCTGAAAAATACAAATGTGTGTGCAAACAGGGTCCTGTTTTTTGGTCTAAGGAGGTGATTCTATGACGGATATGAAGGTTCATATTGCCGGAGTAGAATTACAAAATCCTGTTATTGCTGCATCCGGAACCTTTGGTTTTGGTCGGGAATATGGTCAGCTTTACGATTTAAGTGAAATTGGTGCTATTTCGGTTAAAGGCTTGACAAAGGCGCCCAGAGCAGGGAATCCTCCACCACGCATCACGGAGACCCCCGGTGGTATTTTAAATAGTGTTGGTTTACAGAATCCAGGTGTAGATGCCTTTATTCGGGATGAAATTCCTTATTTGCGACAATATCGTTGTAAAATCATTGCCAATATGGCGGGTAATACCTTTGAAGATTATTGTGAAATGGCTGAAAAACTTTCTGCTGCTGATGTGGATTTTTTAGAAATGAATATTTCTTGTCCTAATGTAAAAGCAGGGGGCGCTGCTTTTGGTACCCATCCAGATACAGTTTTCGCCATTACGGATGCAGTGCGCAAGTATGCCAAAAAGCCTCTTATTGTTAAACTGTCTCCCAATGTTGCCGATATTACGGAAACGGCTAAGGCAGCAGAGGCAGCAGGTGCCGATGCATTGTCATTGATTAATACCTTAACCGGTATGGCAATTGATATTCGCACCAGACGACCCATTTTAGCTAATGTTATTGGAGGCATGTCTGGTCCCTGCGTTAAGCCGGTGGCATTACGCATGGTATATCAGGTGTATCGTGCTGTACAGGTGCCAATTATAGGCATGGGTGGTATTACAAGCGGAGAGGATGCAGTGGAATTTTTATTGGCTGGCAGCACGGCTATATCAGTAGGGACAGCTAATTTTACTGATCCCTATGCCTGTATAAAAATTCGCGATGGAATTAGGCAATATATGCAAGATCAAACTATCACAAAAATTGGCGACCTAACCGGAGGACTACTTTTAGAATAAAATTATAAACAGATTAATTAGAATGAGGAGCCGCACAAAAGCGGCAGAATGGAGAGAAAATGAGCGATATTACCTTAGACTATAGTAAAGCTTTAATAACCATTACTCACGAAGAATTAGTCAACATAGCTGGACAGGTCAAAGAGGCTCACGACAAATTAACAAATAAGACAGGCGCCGGTCGTGATTTTTTAGGCTGGGTAAACCTGCCTAAGGATTATGACAAGGCAGAATATACACGCATTAAGGCGGCTGCAGAAAAGATTAGAAAAAGTGCAGATGTGCTTATTGTTATTGGTGTTGGAGGCTCCTATTTGGGAGCCAAAGCAGCCATTGACATGCTTACAGACAGTTTTTATAACCTGCAAGATCGGACAGAACGCAATGCACCCCAAATTTTATTTGCCGGTAATTCAATCAGTTCTACCTATCTGTCAGATTTATATCACTTAGTTAAAGATAAAGATATTTGTTTAAATGTTATTTCAAAATCCGGTACAACCATGGAGCCGGCAATGGCTTTTCGGGTTTTTAAGGACCTGGTAGAACAGAAATATGGCAAAGAGGGTGCTCGTGAACGTATTTTTGTTACAACTGATAAGGCAAAGGGTGCATTGAAAATCCTATCAGACCGGGAAGGCTATGAAAGCTTTGTTATTGCCGACGATATTGGTGGTCGCTATTCTGTGTTGAGTGCAGTTGGACTTTTGCCTATTGCTGTTTGTGGCGCAGATATAGATGCCATTATGCAAGGTGCTCAGGATGCCTATCGGGAGTACGCTGATGAAGATATGAGCAAGAATATTTGCTATCAATATGCGGCTTTGCGTAATATTCTGTATCATAAGGGTAAAACCACTGAAATCATGGTGAATTATGAACCTAGATTGCGCTATTTTGCAGAATGGTGGAAACAGCTTTATGGCGAAAGTGAAGGAAAGGACCATAAAGGTATTTTTCCTGCTGCTGCAGATTTTTCAACGGAGTTACATTCCATTGGCCAATACATTCAGGATGGTATACGGAACCTGTTTGAAACGGTGCTTCATGTGGAAAACCCCCGTGCAGATGTAACCATTAAAGAAGATGCTGATAATGTAGATGGATTGAATTATCTTGCGGGCAAAACTTTTTCCCACGTAAATGAAATGGCATTCTTAAGTGCTGTTTTGGCTCATAACGATGGGGGTGTTCCTAATATTATTATTAATATTCCCACATTGAACGAGTACTATTTTGGAAAGCTTGTTTATTTCTTTGAAAGGGCTTGTGGCATCAGTGGATACATGCTGGGGGTTAATCCTTTTGATCAACCGGGTGTTGAAGCCTATAAAAGGAATATGTTTGCTCTTTTGGATAGACCCGGCTTTGAAAAGGAAAAATCTGCTTTAAAAGCACGACTTTACTAAGTGTTGCAGATGACGTAACAAATAGACAATAAATTAAATAGACATAAAACGGATATTGAATGATATCTAAGGAGGATATAATGAAGTATACAAGCACTAGGGATAAATCCCTGTCAGTCAGTTCCGCAGAGGCTATTAAAACAGGATTGGCACCGGATGGGGGGTTGTTTGTACCCCGGGAAATTCCCCAACTAACCATGGAGGACATTGATAAACTGGTACCCATGACCTATTCTGACCGTGCTGTTAAAATTCTAGAATGTTTTTTAACAGATTTTACAGGTTCTGAATTGTCAGAATGTGCCCATAGTGCCTATAATAAAAATAAATTCGAAACAGATGAAATTGCACCTTTGTATAAAGTAACGGGGGATATGTATTTTTTAGAATTATGGCATGGTCCTACCTGTGCATTTAAGGATATGGCACTTCAAATTTTGCCTCATTTATTAAAGAAATCCATGGTTAAAACCGGAGAAACAAAAGAAGTGGTTATTTTGGTTGCCACATCCGGTGACACAGGTAAGGCGGCATTAGAGGGATTTAAGGATGTGGAAGGTACCCGCATTATCGTTTTCTATCCGGAGAATGGTGTATCCGACATGCAGAAACGCCAAATGATTACCCAGGAGGGTAATAATGTGGATGTTGCGGCGGTTAATGGAAATTTTGATGATGCTCAAAGTGGTGTTAAACAAATTTTTAATGACCATGAATATGCTGAGGTACTGGAACGGAACAATTTTATGTTATCCAGTGCAAACTCAATCAACTGGGGTCGGTTGGTCCCGCAAATTGTATACTACTTTTCAGCATACTGTAATCTGGTTAAGAACAATGAGATTCAATTAGGCGATTCTATCAATTTTGTTGTACCTACCGGCAATTTTGGTAATATTTTGGCGGCTTATTATGCCATGGAAATGGGTTTGCCCATTCATAAGCTGATTTGTGCTTCTAATGAAAACAATGTATTGACCGACTTTATTCGTACCGGCGTGTATGATAAAAATCGTGATTTTAAAACTACCTGTTCTCCCTCTATGGATATTTTGATTTCTAGCAATTTAGAGCGATTCTTATATCAGGTTACAGGTTGCGATGATGCGCGCGTAAGTATCTGGATGGGTGAGCTGCAGAAAACAGGACGATATGAAGTACCTGATGTGACAAAGACAAAAATTAAGGAAATCTTTTATGGCGGCTGTTGCGACGATGAGAAAACCTTAGAGACAATTCAATCAGTGGCCCAAAACAACGGCTACGTAATGGATACTCACACAGCTGTTGCTAAATGCGTTTATGACCAATATAAGCAGGAAACCGGAGATGTAACCAAAACAGTTATTGTATCTACAGCTAGTCCCTTTAAATTTAGTGACAGTGTGTTAACTGCCATAGCCGGTGAAGAAACAACGGCAGGTGCTGACGAATTTGCTTTGTTAGATATGTTGGCAACCAGGGCAGAACTTACCATCCCTGCATCCCTAGCGGGGCTGGCTGCTAAGCCTGTTATCTTCACTACCACATGTGACAAAACAGAAATGTACGATGTAGTTAGCCACATGTTGAACCTGTCTTAGGAGGCTGTTATGGGAACAAGTTGGATTCAGGCCGTGGTCTTTACCACGGCAGCGGGAATTGAGCCGGTTAGCGGCCGTCTGTATCAACTGGGTATACAAGGTGTTGAAATCGAAGATGAAGCTGATTTTAAAACCTTTTTAGAAGAAAATCGTTCTGCATGGGATTATGTGGACGAGGAACTTATGCGAGCAAAGTCCGGTGAAACAAATGTTAAATTTATGTCACAGCTGAT
>SVJJ01000012.1 GCA_015069045.1 Oscillospiraceae bacterium
TCACACGATGCATAGCTATACATCGCTGCTTGCCATCAATCTATTACTTTGGTGGGCTTAAGTGGACTCGAACCACCGACCTCACGCTTATCAGGCGTGCGCTCTAACCACCTGAGCTATAAGCCCATGCCACATTATAGGCGATAACCCTTTACATTTGCGCCAACCTGACCTATTATAGCACAAAAAAATAGCGGTGTCAACACTTTTTATTTATTTTTTCTACTTGTCTTAAGTCTGCCAGAGAAGTTCCCTCTCTTTTGCGGGTGCATATTATTATAGCACACAGAATCTGACATTGTCAAGAACTTTTTTCTTTTTTGATTTCTTACCAAATTCTTAATTCTTGCATTTAAGTAATTATAACCAAAATCTCCTTTTTATATGTACTATTTTGTCTGATTTAATGCGGTTTTCAAAATTAATTCAGCACTTCTTCCATGGGGACGATTGAAACGAAATAATTCAAAAAGACAGGCGGCATCACGAGTCAAAAAATTAATACCTTCTCGGCAACTTAAGGTCATTTGAAATCCCAGTTGTTCAATAACAGGTCTGGATGTTTCAGAAATAAATCCATATGGATATGTATAACAAAGGGAATATTCACCTGTTGCTTCCATAATTCTATCCTGGGTTTTCTTTAAATCCTCGGCCAACGTCTTTTGATATGTAGATGCCGGTTCATTTTTCATTTGCTGGCTCCCTTTTCTTACACTCAATTCGTGAAGATTATAGCTGTGGTTTTCTACATCCACATATCCGCTTTCAGCTAAATAGGCAACATCCTGCCAATTAACATGGGCATAGGCTACATTTCTATCCTTTTTTTCGGTATAAATATCTGAATGTTTTCCAATAACAGACAATACCGCTTTATAATGATATTGTTCCAATAGTGGCATAACATATTCACAAAAGGATAAATAACCATCATCAAAGGTAATCATAATGGGTTTTTGAGGCAAGGGGATTCCACTATGTACATAATCAATAACATCACGAACACCCACAGTTTCATACCCTTGCTCTTTTAAGTAGTTGAAATCAGCCTCAAGTTCTTGAGGAGAAATCACGAATTTTCCCCACATGTTTTGGTTGCGTAGAACATGATGATACATTAAAATCGGCAGTTTTGTTCCCTGTCCGCTGACAGATATAATCTTGGGACTGTGAAGACCTATAATATAAAATAAAATCAGACCTGTAATGCATATAGTTCCTGGGATGCAGAGAGCAGCGAATACTTTTCTTTTCACACGGGCACCTCCCAAAACATTTACCTGTTTGCTGTCATTATCATTTTATACTTTTTTAACTCATATATTACTCATGGAGGTGGTTTTTTGATTATCAAAATTGTTCGAAAAAAAACAGTTCTATGGATAACCACTATTCTCTTTCTTTGCACGATGGCAATTTCTGTTCCAACTGCTATATATACTGTTGCAGAGGAGAAACATTCAGAAGAAAGTTTTATTAAATGGGTTGACTTTGGGGTTTCTTATGAAGCACTTGCACAGACAATGGATGTAGATATACGCTCTCACACAGAGGAAAAGGGTGTTCCCTGCAGTTGGATTGACCTGCTTGCTTATTTGGCTGCCAAATACGGCGGCGATTTTTCTCACTACAAGAAAAGCGATTTAACTAAGCTGACAGATCGACTCTCTGCCGAAGGCACAACAGTCGACACCCTGGGTGCTGACTTATCAAACTACCATTATTTTAAAGAAGCATACAGCGCTGTCCTTGATGGCTTTGTGGGAACATACTCAATCGAGATTCCTGATCCGAATAATCCAGAGGAAAAACAAATGGTCACGCGATATGGTCTTAAGGCATTTTCTCCCATTGCCAAAGGTTACAGCTATAGTCATTTTGATGATTTCGGTACTTCCCGGTCTTATGGTTACAAACGTCGGCATTTGGGTCACGACATGATGGGCGGTGTTGGTACACCCATAGTAGCCATTGAATCCGGTATTGTAGAATGTGTAGGCTGGAACCAATACGGAGGCTGGCGTATTGGCATTCGTAGTTTTGACAAAAAGCGCTACTATTATTATGCACATCTGCGTAAGGACCATCCCTACAATGATATGTATGAAGGGAAAATCGTTACAGCCGGCGATGTTATTGGCTATTTAGGTATGACAGGTTATAGTTCTAAAGAAAACGTAAATAACATCAACACACCTCACCTGCATTACGGATTACAATTAATTTTCGACGAAGCAACACAAAAAGATGGAACCAATCAAATTTGGATTGATTTATATGCTATTACCAAGCTTTTAGAGAAAAATCGGTCGGCGGTTTATCGTGATGAAGAGCTAAAAGAATATTTTAGAAAATATGAAATGTTTGAGGAGGCCACCCAGGAATGAATGGTCCGGAAAAAAGAACTGACATTATTGTGACCTTTGATGTGGTGCTTGTTTATGCAACGTGCAAAAAAACAGATGCCGATGCTGTAGCCATTCTATTTGAAGAACTTTCACGAATTGGCATCAATATTGATTTGATCAGCTTAATTCCACCCCGACATGCTGCGGGGATACTTTCCTTTACGGTATTTAATTATGATTTCGCTAAAATATTGCGGGCGGTAGCCAAACTAAAAAACAGTTGTGACACCATGCGCATGGAGGTTTGTGGCGGCTACGCAAAAATTGCATTGCGAGGCCACTATTTTGCACAGGAAACAGGGATTATTTCAGCTTTTTTCAGCGCATTACGTCGAGCAGATTCTGAAACAATGATTATTTCCTCCTCCGATACAACCATTGCCGCTTTAGTTCCTGTCGAGGCGTTAGATGAGGTCGTAGCGGCTCTGGAGACTGCCTTTCCTGACGCTGAAACAGAGTATCATTTCTGATTGTTTTGCGAAAGAATCAAGTGGCAATTCCAAGCTAAATTCACTCCGTACTTAAAAGAGAAAATTTTTTAAAAAGGTCTTGCAATCCGAGAAAAAATATGGTAAAATAACATTGTTCAGTTTTTAAATGGTACATATGGCCTGTTGGTCAAGCGGTTAAGACGCCGCCCTCTCACGGCGGAATCGGGGGTTCGATTCCCCCACGGGTCACCAAAAAAGCGTTTGCGAAATGCAAACGCTTTTTTCAACTAAATCCCTTTTGCAACGACATAAATCGGCTTTACAGATGAAAACACGGACATCTTTTTTGCTGCTTCTGTTTCCTCGTGAGCGAGGCGTTTCCATAATGTAAATTTCCGATTTTATGTACATTGGTTTAATTTGGAACCTCAGAAATCACCGGTTCCACTAACAGATGTGTCTTGTTGCTGACTGCATTTTTTTCGGTCTGAGGAGAGATTCCCATATGATTCTTATAGGTTTTTGAAAAATATGACAAGTTTTCAAAACCGCTTTGTTCGGCCGCATCGCTAACGGAACATTGATTTGTAACCAACAAGGCTTTCGCATGATTGCAACGCAAGTGATTGATATAGTAAACTAAGGTGCAGTTAACGCATTCTTTAAATAAGTGAGATATATAATACCGACTATACCCAACATGGGTTGCAATATCCTCAACTGATATAGGCTCCTTATAATGATTTTGCAAAAATCGCAGAACGTCTTTTATAATATCTGCCCTTCGTCCTATTATGGAGGCGTGGTTTTTCTGCTGTGAAACAGTATGACAACGGGCTAATTCAACAATAATGTTTAAAATTTCTGCCTTAATTTGCTCTTGAAAATATTTTTTTTCTTCGGAAAATTCCTGAGCAATATGCAGGAAACTGTCCTCTATTTTTGGGGAGTATAGCATCCGCTCAAAGAGCAGAGTATCAATTGAAAAACCTACATCATTTAAAAATTTCTTATCAATAATCAAGCTATAATACTCTGCAACAGCGTCAGGCGTGGCATAATGTAAATAGTTAGAGTTAATAACAGCAATATGTCTTTGGGGAACAGAAACTGTCACATGGTTAGTGGTCACATGAATCTCGCCCGAGATGACATAAAACAGCTCCAAATTTTCATGCCAATGGATGTCCATTCCTTGCGAGCTGACTTTGTTATATTGAAATATGCAGGCATCTCTTGCACCAAAACGACCTAAATGTGATTCGTACTGAAACATATGTAATCCTCCAAATAGTAAAAAGCACAATAGTATTAAAAAAACGCACTTTTCTTTCTTTACCTTTTATTATAAATATTATACAATAATATCGAGGATTAGGCAAGTATTTTTTAGTAAGAAAGAATGAAAACCAGGCACAAATTTTCAATCGATATTTTATTTAACAGTTTATGGTAAATTTTTTCGAACTGTGTCTTAACAATCGACGCACAAAACAGCAAAAATGCGTTGTACTCATAAAAAAGTTTGGAACGTATTTATTTGTTGGCAGCTATCGACCGTGGGACTTTTGCTGGCGAATGCGTAAAACATACCCAGCTCATTGCTTTTGCCTAACATTTCCATAGCTTTTTTATTATAGCTATGATAAAATTTTAATTGCGAGGGAAGCAGAAATGGACATGAAAAGAAAAAAAGAAGTCTGCGCAGGTGTAGCGGCAGAACAAAAAGAGAAGTCACAAAGTTATGCGATTAAGTGCTTGAAAAAAAACAAGATGACATACGCATTTCTTATACCTGCCATAGTTTTCACCATAATTTTTTGTTATATTCCCCTGGGCGGGTTATATATGGCGTTTGTAGACTATAATCCTTTTAAAGGCATTTTTGGCAGTCCCTTTGTTGGCTTGGAAAACATTAAAACAATTTTTTCTATGCCTGCATTGTATGGCTCCATTTTAAATACGATATGGCTTAGCTTATTGCGAATGTGTGTGAATTTTCCGTTGCCTATCATTTTTGCTTTATTACTGAATGAGGTAAAAAATCAAAAGTTTAAACGAATTACACAAACGGTTAGTTACTTACCTCACTTTTTGTCCAGTATTGCGGTGGTTGGTATTGCCACCACGATTTACTCAAGTTCCGGTATTATTAATGATATTCGCGCTATGATATACGGCCCGGACGTTCAGAGAATTCTATTTTTAGGTCAACAGAATTTCTTTGTACCAAACATAGTAATTCTTACAGCATGGCAAGGGTTGGGCTGGGGCACAATTATTTATCTGTCAGCTATTTCCGGTATTGACCCTGAGCTGTATGAGGCAGCAGTTATTGATGGTGCTGGCAAGTTTAAACAATGTTGGCATATTACCTTACCCAGTATCAGTATTACAATTATGCTTTTGTTTGTTCTTGAAATTGGTAACCTGCTCGCATCAAACTTTGACTTAATTTATGGTTTGCAAAACCCCTACATAAACTTTGAAGTTATTTCTACGGTGGTTTACAAACAGGGTATTACCCAGGGTAATTACCCGGTTGCAACAGCGTTTAGCTTTATAAATGGTCTTATCAGTTTGGTGTTAATTTTAATCGGTAATTTCATTTCTAAGAAAATTAACGATGTTTCACTTATATAAAGGAGGCGTTTGCAGTGTTTATTAACAGAATGAAAAATGAAGGCACAGCTTATGGCGTCTTCAAAGTATTTAACGGCATTGTTATGGTTGCTGTTATCCTGATTACATTAATTCCCTATTTGAATGTTTTGGCTAAGTCCATAAACGATGGGGTAGATAGTATGCGTGGTGGTATTTTCCTCTGGCCTCGAGTTTTTACTCTGGAAAATTACAAGGTGCTTTTAAATGATAGTAGCATGTACCGTGCAACGCTTGTTACAATAGCGAAGGTAGTTCTTCAGGTTACAGGTTCAATCCTGTTGCAGTTTACAGCAGCTTATGCATTGTCTCGTCGGGAACTGTGGGGTCTTAAGGCAATCAATATATTCTTTTTAGTTCCCATGTATATTGGTGGCGGTTTGATTGCCAGCTACATACTGTTCTCTTATGTTGGCCTTTTAAATAATTTTTGGGTATATGTTATCCCATGCATCTGGAATTTTTACAATGTTATTATCATTCGCTCCTATATGGAGTCTAACATACCAGATGCTGTTATAGAAGCGGCGCGTATTGATGGTGCTCAGGAATGGACGTTATTTAGCCGAATAGTTCTTCCGTTATGTAAGCCGATTTTGGCTACCATTGTATTGTGGGTTGCTGTCGGCGCTTGGAACGAATGGACAACTACTTTGTACTACATACAAAACCCGGATCTGTACACTTTGCAATATAAGTTGATGCAAACCCTGAAAGAATCTGAACGAATCAGAGCTCTCATGCAACAAGCAGTTGAAAGCGGTAAAAGCGTTGAGGAGGTTGCTCAGGGCATGAAGGTCACCACAGATTCCATGCAGTCCGCACAGATTATTATTGTTACCTTACCTATTATTGCAGTATATCCCTTCTTGCAGAAACACTTTGTTAAGGGTGTTACCTTAGGTTCCGTTAAGGGTTAATCAATAAACAAACAATTAAATTGCACTCCCTCCCTCGGTATAGAACGGGGGAGGGTACTGTGGCTTTTAGAGAGGGCAATTTATATGTCTCTATTAAATAGGAAGAAACTCGGGTCAGTTTTTAAAAGCGGGGTCATTATTACCGCATTAAAATAACAAAAACAATGTAAAAAACAGGGAGGAAATGAGAATGAAAATGAGAAGATTGATTGCTCTGCTTATGGGAGTTATCATGCTGACTGCATGCTTATCCGGTTGCGGCGGCACAAAAGAGGTAGTAACAGAATTGCCTTGGGCAATTAATGAAATGGATGTAGACGTTATTGACGATTTGCCGGATTGGACAGGTGAACAACTTGAGTTATCAGTTTGGCATGCCTATGCCTCTAACCATCCTTCTGCAGGTAAAACAATGAAAAATGACGTTTTTCATAGCGAAGTAGCACGTGTTTCCGGTATTACACTGGACAAGAAAAATTCCTTTGATAATGGTGGTGACGGCTCTGCTGATGCGAGAGTTGCACAAATGGTAGCAACCAAAGCCTATCCTCATATTGGTGTTGGCGTTCCTACAACTGTTATTGAGGACCTGGCAGGGGGCGACAAGCTTTGGGCATTAGATGAATACATTCCTAAGTATATGCCTAACTATTGGAGTATAGTTAATAAAAATGATGAAATCAGAGCCCTGTGGGAGCATGATCGGGCTGAAGACGGTAAAACATACAATTTAACAACCATTGGTAATATTGCTTATAAATACATTGATCCTGAATTTTACGAATATCGCAAGAACCTGCTGGGCGAAGTTACTGAAAGCAGACAATATATTTATGTTCGTGATGATATTTTAAAAACCATACATCCTGAAGCGTATAGCTTGAATGAACTGCAGGATATTTATGTAAAGAACGGATCCTTTACGGAAGAAGAACTGACTGACTTTACCATTAAGAGCATTGATGAGTTTAAACAACTTCTTGTAGATATTAAAGGCTTAAACCTGAAAGAAAACGGCCGTACCATTTGGCCTACCTACACTGCTAACGGTGGCGATAACTGGTCCGTATTATATTCTATGATGGTATTATTGGGTACACCTTACAATGGCGCAAACAGCTACTTTATTTATCTCGACAGAGAAGATGGAAAGCTTAAAAACACATGGAAAGAAGATTGGTATAAAGAATATGTAAAATTCTGGGCAGAACTTCCTCGTGAGGGCTTAGCTCCGGAAGAAGCGCTGATTGATAATAATGCAGCGTTTGAACAAAAGGTTAACAATGGCGAATATGCCGTTCTTTATGGTACATTACCACCGACACAAGAAGCTTTAAAGGCTGCCGGCAAAGATTGCGGCTATCGTAAGGTTTTCCTGGACATTACTCCGGATGACACAAGATTTACCCATTTCGGCACCAAAGCCCTTACAGCAGAGCAACCCACATGTTTCTTTAAAGATAAGATCACAACTGAGGCACAACTTGAGCAGGTTCTGCGTTTAATAGACTTCTGCTACAGTGATGCCGGCATGAAGTTTGCAATGTGGGGTCCCCAAAAGGCCGGACTGTATACGGAAACTGAAGATGGTTTGCGTTACACCGATCCCGCGCTTGAAAAAGCCATTATTTCAGATGGTGACACAGAAGTTCTCTTCGATTATGGTTTCAGCACTTATCCTGTTATTCAGCACCTCACCGGTATTCAGAATTTAAACGGTATTAAATTTGCTGCCATTAATAAATACGCAGCTAATTTAGAGTATGCTAAGGGTGAACAGGAGAGAGCACCGGAAGGATACACAAAGAGATTTAACTACGGCTTTATTGCAGAGATACCGGACGCTCCAACTGTTCGACTTCCCTGGCATATCTTCAGCCTGGCAGGTTATAGTGAAACCTGCAAGACTTTGTGGAGTGGACGTTCCGCTCTTGAAACTGAAATCAAGAGAGTTTTAGCTACCAAAACCGATGAGGAATTTGAAAAAGCTTACCAAAACGTTATTGATTTAGAAGAATCTATGGGTTACACAGATGAAGCCTTTGAGGAAATTAATCAAATCTTTGTTGAAATGAATGGTCAGGAGACAATTGATGCATTGTGCGAATGGGAATTCGATCAATAAAGAGTATTACATAGGGTATGAGGCCCATATTTCTGGGCCTCTCCCAATGCAAAAGAAAGGATGATAAGGGGATGAACAAGAAAATACTACGTCGCTGTAGCACATTGTTTATTGTGCTAACCTTAGTATTAAGTATATGTGTTCCAATGCTGACCGGCGGCGCAGAGTCGGATTACCGCTTGTCCCCGGGTCCGGTATCGGCAACGCCGGAAAGCAAGTATTTGCTTTCCCAAACCAATGTTACTATTAGCGGTACAACTTGGAATTTTTCCACTGGTGGATCTGTCAGCTACGACATTTTCATTCCCTTTGAAAGTGATCGATTAGTGTTTAACCATCCGGGGGATGGAAAGGACGCAAATCTTACCATTACGGTAGATGATTTGGTTTATCAAACATCCTTGAGTGATGAGGGCAACGCAACCAGCACAGAAATTGCGATTCGCGTTCCCAGAGGAAGCCATGTTCTCACAGTTTCGGCTGCCAGCGCAATTACCATCAGTAACCTTACTTTCCATAAAATTAACGAAACATGGTATTGGCAGCATTGCTCCACTCTGGACATTTCAGATTATGAGTCTACTCTCTTAACCACCATTGCCGTTAAAGAGGGTAGCAGAGCCTTCCGTTCCGGTGGCTCTATGAGATATTGGGACATGTCAACCAAAGACCTTATGCCCATGAATGTATCCGGTGTTATGTATGTGCCTCTAGAAATGCTGGCAGAGAGCATGCGCTACTATTGCGAGGACTATCCTGACAAAAACTACATTCTTCTCCGTGGCGAAACCCGCGACCTTGAAATGCAAGGCGGTGTTGGCTACTTAACAGAAGGGTTCGATACTAAAACACCTGTTTCCATGGAAATTATTTATAAAGATGGAGTTACCTGGGTGCCCCTGCGTAAGATTGCAGAAACCTTAGGCTATGGTGTTTCCTATCGTGACGGTATTGCGGTTGTTGATGACCGTATACTGGCTCGTGAAGTTGTAGAAGACAACACAATTTTTACTGAACTGAAAGCAGAGTTTGCGAACTATGATGCAACGGATATCATTGTTGGTAAAACCTACCATGTTGCCAAAACTGGTAGCGATGCTAACGACGGAACAGCTGCATCGCCGTTCTTAACTTTAAATAAAGCCGGGTTAGAGGCCCAGGCAGGTGACACGGTTATTATCCATGAGGGTACCTATCGTGAAACCTTTACCCCACAAAACAATGGTACACTGACCTCTCCCATCATTTTCCAGGCTGCTGAGGGAGAAGGGGATGTTATCATTTCCGCATTAGAACCCATTAGCGGATTTACCCAGGGCGATGATGGTTTATGGTATGCAACCCCCACCGTAAATATGGGCTTTGGTAACAACCAATTGTTCTATCAGGGCGAGGAACTGCACGCCGGCCGTCACCCTAACACCCACACCAAAAAGGGTGCAATCGGTTGGCCCGAAGGCATCTCCAAGGTTTGGCCCACCATGGGTAACATGATGATTACCGAAAAGGGTGGCTTTGATGTTTACAGTGATACCGACTTGAATCAAGAAGAAGAAAACTACTGGGCAGGCGGTACCTTTATTACCGTTAAAGGTGAAGCCTGGACCTATGTTAGTGGTGATATTGTTAGCTCCGAAAAGGGCAAATTAACCGTTAAAGACCATGATGACTGGGTAGACTATACCTTAGGTACAAGTGACTTCTTTAAAAATGTTACCAATGAAGACTTTGGTTATATTACTAACCATTACAACACCGTTGATATGCCCGGCGAATGGTATATGGATGCAGCGGGTAGTCTGGTCTTAAAAGCACCGGATGGTGCTAACATGGCCGATGCCTCTAAGTTTGAAACTAAAGCAAGATATAATGTTATCAACATGAATAACAGAAAAAATATTGTAATTCGTGGCATTAAAACCATTGGTGGCAGCTTAATTATGGAAGACGGCGAAAACAACGTGGTGGATAGTTGCACAATGACACACATGAGCCACTTTACGTTGTATATCTGCCCCGGCCGTATGCTCCGTGACCCCAGCGTTTCTCACAACGCTGACAGAAGCCGTCAGCGTGGCGAATCCGGCAACTGGGTTGGCGGAACAAGAAATGCCCTTATTAACAACATCTTTGACCATAGTGCCGGAACAGGCTTATTCCTACAGGGCATAGGCCACTACATTAAAAACAACCAATTCCTAAACTGCGGTTACTCGGGTGGTTATCCCGGTGCTTTGTGCGTAACGGAACAGCGTGGTTTACCCTCCGGTACACCTAAGGGCGGTCACATCATTATTTATAACGATATTATCAATGCAGCCCGTCAAGGTCTTAACATTGGTGGTGGCGAGACAAGCGACGGCATGTCTCCTGCTTACATTCCTTGCGATGTTGCATATAACTACCTTGAAAACTGTACCATGGGTACCCGTGATACCGGTGCTACTTATTCCTACGCTTTAAATATTGGTACAGACTGGGCTCGTTCTGCAACACATCACAACATGTATGCCGGAGAGCATTTCATTGGTGCAGGTTTCCACAAACTGTGCAACACCTTCTACATTGATGGTGGTGTAACAGCTATGGATAGCTACTTAAACCTTTCTTTCACCAGCCAGCCTAAGTGGCCAACCAGCGTTCAGTCTAAAACCCATGTATATGGCGATGAGCAGGCAACACCGGGTAGCCGTGGCGGTAACGACCGTGACCTGCAGTTTGTCCCCGGCGGTGAAGATTCTCTCCAAATTGCAGACTATCCTGATGGCAAACCTTTCAGAGCGGGTAGTACCCATCGCCGTACAGACCGGTTCATGCTGAACTACAATAACTTTAAAGCCGGCAACCCCGGTGTTTACAAACCTTCAAACAATCCTGCAGATACCAGCGTTACACCTCAAATTTTTGAGAATGTTCAAATTGGCGGCGATTACAGACATTACATTACCATGTTCTTAGATGTAGAGCCCGAGTGGTATCCCACCAGGGATGGTGTTAAATATTCACCCATTGTTACCTTAAATGTTAAGAATACAAGCGGTGAAACTGTGGCAGAGGTAGAAAGCCGCATCGGTATTGATGCAACAAATTCCTTTAACCGTTGGTATTATTATAAGACCTTTGAAAAGGTTATGACCTTGCCCAAACTTCCCGCAGGTACCTACACATTAGAAATAATGTTCGAATCACCGGAGGCTCGGGTACAGGCACTCCGTGCCACCTCCTTAAACGAGGTAACCATTCAAGCTGTTGAAGGTGCGCAACCGAACTACATTTCACCTTCCAGTTATGACCAGTTTATCCAGCAGGGCGGTTATGGTTTGGTTCCTGTCCCGTCAGAGAATTTGGTTGGTGCTTATGCCGGTTGGCCGCTCTTTGGTAAAAATGTTGGTAACACATGGGCACACACCTTTATCTATAACAATGTTTACCTTGAAACCGCAGCTGACCAAATTGAGTTCATTCTCAACACAGGTGGAACTTATGTCAGCCAGGGTCTTAGTGTTTTCCTTTGTGATGATGAAGGCAACCAGATTGAACGAATTGGCCGGGATGTCATTGCAGATGAACAACGGTTCAAAGAGTCAAGCTGGTTATTAGGTGGCTACAGTTCAATGCCCTTAAACCGGGTTTTAGAGCCGGGTACCTATAACTTTATGTTTAAATTTGACCCCACTGTTGGCGGTGCAAACGCAGGCGCTAACACAACCATTGAAGAGATTTACTTCACAAGAAGTGACCGCGCATTTATAGCCAGCGCAAATTTTGACAACATTGGTGTTACAGACACGAATTATTCCTACACCGACATATCAACACTCACTGGCATTACCTGTAGCAATGCATCAACCACAAGTCGCGATTCCATTCAAATTGTGGCAGATTCAACCACAGGCAGTCGCATGTTAAAGGCAAGCCATTCTATCTACGACTTACTTGTCGGCATCTACCGCTTTAACATGTCGAAAACCTTTGCTACAGCCATTTCCGATGGTTCTGTAACGGCCTCCTTCAAAATGAAGGGCGATGGTCAGGTTTACATTGGCAAGTTCTTATGCGGTAGCGAGGAGATAAATGCATACCATACCGACATGTCAGGTACTGCACCTGCTGCGGGTGCTGATGGCACCAGCGCCGAATGGCAAGGCACATGTCCTGCTTTGGTTAAAGATAGCCATGGTTGGTTGCATATTAGTGTAACTGCTAAACGAACGGCCACCGGTTGGGATATTACCTATGACGATTTAAATTCCGCAGAGGATGTATTCCCCGTTCGCAGTTATGAGACAACAGCAGCCATCACAGGCATTAACCTGGTAAATACTGTTGACACATCTTACAGAGCAGTACACTATTTTGATGATATTGTCATTACCAGCAGTCCTTCTTAAAACCTTGTCAGGTAAAACATTTGTCAAAGCAATGTAAGTGTTTTTTCGGGCGCTGCCGTCCGCTTTGCTGTGGCGGCAAGCACCCACACAGATAAAAATCATGAGTTCATTAACAAAATCTTTGTTGAAATGAATGGTCAGGAAACAGTTGACGCATTGTGTAAATGAAAATTCAATCAATAAAGAGTAGTATATATGGAGCGGGGGCCATATTTTTGAGCCCTCCCTACGCAAAAGAAAGGATGATAAATGGATGAACAAGAAAACCCTACGTCGTTGTGGCGCATTGTTTGTTGTGCTAACCTTAGTGTTTAGCATGTGCGCTCCAATGCTGGCCGGTGCTGCACCAGAGGATTACGTTATGTCCCCGGGTCCGGTATCAGCAACACCGGAAAGCAAGCATTTGCTTTCTCAAGACAATGTAGCCATTGATGGCACAACCTGGACTTTTTCTGCCGGCGGATCTGTTACCTACGACATTTTCGTTCCCTTTGAAAGTGATCGTTTAGTTTTTGGCCATCCCGGCGATGGAAAGAACGCAAACCTCACCATTAAAGTAGATGATGATTTAGTTTATCAAACAACTTTAGCTGAAGACGGCAACGCAACCAGCACAGAAATTGCGATTCGCGTTCCCAGAGGCAGTCACGTTCTTACGGTTTCAGCCGATAATGCTATTACCATTAGTGATTTTACTCTTCATAAAATCAACGAAACATGGTACTGGCAACATGCCTCCACGTTGGATATATCTGAGTATGAGTCCAAGCTCATGACTGCATTTGTTGTTCATGAGTCAAGCAGAGCATTCCGCTCCTTTGCTTCTATGAGATATTGGGATATGTCTACAAAGAGCGTTACACCTATGTATGTATCCGGCAGTTTATATGTTCCTTTGAGAATGTTTGCCGAGAGCTTGCGTTACTATTGCGAGGATTATTCTGATAAGAGCTATATTCTTCTTCGTGGCGAAACCCAGGATTTAGAGATGTTGGGCGGCGTTGGCTACCTGACCGAAGGTTTCGACACCAAAACACCTGTTTCCATGGATATTGTTTATCAAAATGGTCTCACTTGGGTGCCCCTGCGCAAAATAGCAGAAACCTTAGGCTATGGTGTTTACTATCGTGAAGGTATTGTGGTTATTGATGACCGCATGCTGGCTCGCGAAATTATTGAAAATGATGAATATTTTGCAGAACTCAAAGCTGAGTTCAAACAATATGATGCTACGGATGCCATTGTTGGCAAGACCTATCACGTTGCCAAAACCGGTAGCGATGCTAACTCCGGAACAGCTGAATACCCCTTCTTAACCTTAAATAAAGCCGGAGCAGTTGCCCAGGCAGGTGACACGGTTATTATCCATGAGGGTACCTATCGTGAAGTGTTTACCCCTCAAAACGATGGTACACTGACCTCGCCCATCACCTATCAGGCTGCTGAGGGCGAAGGCGATGTTATCATCTCTGCCTTAGAGCCGGTTAAGGAATTTATTCAGGGCGGCGATGGTTTATGGTATGCCCGTCCGGTTGTTGATATGGGCTTTGGTAACAACCAGCTGTTCTATCAGGGCGAAGAGTTGGTTGCCGGCCGTCACCCCAACACCCACACCAAAGTAGGTGCAACCGGTTGGCCGGAAGGCACCTCCAAAGTTTGGCCCACCATTGGTAACATGATGATTACCGAAACAGGCGGCTATGATGTTTACAGTGACACCGACTTAAATCAGGAAGAGGAAAATTACTGGGCAGGCGGTACCTTTGTTACAATTAAAGGTGAAGCTTGGACCTATGTCAGCGGTGATATTGTTAGCTCCGAAAAGGGCAAACTAACCGTTAAAGACCATGATAACTGGGTAGACTATACTTTAGGTACATCTCAGTTCTTTAAAAATACTACCAACGAGGACTTTGGTTACATTACCAATCATTACAACACCGTGGATATGCCCGGTGAGTGGTATATGGATAAACAGGGCAGCCTGGTCTTAATGGCACCGGAAGGTGCTAACATGGCCGATGTCTCTAAGTTTGAAACCAAAGCCAGATACAACGTTATCAACATGAACGATAGAAAAAATATCGTGCTCCGTGGTATTAAAACCATTGGTGGTAGCTTAATCATGGGCGGCGAGGCTGAAAATAACGTTGTGGATAACTGCACAATGAAGCACATGAGCCACTTTACGTTATATACCTGCCCCGGCCGTATGCTTCGTGACTCCAGCGTTAGTCTTAATGAGGATAAGAGCCGTCAGCGCGGCGAATCCGGCAACTGGGTAGGCGGAACGAAACACACCATTATTAACAACACCTTTGACCATAGTGCCGGAACCGGTATGTTCTTAGAAGGTATAGGTCACTACGTTAAAAACAACCAGTTCCTAAACTGCGGCTACTCAGGTTCCTACATGGGTGCTTTATCTATAACGTATGATGAACGTAATGCGCCTTCCGGTACCCCCAAGGGCGGCCACATGGTAATTTATAACGACTTTATCTATGCAGCCCGTCAGGGTGTAATCATTAACGGTGGGGAAACCAGCGATGGTATGTCTAATTCCTACTTCCCCTGCGACATTGGTTATAACTACTTTAAAAATTGTACCATGGGTACCCGTGACACCGGTGTAACTTATTTCTACGCTCTGAACGTAGGTACCGACTGGGCACGTTCGGCTATGCATCACAACATGTATGCCGGCGAACATTTCATTGGCGCAGGCTTCCACAAGCTGCCCAACACCTTCTACATTGATGGTGGTGTAACAGCTATGGATACCTACTTAAACCTCTCCTTTACCGACCAACCTAAGTGGGTAGAAAGTGTTCAGTCCAAAACCCACGTGTATGGCGATCAGCCGTATCCGGGCAGCCGCGGCGGTAATGACCGTGATCTGCAGTTTGTTCCCGGCGGCGAGGCTTCCTTACAAATTGCCGACTATCCTGATGGTAAACCCTTCAGACCGGGTAGTGACAGACGTTTGGATGACCGGTTTATGATGAACTACGAAAACTTTGTAGCCGGTAACCCCGGTGTTTACAAGCCTGTAAACAATCCGGAGGATTCCAGCAAAGAGCCTCAAATTTTTGAAAAGGTTAAAATTGAAGGCGACTATAGACATTACATTACCATGTTCTTAGATGTAGAGCCGCATTGGTATCCCACCAAGGACGGCGCCACTTATTCACCAAAAATTACCATGGATGTTAAGAATGCAAACGGCGAAGTCGTTGCTGAGCTTGAGAGCTACTTTGGTATTGATGAGGTTAACGTCTTTAACCGTTGGTATTATTACAAGACCTTTGAAAAGGTTATGACCCTGCCGAAACTCCCCGAGGGTGAATACACTTTGGAAATTATGTTTGAAACGCCGGAGGCTCGGGTGCAGGCTCTGCGGGCCAACTCCTTAAACGAGGTAACCATTCAGGCTGTTGAAGGCTCGCATCCTAACTACATTACGCCTGCTAACTATTCTAAGTTTATCGAAAATCCTAACTACGGTTTGATTCCACACCCAACAGAGAGATCGGTTGGTGCTTATGCCGGTTGGCCGGTTCTCTTTAGACTGATTGGTAACACATGGGGTCACACCTTTATTTACAATGATGTTTACCTGGAAACCCCGGCTGATCAGTTCGAATTTGTTATTAACACAGGTAAAAGCTTTGCTAACCAGGGTCTGAACATTTATATTTGTGATTATGATGGCAACAAGATTGAAAAGATTGCCAGCGATGTCATTGCAGGTGAGCAAAGATTCTTAGAGACTGCTTGGTTGTTGGGCGGTTATTCCTACATCTCCTTAAACCGCACATTGGAGCCGGGAACCTACAACTTTATGTTAGAATTTGACCCGACTATTGAGGGTGCAAATAAAAATGCTTGTACAACCATTGAGCACATTTACCTCACCCAGCGCCCAGTTTACAATACCGAGGAGGTATCTGAATGAAATTTTCTAAATTAGCTATTTTTATGAGCGTTGTTATGGCTCTGTCGTCATGCTTATGCATGACGGCAGGCGCCACCACAGAGAGTGCCCTTTCCATGAGCAACGGCACCCCTTTAGTTGACGTAGATTTTGAAGAGATCGGCACCGTAAACTCACCTTATACTTTTGCCGATATGTCAACATTAATTGGCGTTACCTGCCATAACACAGCCTATGGTCCTTTTGGCGGTCAGGCTAAAATTGTTGAAGATGCAACAAGCGGAAACCGCATGCTGGAAATTGACCTTGGCACTATCACTAGCTTCATGTATCGTTTTGGCTTTACCCACACCTTTGCCACTCCCGTTTCCAGTGGTGTTGTAACAGCATCCTTCAAAGTTAAGAGTACCGGTGGTCAGGTGTTTGACTGGGGTATGTTCTCCGCCGGAACGGCACTGAATGATACTTTCGACACAGACATACGCGGTATTGTCCCCGAGGCATGGCAAGGCACATGCACAAGCTTTGCTAAGGATAGCAATGGTTGGTTCCATGTTGGCGTTTATGCCAAAAAGACAGCCACCGGCTGGAGCATTTCCTATGACGATTTAAACGCAGAAGGGGAAACCTTTGTGGTTGAAAGCTATACAACAGCCTCAGCCCTTACAGCTTTTAACCTTATAGGCCTAACCTTGGACAGTACACCACCACCAAAAATTTATTTTGATGATATTTCCATTGTTCATACCCCAAACTTAGCCATTGATGGTACGCAGCCGGCCCTAACCCCCCAGCCGGACCAGGAGAGCTTTGCCGTAACCTTAACCCAGGCTCTTTCCGGCACCAAAATCGGTGCAACCATTACCGATGCAGGGGATAGCACCATTGTGATTGCGGCAGATTGCGTAACCAATCCAACTGATAAAACCATTACCATTTCTCCCAAAAGCTATTTGGAGCATGGTAAGACGTATACACTTGCTTTCACCGGCCTTGACACGTGCTTAATGAAAAACGGTGTAGCGGTAGATATGTCCTTAGCACCTACCGCCTTTACAACTACATCGCAACCCGGGGTAACAGCTTCTCCTGCAACTGTTTCTTATCAAACAGCGGAAGGTGCACCTGTTAGTCTGCCCTATGTAGGCACCTGTCAGGCAGTTGGAACTGCAACTTTAAACAATGATGGCAGCGAAAAAAGTGTTATGGCGCTGCTTGCAGCTTATGACGTCAATGGTGTTGTTTTAAAGGCTGCAAAAACAGAGATTACCCTTGCTGCCAACGCCATCAATGCGCCCATATCTGTTACACTGACCGGCTTAAACGGCGAAAAGGTTGACCATACAGCCTGGTTCGTGGTAGATGTTACAGATGGCCGTTGGACATTACTTCCTTAAAAACCTAATTAGGTTTATTATATATATTCAATAACTATATTATTAAAAAGGATGTGTAAAGTAATGAAAAAATTTCTCAGCTTAGTTCTAACTTTCTGCTTAGTGGCAAGTTGCTTTATCTGCTTGCCCGTTTCAGCGGCTGCAGCCGATGGCGCTCTCGGCCAAGGTATTGTTCTCTTTGAGCAAGACTTTGAAGGCATGACACAGGATGCCACTCTAGCCAAAGCCGACTTTAACGATTATGGCTACATTTCCAACACAAGCCTTGCAAACTCTGCTGCAACCTCAGCCTACGTTAAAGATGGAGACAATATGATTTGCCGTGCAACCGGAACAGCCGGCTATGGTCTCAGTTCAAGACTTATCTTTGACATGCCTGTTGACAAAGGCGCTTTAGTGGTTGAATATCGTATGCATAGTACGAACGACTGTGCGTATAACAATGCCAACTCTGCCATAGATACCAATGGCAACTTTATTTACAAAATGGACGTTCACTATGGTGGCGGCAGCTATGGCGGCGGTGGCCGTAATCTTACGCACACGCAATTTACCCAAACGAATTTCTGGATTTCCTTTAAAACTGTTTTAACCAGAAACGCAGCCAACGATGGTTGGGATGTTGTTGTGTATGACAACGCTACCGGAGAAGTACATGCCCAAGGTTCCTTCACAGGCGGTGCTATTGGTTCTTATACCTTGCATGAATACAGAATAGAATCCTCTGGTGCTGCCGTTGGAAAAACTGCAGATGTGGATGATATTAAGGTTACCTGGTACCCCGGTTCAGACTATGTTTACAACGAAACCTTTGAAGATAACACTGCTGCTGATGCAACCTATTCAGTTTCTGCACTTCCAAACTTCACCAGCTTACGTTCAGACGTTCTTCCGGATGTAGCAAATAACGGTTCTATTGCATTTAACGAAGTAAAAGGGGATACCTATTTAAGACTTGTAGGTCCTAATGCTGCTTCTGCCACATTGCCTTTGCCCCAAGCCTTAAAAACCGGTACCATTACTGCAATTTGGCACAGCCAGGCGAGCACTGGTCCTGACTGGGGTTATTTTGGCGGTCCCTCTTTTGGTGCCCAAACAGCCGGTGGCAACTTAGATAAACATCTTGGTTTCTTTACCACTGCTAAAGGCGATAACCCATCCGGCGCTCATCAAGGTACATGGTGTACCAACACCATGACAGCAACCCGCGCTTCCGAGAGTGATCCCTGGACCTTTACCTTTAAAAACAGTGCAAGAACGACCGATCCAGTCGCTACCAACACTACTGCTAGTAATGAGGCGATAGATGCGGTTCAATTCCAGGCTTTGGTTGGTTTTAATGCATTTAGCTTTGATCTTGATGATCTTATTGTTATGATTGACAGCCCGGGCTATGCTACAATGGATAATGCCCTCATTCGTGCACGTACCAACGCTGTTAACGATTACTTTGTTGATATTACAATGGCAGAAGATGCAGAGATGCCTTTGACCAATTATGTTACTAACAACATTGTGGTTCGTGATACCACAACAAATGCCTTTGTATATCCGTTTACTGGTGACGGTGGTGTCAGCGTAAATAAAGACTATGTTGCCGGACAGTACAATATACTTGATGGTAGCGCTCCTATGCCCACTGGCGATGGCCGTTTGATGGAAGTAGAGTTCCGCGGTCTGCGCACAACTTATCGTCATTGGGGTAAGGATAGTGTTGTTTTCAACCCAACCTTTACCAAGGCTACAGAAGGCAATGTGGACACCATTACCTACAACGCAAAGATCTTTGGTACCATAACTGGTGCAAAACAGGCTTATTTGGCAATTTATAACGACAACACTCTGGTAGCTGTTTCTGCTCCTGTTGCCGTAACACCTGATTCTGATGGTGCTAACCTTGCCGTGTCTGTTTCTGCCCCTGCCGGCGGTTGGACACATGTTAAGGCTATTTTATTAGAAAGCTCAGCTTCCTTAACTCCTGTTGGCCCCGCGGAGGTGGCCACAGCCGCTCAGTTTCAGTAATCCCATTTATCAAACCGAGTGGTTTTTGCGGGTTAACAGCGGAAGTTTGTTAGACAGCACAACGGTTACAAAAGCAAACTTTACCCTTACAGCAGGGGATGGGGCAACAATTCCTGTTAAGGATGTTACCTACTACTCTAATGCACAAGAGGTTGCTTTATACCCCGCAACAACGATTGTACCTCAAGACGGTGTTTGCCTGGTAGAAAGTGATTCACTTTTAGACCCGGACGGTCAGGCAGTTTCCATTAGTCAAACTGCTTCGGTTTTAACAGAGAACGAGTGTGCACTTTTTGATATGTCTGTTAAAAACCTGCAATGTTACCGGAACAATGTGCCGGTTTATGGCTGGCTGGCAGAAGGCACATACACCGCACAAGCGACTGTGATTAACACAGCTGCAACCGAAAAAACTAAGAATTTGGTTGTTTACAAAACAAACATTAACAATCAAACATCGGTTCTTTACCGTCTGGGTGTAACGCTGCAGCCGGAGGAGGAAAGAATTGTAACATTTAGCTTTAACGCCAACAGTGGCGACAGAGTTGAAGCTACAATGGAATAAAACAAACTGACATGTTTTGCAGAGGCCTTTTTAAAAAGGCCTCTGCAAATAACACACAGAGCGGGATGGATTGCTCTTTGTGGGTAGTGTCATGGGCGTTATTTAAAAAAACGATATGATAAAACATCATACCATTATTTTTACCCCAACGGAAGGATGAATGATATATGAAGAAAATTATGGCCTTATTTCTTACCGCTGTGTTGGCCATGTCGCTATGCATTCCGAGCTATGCTGACAATGTTTTCAATTTAACCCCAAATGATGTTACGGAGGATTCCAACTACAACACAGAGCAGCTTTCCACCTCAGGAAAGTTGTTGGGCGGTCAGCATTATCTCGGTATTGAAATAGATACTGGTAAAGAACTCATTAATATGGTTACCATTCGATACAGAACAGGTACAACTCCTAACAGTATTGCGCAACTTTACTTAGACAGTCCGCAAGGTCAACTGTTGGGCGAAGTTGACATTGTTGCAGCATCCAACGGTGCTTGGCAATATTCTGATGCTGTTTTTATGCCCCAGATTCCCATTAAAGGAAAAGTTAAACTTTACCTCAAGTTAACGGGCGGCGACATGTGGGTTCATAACTTCAAGATTAACACCATTGAAGACTTGGGTAATGCAAGCTTTGGTCATTTCCCACAGCCCATTGATAAATATGTAGACATTGACTCATCCGACGACGAAATGATTATTGATGCACTTACCACCTTAGGCGTTTTGGAAGAATACACCGATTCTGATTTTCGTGGTTATGTTCCCATGACCAGAATGGAGTTTGTGCGCCTGGTTGGTAAAGCTATGCAGGCAGAAAATTTTGCCGTAGCCAATACAGCATTTTTGGATGTGCCCGCTGAAAACGCCGATGCTAAATTGTTAGACGGTTTGTTCCGTTTAGGCGTTGTTCGCGGTGATGGCTTTGGCAATTTTGCTCCTAACAGCTTTATTACACTGCAGGAAGCAACGGCCGTTTGCTTAAATGCCTTAGGTTATGCACCCTTAGTACAAAAATCAGGGAATGCTATTACCGTGGCAAACCAAATTAAACTGCTTAAGGGCGTTGAAATTACTTCTGGCGGTGTTGCAAAGCTGAATGGTATTCGCTTGATTTACAACATGCTTCTGGAAGAGACTTTATTAGCAAATGAAGTGCATACAGAAGGCATGATTTATGAAACAGGCGCTACACTGTTAGAGAAAAATCTAAAGATTTATCATGACCAGGGGGTTGTAACCGGCAATGAGAACACAGGTCTTTATTCGGTTCAACATACCTATAAGACCCTGACAATTGATAACCAGGTTTATGTTGAAAATGACACAGGTGCATCTGACTTGCTGGGTACACTTTGTGACTATTTCTACACAATTGAAGATGGCGCACGCGTATTAAAAGCAATTTATCCCGCAGTTAAGTCAAGCACTGTTGTTTTAAAGAGCGGTCAAGGATATGATTTTACAGAAATCAGCACCGAAAAAGTTGTCTGCGAGGATGATGAAGACGAATATGAATATGAATTGAGCCAAACAGCAGCCATTATTTACAATGGTGTTGCTTTGGATCAATATTTACATCAACTGGTTACACCTTCAACCTTTACAGGTATTCTTACCTTGATTGATAATGACCAGGATGAACTGATTGACTGCTTGCGGATTGACCACAGCAGAGACATTGTTGTAACAGCAATGAACGGCAATCAGTTATATGATACAATTGCCGGGGAGACTATTAATTTCCCTGCAAACGGCAAAATTCTCGGTTTTGATGATGGCCAGCCCCGGTCACTTGGCACCATGCCTTTAAACAGCGTGGTAAGCTATTTCGCCAGCGCTAATGCTACCGGCAAACAACTGGTTCGTATGTGCTGGAACAATGGTGAAGTTGTTGGTCGCTTAACAAGCAAAGCTGGTAAGGACATTACCATTAATGATCAGACCTATACAATTGCCAACAATTGTCGCGATACCTTAACAGTTGGCATGTACGGCCAATTCAGCTTTAACATGTTTGGTCAGGTTGTGGCCTATGATCCTGTTACAGACGATAGCAAAAAGGTTGGTTATGTGTTAGGTACATCTTCCGGCACAACCACCAATCTTGTAACAAAAGCACAGATTCGAGTACTGACAGAAGATGGCATTGTTATTTTAGATCAGGCCGACACCGTTTTGGCTGATGGTTTATCCATTCGCAGTAGCGAAGCCTTATACAATGGTGTAAACGATTCAGAAGGCGCACCCATTTTTGTTGGTTTGGATGAGATTGCTAGCCAGCCGATTTTATATCGCCTTAATCAAGCTGGTCAGTTCACTATGATTGACACAGTGAATCCGGGTGCCGGCGGTGTTGATGACGGTTTAACCGAGCTGAGCAGCGGTCCAAGTAGCTATATGAATCTGTCCAACATCTTGGCGGATACAACCATGAGCGGCTTCCCCGGACGGTTCCCGCTGAAAGGTGACGAAACCAGATTTATCAAATTAACCGCTGATGGTCTTGAGAAAAACTATCGTATTGACAGAGGTTTCTCAAACCGTACCAATGAACCTGTATCTAACCTGCGCGTTTACTCCTTCGCACAGGATTCTATTATGGCTGACCTTATTCTGGGTACCGGCTATAACTATGAGGCTAATCGTCGCAGCACACCCTTTATATTTAAGGGCACAGGCAACACCACTGACGATGAAGGCAATGTGGTTAAGTACATTGATGGCGTAAGCTATTTGAAAGATGAACGCTATGTAATTGAAAACACCAGTTACACCGGCGACTTAAAGACTTTAATTGATTCCTTGCAACCCGGTGATTTGGTACTGCCTTATTTGACCGATGGTCTGCTTGTTAACATGGAGTTAATCTATATTTCCGATGGTGCAGCTACAAACGATGCTGGCATTGCTGCTAAGCTTAACAAAACAGATTTATTCGAATATACCGGTGGTGGCGAATTTTACATTGGTAAAATTTTGACCACAGAAGGTAATTACAGTCAGTTTAATATTTCCGGCAAAACCACATGGGAAACCTATGTTACCAGCAGCACCTCCGTGGGAAGCTGTACAGAAGGTGAAGGCGGCAAATATTCCATTATTTCAGGACAAGGCATAAGCTCTATTATGGAAGGTGAAGTTTTCATTGCTTGCACATCCGATCAGAGCATGAGCGGTGCTTTTGTCTATCGCTTAGCTGAGTAGGAGGGAGAGAATTAAGTGAAAAAGATACTAACATTATTTCTCGCCATTACAATGATTATGAGTTTAGCATGCTTTAGTGTTAGCGCTACAGGCAGTGCACCAATCACTTTAGAGCTGACTTTTAATCCGGATGGCAACACACTGACAGCCACCGGTTATGTTGTGAGTGCGCGGGACAGAATCCCTATGTTTTTAATTATCGAGAGCGATAATAACGACCCTACCGGTGCAAGTGATACGGTTGTTGATGTAAAGAGCACATTGGCAGTTGGTCATGAAGGACCTAACGTTCCTTATACCTTCCCGACTGTGCAGCTGCCGAACAATTTGCCCGGCGGCACACTGACAGCCACTGTTTCAGCTAATTGGCTCAACGTGAGCGCAACAGATAGCTATACCTATGTTGGTGCAGTGGATCAGTTACTTGCATTGCAGAATTTAAACAGCTACAGTGCTGCAGAGAATACTGCGGCCTATGAAACAGAACTGTTAGCTAATGACGACCTTTTAGGTCTGGATACCACAACCTTTACAGATATGGGTGAAACAGCATCTGCAGCAGTACTTAGAAATTTAATGAGTGTTCAATACACCTTGCCTACAAATTCTATAGAGAATTTGACAGATGAGGATTGTTTGACCATTAAAGAAGCTGTTTCAACATGCTATACCCAGTTCCAGGAAGCCATGGCATTAGGAACCTTCTTTGACTGTGATACCACAGAAAAGCTTGCAGCATGGTACAACACATATAAAGGTACCTATGGCTTTGAGGCTAACGTTCCGGGTACAACGGTAGATGAAACCAAGTTCTTATCTTACTATAATGAGGCTATGGCTTCGGCAGCATTTTTAGGACGGTCTGCCAACGTTAGCGATGTTACAACAGTTGCTGAATTAAACCTGGCAATGAAAGATCAGGCTCTTCTCCATGCAGTTGAACATTCCGGTCAGGTGATTATTCACACTCTTTTAGAAGATTTTGAAGAACATTTGACTTTGATTGACTACACCGCGTGGGATGGCCTCTCTATTGAGAAACAGAATGAAGTTTGTCAGTTGTTAACCGGCGAGAACTTTGCTACCATTTCCGCTTTTTGTGAGTTTGTGAATAGCTCAATTGAAGAAGTGGAAGAGGCTGACGACGATGACGATGACGACGATGGATATCGTGGTGGCGGCGGCAAGGATAAGCCCATTGGCATTGGACAGCAATTGGTAGATGATACAAAACCAATGGTTAGCCAGGTGTTCTTTACAGACATCTCTGACGTAACATGGGCAAAGGATGCCATTGTTTACTTACAATCAAAGGGTGTTGTTAGCGGCCGTACCGCTGAAACCTTTGACCCCAACGCACAGGTTACCCGTGCAGAGTTGTTAAAAATGCTGGTTGCAGGATTTAAGTTGACCGGTAGCAGTGATGCTCGCTTTGGTGACGTTTCTGCAGATGCTTGGTATGCTGATTATGTTGCTATTGGTGCAGCAAACGGCCTCATTACCGGTGACGAAAACGGAAACTTTAATCCCAATCAGGCAGTTAGCAGACAGGATGCAGCTGTTCTCATGTATCGGGCTCTGAATCCTTCAGAATCTGCTGCAAAGGCTTCTTTCGTTGATTATGGCAGCATTTCTGAATATGCGAACACTGCAGTAAATTATATGTACGAAAAGGGCGTTATTAACGGTGTTGGAGATGGATGCTTTGCACCCCTTGCAGAGCTCTCCAGAGCACAGGCAGCTAAGATGTTGTATTACATGCTGCAACAATAATTGTGTTATCCTTTCTAGAATCCATATTAAGGGCGGGCAACATCTTTTTTAAGATATTGCCCGCTTCTTTCGGCAGTAGAGAACAATCATTTAATTAAGGAACAGGGCAGGACAGTTGCCCCAGCTACATTAATTTACAAATTATTAAGAAACAAACAGCAGCAGAATATTTATCGTAACAATGAAGGAGAGAAATACCATGCAAAGACCAAAAGTCAGCGACTTAACTGTTAGAGAAAAAATCGGCCAGGTTCTTATGATTTCCCAGGGTGTGTTATTTACCAAAGATGATGGCAGTTGCAGAACTAATGAGGAAGCCTACGAGCTTATGTCAAAATACCAATTCGGCGGCATGTGGACCGCCGGCGGGATAGCCATGGATGTAGTTAATGTGGGAGATTGGTCAGCTGACGCAGTTTTAGGCACTCTGGAGGACAGTAGAGTTTTTATGGAAAAACTGCAAAAGACAGTGAAAATCCCCATGTTCATTGGTGTGGACTGCGAAAGGGGAACGGGTGATAATTATTCAGATGGTACAACAACCCTTGGTGCCCTATCTGTTGGAGCGGCTAATGATGAGAAATTAACCTACGAGCTAAATGCTGCCGTTGCCCGAGAGGTAAAAGCCGCCGGTGCCAACTGGCGCTGGTTCCCTGTTGTCGATTTAAACAGTCGCTTTTCGTCTCATTTGATGCGGAATTTCTCTGATGATATAGATCGTATGTCCCGTCATGCCATTGCAGCTATGCGTGGTGTGCAAAGCGAGGATGTTGTTTCAACAGCGAAACATTTCCCCGGTATTGATCCTTATGAATACAGAGATTCTCATATGGTAACAACCATCATTAACCTTTCTGTAGATGAATGGAGAAAGACACAGGCTAAAACCTTCCAGGCGATGATTGATGCCGGTGTTATGAGTATTATGAGTTCTCATATTGCCTTCCCCGCGGCAGATGATGAAATGATTAATGGCAGATATATCCCTGCCACTGCATCCTCGAAAATTCTGAAGGGTTTATTGCGCGACGAAATGGGATTTGAAGGGGTTCTTATTACAGATGCACTTTGTATGGGTGGCATGTCTACAATGTTCTCCCGTCAGGATATGATCATTCGTGCCTTCAATGCCGGTAATGATATTTTGCTTGATGTAAGATTTAATGATGTTGAGCTATTCTATGAGGCTGTTTGCGATGGACGTATTCCTATGGAGCGCCTTGATGAATCTTGCGAGCGCGTGCTTGCCATGAAGGAGAAAATAGGATTGTTTGGCGAGAAAAAGGCGCCTGGTGATTCGGCAACGATTTGCAAGCAGACTCGTGAGATTAATCAAAAGGTTGCTGAAAAATCCATGACCTTATTATATGATCGCAATGAAATGCTTCCTTTATCCAAGGAAAAAATTAAAAAGGTAGCCATTATTTGCAGTTCGCATTTCCCTGCATTCCGGGACATGTTGTCGGTTACGGAGGAAGAATTTAATAAGCGTGGAGCAGAGGTTACCCTTGTTGACGATATTCCCAGCGGGAAAGTTTTGAAAGCCCTGGCCGAGGAATATGATTTATTGATTTATGCCGGATATGTGGCACCCCATAGACCCATGGGCTTCCCCTCGCTGTATGGCGATAAAGCGTTGACCTATGTATTTGCTTTTTCGGCCGGGAAAGAAAAATCACTAGGGGTTTCTATGGGATATCCTTTTCTCCATCATGATATCATGCAAGGGGCAGAGACCTTTATTAACACATACTCCCCTGATGCAGAAAGCCAAATGGCATTTGTAAAGGCGCTGTATGGCGAAATTGCCTTTAACACAGACTCTCCTGTTGATGTAAAACCCAAGATGAGACAGTTCTATTGCTAAGTATATTCATAAAACAAAGAACAGGCTCTCCAGCAAAATGCTGGAGAGCCTGTTTATATAGTTAATATATTTTATTGCCTGCTCTAAGTTGTTGCATCCCCTCTTCGCCTTAGCACCAAAATCTCAGCATTTTCATAATCACTCATTCGAATACATCGCAATGCCGAACGACGGGTATTATAAGGGGTGGCAAAATCAATGCTGTGGGTCAACGTACGATGGTTGTAGGCATAACGGTCCCCTTCATCTGTATGGACGCAAACAATGTAATAATATTCAAAATCCTCGGGATACAAGCTGTATTTTTCGTTTTTCATATCTATCACCGCCAAATTGAGTGTATCATACACACCCCAATATGTCAAGAGAGGATATTTTGTTTTTACAAAAAGGGTAAGCCGCCTCGCACAAGTTATGCGAGGCGGCTTTGTAATTTGGGGCATTTTCATGAAAAAATTCATGTATTTTGTGAGGTCAAATATAGTATACCCCGTTATTTTTATTTTATACTGATTTTTATTCTGCAGTTTCGGTACCTGAGCTGTCTGCTTGTGTTGTATTTTCTGCAGTTGCAACGGTGATTTCCTCATAGCCGTTTTTGTCGTAGGTTGTTTTCATAAACTGTCCTGTTCCCATAACGTACAGGGTATATCCATCGGCCTGATTAAATAATTGACAATTTTCTGCAACCACAGTGTCGGTTTCGCCGGAACGTTTATGGAGTTGGAACATGCCATCAGTATTATAGTTAATATAGTAAAGATCCTCCTCTTCCGGTCCGAAACTAATAATCATACCATCATCTACCAGGGTTTCACGAAATGTTCCATCTAATTCAGCAACAGAGAGAATCATTTTTGGTAAGCCTATGGCATTAACATCAGCACTGGCATCTGCATAATAAATGGCATCGTTCATTACATTAAAACTATATACGGGGCCGCTGATAAGTTTTTTCACATCTTTTCCGTGACGGTCCATGCTGTAGAGTGCGGACTCTGTTTGATCAAGGTAGTAAATACGGTCTTCGTAGTTTGCAAAAATGGTTATATCCTGGTCAGATACAAGTTTTGGCGTTTTTTTGCCTATTGGCAGCCGATACAAACGAGTCTGATAGCTGCTGCCACCGGTTTGAGCAAGGGATTCCTGCATTTCCGGAGTTAAATCCTTAATGGGCTCTTGAAGAACGAAGAATAGTTCATTGCCTACTAAAGCGAGGTTGCCGAAATATCCGTCTTCTGATTCGTAAACAACTTCCTCAGTAGCACCATCGGTGCTGACTCTATGAATAGCTTGACCGGTGGATGCATTCAAATAATACAACCAGCCATCTGAAACATTGAGAAAAATACCCATAGTTTCGCTTATTTTTTCTTTTTCGCCGGTTGTTTTATTTTCCTTATATATGGTGTAGGAGGGGTCAATAAAGTACAGGTTTTCATCATCGGCTGTCATTAAGCCCTTTTGCATTAGGTTACAGGTGGAATTCCCCCGTACCTCTTCTGACACCTGTGCTATTTTGCCACTGTTACCTGTTGTAGCATAGCGGGTATAGGCTGTTAAAAAATCTCCCTTTTTAGCAGCGCTATTACCTAACAAGGTCATAACACCGCCATAGGCCAGGTAGACTAAAACACAGAGAATAGCTGCTGCTATAACGCCGCCCAAACCCATAGATATAAAGCGGAGTATTTTGCGATTCCGTGCCTTTTTTTCTGCTAATTTTGCCTGCTTTTCAGCTTCCTCCCTTATGCGGGTTTCCTCTTCTATTTTAACCAGAGTTTCAGCTACAGACTCCGCAGAATGGTAGGCATTAAGCACACAACTCTTATCCCGTCCACAACGTACACAGTTTTCTGCATCAACCACATTAGGACGGCCACAAACACAGAGCCAATAAGCCTCTTCTTCTTTAGCATAGTACAGGGCATCCTCACCTGCAGCAGCCTGTAAATTGTTTTTTTCCTCATCGGGAACATCAGACATTGTAATCTCGGTTTTGTTGTCTTCTTTTATGTAAGGATCACCTTCTGTAAAGTGTATCTCTAAAAATTCTGTCTCAATTTGCGTAACACCGGGCAGTTGGCCCAAGGGAATCATTCTGGCTGATGCAAAATATTCCTTAGGTTGGCCATTTACATCGCCAATATCAACAGAAAAGGCACCAATTTCGTTTCCCTCATCATCGTAGCCATATAGCTTTAAGGCAATAGCTTCTACCACACGGTCACTTAAGTTAAAAAGCCTTAATAAAGCATAGGGCTTTCCGGTTTGAGAATTTGTTTTTACGATAGTGCCTTGATTTTCTACAGGGCACAGCAAATCAATCTGCATGATTTTGCCTCCTAAATATGTAATTTCTAAATAGAATCACATTTATTCTATCATAAAAATATTAAAAATACAACTTTTTTATTCATAAAACTATTGACAAGTTTTGTTTTGAAGGATATAATAAAAGGGTATATGATAACGTGGTATGCATGTAGGAGGTGGAGCACTTGCTTAGAACATATCAACCAAACAGAAGAAAACGCAAAAAAGATCATGGCTTCAGAAACAGAATGAGTTCACGTTCTGGCAGAAAAGTATTGGCCAGAAGAAGACTAAAGGGCAGAAAGGTTCTATCTGCATAGTTATGAAACTCAGTCGCTGAGAGCTTTCGCTTTTAGCGACTTTATTTCATAATTCCCTGTGACTGCGGGTGTAAGGCATGAAACAAACGATCAGTTTAAACAAAAACGAGTTGTTTTTACGGGTATATAAAAAAGGAAAAAGGACATACCACAAGTATTATATTTTATATTACCTGCCCAACGGCACAGACATTAATCGTCTTGGTATTCGAGTTGGCAAAAAATTAGCCGGTGCCGTTAAACGCAACCGAATTCGCAGACTTGTTAAGGAAGGTTATCGACTTATGGAGTCGGAACTAAAACGCGGCTATGATGTTATTATTTCTGCAAAAGAAGGGTGTTTGACCGCGGATTCCTTAGATGAAACCATGGGGAGTTTGCGACAGATGTTTGAGGCAGCACACCTGATTAAACCCTTCTCTGGCAACCATTCGGCGTCCCAGATGTAGGAAAACGCAGCTCAAACAGTAGCCGTTTTCAGAATGATTTATGAAACGAGCAGTTTAGCATGAAACGATTTTTAATTGCTATGATTCGATGGTACCAGCGATATTTGTCACCATTGAAAAAACCGAGCTGTCGGTTTTATCCCACTTGCTCCCAGTATGCTATTGATGCTATTACAAAAAAAGGAGCATTACGCGGCACGTGGTTAGCTTTCTGCCGAATTTTAAAATGCCATCCCTTCCATAAAGGTGGTTATGATCCGGTGGATTGAAAATGCTAATTTTTAGTTTGTTTTATTCGTTGTGTTGCAAAACAGGTTGGTCAAAAAGGAGGCCATACATTGGGTATTTTTGATATTATTAATATTCCATTAGGATATCTATTCCGTTATATTTATTTACTGTTGCAAAACTATGGTTGGACATTGGTGGCTTTCACTCTTGTTACAAAAGCCATTTTGTTACCTCTTACTATTAAACAGCAAAAATCCATGTCCAAAATGCAGGCAATTCAGCCAAAAATGCAAGAATTGCAAAAGAAATATCAATATGATAAAGAAAAGCTTAATCAGGAAACCATGAAACTATACCAGGAGAATAAAATTAATCCTATGGGAGGGTGCTTACCCCTTTTAATTCAGTTTCCGGTTTTAATTGCTTTATATAATATTATTCGTAGTCCGTTAACCTATGTGGTGCAGCTGGGTAAGCACGGATTACCAACTATTGAAGAAGTGTATACAGCTTTAACCAATTTAGGCTCTACGGTTGCGGTTAAGGACCAAATAGGTATTGCTGCTGAAATGACGCGGTTGTCCGAAGGGCTTTCTGCGGCTTTTCCCGGTGCGGATATGATGCATATCGACTTTACATTTTTTGGTTTGAATTTATCTCAAACGCCAACATTAACTGTACTTTCACCGTTGTTGCTTATTCCTGTTCTGGCAGGTTTAACAACGTATTTATCCTCATGGCTGTCAACTAAGATGAATAAGCAAACATCTTCTTCCTCTAATACAGAGGGCGCAGCCGGTACTATGCAAATGATGACGTATTTTTTCCCGCTTATGACTGTATTTTTCTCTGTTTCTTTACCAGCGGGCCTGGGATTTTATTGGATATTATCCAATGTAATTCAGATTATTCAACAGTTTGTTATGCATCGGTTTTTCCCCGCTCAACCCCCTGAGCATGTTGCGCCAAAACATTTTAGAGAACGCGAAGCCGAAAGGAGAAAAAAATGAGTAAACCTGTAAAAAAATCGGCCAAAACTGTACAAGAAGCTATAAGTCTTGCTTTGTCCGAACTGCATTTATCAGAGGATAAGGTTAAGGTTGAGGTTATTGAAGAAGGATCAAAGGGTCTGTTTGGAATCGGTGCGCGAGATGCCGTTGTGTTGGTTACCTCAGACGTTACCCCTGAATCTCGTGCCAAAGATTTTTTAGATGATGTGTTTACATGCATGGGTATGCGTGTGGATATTGCTATTGAGCGGGTAGACAAGCTAATGAAAATCACCTTATCTGGTGAAGGTATGGGCCTTATCATCGGCAAACATGGGGATACCTTAGATGCTTTGGAGCATTTGGTGAGCTTGGCTGTTAACCGTGGTGACGGAGACTATGTTAAGGTCGTGCTGGACACGGAGAATTATCGTGAGAAGCGTCGGGTTACTCTGGTTCGGCTGGCTGAGAATTTAGCACATTCTGTTGTAAATAACAAAAAGAAAATTACCTTAGAGCCTATGAGCGCCAACGAACGTCGTATTATTCATTCTACCTTGCAGAGCAACCCGCAGGTAGAAACCTATAGCGTGGGTGAGGAACCATATCGTAGATTGGTTATTGCCTTAAAAAAGCAGGCATAATCTTTGCACGTAATTTAAAAATTGCATACTACCCGTGAGGGTTTGGGAGCTGTAAAAAATCCGGCCGGGTTTTTTACAGCTTTAATTTTTATGATGAAAGAAGGGAATTTTCGTGAGTAGTCCTTTAGCAGACAGAATTCGTCCTCAGTCGTTAGAGGATTGTGTGGGTCAACAGCATTTGTTTTCCGAAGGGAAAATTCTCCATCGGTTGTTGACTTCAGGAAACATTCCTAACATGATTTTCTATGGTCCATCCGGTACGGGCAAAACGACGGTAGCGAACATTGCAGCACGCCTTTCCGGCAAAAAATTATATAAGTTAAATGCTACAAATGCCTCTGTAGCCGATATTAAGGCGATTACAACAGACCTTGGCAGCATGGGGAATACGGAAGGTGTTCTTTTGTATTTAGATGAGATTCAAAATTTTAATAAAAAGCAACAGCAATCTCTTTTGGAGTTTATTGAAAACGGCTCTGTGACCTTAATTGCCAGTACAACGGAAAATCCTTATTTTTACATTTATAATGCCATCTTATCTCGCTGTACGGTTTTTGAATTTATGCCGGTAGATGGAACTGATATTGAAAATGCCATTAAACGGGCTATTACTCTCTTAGAACAGGAAATTGGAGCTGCTATATGCATAGAACCCCAGGCTCTTTCCCATTTATCTGTCTCATCAGCAGGGGATGTGCGTAAGGCGCTCAACGCCTTAGAGCTTTGTGTACATGGAGCAGTCCTATCTAAGGAAGGTTTTGTTATTACTTTGGCTTTGGCCGAGCAATGTACGCAAAAAAAAGCCTTTCGTCATGATAAGGACGGCGACAGCCATTATGATGTTATTAGTGCCTTTCAAAAATCTCTGCGGGGTAGCGACCCTGATGCCGCCATTCATTACCTTGCAAGGCTTCTTACCGGTGGGGATTTGCTCATTGCATGCAGGCGACTGCTTGTTACAGCAGCGGAGGATGTTGGTTTGGCTTATCCGCAAGCGATTCCCATTGTTAAGGCTTGTGTTGACAGCGCCTTGCAGCTTGGCTTGCCGGAAGCTCGTATTCCTTTGGCAGAGGCCACAATTTTATTGGCTACAGCACCGAAAAGCAACTCAGCTATTATGGCCATTGATGCAGCCATGGGGGATGTGGCAACCACCGATACCGGTGATGTACCTATGCATCTGCGGGATGCTCACTATGGCGGCGCTCAAAAAATGGGCAGAGGGCTGACCTATCAATATCCACATAACTATCCGGACCACTATGTTCCTCAGCAATATTTGCCGGATAAGATTAAGGATACGGTTTACTATCAAAGTGGCGATAATAAACATGAACAGGCTTTCACGCAATACTGGCAACAAATTAAGCAGAAAAAGGAAGACACACCATGAGCATGTATCAGGACTTTGCCACGTTATATGATATGTTGACATTTGACGTGGACTACGAGCAAATGGCAGATTTTATACAATCTCGACTAAAACAAAATGGCCACGACAAGGGCCTTGTACTGGATTTAGCCTGCGGCACGGGAACCCTGACGCTGGCTTTATCGGCCCGTGGGTACGATATGTTGGGCGCAGATAATTCTGAGGATATGTTGTCGGTGGCACGTCAAAAAAAGGGGGCAGAGAAGATTCTGTTTTTACACCAGCCCATGGAATCCTTTGAACTGTATGGTACGGTGGATGCGATTGTTTGTGCCTTGGATAGTGTAAACTATTTGACAGAGGCAGAAGATTTTACCTCTATGCTGCGGTTGTGTGCCAATTATCTGAACCCAGGCGGCATACTAATTTTTGATGTTAATTCCGAATATAAATTTAGCCATGTTTTAGGGCAGGAAACCTATACCTATGAGCAGGACAACATTTATTACATATGGGAAAATGATTTTGAAAAAGAGACAGGATTGTGTCAATTATATTTAACCTTTTTTGAAAAAACAGAGAAAGGTTTATACCGCCGCATTGATGAGGAACACACTCAACGGGTGTATACACATGAAGATATAAAAAAAGCGTTGGCCCAAGCAGGATTAAGCCTGCAAGCCTGCTATGACGGCTATAGGGATAAAGCGCCGGATGCAACAACGCAACGCATTGTATATGAAGCGATAAAAAATTAACGGAGGCAAAGCATTGAAACAGCTGATTTTGATTAAATATGGTGAAATTATTTTAAAAGGTTTAAATCGTCCCTTCTTTGAGGAGGCCCTGGTAAAAAATATTAAGGCAGCCTTACCAAAGGATTTTAAGGGCACTGTGCATCGCGCACAAGCAACGATATACGTAGAGCCGGAGGACCCTACGACCATCGATGCCATTATTCACCGATTAACCAAGGTTTTTGGTATTACCTCGCTAACCCGGGCTTTTGTATTACCTAAAGATATTCCTGCTATTCAAAAGGGTGCAGCAGAGGTTTTGGCGCCGGTGCTTCGCAACATTAAAAGTTTTAAGGTTGAGGCCAAACGAGCCGATAAAAAATTCCCCTTTACCTCTCCTGAAATTTGTCGCGAGGTGGGGGGCTATCTGCACGATGCCTTTCCAAATCTCACTGTTGATGTGAACAGCCCGGAGGAAATTGTTATGGTGGAGGTACGGGAACGATATGCCTATGTATATTGTGGCCGTGTCAAAGGTGCAGGGGGTATGCCGGTTGGCTCAAACTCCAAAGCAACGTTACTACTTTCCGGCGGTATTGATAGTCCTGTAGCTGGCTATATGACGGCAAAGCGTGGTGTTAAACTGAATGCAGTCCACTTTTTTTCCTACCCTTATACCGGCGAGCGGGCCAAGGATAAGGTGATGTCTTTAGCTAAAATTTTGGCTGAATATGCGCCGCGACTCGATGTTCACGTTGTGCCGTTTACAGAGGCGCAGCTTGCGATAAAGAAGAACTGCCCCGCAGAACAGCTTACCATTATAATGCGGCGGCTCATGATGCGTATTGCGGAAAATATTGCAGTTAAAACCGGGGCTAAGGCACTGATAACAGGCGAAAGCATTGGTCAGGTAGCCAGCCAAACGGTGGAAGCCTTGGCTGTGACGGATGCCGTTACTACCATTCCGGTATTTCGCCCGGTTATAGGGATGGATAAGGAAGAAATTGTGACGATTGCAAGAAAAATTGGAACCTTTGAAACCTCTATCTTGCCCTATGAAGATTGCTGCACTATCTTTACGCCAAAGCATCCCAATACAAAACCTAAATTAGACCGTATTCAAGCCTCTGAAACTCGTTTAGATATAGAGAGATTAGTATCTGTGGCCGTAGACGGCACAGAAATCATTACGGTATAGTTGTATACAGAGAGTCAAAATGAAAAAAGGGGGGCATAACATGTCACTTCATGTTGAATTACTGCAACACACCGGAGAACCGGAGAAAATTATTTCTGCAGCAGCAAAATTGTGCTATTCAAGTGCGGGTGTATCGGATATTCTGAATGGTTTAGACCAGGCAGGCATACAGAGGTTTTTAAAAATGCTGATGGAAATGGGTCACGAAAGCCCCATTGAGCATGTGAGTTTTACCTTTGGCATTGAGGGCGTAAGTCGTGCCTTGCTTGCTCAAATTACACGCCACCGAATAGCCAGCTATTCTGTTAAATCACAACGCTATGTAAAAGAAGGCCAGTTTGAATTTATTACACCACCGGCCATCGCGGCAGACGAAGCAGCACATAGCCTTTATCAACAATCCATGGAAATGGCTCAACAAACTTATAATCAATTAGCAGACATTTTATTTGAAAAATACTATGCTGAAAACATAAAAGAGGGCTTGGATGAGAAAAAAGCGCGTAATCAAGCAGAAAAAAAGGCCATTGAGGATGCTCGTTTTGTGCTTCCTAATGCTTGTGAAACTAAAATGATTGTCACGATGAATGCCCGCAGCTTAATGAACTTCTTTCATCATCGCTGTTGCAGTCGTGCTCAATGGGAAATTCAGGCTTTGGCCAACGAAATGCTTCGTTTGGTTCAGGAGGTTGCACCTACTTTGTTTGCACATGCCGGCCCCTCATGTGTGGCAGGCCCTTGTCCGGAGGGAAAAATGAGCTGTGGCCGTGCCACCGCTATGCGCAAGCAATATAAAAAGGAGAACGAAGATGGGTAAACTGATTGTTATTGAAGGGGTCGATGCCAGCGGTAAGGCCACTCAAACAGAGTTGTTATTTCGGTATTTGCAGCAAGAGGGTAGAAGGGTGCGTCAAATATCCTTTCCGGATTATGCAAGCGATTTTTCCCTGCCTATTAAACGATATTTAGCCGGAGATTTGGGCAACCAGGCAGATGATGTCAATCCCTATGCAGCCTCCTTGTTTTATGCAATTGATCGTTATGCCAGCTTTAAACGGGATTGGGGCGCATTTTATGAGGAAGGCGGCATCTTAGTTGCTGATCGGTACGTCACCTCTAATTTGGTGCATCAAGCTGCTAAAATTAGTGGTGATAAAAACGACTTTATTCAATGGCTTAGCGCATTAGAATATGATAAACTGACACTGCCACAACCGGATTTGGTATTGTTTTTAGATATGCCTCCTGCTTATGCACGGAAGCTTATGGAAAGTCGGGCCAATAAAATTACCGGACAGGCACAAAAAGATATTCACGAGCGGGATGCCGGTTATTTAGAACGGGCTTACGATAATGCTATGGAAATTGCCTCTTTAACCGGTTGGCAAATTATCTCCTGTGTGAAAGACGGCTCTATTCGCTCCATTGAGGAAATTAGTGAAGAAATTTATCATTTAGTGAAAATGAACTTGGAGCATTCGTGAGCTATAAAGAGAAAAACGAAGAAAATGAAACTTTGTCAAAAGTATTTTAATTTTTGCAAAAAAGCACTTGACAAACTATAGCAGATAGATTATAATATTACATGTTGCATTTTGAAAATATTGTTTATAAAATACAGGAGGTAAAGATTTATGGGTACATTTATGGCAAAAGCTCATGAACTGCAAAGACAATGGTATATCATAGATGCAGACGGCAAACCTCTGGGCAGAGTTGCAGCACAAGCTGCAGCAATTTTGCGCGGTAAGCATAAGGCCGAATTCACCCCTCATTGCGATTGTGGTGACCATGTGATTATCATTAACGCAGCAAAAGCTGTTTTAACCGGTAAAAAGCTGCTACAGAAGCATTATTACAGACATACGGGTTATGTTGGTGGCATTAAGGCTGTTCGTTACGACAAGCTGATGAGCGAACGTCCCGAATTTGCTATGACCAAGGCAATTAAAGGCATGTTGCCTCACAATACTGTGGGTGACTTAGCTGCAAAGAGGTTGCGTGTATATGCAGGCGATACCCATGAGCATGCAGCACAAAAGCCTGAAGCCTGGACACAGGAAATTAAATAAGGAGGGTTTGTAAGAAATGGCAGAATTATTTTATGGTACCGGTAGAAGAAAAAAATCTATCGCCAGAGTTAGATTAGTTCCCGGCAAAGGCGATATTGCAATTAATAACCGTTCTTTAGATGATTATTTCGGTTTGGAAACCTTAAAGGTTATCGTTAAGCAGCCTTTGGTTGCTACCAAAACCGAGGGTAAATACAACGTTATTGTTAGTGTTGTCGGCGGTGGTTTCACCGGTCAGGCAGGTGCAATTCGTCATGGTATTGCAAGGGCATTGTTAGAGGTTGATTCTGAAACCTATCGTCCTATTTTGAAGAAGGCGGGTTTCTTAACACGTGACCCAAGAATGAAGGAAAGAAAGAAGTACGGACTCAAAGCTGCTCGTCGTGCTCCACAGTTCTCAAAACGTTAATTATTATTATTGGATATTGTCAAAGCCGCAAGCATTTGCTTGCGGCTTTGTTTTGTGTTCTTGATTGTATAAATTAGTTGTGGATTTTTTGCGGCAGCTATGATACAATAAATATAAATGTAACGATAGGGTTTGTGATGTATATATGAAAACAAAAACATTTAAAGAAATTACTCTTTTAAATGCGGCCCTTTGCTTAGGCGTTGTTATCATTCATCTTACTTCTTTTCCTTTGGCAGAACTTCAACAGGAGAGCATTTGGTATTTGCTTATTTTTGTTGTGAATAAATTTTTCTGTTTTTGCGTTCCCGCCTTTCTTTTTTTAAGCGGTTTTAAGCTTTACCATAAATATCGGGAGGGAATTCCCCTTAAGGCATTTTATCAAAACAGATTTTCCAAGATTGTTGTGCCTTATTTAATTGCAACAGCTGTTTATTTTATTTATTTTTTATTAAAAGGGTGGGCTACCTTTCGAGAACTGCCACAATACGTGTTTTTGGGTACTTTATCTGCTCATTTTTATTATATTATTATTTCTGTTCAGTTCTATTTTCTTTTCCCACTTTTGGCAAAAGCCTTGATGAAACATGATACCTTGGTGTTGATTTTGTCCGGCATTACAATAGTTGTCTTTCAGCAATGCATCCGTATTCCGTATGGAGATAGATTTTTTGGCTCCTACATTTTGTATTTTGTTTTTGGTATGTATGCAGCAAAAACCAAACTTTTTGATAGAATGTTTGTACATTGGAAGGGGATGATAGTTGCGTTTATCGGCGTGGCCGTCTTGCACATTGGTTTATCTTTTCTTTCAACTCGCGGTATTATATTTTATCATTTTGCAGAAATAGTCAACATTGTCTATGTCCTTCTTTCCATACTCGTCTTACTGTTTGTAAGCCGATGTTGTCGAAATGTATCCCTTCTCCAAGAGGCGGCGACTGTAATGAGTAATACATCCTACCAAATCTATCTCTATCATTGTTTGGTTATTTCATTTTTGCGATATGATATTTTAGCACGATTTCATCTATCTGTTCGTTATGAATTTTTGTGTGTCAGCATCATGCTGGTGTGTACTATTGCATTGTATTGTGTCCTCGGCAATTATATGAAAAATAAGAAAAACCATTCATTATAATCCGGTATATAAAAAGCTGTAGCAACGTGATGTTTCATCAAGTTGCTACAGCTTTTTTATTATGAATAAGTCCTTACCAAATGAGTCCTGCCGTGAAGGCGGCCATACATGCACCTAAAGCCACGATAATTAAGGAACGCTTTAGAAGGGCTAAAATGATGGCGGCAAACAAGCCTACAGCGGCACAGATAGGATTTTTACCATCATAGAGCATATGAGGTAAAGTCATTGCGGCTAAAACGGCATAGGGGATATAGGCAAAAAAGTATTGCAAAAAGGGGGATCTGACCTTTTCCCGAAATAAGGTAAAGGGCAAGACACGAATAAGATATGTTACCCCCGCCATTATAATTAAATACCATGCAAGTTTCAAGGGATTGCCTCCTACTCTTTGTCCTTACCGTCAGTTAGGCCTAAAATCCAGTCGGACGAGGTTTTGTAGAAGCGACATAGCTTTGTGAGATGCTCAATAGGTAGAGAACGAACACCCAACTCGTATTTGGAATAAACCTGCTGACGTATACCCAGCACCTCTGCAATTTGTTGTTGTGTTAGCCGACGATTTTCTCGTAAATCTCGAATTCTGTCGTTATAGTGTTTCATGCCATTACACCTCGATTAGAATCAATTACTCCGTTTCAGCCAGTTCCTCTCCGCCGGATGCGTTAACAACACCATCTTCGGCGTTCTCATCGGCTGGATTTTCTTCTTCTTGCTCGTCGGTCCGTGCTACGCTAACCACCTGAACACCATCTAGCCGCATAAGGTGTACGCCCTTGGTTAAACGGCCAATACGACTAATTTCGCTGGTTTTCATACGGATAATAGTACCATCGGAGGTGATAAGCATAATATCGTCGGTTTCTGTTACCACCATAATACCGGCGACAGATCCTGTTGCCTCAGTTAGGCGATAGGTATTCACGCCTTGGCCACCACGATTTTGGGTTTTGTATTCGGTTAGTGAGGTCTTTTTACCATAGCCGTTCTCCGTTACAACCAAAAGGTCTGCATCCTCACGGGCTACGCCCATGCCAACAACATAGTCATTCTTTGAGGCTAAACGGATGCCACGAACACCGTGAGACACACGCCCTAGGGAACGAACATCCTGCTCATTAAAGCGAATACACATGCCATTATAAGTGGCCAGCAGGATGTCTTGCTTACCATCTGTTAATTCCACATTAATCAGCTCGTCGCCTTCTTCTAGGACAATGGCAGCCAAACCACCCTTTCTAGCTGTGTTATAGGCCATAAAGTCAGTTTTCTTTACAACACCCTTACGTGTGGCAAAGAATAAATATTTATTGGCCTCAAACTCCTTAACACAAATGGTGGCTGTAACCTTTTCATCCTGATCTAATTGCAACAGATTTATAATGGCGGTTCCTTTAGCCTGTCTGCCGGCCTCAGGAATTTGGTAGGCCTTCAAACGATACATTTTACCCTTGTTTGTAAAGAACAGCACATGGTTATGGGTGCTGGTGACAAAGAGATGTTCCACGAAGTCCTCTTCGCGAGTGGTAATGCCTGTAATCCCTCGGCCGCCTCGACGCTGGGATTTATATGTATCAGCCGGCAACCGTTTAATGTAACCAAAATGGGTCAGGGTAATGGCCACATCCTCTTCTTCAATTAAATCTTCAATGTCGATTTCATCTTCCGAATCTAACAGTTCAGTTTTTCGCTCGTCACCATAGCGGTCGCGAATTTCGATCAATTCATCCTTAATCTGTTCCATTAATTTTCCTCTATCCGAAAGGAGCAGATTGTATTCCTTGATTTTTTCAACCAGGTCTGCATATTCAGTCTCAATTTTTTCACCGTTTAGCCTTTGCAACTGAGCGAGACGCATGTCCAACACGCTTTGTGCCTGAATATCAGACATGGAGAAACGCTCCATCAAGCGTTCCTTAGCATCATCATAAGAATTTCTGATGATATGGATAATTTCATCTATATTTGCAAGAGCAATACGCAAACCTTCCAAAATGTGCATCCTGGCTTCTGCTTTTTCCAAATCGAAACGTGTTCTGCGTGTTACAATTTCTTCCTGGAAATTAATAAAGTGGTTCAGAACCTCCATAAGCCCCATAGTTTTTGGCCGTCCATCATGAATAGCAAGAAGATTTACGGAAAAACTGTCCTGCATGCGGGTATATTTATACAGTTGATTTAATACGACATGAGGATTTGCATCTCTTTTTAAGGAAATATCTACTCGAATACCTACACGGTCGGAGGAATGGTCATCAATATCAGAAAGGCCTTCAATCCGTTTTTCCTTTACCAGCTCTGCAATGGATTCAACTAGCATTTTCTTATTAACCTGGTAGGGAAGCTCCGTAATGATAATAGAGGAGGTTCCGTCACGATGTTCCTCAATGGTGGTTTTAGCTCGTACAACAATTTTGCCACGACCGGTTTCGTAGGCACTTATAATGCCACGTTTCCCCATGATAGAAGCGCCCGTTGGGAAATCGGGACCTTTGATATATTCCATCATTTCGGCTACGGTAATATCCGGATTGTCAATTTTGGCGATAACACCATTTAATACTTCAGTTAAATTATGAGGTGGAATGTTAGTTGCCATCCCAACGGCAATACCAGAGCTACCATTGATAAGCAGAGTGGGAATTCGAGTGGGAAGTACAGTAGGTTCCATACGTTTTTCATCAAAGTTTGGCAGGAAATCTACGGTATTCTTCTCAATATTTTCCAACATTGTGTTGGCCAACTTACTCATTCGGGCTTCTGTATAACGGTATGCAGCCGGCGGGTCACCATCCACAGAACCAAAGTTACCATGACCATCCACGAGCATATAACGCATGGAAAAGTCTTGGGCTAAACGAACCATGGCATCATAAACAGAGGCGTCGCCATGGGGATGATATCGACCAATAACGTTACCAACAGTGGTAGCAGATTTAAAGAAAGGCTTGTCATAGGTTAAGTGTTCCTCGTGCATAGAATATAAAATTCTTCTGTGAACAGGCTTTAAACCATCACGCACGTCAGGCAGTGCACGACTCACAATAACACTCATGGCATAGTCAATAAAGGCCTCGCGCATTCTTTTTTCTATATCAATATCAACAATTTTTTGGGTTTCTAAATATTCCTCAAAATGAGAATCTTCGTATTTTTTATTTTTAGCCATTTCAATCACCTCAACCTACACATCAAGATTTGTTACATACTGAGCATTTTCTTCTATGAAGATTCGCCTGGGTTCAACCTCGTCGCCCATCAAAATGGTAAAGATTTCATCTGCCCTTTCTGCGTCTTCTAAGGTGACCTTCAACAAAATACGGTTCTTTGGATCCATAGTAGTTTCCCAAAGCTCTTCGGGATTCATTTCACCAAGACCTTTATAGCGGCTAATTTCCACCTTGGCATTTGGGTCGCCGCCTTTCAATTCCTCACTAATAGCATCGCGCTCTTCATCGCTGAAGGCGACCTGACTCTTTTTGCCGCGGGTCAGTTTGTAAAGAGGTGGTTTTGCCAAATAAACATGGCCAGCTTCAACTAAGGGCCGCATAAACCGGAAGAAGAAGGTAAGCAACAAGGTTTGAATATGTGCACCATCTACATCGGCATCGGCCATAATAACAATTTTATCATAGCGAAGCTTTTCCAAATTAAATTCATCAGCGATGCCAGTACCTAAGGCCTGGATAACCGGGGTTAACTTCTCGTTTCCATACACCTTATCGGCCCGTGCTTTTTCTACATTCAGCATTTTTCCCCAAAGAGGGAGAATGGCTTGATATTTACTGTCGCGTCCGCTTTTTGCGGAACCGCCTGCAGAATCACCCTCTACAATATAAATTTCGGTTTTGCTTGGATCTTTTACAATGCAATCAGTCAGCTTACCCGGGAGTGAACTGGACCCAAGGGGGGTTTTTCTGTTGGCTTCCCTTGCTTTTCTGGCTGCGATTCTGGCACGGGAGGCCATTAAGGCTTTTTCTAAAATAGCCCTGGCTACAGTTGGATTTTCTTCCATGTAGTCAGCCAATTTTTCTTTTATCATGCTTTCAACAAAGCTGCGCATTACAGAATTCCCCAATTTGGTTTTGGTTTGACCCTCAAATTGCGGTTCCTCTAATTTAACTGAAATAACAGCAATCAGACCTTCTCGGATGTCTTCACCCTCAAGTTCTTCATTATCTTTTAGAATTTTAAACTTCTTACCATAATCAACAAAAACCTTCTTCAAAGCCGTTTTAAAACCGGTTAGATGCATACCGCCCTCTGTGGTGGCAATGTTATTGGCAAAGGTTTCAATTTTTTCGTCATAGCCGGTATACCACTGAAGGGCTATTTCTGCCATGTTACCATCTTTTTCGCCCTTGACATAGATAACCTCTTCGTTAACAACCTCCAGGCTATCTCTTCTTGCTTTCTTTTCATTAAATAAGTATGAAACAAAGTTTTTAATACCACCCTCATAATGAAGGAGTTCCTCTGTTTTTTCTTCACGATTATCGATAAAAATGATTCTTAGACCACCATTTAAGAAGGCTTGTTCTCTTAAACGTTTTAAGAGCACCTGGTAGTCATAAACAGTTTCTTCAAAAATATCACCATCAGCCCAAAATGTAATTTCTGTTCCGGTTTTGTTTGTATCGCCAATGGTGTGTACCTGACCTTCAGGAACACCCCGATTATAGCTTTGGAACCAAATCTTTTCACCATCATAAACCTTAACTTCCAAATGGGTGGAAAGAGCATTAACAACGGAAGCACCAACACCGTGTAAACCGCCGGATACCTTATAACCGCCACCGCCGAATTTACCGCCGGCATGCAAAACAGTAAATACAACATCAATAGTGGAAATACCCATTTTAGGGTGAATACCATGAGGAATACCACGACCGTTATCCCTTACCGTAACGGAATTATCCTCATTTAAAACAACCTCAATTTGAGTACAATAACCGGCCAAAGCTTCATCAATAGAGTTGTCTACAATTTCATATACCAAATGATGCAGACCTTGGGATGAAGTAGAGCCAATGTACATACCGGGACGTTTACGAACGGCCTCCAGGCCCTCCAATACTTGGATTTGGGTTTCGTCATATTGAGTATTTACTTTATTTTCCATTTTTACCTCCGATGGCTTCTTGCCCAAATTACTTTCAAAATTAGCCTTCTGTTATATTATACCATAAAACAATATAAAAAGCAAGGTTTTTCTTTTAAAAGAATATAGAGGTAATTTTGAGCCAAATCAAAAATTTTTACATTTTTACAAAGGAAAAAGTATATATTTATTACCCCTTTCACAATTCTGTAGTCGCCTTGCAACAACCCCTTTGTAAAGGTGTTTTTTTACATAGGCGACAAGGGTTGCAGAGTAGGTTCTTTTAATAAAAAGGCTCTTTGTCAACAGTTGGGGTAAAATAAAATGGAATTGGTGCGGCAACTTAAACTGCCGCATTGGGTTTTTCCTTTTCACTCTTATATCTAAACATATGTAATATACGTTTTCTAAACCTTTCAAAATTGCGATATCCATAAGCATTTCTCTTTAATACTTTTATCTTGTTATTACATCCTTCCGTAAATCCGTTTGTGTATGGAACTTCAAAGGAATTTAAAATACCCTTTTGCCAATTTAATA
>SVJJ01000001.1 GCA_015069045.1 Oscillospiraceae bacterium
TGCAAGAGTAATTGAAGTAACTGACGGACTGCAGACACTCAAAGAAGCGGTTGATGCAGCATTTATGGCATACTGCAATGAATATAAGGATGCAATTTACTGCATAGGCTCTGTTGTTGGACCACATCCATTCCCGATGATGGTAAGAGATTTTCAGAGTGTTGTAGGTATCGAAGCAAGAGAACAGTTTATTGATATGACAGGAGAACTTCCGGATAGCGTTGTTGCTTGTGTTGGCGGCGGCTCAAATGCTATGGGACTTTTCTCAGGCTTCTTAAATGATCCCGTTGACATTTATGGGGTTGAACCATTAGGACGCGGAACTGCGCTCGGTGACCACGCTGCAAGTCTTACCTACGGAACAGAGGGTATTATGCACGGCTTTAACAGCATTATGCTGAAAGATGAAAACGGAGAGCCTGCTCCCGTATATTCTGTTGCAAGCGGTCTTGATTATCCGTCAAGCGGTCCTGAACACGCATTTTTGCATGACATCGGCAGAGTTAAATATGATGTGGTAACTGACGATGAAACCATTGATGCTTTCTTTGAACTATCAAGAATGGAAGGCATTATCCCTGCAATCGAAAGTTCTCACGCTGTTGCCTACGGTATGAAGCTTGCAAAGACAATGGGCAAAGGTTCTGTTCTCATAAACCTCTCAGGCAGAGGCGATAAGGATATGGATTATATCATTGAGAAGTACGGAATTAGATAAATTAATCATTTTAAATGAACATTAAAAAGACCTCCGAGGGTTAACCTCGAAGGTCTTGTATGAAGTTAAAGAAAAAGGTTCGATTTCGAACATAAATTAATTTTGTTTATTTAGAATAAATAAAGTTCATGAAATATGTTTTATAATTGATAATAATAAATAAAATGAAATTTTTTATTTAAAAACTCTTGACAAATAAAAAACATGAGAGTATAATAAACGATAATTTAATAATTCAAATTAAAAGCTGTGACGAAGAATGGACTGGAGAAAAGCATTTGAGAGAGCTGATGGGTGGTGCGAATCAGTATGTTATATATCCAAATCCTCTCCCTTCTGAGCCGGAAACCTGAAGCGAAAGTGTGTAGGGCGCCCCGTGTATGCTACGTTAGTGCATAGAGGTTAGTAGACTTCGAATCAATTTAAAGGCGTTGATGAAGACGGAACCTACAACGAATTTATGAGAGAGCCGGGGATGGTGCGATCCCGGTAAAGGACTGTAGAATTCTTATCACTTCTGAGCCGGAAGCCCGAAAGGTTTAAACACCCAGTAGATACTTCCCGTGAATGCTACGTTAGTGCATAGAAGTTGATAGACTTCGAAGAGTGGTAGATTTTTATATCTGCAATTTGAGTGGTACCGCGGGTTATTATAACTCGTCTCAAAGTTATCTTTGAGGCGAGTTTTTTTGTTTTTTCAGGAATTCACAAAAATATGTAGAAAGGAAAAAGATGAAAATGGCTGCAATTTTTAATTCTCTTGCACTAATTATATACCTTATTCTCAGCATAATTATTATTGGTTATGCTTATTTGTATATACTCATTTTGCAGGCGAGTGGGAAAATTGGAGCAAACTCATCATAGTTTTATACTATAAAAATTGTTCATATTATACTTTTCCTTCCTCGCTTGCAACGAAACGCAGGCGAGGATTTTTTATTGTGGAACACAACAAGGTTCCGGGGCACCCGACCGCAATCTGTGATTGCGTTATCGGGTCGGGTTCTTATTACTAAAAGTCAAATTATTAAAAAGTTAGGAGAATAAACCATGTTGACACTTGACAAAATCTTTCAAGCTTCTGTTGTACTAAAAGATATAGTCAGAAGCACATCGATAGTTAGCACATCGGGTATTACTGATAACTGCGAGCTATTTCTAAAACCCGAAAACCTACAATACACGGGTTCATTCAAACTAAGAGGTTCGGGATATAAAATAGCGATGCTCTCGGATGAAGAAAAAGCGAAAGGTGTTATTGCCTGCTCTGCCGGAAACCACGCTCAGGGCGTTGCACTTGCCGCATCAAAATGCGGTATTAAATCACTTATTTGCCTACCGGACAGCGCACCAATTTCAAAGGTTGAAGCAACAAAGGGATATGGTGCAGAAGTTTGCTTGGTTAACGGATGCTATGATGATGCATACAAAAGAGCACTTGAATTAAAAGACGAAATGGGATATACATTTGTTCATCCCTTTGATGATGAGGATGTTATCGCAGGTCAAGGCACAGTCGGACTTGAAATCGTAAACGAATTTGCAGATGTTGATGCAGTTATCGTTCCTATCGGCGGTGGCGGACTGATTTCAGGTGTTGCCTATGCTATTAAAGCACTAAAACCATCTATCAAGGTTTATGGTGTTCAGGCACAGGGCGCACCAAGCATGTATAACTCGGTAAAACACGGAAATATCGAATGCTTAAAATCCGTTTCCACCATTGCAGACGGTATCGCAGTTAAACAACCCGGCGAACATACATACGAACTGATTAAGGAATATGTCGATGATATTGCATTGGTTACGGATGATGAAATTTCATCAGCAATTCTTACTCTAATCGAAAAGCAGAAAATGATTGCCGAGGGTGCAGGTGCCGTATCAGTTGCGGCGGCAATGTTTAATAAGTTCCCAATTCAAGGTAAAAAGGTTGTAAGCTTGGTTTCAGGCGGTAACATTGATGTTTCGATCCTATCAAGAGTAATTGAAAGAGGTCTTATGAAATCAGGCAGAGTAACAAGCCTTCTTATCGAACTTATTGATAAACCCGGACAGCTTAAAGATGTATCAAGAATTATTGCTGATCTCGGTGGTAATGTAATAAGTGTTCATCACGAGAAAAACGGTGCGACATCGGAAGTTACAGGATGTTATCTCAGAATTGATATGGAAACAAGAAACTATGAACACGTTCAGGAAATAACAAAAGCCCTTAAAAACGAAGGCTTCAAATTAGTGAAATAATGGGAGGAAATAAAAAATGAGTAAGATTATTGAAACAGATAAGGCACCGAAAGCAATCGGACCTTATTCACAGGCAGTTGTTTGCGGAAATGTAGTATATACATCGGGACAGATTGCAATTAATCCCGAAAGCGGAAACGTTGAAGCAGAAACAATAGAGACACAGACCGAGCAGGTTTGTAAGAACATCAAAGAACTTCTTACTGCATCGGGCAGCGGAATAGATAAAGTTGTAAAAACAACTTGCTTTCTTAAAAATATGGAAGACTTTGCAGCGTTTAATGCAGTATATGAAAAATACTTTGTATCAAAACCTGCAAGAAGTTGTGTAGCAGTAAAGGAACTGCCGAAAAATGTGTTGGTTGAGATAGATACAGTGGCGGAGGTATGAAAATGGATGCAACAAAATACCAAGTGGGATACTTTCCGGTAGATAAAAAGTACAACAAATGGGTAGAAAAAGACCATGTAGCAAAAGCACCTGTATGGTGCAGTGTGGATATGCGAGACGGAAATCAGGCACTCGTTATTCCAATGAGTTTGGAAGAAAAGCTTGAATACTACAAAGTTTTGCTTGAGGTAGGATTTAAGGAAATTGAAGTAGGCTTCCCTGCAGCAAGTGAAACCGAATATGAATTTTTAAGAACCCTTATTGATAACAATATGATTCCCAATGATGTAACCGTTCAGGTGCTTACACAATGCCGTGAGCATATCATCAGAAAAACCTTTGATGCCTGTAAGGGTGCTCCAAGTGCGATTATTCACTTCTACAATTCAACAAGCGTAGCACAGCGTGAGCAGGTGTTCAAAAAATCAAAAGAAGAAATTAAGCAAATTGCGGTTGACGGTGCAAAGCTTGTAAAGAAACTTGCATCAGAATATGAAGGTAACTTCCGTTTTGTATATTCGCCTGAATCTTTTACCGGAACTGAGCCTGAATATGCTTTGGAGGTTTGTAATGCAGTTCTTGATGTGTTAGAGCCGAGTGCAGATAACAATGTCATTATCAATCTTCCTGTTACAGTTGAAATGAGTATGCCTCATGTGTACGCTTCTCAAGTTCAGTATATGCACGAAAACTTAAAATACCGTGAGTTTGTAACGATTTCTCTTCATCCTCATAATGACAGAGGTACAGGCGTTGCAGATACAGAGCTTGCTCTGCTTGCCGGAGCAGACAGAGTTGAAGGAACTCTTTTCGGCAACGGTGAAAGAACAGGTAATGTTGACATTATCACTCTTGCTATGAATATGTATTCCCACGGTGTTGATCCGAAGCTTGACCTTTCCAATATGAACTATCTTGTTGAAAAGTATGAAAGCTGCACCCGTATGCATGTCTATGACAGAGCGCCCTATGCAGGAGCATTGGTGTTTGCAGCCTTTTCAGGTTCGCATCAGGATGCAATTGCAAAGGGTATGAAATATAGAGTTAAAAATAAGCTTCATCAGTGGAGTGTACCGTACATACCGATTGATCCGAAGGATATCGGCAGAACATACGATGCAGATGTTATCAGAGTTAATTCGCAGTCAGGTAAAGGCGGCATCGGATATCTTTTGGAACAGACCTACGGATACAATCTTCCGCCTAAAATGCGAGAGCATTTCAGTTATTTGTGTAAGGGTGTTTCAGACCACGAACACAAGGAATTAAAGCCCGATGAAGTGCTTGATATCTTTGAAACAAATTACCTTAATCTTGACTGCGGTATTGAAGTAACGGATTTTGACTTTATGCGTGAAAATGAAGTCGTAAAAGTTAATATCACTTTTAATAAGAACGGAGAAGAGACCGAATTGGAAGCTGAAGGAAACGGTACTCTTAATGCAGTGAACAATGCACTTTCTGAATTCAGCGGTGAAAATTACACATTGCAGGTATTCACTCAGCACAGTATGCAGGGTGATGGCTCACGAAGTGTTGCGGCATCCTATATCGGACTTCAAAACGAAGACGGAACTTATTTCTGGGGTGCAGGTACAGACACAGACGTTATTTGGGCAAGTACAAAAGCACTTTTCAGTGCATTCTATAATATGACAAAAGGAGATGCAAAATAATGGGAATGACAATGACGCAAAAGATTTTAGCAGACCACGCAGGACTTGAAAATGTTGTGGCAGGTCAGCTTATTTCTGCAAAGCTTGATATTGTTCTTGGCAACGATATTACAACTCCCGTTGCAATTAACGAGTTTAAAAAGGCAGGATTTGAAAAAGTATTTGATAAAGACAAAATTGCCGTGGTTCTTGACCACTTTGTACCGAACAAGGATATTAAAGCAGCAGAACAATCAAAACAATGCCGAGAATTTTCTTGCTCTCATTGTATCAGCCATTTTTATGATGTTGGTAAAATGGGTATCGAACACGCTCTTCTCCCTGAACAAGGTGTAGTAACCGCCGGAGATTGTATAATTGGTGCAGACAGTCATACCTGCACATACGGAGCACTTGGCGCTTTCTCAACAGGTGTGGGAAGTACGGATATGGCAGCAGGTATGGCAACAGGTACAGCTTGGTTTAAAGTGCCGTCTGCAATTAAATTTAACCTTACAGGAAAGCTTCCCTCAAATTGTAGCGGTAAAGATGTAATTTTATATATCATCGGCAAAATCGGTGTTGACGGAGCGCTTTATCGCAGTATGGAATTTACGGGCGAGGGCGTGGCTACTCTTTCAATGGATGACAGACTTTGCATTTGTAATATGGCAATCGAGGCAGGTGCAAAAAATGGTATTTTCCCGGTTGACAGAGTAACAATGGATTATTTAGATGGCAGAGGGATGAGACCTCCTGTGGTATATCAGGCAGACGAAGATGCAGAGTATGACGAAGTGATTGAAGTTAATCTTTCTGAATTAGTACCCATTGTAAGTTGTCCTCATCTTCCCGAAAATACAAAGCCTGCCAAAGAGCTTTCTGAAATCAAAGTTGATCAGGTTGTTATCGGTAGTTGTACCAATGGTCGTATGGAGGATATGGAAGCAGCGTATAAGGTGCTTAATGGTAAAAAGGTTGCAGACGGCGTAAGATGCATTATCATTCCTGCAACAATGCAGATTTATCGTGAGTGTGTAGAAAAAGGTTATGTAACCGCATTTATAGATGCAGGTGCGGTTGTTTCTACTCCCACCTGCGGTCCTTGCCTTGGCGGATATATGGGAATACTCGCTGCAGGAGAAAAATGTATTGCAACAACTAACCGCAACTTTGTCGGCAGAATGGGACATGTTGAAAGCGAAGTTTATCTTGCAAGTCCTCTTACTGCTGCTACAAGTGCAATAACTGGTTACATTACAAATCCGGAGGTAGAATGATATGAACACAAAAGGAAAAGTTTTTAAATATCCCGATAATGTAGATACAGATGTTATTATCCCTGCAAGATACTTAAATACGGCAGACGCAAACGAGCTTGCAAAACATTGCATGGAAGATATTGATACCACCTTTGTAGATAAGGTATCAAAAGGAGATGTTATGGTAGCAGGTTGGAACTTTGGTTGTGGCTCTTCAAGAGAACATGCACCACTTGTTATTAAGACCTGCGGAACAGGTTGTGTTATCGCAAAAAGCTTTGCTCGAATTTTCTACCGTAATGCAATCAATATCGGACTTCCTATTTTGGAATGTGAGCAGGCGGCAGATGAAATTAATGCAAATGACGAGGTTTCAGTTGACTTTGATACAGGCGTAATAACAAACCACACAACAGGCAAAACATATAAAGCACAGCCCTTCCCTGAATTTATTCAGAATATCATTAAATGTGGAGGCTTGTTGAAATCCCTGAAAGAAGGCGAAAACAATGAATAAAAATATAGCAGTAATCAGAGGTGACGGAATCGGTCCCGAAATCGTAGAACAGGCAATCAAGGTTCTTGATAAGGTAGCTTTAGCTTACGGTCACACATTTACATACACAGATGTAGATATGGGTGGATGTGCCATTGATAAATATGGTGAGCCGCTTCCTGAAGCAGAACTTAAAAAATGTTTAGAGTCTGACAGCGTTCTTTTAGGCGCAGTCGGCGGAGATAAGTGGAACGATGTTCCGGGAGATAAGAGACCTGAAAAGGGACTTTTAAAACTCCGTGCAGGAATGGGTGTTTACTCCAATAACAGACCTGCAAAAATCTGGCCGCAATTAGCAGATGCGTCCCCACTTAAAAAGTCCATTGTGGATGCAGGCATTGACTTTATCATTGTCCGTGAGCTTATAGGCGGTATTTACTTTGGTGAACATAAAACTGAAGGTGATGTTGCAACAGATGTTTTGAAATACTCCGAAGCAGAAATCGAAAGAATTGGCAGAATCGGTTTTGAAACTGCAAGAAAGAGAAACAAAAAGCTTTGCTCTGTTGAAAAAAGTAATGTGTTGGATTCGTCAAGACTTTGGAAAAAGGTTATGCATCGTTTAGCTTCGGAATATCCAGACGTTGAGCTTTCTGATATGCTTGTAGATAACTGTGCTATGCAGATTGTGAAAAATCCTGCTCAGTTTGATGTTGTCGTAACAGAAAATATGTTTGGTGATATTTTATCGGATGAAGCATCAATGATTACAGGCTCAATCGGTATGATTCCATCATCAAGTCTTGGTAGTTCTTCCTGTGGTCTGTATGAGCCTATTCACGGTTCTGCTCCCGACATAGCAGGCAAAGATGTGGCAAATCCAATCGGTACAATTTTATCTGCTGCTATGATGCTTCGTTTTAGCTTTGATATGCCCGATGAAGCGGATGCTATTGAAAATGCAGTTTCTGTATTTCTTGATAAAGGCTATCGCACAGCCGACATTATGAGCGAGGGAGGAAACCTCGTAGGCTGCAGTAAGTGCGGAGAGCTGATTTGCGAGAATTTGAGAAAGGGGTGTTAGATGTGCTTCTTTCAGGCTCAGATATCATAGTAAAAACTTTAATTGAACAAGGATGCGACACAGTTTTCGGTTATCCGGGCGGTCAAATCCTCAATGTATATGACAGTCTTTATAAATACCAAGACGAAATAAATCATGCATTGACCGCTCACGAACAAGGTGCCACGCATGCCGCAGATGGATATGCGAGAGTTACAGGTAAGGTTGGCGTTGTTATCTCAACATCAGGTCCGGGCGCGACTAATTTAGTTACGGGTATTGCCACTGCATATCTTGACTCAATTCCAATGGTTGCAATTTGCGGAAATGTTCCTACAACTCAGATTGGTACAGATAGTTTTCAGGAAATCGACATAACAGGCGTGACACTTCCCATTACCAAGCACAATTATTTTGTAGGCTCTGTGGAAGACCTTGCTGATACTATCCGTGAGGCGTTCAAACTTGCAAAATCAGGCAGACCTGGACCGGTACTTATTGATGTACCAAAGGATGTTCAGATTAACAAATGCGAATATGAAGTGCAAAAACCCGTAGAAAAAGATGAGCCTTTCGCTGCAAAAGATGTACGTATCATCGAGGCCGCTTCGATTATCAATTCTGCCAAACGCCCATTTATTTATTTTGGTGGCGGTGTAATTACAGCAGACGCACAAGAAGAAATGCTTGCACTTAGCGAAAAGATTGATGCACCGATTGGTTGTTCTCTGATGGGACTTTCAGCTATCCCGACCGACCATCCGAGATTCCTTGGTATGCAGGGTATGCACGGACACTTTGCATCTTCAATGTCAATGCACAATGCAGATGTAATCCTCTCTCTCGGTGTGCGCTTCAATGACCGTGTTACAGGCAATCGTTCAAAGTTTGCAACTGGTGCAAAGATTGTCCATATTGATGTGGATGGCTCAGAACTAAATAAAACAGTTAATTCGGTATGTGGTCTTCGCGGAGATGTTAAGCTTACCTTGCAAAAGCTTCTTCCTCTTCTCGTTGAAGATAAAAAAGAGGAATGGATGAAAAAGGTCAATGCTTTCCGCACGGAAGAAGAAACCTATCTTGACAACCGTGAGGGACTTACACCACGCAGAGCAATACTTACAGTTAATAAGTATTTAGGAGCAAGTACTGCGGTATGTACCGATGTAGGTCAGCATCAGATGTGGTCAGCACAAAGTCTTAATTTCAAAACCTCTCGCCGTTTTGCTTCAAGTGGCGGTCTTGGTACAATGGGTTATGGCTTCGGCGCAGCAATCGGTGCGGCATACGGAACAGGTGAACGCAGTGTGCTTATAACAGGAGACGGAAGCTTTGGAATGAATCTCAATGAGCTTGCTACTGCTGTAAGATATAATGTACCTGTTGTTGTTATCATCATGAATAACGGTGTTCTCGGAATGGTTCGCCAATGGCAGACACTATTTTACGATAAGCATTATTCCAATTCTGTTCTTCAAAGAAAAACCGATTTTGCTGCTTTTGCTCGTTCTTTTGGTGCTGATGGTGAGGCAGTTACAACTCCCGAAGAATTGGATGAGGCACTTGCAAAAGCTTTCAAAACCGAAGGTCCTTATATCATAGACTGTAAAATAGACAAGGATGAATTTGTTCTGCCTATGCTCCCACCGGGTGGAAGTATGGATGATATTATTACAAAATTGGAGGTGGAGTTATGAACCGATATACAGTAGCAGTTCTTGTGCGAAATCAGTTTGGTGTTTTAAATCGACTTACAAGTATGTTCAGACGCCGTCAGTTTAACATAAGCTCCATCACCGCAAGTGAGAGTGAATCGGGTGATTATTCACGCATTACTTTCAGCTTTGACGGAGAAGAGAACGGAAAGCAACAGCTTATCAATCAGTTATATAAATTACCTGATGTATGCTCTATTAAAGAACTATCGACAGATAATTCACTCAGCTGTGAGCTTATGCTTATCAAACTGAAAAATGATGTTTCTTCCCGTGAGGATATTCGTGCAGCAGCCGAGGCGTTCAAAGCAGAAACAATTGATTACACTAAAGATTCTATCGTACTTCGTGTTATCGGAGACAGTACAAAGATGGATGAATTTATTTCACTAATGCGTGATTTTACAATTTTAGAAATCTGCCGTACCGGTACGGCATCAATAGAAAAAGGCAGTGCAACACTGCGTCAAAATTTAAATTTATAATAAGAAAGAGGTAATAAAAATGGCAAGAATTTTTTATCAGCAGGATTGTGATTTGGAGAAATTATCAGGAAAAACCGTTGCTATCATCGGCTATGGTTCACAGGGACACGCACACGCACTTAACTTAAAGGACAGCGGTGTTGATGTTGTTGTTGGTCTTTATGAAGGCTCAAAAAGCTGGGCGAAGGCTGAAAGTCAGGGGTTAAAGGTTATGACAGCAGCAGATGCGGCAAAGGCTGCCGACATCATTATGATTCTTATCAACGATGAAAAGCAGGCTAAACTTTATAAGGAAAGCATTGAGCCAAATCTTACCGAGGGTAAAACCCTTGCATTTGCTCACGGCTTTAACATTCATTTTGGTTGCATCACTCCGCCCGAAAATGTAAATGTTATTATGATTGCGCCAAAAGGTCCCGGTCATACAGTTCGCTCAGAGTATCAGGCGGGCAAAGGTGTTCCGTGCTTAATCGCTGTACATCAGGATGCAACAGGCGATGCTTGGGATTTAGGTCTTGCTTACGCTCTCGGCATAGGAGGCGCAAGAGCAGGCGTTCTGGAAACAACTTTCAGAACAGAAACAGAAACCGACCTTTTTGGTGAACAGGCAGTTCTTTGTGGCGGTGTTTGCGCTCTTATGCAGGCAGGTTATGAAACACTTACCGAGGCAGGCTATGATCCGAGAAATGCATATTTTGAATGTATCCACGAAATGAAGTTAATTGTTGACCTTATCTATCAAAGCGGATTTGAAGGTATGAGATATTCAATTTCAAATACTGCTGAATACGGTGACTATGTAACAGGTCCGAAGATTATTACAGAAGATACAAAGAAAGCAATGAAGAAAATCCTTTCTGACATTCAGGACGGAACATTTGCAAAGGAATTCCTGCTTGATATGTCAGATGCAGGCGCACAGGTTCACTTTAAGGCTATGCGTAAGCTTGCAAAAGAACATTCTTGCGAAAAAGTTGGCGCAGATATCCGTAAGCTTTACAGTTGGAGTGATGAGGATAAACTTATCAATAACTAACGGAGGTGTTTGTTATGTCGAAAGAAAATGTTGTAGAGGGCGTTCAAAACGCCCCTCACCGCAGTTTGTTCCATGCATTGGGACTTACTGAGGAAGAACAAAAAAGACCGCTTATCGGCATTGTAAGTTCATATAATGAGATTGTTCCCGGACATATGAATATTGATAAGATTGTAGATGCCGTAAAGATCGGCGTTGCAATGGCAGGCGGAACACCGATTGTGTTCCCTGCAATTGCAGTTTGTGACGGTATTGCTATGGGACATCAGGGAATGAAGTATTCTCTTGTTACCCGTGATTTAATTGCAGATTCTACCGAGGCGATGACTCTTGCTCATGGTTTTGACGGTCTTGTTATGGTTCCTAATTGCGATAAGAATGTACCCGGACTTTTAATGGCGGCAGCAAGAGTAAATATTCCTACTGTATTTGTCAGCGGAGGTCCTATGCTTGCAGGAAAAATTGACGGATGCAAAACAAGCTTATCAAGTATGTTTGAAGCAGTTGGTAGCTATAATGCAGGAAAATTAAGCGATGAAAAGCTGAAAGAGTATGAGTGTAAAACCTGTCCGACCTGCGGTTCGTGCTCAGGTATGTATACAGCAAATTCTATGAACTGCCTGACGGAAGCTCTCGGCATGGGACTTCAAGGAAACGGAACGATACCTGCGGTATATTCGCAGAGAATAGAACTTGCAAAACATGCAGGTATGGCAGTAATGGAGCTTGTTAAAAAGAACATCTGTCCCCGTGATATTATGACAGAAAAAGCTTTGATGAATGCTTTGACTGTGGATATGGCACTCGGTTGTTCTACTAATAGTATGTTACATCTTCCTGCTATTGCTCACGAGTGTGGTGTTGATTTGAATTTGGATGTTGCAAACAAAATCAGTGCAAAAACTCCAAATCTTTGCCACTTAGCACCTGCAGGTCGTACCTATATGGAAGATCTTAATGAAGCAGGCGGTGTTTATGCCGTAATGAATGAGCTTAATAAGAAAGGCTTGCTTAATACCAATTGTATGACCGTAACAGGCAAAACCATAGGAGAAAATATTTCAGGCTCAGAAAATCTCAATCCCGAAGTCATTCGCCCGATTGAAAATCCGTATTCAGAGACAGGAGGTATTGCGGTTCTTCGTGGAAATCTCGCTCCTGACGGAAGCGTTGTTAAAAGAAGTGCAGTTCTTCCCGAAATGCTTGTGCATGAAGGTCCTGCAAAGGTATTCGACTCGGAAGAAGATGCACAGAAAGCGATAAATGCAGGTAAAATCGTAGCCGGAGATGTAGTAGTAATTCGTTACGAAGGACCAAAAGGCGGTCCCGGTATGAGAGAAATGCTGAACCCCACATCTGCTATTATGGGTATGGGACTTGGAAACAGCGTTGCACTCATCACAGACGGAAGATTTTCAGGTGCGACAAGAGGTGCTTGTATCGGTCATGTATCACCCGAGGCTGCAAGTGGCGGTATGATAGGAATTGTTAAAGACGGAGATATCATCTCAATCAACATTCCTGAAAATAAGCTTGAACTTATAGTATCAGATGAAGAAATAGAAAAGCGTATGGCAAGCTTTGTGCCAAAAACAAAAGAACTTTCAGGATACTTAAAACGCTATGCGGCGTTAGTTTCAAGCGGAGCTGAAGGAGCTGTACTGAATTGAACAAATTAAAAGAATTATCACTTCGCCTTCATGCGGTATCTGTAATGAGAGATTTGCTTGAAGATAAAGTGATAAAGGCTCTTATGAACTTTTTAGACCTTGCGGATGAAGCAAGCGAGGCAGACAGGGTTGATGCATATACGTTGTTTGTTTCGGAGCTTTATAAGACAGGTGCAGAGGACTTGTCTTGTTATGTGAAAAAAATTGTATTTGAAAGTGAAAATGTTTATGTAAAGCTCAAAGGAAAAGGCGAAGTTCCCTCTGCTGTGCTATTAAAAAGCCTTGAAAACGAATTAAAAACATTCGATGAAGTTGCAACACTTTCTGCCGAAGAACTTTTAAGTGAATTTAACTTTCTTCCCGGATATTATACCGGGAAAGGCAACATATCCAAAGAATACATAAAACGCCTTGATAACATAAGTAAATACGGTTACGGCATATATGCAAAGTACAGAATGTTTTATATCGGTGAGGATGGTCAGATCACTCCTGTTCAGAATCCCGATGAAACGAAGCTCTCAGACCTTATAGATTATAAGCGTGAGCAGAATGTGATAATGGATAACACAAAGGCTTTGCTCGCCGGTAAGCCTGCTGCAAATATTCTTCTTACGGGTGATGCAGGAACGGGTAAATCTTCTACTGTAAAAGCAGTTGTAAATGAGCTTTACGATAACGGTCTTCGTATTATTGAAGTGCGCAAGGAACAACTCCACGGCATACCGAAAATTCTTGACGAGCTGACAAAAAATCCGCTAAAATTCATCTTGTTCATTGATGATTTGTCATTCACAAAGGATGATGATAATTTTAGTGGATTAAAGGCAATCTTAGAAGGCTCTGTGTCTGCAAAGTCAAGCAATGTGGTTATTTATGCAACATCAAACCGCAGACATTTGGTAAAAGAGAATTTTTCTGATCGTGAAGGTGACGATGTTCACTTTAACGATACAATGCAGGAATTATTATCTCTTTCCGAAAGATTTGGAATTCAGATTACATTTTCAAGACCCGATAAAGCAACATATCTTGATATCGTACATAATCTTGCCGATAAACAAGGAATTACATATGGTACGGAAAAACTTGACACAGCGGCGGAAAAATTTGCATTAAAACGTGGTACTCGGTCTGCCCGTGCTGCAAAACAGTTTATTGACGGAATTATAGCAGGAAGTATTACCGATATAAAATAAAAAAGACGAGAGACTTCCAATTTTGCGGAATCTCTCGTTTTGTTTTAATGCGCAAAGTCATTTTCCATCATATAATCAATCAAAGTTTTAAGTGCTTTTGACATCCATTTGTTTTTATGATAGATAAGCTGTTTCCAGATATCTACATCCATATCACAAACATCAAGATAGCACAATTCTCCCGATTCGATAAAGTCCTTTGTTACAAAGTCAGGCAAAAAGGAAAGCATATCACCCTGGGCGATGAGAGAGGTTATCATATCGGTTCTTCCGATTTCAAGGATTGGAGTTATCTCTAATGACTTTTTGGCAAGCTCTTTATCAAAAACTCGTCTGTAGCCCTGACCGTACTCGGTTAAAATAAACGGCTCGTTAATAATATCGTGAATGGATAAGTTCTTTTTGCCTGCGAACTTCGATTTGGTATTTGCAACAAAGTGCATTGAAACAGGCTCTTCTTTTGCAATAACATAGTCTTTATGATATGAGTGACTGTCAAGTGTTATTATGACATCTGCCTCATTATGATCAAGCATATCAAACATCACTGCTGTATCTGCAGTTGTGAATTTGACAGAAATATGAGGATATTTTGTATGAAAATCAATATAGTTCGGGGTAACCATAGCATCACACAAAGAATCGGGTGTTACAAGATGTATATGTCCGCTGCACTTCTTTTCTTCTTCGAGATTTTCTTTGAACTCATCGGTAAGAGTACGAACCTGATGGGCATAGGAAACAAGCTCATGACCTCTTTGTGTAAGTGTTATAGTATGATTTATTCTTTCAAACAAAAGACAGCCAAGTTCGTCTTCTAACTGTTTTATCTGAACTGATATAGTTGATTGAGAATAGCCAAGCTGTTCCCCGGCTTTTGTAAAGCTCCCAAGCTCTGCAACATGAATAAAAGTGATTAAATTACGTAATTCCATTGTATATCCTCCAACATTAAAAATCTTAATGGTAATCATTAAAACTATTCGTTTGACTAATGATAAAAAGTATTATATACTATGTTACAGAAAAAAGCAAGTACTTGGTAAAACCTAATTATTATCAAATTTTTATTTTGTGTAAGGAGTTTTTGTTATGAAAAAGGTATTATCTCTTATGTTGGCACTTGTTATGTGCGTAGGTTGTTTGTCTCTCACCGGCTGTTCAGGTGACAGTTCAGAGAGCGCAAAGTATAAAATCGGTATTGTTCAGCTTGTTGAGCATGTGGCTCTTGATGCTGCAACAGAAGGCTTTAAGCAGGCAATTATTGACGAGCTTGGCGAAGATGCAGTTGAATTTGATTTCCAGAACGGTCAGAATGATCCGAATACGTGTTCAACCATCGCAAATCAGTTTGTTTCCAATAATGTGGATTTAATTATGGCTAACGCTACTCCTGCTCTTCAGGCAGCGGCAGCAGCAACAGGCGATATTCCTATCCTTGGTACATCAGTTACAGAATACGGTGTGGCTCTTGAAATTAAAAACTTCAACGGAACAGTAGGCGGAAACATTTCAGGTACATCCGACCTTGCTCCTCTTGATAAACAGGCAGAAATGATTACAGAGTGGTGTCCGGATGCTAAAAATGTAGGTCTTCTTTACTGCTCGAAAGAAGCAAACAGCCAGTATCAGGTAGATGTTGTTAAAGCAGAGCTTGAAAAGAAAGGTCTTACAGCTACATTATATCCGTTCACAGATTCCAATGACCTTGCTCAGATTTGCACTACAGCAGCAGATAAGTCTGATGTAATCTATGTTCCTACAGATAACACAGTAGCAGAAAATACGGGTATTATTGATAATATCTGCGAACCTAAAAAAATCCCTGTAATCGCAGGTGAAGAAGGTATCTGCTCAGGATGCGGTATTGCAACACTTTCTATCAGCTACTATGACCTTGGATACACAACCGGTAAGATGGCGGTTAAGATTTTAAAAGACGGTGCTGACATTTCCACAATGCCTATCGAATACGCAGAAAAACAGACTCCTAAATTCAATAAGCAGAATTGCGAAGCTTTAGGAATTACACCTCTTGAGGGATATACAGCTATTGAAGAAAATTAATCAGTGAATTTTCAGCCGGAGGGAACATACTTCTCTCCGGCTAAATAAGTTTTAACAGAGGTGGAAAGAATGGAAATTATAACACAACTTTTGAATGCCTTGCCCGGTTCTTTTTCACAAGGACTTATATGGGGTATTATGGCAATCGGTGTTTATATCACATACAGAATATTAGATGTTGCAGATTTGACCGTTGATGGCTCCTTTGCAACAGGCGGCGCGGTTGCTGTCATACTTATTTTAAACGGATGTAATTTGTGGCTTGCAATGCTACTTGCATTTGTTGCAGGTCTTTTGGCAGGTGCAATAACAGGACTTTTGCATACCCTTATGGGAATTCCTGCAATTTTATCGGGAATACTTACACAGCTTGCGCTTTATTCTATAAACCTTAAAATTATGGGTAAAGCAAATCAATCTGTAAATGTTAATCAGACAGACCTTCTCGTTTCGCTTCGTTGGGTTAAGGAGTTTGCTTTCCATAATCCGCTTATAACGGTAGGTGTGGTTCTAGTTGTTTTGATTGCACTTTTATATTGGTTCTTTGGAACTGAAATGGGTTGCGGAATAAGAGCAACGGGAACAAATCTTAATATGAGCCGCGCGCAGGGTATTAACACAAACTTTAATAAGGTTCTTGGTATCATGCTTTCAAACGGACTTGTAGCGTTTTCGGGAGCGTTCCTCGCACAGTATCAGGGATTTGCTGATGTTAAAATGGGACAGGGTGCAATCGTTATCGGTCTTGCTGCAGTTATTATAGGCGAAGCATTGTTCGGTAAAATTTTCAAGAACTTTGCATTAAGACTTTTGTCAGTTGCATTCGGTTCGATTATCTATTATATTGTAATTCAAACGGTTATCACTTTAGGAATGGATGCAAACCTCTTGAAGCTCCTTTCGGCAGCAATTGTTGCAATCTTCCTTGCAGTTCCGTATTGGAAAGGACAATATACTCAGAAGCATATGAGAAAACATAAAGGGGGTAAAGTAAATGCTTAATATATCAGATGTTGAAAAAACTTTTAACCCCGGAACTATAAACGAGAAAAAAGCATTAAACGGCATTAACCTTCATCTTGCCGAGGGTGACTTCGTAACGGTTATCGGAGGCAACGGCGCAGGCAAATCTACAATGCTTAATATGGTTGCAGGTGTATATCCCGTAGATTGCGGAAATATTGTGATAGATGGTGTTGACATTACACACTTGCCTGAGTATAAACGTGCGAAATATTTAGGCAGAGTTTTTCAGGATCCGATGACAGGAACTGCTGCTGATATGCAGATTGAAGAAAACCTCGCTCTTGCTGCAAGACGTGGGAAAAGAAGAACGCTCAGGGTTGGTATCACATCAAAAGAAAGAGCAGAATACAAAGAACTGCTTAAAATTCTTGGTTTGGGACTTGAAAATAGACTGACTGCAAAGGTTGGGCTTTTGTCAGGCGGACAAAGACAGGCCTTAACACTTCTTATGGCAACACTAAAAAAACCAAAGCTTTTGCTTCTTGACGAACATACTGCGGCACTTGATCCTAAAACTGCCAAGAAGGTTTTGGAAATCACCGATGAAATTGTTTCAAAGGATAATCTTACAACACTTATGATTACTCATAATATGCACGATGCAATCGAGTATGGTAATCGTCTAATTATGATGCACGAAGGCAGAATAATTGTTGATGTTTCCGGAGAGGAAAAGAAAAAACTTACCATTCCCGAACTTCTTGAATTGTTTGAAAAAGCAAGCGGAAGCGAATTTGCAAGCGACAAGGTTATGCTTTCAAAAAAACAGGAGGCTTACTTATGTTCCATATGAATATATGCTATTACATATGTCAAACTTGACAAAAGACAAATTCAAAAAGAAAAGAATTCTAAAGAAATGGCAAATGTATTATTGATAAACACCTATAAAAGATGTATTGATACATTACCATTTGTTCACGATAGAGAATTTGTCAAGAAATTTATAGTTATGAAAACAGATTCTGAAGAAAAAGAACAAGATGAAGAAATTGCACAGAATTTATGTATTTCACCATTTTTTACGAGTGATACTATTTTAAGGTTAGCAGAGAATGGCTATATTGAAAAGGTTAGCAGAGAATGGCTATATTGAAAAGGAAGTATTAGAAAATTATTTGATTATTCAAAAGGACTTTAAATACTGGGTTTCAAGCAAAATTGCTTTTTGCGATTTAGATGGTGACCATTACTTTAAAATTCATCGAAAAAATCACAATCTTGACCGTGCCAGAACACACATCAAACTTGTGACCGACATGGAAGAGAAAATGGAGCGCATGAACGAAATTGTAATGTCGTATTATAAAAGATAATTATGCTACACAGGGCTGCTGCGGCAGCCCTTTTTTGTTTGCATAATATAGTTGCACAGGCAAAGTTTTTATGTTATACTTTAATCAGTATCCGTTTTAATACCCCCTTGATTTGCCATGATAAATATAGTGAAGCATAGAGGGCTAGAAAATGGAAAAACTGACATCTAGTAGTTATAGCCTTTAAAATATAAAATACATTAAGAAAAGAGAGCAAGATATGAAAAAAGTTTTGAAAATATATCTGGGGTTAAATCTCATATTAAGAATTGCCATAGGCCTTGTACTTGGCTCCTTTTTGGGGTTGTTTTTACCCCAGCTGAACGGCATAGGTATCCTTGGTGATTGCTTTGTTGGGTGTCTTAAGTCTATAGCACCTGTCCTTGTGTTTGTGCTTGTTATCTCTTCAATTGCCAACTCTTCCGGTGCAATTGGCAGGAGATTTCGTACCGTCATATTCCTGTACATTGTGAGTACACTTTTGGCAGCTGTGTTGGCGGTAATTGCCGGATATGCATTTCCTGTAACCCTCAAACTGGCGGAAACTGCAGAGGGTACGGCTCCGGGTGGTTTGGCAGAGGTAATGAAGAATCTTGTAAACAACATGATATCCAACCCCATAGCATCCATAGTGAATGCTAATTATATAGGCATACTTTTTTGGTCTGTCATTATAGGCATTTCCATTAAGCTTGTAGCAAAAGAGACAACGAAACAAATGTTTTATGATATATCCAATGCCATAACCTCGGTGGTGCGATGGATTATTGAGTTTGCTCCCTTTGGTATTTTAGGACTGTCCTTTGTTCTCGTTTCAGAGAACGGCCTTGGCATATTCTATGATTATGGAAAGCTTCTTTTGGTTCTTGTTGGATGTATGCTGGTGCTTTCACTTGTAGTAAATCCCATTATAGTTGCCATATGCCTCAAAAAAAATCCGTATCCCCTTGTGCTCAAGTGCATTAGAGAAAGCGGCATAACTGCGTTTTTTACAAGGAGCTCCGCTGCCAATATTCCAGTTAACATGGAGCTTTGCCGAAAGTTAAATCTTGATGAAAATCTTTATTCTGTATCTATTCCTCTTGGTGCAACGATCAATATGGATGGTGCTGCGATTACCATTACAATCATGACGCTGGCTGCGGCAAATACCCTTGGACTTTCTGTTCCCCTACCGCTGGCGATACTTTTAAGCACAGTTGCTACAATTGGTGCTTGCGGTGCGTCGGGTGTGGCAGGGGGCTCTCTTCTGCTTATACCGGTGGCGTGCTCCCTTTTTGGAATATCCAACGACGTTGCCATGCAGGTTGTGGGTATCGGTTTTATAATCGGCGTTGTACAGGATTCTTTGGAAACGGCTCTCAATTCTTCCGGAGATGTCATTTTTGCTGCGACTGCCGAGTATATGGAAAGACAGAAAAAAGGCGAAAAAATAGTTTTTAAAGAAGAATTCTCCAAACATCGGTAAAAGGAGAATCTATTATAAGAAAAAGTATCAGGCAAAGGAAGTTTATAACCTGAAAAAAGACGGACATTTAAGGTCCTATGGTCATTATATAAATTTTATGGCATGCAATATTATGATGCAAAAAGCGCAGGTGTGTATTTATGGAACGCAGACAAACCAAAAAAATTATGGTTGGCAATGTAGAAGTTGGTGGAAATTCGCCTATTTCCATTCAATCTATGTTGTGTACACCCAATGGGGATTTTGATAGTGCATTAAAGCAATGTGAGGCCCTATGCAAGGCGGGATGTCACATCATTCGTTTGGCGGTCATTGATGAACAAAGCCTTTTGGTTGTACGTCGTTTAAAAGAGGTTTTATCGGTGCCTTTGGTAGCAGATATTCAGGTGGATTATCGCTTGGCCCTAGGAGCCATGGAAGCCGGCGTTGATAAGGTGCGACTGAATCCCGGCAACATAGGCAGTGCAGATAGGGTGCGTCAGGTGGTTGCTGAGGCAAAAAAGCGGCATATCCCTATTCGTGTAGGCGTTAATGCGGGGTCTGTTTCTAAGGCCCTTTTAGCTAAATACGGAGCGCCTACTCCAGCGGCTTTGGCAGAGGAAGCCCTAGGACAAATTGGCATTTTGGAGAATTGCGGTTTTTACGATATTGCTGTTTCATTAAAAGCTTCCTCGGTTCCTATGATGATCGAAAGCTATCGTATGATGGCAGAAAAGGTGTCCTATCCTCTGCATTTAGGCGTTACAGAGGCAGGAACGACCTATGGGGGCACGGTTAAATCAGCGGTTGGGATTGGGACCCTTCTTTCAGAGGGAATTGGAGATACCATTCGAGTTTCTTTAACAGCTGACCCGGTGGAAGAGGTACGGGCAGCTAAGGAAATTTTAGGGGCTTTAGAATTGTTGCAGGATAGACCGAAACTGGTATCCTGCCCCACCTGTGCCAGATGTAGTATTGATTTAATCTCCATTGCTAATCGTGTATCGGAGCGAATGGATGAAATAAAAAAATCGGTAAAAATTGCTGTGATGGGTTGCGTGGTGAATGGGCCAGGAGAAGCACGTGATGCGGATATTGGCATTACTGGCGCCAATGGGGAAGGCATTATTTTTAAGGCAGGGCAGGTTTTAAGACGAGTACCTGAGGCAGACATTATAAGCGCCTTGTTTGAGGAATTGAAAAATATGGATGCCCTATAAGGCAATAAGGAAACAGAAGAACGAAGGGGTAACGGAAGGGTACTATGGCAGATTTACTACAGACACTGGCCGGTGAAGAGCTTGCAAAATTAATGGATGGAGCAGAGCTGACACGGTTTCAGGTGTTTAAAGAAGACAGAAAAGTACATATTGGATTGCTATGTAGTCGGGTTCTTGGCCGTACTATCTTAGATAGCTTTTGTCAGGGTATTAAAACAAGCTTTGAGCTTACGGATGTGGACCTTACGGTAACATATAAACCTTCGGTTTTAACGGCAGATACGGTGGATGTTGTTTACGAAAATCTGCTGGAGGAGGTTTTTCAAAAGCTGCCTGCAACTCGTGGCGTTTTAGTTAACAGCTATGCCGTTTTAGAGGAAGGTTCTTTTGTCGTACATCTAAAGTTCGGTGGCGAAAAAGCATTGCTGGATAATGGTGTAGACACCTTACTGGAGAAAAAACTCAAAGAAGTATATCACACGGTTTTATCGGTTACATTTTGCAGCGATGCCCTTTCCACAGAGGCAATATTTGAAAAGGTGGAAAGTCAGCGGGAGGAGCTGATTCGTGGCGCTTCCGTGGCTGCCGCTGCGGCTGAACTTGCTGCGGCAAAGCCTGTTGTAGAGAAGAGAGAAAAACCGGACGCTCCGGAGGATTTGCTGCTTGGTAAACCTTTTGGCGGGGCGTTGACACCCATTGTTGAAATTAACGAAAACAGCGGCAGGGTTATTATTGAAGGCCGTGTGGTTGCCCATGAAACTCGCGAATTAAAAAACAAAAAAATCCTACTGGAGCTATACGTGGCAGATGCCGGTAGTTGTATGATTTGCAAGGCTTTTTTATCGGAACAACAATTTGAACCTTTAAAGGCAAACTTGAAAAAACTGAATGGTGTCCGTGTTTCTGGCATGGCTCAATACGATACCTATGCCAAAGAGGTTGTTATTATTATTCGGGATATTATGAAGGTGGACCTTGCCATAAGGCCGGATCATGCAGAGGAAAAGCGGGTAGAGTTGCATGCTCACACGGTTATGTCTACAGAGGATGCCCTTGTTAAACCGAAAGATTTAATTGCCCGTGCAGCTGCCTGGGGTCATAAGGCAGTGGCTATTACAGACCATGGTGTTGTGCAGGCCTATCCCGAAGCTTATGATGCGGGACAAAAACATGGCATTAAAATCATTTATGGTATGGAAGCTTATCTGGAGGCCGATGTTCCCGCTTATGTAATGAACGAAACATCTATGCCCCTAAGTGGCAATTTTGTGGTGTTTGATATTGAAACCACCAGCCTTTCGGCTCGTTATGGTGAAATCATTGAAATTGCCGGTGTCAAAATATCCGGCGGAAAGATTGCAGAGACTTTTTCGAAATTTGTTAAACCCAATCATGGGATTCCCTATCACATTACAGAACTTACCAATATTTCTAATGATATGGTTCGAGAGGCAGAACCGATTGACATCGTTTTGCCTGCTTTTTTAGAGTTCTGTGCGGGCTGTGTTTTGGTGGCGCACAATGCAGCCTTTGATGTGGGCTACATTAAAAAGAAAGCAGAAGAACAAAACCTGGATTTTTCTTTTTGTTATGTAGACACCTTAGCCCTTAGCCGCAGGCTGTTGACAGGCCTAAAAACCCATAAATTGAATCGTGTGGCTAAACATTTGGGTTTTTCCTTTGAAGGACATCATCGCGCCATTAACGATGCAGAAGTAACGGCACGAATTTTTCTACATTTTATGGAGCTAATGGTAGGGCTGGATGTTCAGGATGTTTCTCAAATTAACAGTCGGTTATCCACAGAGCATCTTGCTAAATATGCCGATACCTATCATGCCGTTATTTTGGTGCAAAACATGGTGGGTTTAAAAAATTTATATAAGCTGGTTTCTTTTTCCCATTTAGACCATTTTTATAAACGCCCCCGCATTTCAAAAAACTTATTTGATACCTATCGTGAGGGTTTGCTTTTAGGGAGTGCCTGTGAGGCAGGGGAATTATATCAAAAGATGCTTCGTGGAGCCACAGAACAAGAGCTGTGGGATATTGCTGCCTATTATGATTATTTGGAAATTCAGCCTTTGGGCAATAACGAATTTATGATTCGCAGTCATATGGTAGATGGCAGGGAAGAACTGGAGGATATGAACCGTACCATTGTTGCCTTAGGAGATGCGCTAAAGAAACGGGTTGTGGCCGCCGGCGATGTTCATTTTTTAGATGCAACAGATGAAGTATATAGGCGGGTTTTGCAAACGGCTAAGGGCTATGATGATGCAGACAGGCAAGCGCCCCTTTATTTGCGAACAACAGAGGAAATGCTTTCAGAATTTTCCTACCTGCCCAAAGAAAAAGCATATGAGATTGTGGTGACCAATACCAATCTTATTGCTGAAGAAATAGGGGAAATTCTTCCCATTCCAAAGGAAACCTATCCACCGGAAATGCCCGGTGCCACAGAGGAACTGCAGGAATTATCCTATAGAAAAGCACATGAGCTATATGGAGATACACTACCCCAGTTAGTACAAGACCGTATAGATAAGGAACTTGTACCTATTATTAAATATGGTTTTTCTGTTATGTACATGATTGCGCAAAAATTGGTAGCAAAATCCCTGTCCGACGGCTATTTAGTTGGATCTCGTGGATCAGTTGGGTCCTCTTTTGTTGCCTATTTGTCGGGCATTACGGAAATTAATTCCTTGCCACCCCACTATTTATGCCCCCATTGTAAGCAAGTGGAATTTGTTTTAGATGGCAGTTATAGCATGGGTGCCGATATGCCGGATAAGGTGTGTCCCTCCTGCGGCACGAAGTATAAAAAGGATGGCTACGATATTCCTTTTGAAACCTTTTTGGGTTTTGATGGGGACAAAGAACCGGATATTGACTTAAATTTTTCCGGGGAATATCAAAGTGTGGCCCATAAATACACAGAAACACTTTTTGGAGAGGGCAATGTATTCCGAGCCGGGACCATTGGTACTTTGGCAGAAAACACAGCAATGGGTTATGTAAAGAAGTATGCTGAGGCAACAGGGATTAGTCTTACAAAGGCGCAGATGAAACAATTATCCTTAGGCTTAGAAGGTGTTAAACGTACCACAGGGCAGCATCCCGGTGGTGTTATGATTGTGCCCAGGGCCAATGAGGTGTATGAATTTACACCCATTCAACACCCTGCCAACGATTCGGAGAGCCATATTATTACCACTCATTTTGATTATCACTCCATTAGTGGTCGTCTTTTAAAACTTGACATTCTGGGTCACGATGATCCTAGTGTCATTCGCATGCTTGAGGACTTAACAGGGCTTGATGCACGATCTATTCCTATTGATGATAAAGCGACCATGAGCCTATTTACCAGTACAGATGCTTTGGGTGTTACGCCGGAGGATATTGGTAGCGAGGTAGGCACTTTTGCTGTGCCGGAATTTGGCACTCGGTTTGTGCGGCAAATGCTATTGGATACAAAGCCCACCACCTTTAGTGAATTAATTCGCATCAGCGGATTGTCCCACGGGACAGATGTGTGGACAAATAATGCTCAGGATTTGGTACGAAATGGCGTTGCCACCCTGCCTGAGGTTATTTGTACCCGTGATGATATTATGCTATATTTACTGCAGCATGATGTGCCGCCTTTAACCTCCTTTAAAATTATGGAAAAGGTTCGTAAGGGAAAAGGCTTAACCCCGGAGGATGAGGCGTTGATGCGGGAGAAAAAAGTGCCGGATTGGTACATTACTTCCTGCAAAACAATTAAATATATGTTTCCTAAGGCTCATGCTGCGGCCTATGTAACCATGGCCTTTCGTATTGCCTATTTTAAGGTACATTATCCGATTTCTTTTTATATTGCCTACTATACTGTGCGTGCTACCGATTTTGATGCTGAACGGATGTTAGGCGGTAAAGATCGTGTGATGGCGGCCATGCGGGAAATTGAAGCAAATCCGGATGCTACGCAAAAGGAAAAAAACGTTTTGACCATTTTAGAAGTATGCAATGAGATGTATGCTCGGGGGATTGAGTTTTTGCCAGTTGATTTATACGCCTCCCATCAAACCAAGTTTTTAGAAGAAAAAGGTGCTATTCGTCCGCCGCTTAATGCCATTGCCGGCGTATCTGATGCAGTAGCGGAGATGATTTGCACTGCTAGAGCGGAAGGGGCATTCTTATCTATAGAAGATTTAAAAAGACGGGCAAAAATAGGCAATTCTGTTGCAGAAAAATTGCAAGAATTTCATGTTTTAAAGGATATACCGGACACCAATCAGGTTAGCCTGTTTGACATGGGATAGAAGTCCTCGTTTTTGTGATGTGTAATTCGATAGGGTGTAAAAAAGATTTATATAATAGGAAAGGAGCGTCGGCAGTGAAACGGAGCCTGTTCGTCTGCAATATAGCCTTGTTAGGCGGGGTGTATGCAGCATATTGTATACCGGATTTCATTCCTGTTACGCTCCTTTTTTATTTGCTGTGGATATTATTTGTTTCTTTATTTTTCACAAAAAGAGGTCGGCTTCCTTTCTTTATACTGTTATTCTTTTTATTAGGCGCATTTCATTTGCAGTTTACCAATGATATCACAAAAAGACCCTTATATCCATATATTGATAAATATGTTACCATTTCAGCTGATGTAATTCAAGAGCCGGAGGCTAAGGAGAATGGAAGCCATGGGGTGATAGTGCGACTTAACCGGCTATCTTATTTAGAAACAACCACTCGGGTTGAGGAAAAGATTTACTTAACGATTCCGGAGGGTGAGACAGTTCCCCGGTTTGGTCAACGATTTACGACCATATGCTTACTCACTATACCTTACGAAGCTATGAATCGGGGCGGGTTTGATTATGCTTTATATTTAAAGTCGGAAAATATTTTCTTTCGTGGAACAGCGGAAAGGGACACTATGGAAATTACGGGCCATTTCCCTTTGGGTTTTACAGACAGAATTTATCAGTTAAATCAACGATGTGGTGCGGTTTTTACACATCATTTTCCTTCAGATGCAGCCGGCATTTTACGAGCTATAGCCTTGGGCGATACAAGTGGAATTTCAGAGGAGTTGGAAGAGAAATTACAACTTAGCGGCTTGGTTCATATGGTTTCCGTTTCCGGTATGCATGTTTCTATCCTTCTCTCTGCCATGTGTGTTATGTTTACAATTTTGGGACGAAACAAATATAAATATGTATGGTTAAGTGGTGGTGTTATTTTGTTCTTCATGTTGTTTACAGGAGCCTCACCACCGGTTATTCGCGGATGTGTTATGGGTTTGTTGGTTCTGTTGGCACAGGTTTTTCTGCGTAAGGAGGATTCTCTGACCTCCTTATCTATAGCAGCTGCGGTGATTATTTTTATAAATCCCTTGCTAGCCTTTCATGGCGGATTCATGTTGTCGTTTGCGGCAAGCTTGGGGATTTTTATTTTGTATAAGCCAATCCATCAGCGACTGGTTGGCCTATGTCAATTAGGACATCCCCGCAACAGACTGCAAAAATGGTTAGTAGCCGGGGTTTCTGTTATATCGGTAACACTTGCTGCGCAAATTTTTATGATGCCGGTTTTATCCTTGGTTTTTAATTATACAACTTTATGGAGTTTTATAACCAGCTTATTGTGTGCGCCATTTGCTTCCATTCTTTTAATTTGTGGTTTGTTGATTGGTTTTATAGGATTAATAAACCCAATGTTTGTTACACCGATAGTAGGCTTTGTCTATCCCTTTGTTCGTTTGTTTTTATATATTGTTCATGTGTTTGGAAACCTGAAGTGGGGACTTTTAACATTGAGTTCTTTCAGCCTTTTTGGGATTTTTCTTTACGGACTTGCTGTTTTTATTTTTTACAAGGTGTTGCAATGTAAATGGGATCAATGTCTTGTGCCGGTGCTATCTTTTTCGGTTTTGCTTTGCGTATTTTGTATCTTTACAATCCTTAAGAGTGAGGTAGCCGAAGTTACATTTATTAATGTTGGACAAGGGGATTGTACCCTGCTGCAGTTACCCAAGGACATTCAGGTTTTAATAGATGGCGGAGGTACACCGAGTTACCAGGGAAACTTTGATGTGGGAAAAGGCATTGTGCTTCCCTATTTGCGTAAAGAGGGTATAGGAGATTTGGAATATATGGTTGCTACTCATCCCCATGAGGACCATATAGAAGGATTAAGTTCGTTGCTGGAGGAAATTCCGGTTGAAACAGTCGTTGTGCCTATAGGATTTGACGAAACAGAGGAGGGGACAGCGTTTTTGACGAAGGCGATAAAAGCCGGGGCAAATATTAAAATGGTTTCTGCCGGCCATATCCTTTCTTTAGGCCATAGCTGTTCCCTAGAAACACTGTTGCCGGACGAAAATTGGCTGACAATAACAGAAGAAGAAAATGATAAATCCCTTGTGCTGCGATTTAGATTTGGTAGCAATACGGCTCTTTTTACCGGAGATTTAGGTGAGGATGGGGAAGACTATTTAGCAACAACCCAGCCTGCAGAGGGACATATTCGCATTTTAAAAGCGGGACACCATGGCTCTGCCACATCCACAACGGAGACCTTTCTCTGTTGGGTCAAGCCACAATTTGTGTATATTCCTTGTGGTCAAAACAGTTTTGGACATCCGGCGAGGGCAACCTTGGAACGATTAGAGAAAGAAGGCGCTACAATCTATCGTGCCGATCAAGATAAGGACGTGACATTTGTGCTTAGTAAAACGGGGATACGTTCTATTAGAAAGGGTGGTATGGACGACGATGCAAATTGAAGAGTTAAAAAAAATACTTAAGGGACAAAAACCAGCACCACGCATTTTTTTGCTATGGGGGGAGGAGGCCTTTCTAAAGGCTCACTATAAAAAACAACTGATAGAGCTTTTAATGCCCTCTACCATGGAGGACCTCAATTTGTTTCACTTTAATGGTAAGGGATATGACCTGCGTCATGTGGATGAAGCGATTGAGTCCTTGCCGGTGATGGCAGAAGGTAAGTTGTTAATTTTTACTGATTCCATGCTTTTTAAGCCCGATGGACGAGTGGGCGCTAAGGCGGAATATCGGGAGTACTGGTTACATCGATTTAAAGACATTCCGCCCTATGTTACCATTCTCTTTGATGAAAGTGAAATAGATAAACGCAGTGCCTTGCTAAAACAAGTGGACAAAGAAGGTGCTTGTGTGGAATTTGCTTATATGACCGAGGAGGAAATGGTACGCTGGACGATACGGTTATTTGGTACAATGGGTAAACAAATTGAGATAGCAGACGCACGATACTTAAATGAAATTACAGCTGCCGGCATGATGGCTGTCCGTCGCGAAGCGGAGAAGTTAGCGGCCTATACAGGGGATAACCCCCGGATAACGAGGCAAGATATTGAGCTTTTGGTCACACCGGAAACAGAAGGTCGGGTTTTTGAGATGCAGTCTGCTATGCTGCAGGGTGATGGGGACAGGGCTCTGCGTCTTTTGGAGGAGCTGTTTGCTTTAAAAACAGAACCGGTACAGATTTTAGGCGCTATTGTATATAATGCAGATAAATTGCTGCAAACCAAACTACTTATTGCAGAGGGAGCGGATAAGGCACAAATTATGTCTAAACTGAAAATTAGTCCCTTTGCGGCGACTAAATTTATTAAAGACAGCGCAAAATATTCCGTAAAGACTCTGCACGGCTTTATAGAGCGCTTAGCAGAAACAGACCGGTATATTAAATCGAATTCCATAGAAAACGAAACACTGCTTAGCTTGCTTGTTTCCGAATTGGCTACATCTACATGAATGTAAATTATCAGGACATAAAAAATTCATAATTTAAGGCTTGACAATTGTATTAAAAAGTGCTATCTTATTATTAGCACTCAAAGAGATAGAGTGCTAATAACGGGGTGGATGTTATGGATATGAACGAAAGAAAGCGTAAAATCCTTCACTCAATCATTAATGAATATATTAAAAGTGCTGAACCCATTGGTTCTCGTCATGTAGCAAAAAATTTAGACATCGGTCTTTCCAGTGCAACGATTCGTAACGAAATGGCCGATTTAGAGGACATGGGCTATTTGGAACAGCCACATACGTCGGCGGGTCGTATTCCCTCCGATAAGGGTTATCGCCTTTATGTTGACTCATTGATGAATGACTATGAGTTAACCGTGAATGACTTAACAGCTCTGGGTGGCGTGTTAGAATGGAAACTGGGTCAGATTGATAAAATTATTAAGCGTGCCTCTGAAATTCTTTCAAAATTGACAAATTATACCGCCATTTTAACCTCTCCCGAAATGAAACGGGGTGCTATTAAAACCGTTGAGCTTGTTCCGGTAGACGGTTCATCGGCGTTGGTTATTTTAGTCACCAATGAAGGAGTTATGAAACATAAGCGGGTTATGTTGCCTGCCGGTGCAGATAGCGAGTTTATTCATGGGTTTTCTAATTTATTGCGAGAAAAGCTGTCAGGGTTAACCTTAGAGGAAATTAATGTTGCAAAAATTAGAGAAATTCGTTGTTCCATGCAATCCCATTTTGAATTTCTGTTTCCGATTTTGGATTTTATAGCGGATATTATTGATGATGTCCGTGCCGAAACAGAAATTTACACAAGCGGTGCCACTAATATTTTAAGTTATCCTGAATTCAGTGATGTTCGTTTTGCTAAAGAATTTTTAGACTTTTTAGATGATAAAAATGCCGTGGCGGGTATTTTACGGTCAAGCGATGAGACTGCTGATGGCAAGGATGGTGGAATTACTGTTCGAATAGGTAAGGAAAATACTCTGGATATTATGCAGAAATCCAGTGTAATCACGGCAAATTATTATGTTGGAGATCGGGTAATGGGTCGATTGGGCATTATTGGGCCAACTCGTATGGATTACCCCAAGACAATTGCAAAAATAAAAAATATTTCAGCTATGTTGAATCGGCTCTTATATGAGTTATATATAGACGAGGAATGACAGGAAGGGAAGGGTTAAATCGTGAGTTGTGATAAGGAAAAAACCATTGCCGAACAGGAAGAATTAGACCAGGAAATAGCGGAGGCAGACGCTCCTGCAGAGGCAGAGGAAACGGTCGAAGATAACCCATTACAAAAAAGTTACGATGAGTTATATGACAAACATTTGCGAACCTTAGCAGAATATGATAACTACAAGCGAAGAACGCAAAAGGAAAAGGATGAGCTGTATACAGTAGCACAGGCAGATACCATTATGAATCTTCTGCCAGTAATTGATAATTTGGAACGGGCTGTATCGGCCGCAGAAAATTCTCCTCTTTCTGAGGGGGTACAAATGGTTCTAAAGCAGTTTATGGATATTTTGGAGAAGATGGGTGTTAGTGAAATAGAGGCTGTTGGTCAACCCTTTGATCCTAATTTACACAATGCGGTGATGCATGTGGAAGATGAGAATTTAGAGGAAGGTATGGTAGCTGAAGAGTTTGCCAAGGGTTACAAGCTAAAGGACAGAGTCCTTCGACACTCTATGGTTAAGGTGGCCAATTAGGTGCAAAAGCGCCATAAAAGTGGCAATGTAGCCACAGTATAATTATTAATATGTTTTATAGTATCAGGAGGTAAACGATTATGGCAAAAATTATTGGTATAGACTTAGGAACAACAAATTCCTGTGTAGCGGTTATTGAGGGTGGCGAGCCCACAGTTATCCCAAATGCAGAGGGCGGCAGAACAACCCCGTCTGTGGTTGCTTTTTCTAAAGAGGGTGAACGACTGGTTGGTCAGGTAGCCAAAAGACAGGCTATTACCAATCCGGATCGTACCATTAGCTCTATTAAGCGTGACATGGGTACTGCCAGGAAAGATGATATTGATGGTAAATCCTATTCTCCTCAGGAAATTTCTGCAATGATTTTGCAAAAATTAAAGGCTGATGCCGAGGCATATTTAGGTGAACCGGTTTCTCATGCGGTTATCACGGTTCCGGCTTATTTTAACGATTCTCAAAGACAGGCCACTAAGGATGCAGGTAAAATTGCCGGCCTTGAGGTACAGAGAATTATCAATGAGCCTACGGCGGCAGCTTTGGCTTATGGTATGGATAAGGAAACTGACCAGAAAATTATGGTATATGACTTAGGCGGTGGTACTTTTGATGTATCCATCCTGGAATTGGGTGATGGTATTTTCGAGGTACTGGCTACCAGTGGTAACAATCGCCTGGGCGGTGACGATTTTGACCAAAGAGTGATTGACTATTTAGCAGATGAATTTAAAAAGGATACAGGCATCGACCTAAAAGCTGATAAAATGGCTTTGCAACGTTTAAAGGAAGCAGCAGAAAAAGCAAAAATTGAACTTTCCGGTGTGACAACAACTAATGTGAATTTGCCCTTTATTACAGCAGATGCTTCTGGGCCGAAGCATTTGGACATTACCTTAACTCGTGCTAAGTTTGATGAGTTAACTCATGATTTGGTAGAGGCTACCATGGAGCCTACCCGTAACGCCCTTCGTGATGCAGGTCTTTCTGCCGGCGACATTGATAAGGTACTGTTGGTTGGCGGCTCATCTAGAATTCCGGCTGTTCAGGAAGCCGTTAAAAAGATTACCGGCAAAGAGCCTCACAAGGGTATTAACCCCGATGAATGTGTAGCCGTTGGCGCTTCCATTCAGGGTGCTGTTTTGGGCGGTGATGTGAGTGGTATCGTTCTTTTAGACGTAACACCCCTTTCTTTAGGTCTTGAAACCTTAGGCGGCGTGTTTACAAAGTTGATTGAGAGAAACACAACCATTCCAACTAAAAAGTCTCAAATTTTCTCTACAGCAGCTGATGGTCAAACCAGCGTTGAGGTTCATGTCCTTCAGGGCGAACGGGAAATGGCGGCTTATAATAAAACCTTAGGAAAGTTCCACTTGGATAATATTCCGGCAGCACCTCGTGGCGTACCTCAAATTGAGGTAACTTTTGATATTGATGCCAACGGTATTGTTCATGTATCGGCAAAAGATTTAGGCACAGGTAACGAGCAGGAAATTACGATTACAGCCAGCACAAACCTATCTGATGAAGAGATTGATAAGGCAGTTAAAGAGGCTGAAAAGTTTGCGGCTGAGGATAAGCTGAAAAAAGAAGAGATTGATACACGAAACAATGCTGATTCCTTGGTTTATCAGAGTGAGAAATCCTTAACAGAACTGGGCGATAAGATAGATGCAACCGATAAGGCAGCCATTGAAGCTGAAATTGCCAAGGTTAAAGAAGCTTTAAAAGGAACAGATACAGCAGCTATCAAGGCAGCATCTGAGGCTCTTTCTGCAAAGTTCTATGAAGTAAGTGCTAAGGTGTATCAGGCAGCTAATCCGCAACAGGGTGGTCCTGAGGGTCCTCAAGGCCCCGCCGCAGGTGGTCAGGCACCCGGTGGAGATGACAACGTAGTTGACACCGATTATGAAGTTGTGGACTAAGACACGAATTTAATAGTTAGGGGCTGGAAGAAAAATTGTGCTAAGAGGGTGATTTATACCTAAGGCATATTTTACTACAGCCTCTTATGCTTATTTGTGAGGGTGAAAGGGTAATGGCAGAAAAAAGAGATTATTATGAAGTATTAGGGGTGGCCAAAAGCGCCAGCGCCGATGAAATAAAAAAAGCCTTTCGAAAAAAGGCTAAGCAGTACCACCCTGATTTAAATCCTGATAATAAAGAGGCAGAGGCTAAATTTAAAGAAGTCAATGAAGCATATGAGATTTTATCTGATGCCGACAAAAAACAGCGCTATGACCAGTTTGGCCATGCGGGCGTAGACCCTAATTTTGGTGCTGGCGGCGGTTTTGGCGGCTTTGATGGCGGTTTTGACATCGGTGATATTTTTGAAGGATTCTTCGGTGGCGGTGGCTTTGGCCGTAATAGCGCCCGCCGCAACGCCCCTCGTCGCGGTGCAGATTTGGAAACACAGGTTTCCATTAGCTTTGAGGAAGCGGCGTTTGGTTGTGAAAAGGAGATTCATTTATATAGAACAGAATTTTGTCCCGATTGTGATGGCAGCGGTGCTAAAGCAGGCAGTGATGTGGCAACCTGTACTGTTTGCGGCGGCAGCGGTCAGGTACGCAGTACACAACGCACAATTTTGGGAAACATGTCTACGGTGACCACCTGTACAGCTTGTGGCGGTAAAGGTAAGATTGTTAAGGAGCCTTGTGGCAAATGCGCTGGGAAAGGAAAAATTAGAAAATCCAGAACAATTAAGGTTACCATTCCTGCCGGTATTGACCATGGTCAAAGTATTTCTCTTTCGGGTCAGGGAAATGTGGGGGATAAGGGTGCACCTGCCGGAAATTTATTTGTTGCTGTAAGTGTTGCACCTCACGATTTGTTCCAGCGTAGCGGTGCAGATGTGATGTGTGAAGTCCCTATTACCTTTGTTCAGGCAACGCTGGGTGCCGAGCTGGAGGTGCCTACCCTGGATGGCAAAGTGAAATATACCATTCCTGAGGGGACACAAACAGGTACAGTGTTTCGGTTAAAAGGCAAGGGTATTCCCATGCTCCGTCGCAACGGGCGTGGCGACCAGTTTGTAAAGGTAGTGGTTGAAATTCCCACCCATCTATCTAGTAAACAAAAGGCCCTGCTTCGAGAATTTGAAAGTGGCTTAAAAGGCAATAACCATGCTAAGCAAAAAGGTTTTTTTGACAAGATGCGGGGCAATAGCGGAAGGGGCTGAGGGCTATGCTATTTATTTATAACGAGAGCACAGATCCCTATTTTAATTTAGCTGCCGAGGAGTTTTTAATTAAGGAACTACAAGAAGAAATTTGTATGCTTTGGCGCAATGATAATACCATTGTCATCGGCCGTAACCAAAATACCCTATCGGAGATAAATTATGACTATGTTCGTGACCATAATATCCGCGTTGTTCGTCGCATGTCCGGCGGCGGCGCGGTATTTCACGATATGGGCAATATAAACTTTAGTTTTATTGTCAACTCCGGAGATGATTTTAGCAATTATCAAAAATTTACGGAACCGGTTATTCAATTTTTAGGGTTATTGGGTGCAAAGGCAGAACTTCGTGGGCGCAATGATTTAGTTATTGCAGATAAAAAAATATCCGGCAATGCACAATATATGTATAGAGATCGGATTTTGCATCATGGTACCCTGCTTTACAATGTAGAAAAAAATCATCTTGCAGATGCGTTGCGTGTTTCGAATGAAAAAATCCAATCCAAGGGAATCCAATCCGTTCGCAGTCGGGTAACCAATATAGAACCCTATTTACGTGAACCATTGTCTCCTGAGGAATTTATTCGGCAATTTGCAGATTTTTTGATTAAAAACACACCGAATTGTCAATACTATGATATTGGTGTTCATCGAGCCGCAATACAAAAACTGCGAGATGAAAAATATGCTACCTGGGATTGGAATTTTGGTTATTCTCCTGCATATACCTTTGTGCGCAGGGAGAAATTCTGTTTTGGCAGCGTTGAGGTACATATGGATATTGGTCCTCAATCGGTGATTCATGATTTAAGACTTTACGGAGATTTCTTTTCTAAAAAGCCTGTGTCACAACTAACAGAAAAGCTGTGTGGCATATGTCATGAAGAAAAAGCGATAGAAAATGCCTTATCGAGCCTTTTGATTTCTGATTACATACAAGGAATGACCCGGGAAGAGTTGATTAGATTGTTATTTTAGGAGGGAGAATATGTATCAAACAGAAAGTGGCTGGAAGTCGGCAGATAGCACCTTGAGGCAGGAAATTTTTCGGTTTGCAGAGGGTTATAAGGACTTTCTCAATGCAGGAAAAACAGAGCGTTTGGCCGTTGGTGAGGCGGTGCGCTTGGCTGAGGCCAATGGGTTTTTTAATTTAGAAGAAAAGAAAACACTTGTGGCTGGAGACAAGGTGTATTTTGTTAATCGACATAAGAATGTATTTTTGGCAGTGATTGGGCAAGAGGTTGTAGAGGCCGGGATTCATTTCATTATTGCACATGTGGATTGCCCTCGCATTGATTTAAAGCAAAACCCTTTGTATAGTGACAGCGGCTTAGCTTTAATGAAAACACATTATTATGGTGGCATTAAAAAATATCAGTGGACAGCCATTCCCCTGGCCCTTCATGGTGTTGTTTTAACTAAAGATGGTACAAAAGTGGAAATTAGTATTGGTGATAAGCCGGAGGACCCGGTTTTGTGTATTACGGATTTGCTACCTCATTTGGCTACAGACCAAATGCAAAAAAAGGCAACGGAAATCATAGGAGGAGAGGCCTTAAACATTGTAGTAGGCAGTTTGCCTGCAGAGGAGAGCGACAAAGATAGTGAAAAAGAAGCGGTGCTTGCCTTGTTATCACAAGAATATGGCATTTGCGAGGAGGATTTTCTGAGTGCTGAGCTTGAGGTGGTTCCTGCCTTTCCCGCACGGGATTTAGGTCTTGACAGGAGCATGATAGCTGCCTATGGTCAGGACGACAGAGTTTGTGCCTATACAGGCCTTAGAGCTATTTTAGAAACAAACGCACCGAAGAAAACGGCAGTTTGCGTGTTGACAGATAAAGAGGAAATCGGCAGCATGGGCAACACCGGCATGCGCTCGGCATTTTTTGAATATGCAGTGGCCTTGCTTTTGGAAAAAACAACAGGACATTATAATGAATTGATGCTCAAGAGAACCTTCCGCCATTCGGCATGTTTATCGGCAGATGTTAGCGCCGGCGTGGATCCTACCTGGCCGGAGGTGCATGACAAGCTGAATGCGCCTTACATCGGTCGTGGTATTGTGTTGACAAAATATACTGGTTCACGCGGTAAATCAGGCACATCTGATGCCAATGCGGAATTTATGTATGGCATTCGCCGTTGCTTTGACGAGCATAATGTATTTTGGCAAGCGGGTGAGTTAGGTAAGGTAGATGCCGGCGGTGGAGGTACCATTGCTCAGTATGTAGCGAATTTGGATATAGAGGTTGTGGATTGCGGGGTGCCCCTTCTTTCCATGCACGCACCATTTGAGGTGGCCTCAAAACTGGATATTTACATGGCTTACCGTGCTTACAGTTCTTTTCTTAACGAATAAATAAGGGATAATAAAAAGAGTTGCAGCGCAGCTGCAACTCTTTATTTTATGGAGAATTTGTTTTGTTTTCGTTTAAAAATAAAATAGAAAACGAACAAGATAAGGGTGGTTATGATCCATGAAACAGGGTAAGCAATAAACAATATGAATAATGATGGTGTCGCCTTAAACACAGTCATAATCCACGCAAGACGAAACCCGCATATGCATACGCAGGAGACAAGCGTAGGAAAAACCGAATACCCCATACCGCGCAGTACGCCGGTTATAACTTCCATATAACCACATAAAAAATAGGTAGAGGCAATAATGTTGAGTCGCACCAAACCATGTTCAATGGCGGCTATATCCCGGGTATAGAGCATAAGGAGTTGACGGTTAAAAAGTAAGGCAATAGCCCCTGCGCCAACGCCAATGATTGTCACATATAAAAGACAAAGATAAAGAATTTTTGAAATTTTATGGTTTTGGCCGGCACCCACATTTTGAGCAGTGAAATTAACAGAGGTCTGATGCATGGCATTCATGGAGGTGTAAATAAAGTTATCAATACAACCGGCAGCTGCAGAACCTGCAATGGCAGCCGAACCAAAAATATTTACAGAAGATTGAATTTGTGTGTTGGAAATGTTAAAGAGCATGCTGTTTACAGTGGCAGGAATACCGATGGAAAAAATCTTTTTTAAAAGTACAAAGGAAATGCGGAGTTTGCGAAAATCTAAACAATATAGGCTTTTTGGGTCACGCAGACAATGGAGAATCAACAAGGCTGAAACAAATTGAGAAGTTACTGTGGCAATGGCAACGCCGGCAACAGAGAGATGAAATACTGTGACCAAAATAATATTTAATACAACATTAATGATACCGCTCATAGTCAAAAATAACAAGGGCTGCCTGGTGTTGCCCTGGGCACGTAAAATGGCGGCTCCGAAGTTATATAACAACAAAAAGGGAATTCCGGAAAAGAGAATACGCATATATAAAGTAGCCCCGTCCAGTACGTTTGATGGCGTGTTCATGGCAGCCAGACAAGGACGACAGACTATAATACCCAAAATGGCTAATGGAATGCCACAGACTAAACTGAGCGTAACAGCTGTATGGACAGTTTTTTGAAAGTTTTCATGATCCCGGGCGCCAAAATAAAGAGCCGCCACAACATTAACACCCACAGATAACCCTAAAAAAGCATTAATTAACAGATTAACCAAATAGGTGGTTGCACCAACTGCGGCCAAAGCATCACTACCGGAAAATTGCCCCACAATAATCATATCGCAGGTATTAAACAAAAGCTGCAGAATGCCTGTGAGCATAACAGGCATTGCAAAGGATATTAATTTTTTTGGCATAGAGCCATTGACAATATCAATATTTCTTCTCATCATTGTCGTCCTTTATTCATACAGCATTAAACTACAATCACAATCAAAGCGGGACATTAAGTCGCTTTCGTGCAAATGGGAGGGAATTTCCAACAGGAAGCGATATTCCATGGTTCCTTTTTGCACATCTTTTTTAATATCAATGTCGTTTACGATAATATTAAAATCCTGAAAGACGGACATGGCATATTGCTGCATTTCTGGTTCGTCACCACACTGCAGGTAAAAACGTTTTTGTTTCGGCCGTTGCAGCCATTTGGCATTTGTATGCAAAATTAGCTGTACCAATAATACAATTAAGGTAGCTGAGAGCCCTAAAACATACATGCCGGCGCCAATGGTTAATCCTACACCGGCGGTGGCCCAAATGCCGGCAGCTGTTGTTAAACCGCTAATTGTGCGTTTGTGCACATAAATCATACCGGCACCCAAAAACCCAACGCCACTGGCAACACCAGAGGCCACACGGGATGGATCTAACTTAATGAGACTTCCTGTCATATCTTCGTAGGCATATTTTGATATAATCATCATCAGCGCGGCAGCACAGGCCACTATGCAGTGAGTTCGAATACCTGCCTCCTTAGCACGACTTTTACGCTCTATACCAATTACAATACCGCAAACGCATGCCACCAATAATCTAAGAATAAAATGCAAGTCGTAATGATAGAACCAATCCATGCTTTCATCTCCATTTTATATACTTTTATTGTCAACAGTATAACATAAAAAGTTGGTGTAAGCAAGAAGGTTCGAAGATTTTTATTATAATTTTAATAAAGTGGTACAATGGCTAATTTAGTTTGCAGTCGTTTTATCGACTTGACAGCATCTTGATCTTTTTATATAATGTAAAACGAGGTATGCATTGTTACCATATATTTGCTTAATGATAACGAAAGGTGGCCGCGCTGTGAGGGATGTACAACAAAACAACCAAGGAGATGAAAAAAGCCCAATGGATAGCGGCCTCCGTTGTACTGAAGCGGAATTATACATTTCGTTGGATGGTCATGCTGTACATCTGATTAATGGTCAGAAACGGGAGGTTTATCCCTACGATGTGTTTGTGTTGCCCAGAGATGTAAGTCATGGTCAGCTGGAAACGAAGCACTATCGATATTGCGTATTTAAATTTAATATGGATGCTCTACAAAAAAGAGCAAAAGATTTGTTATGCATGGATGCCTTCCACTCTCTGTTTGTTATTAACGCCAGGCAACAACGGCAGGGAATCGCAGCGCCAACGCGGAAAGTGAATGGTAAAATTGCGAAATATGCCGCATACACAGCCCGCATGATTATGGATGAATCAGATTCTGGCGTGTGTGATATGTTGTTTTATACCTTAGTTTCGATCCTTTGTAAAAATGCTAGTCCTCGAATGGGGCAAAGCTCTGCTGCTGACTTAATTGCAGAAACAGCTGCTTACATGGAATGTCACTACAAAGAGGCGTTGGAATTGGGTGGCTTGGCAGAACGCACCCACTATTCCAAGCGCCATTTAACTCGTTTATTTAGGGAGTATTATGACCTTTCGCCTATGGACTATGTGAATCAAATTCGTTTGCGCCGGGCAACGGCCATGCTTCTTCACTCTTGTGCCAGTATCACACAGGTTGCAGAAACTTGTGGTTTTGCAGATAGCAGCCAGTTCTCTAAGCATTTTCGTCGTCGCTTTGGTGTAACACCTTCTGCATATCGCAAACAGCATCCCTTATCTTTGTCTGAAGAAGAGATATTACTCAGCGCTTCTGTTATTGAACCGGGCACTTCCTGGTATTAATTTGTTGTTGGAATGTGTTATATAAAAAAGAAAACCATCCATAATGTTATTATGGATGGTTTTCCATTATACAGGATATTATTTGCCGGATTATCGTTCATGAATGGGTGTATAATCCCGGGTTTTACAAACACTTTTATAAGCGGGACGGATAATGCGGCTGCCGTAAAGACCTTCTTCAATGCGGTGTGCACACCAACCCGCCATACGTGCAATAGCAAACATGGGTGTATACAATTCTGGTGGAATATGCAGCATTTTATATACAAAGCCGGAGTACAGATCCACATTGGCGCACATAACCTTGGAGCCTCGTACGCGTGCAAAAATTTGAGGTGTTAGCTCTTCGATCATGCAATATAGCTTAAATTCTTTTTCGTTGCCGGTTATCTCAGCAAGCTTGGCCGCTTTTTGTTTTAACATAACCGCCCTGGGATCAGACAAGGTATAAATAGCATGACCCATACCATACACTAAGCCGGAGTGGTCATAGGTTTCCCTTTTCAAGGTTTTTTCAATGTAGGCCGCCACCTGGTCAGCATCACCAATATCCTCAATATTTTGTTTAAAGTCCTCTATCATGCCCATAACCTTTTGGTTTGCACCACCATGACGGGGCCCCTTCAGGGAGCCGATAGCTGCTGCAATAGCCGAATAGGTATCACTGCCGGATGAAGCAACAACACGGGTGGTAAATGCGGAGTTATTACCGCCGCCATGCTCGGCGTGGAGAATAAGCGCTAAGTCTAAAATTTCAGCTTCTAAGGGCGAAAATTTATTATTGCTACGAATCATGTATAAAAAGTTTTCAGCTGTAGAAAGATCAGCCTGGGGGTGATGAATGTATAAGCTTTTGCCGTCGTAATAATGGAGCTTAGCCTGGTAGGCATAGGCTACCATCGTTGGTACACGGGCCACCAATAGCAGGGCTTGCCTAATCATGTTAGACAGACTTGTGTCGTCGGCATTCGGATCGTAGGAATAATTCGTTAAAACGGCACGAGCCAACTTATTCATAATATTAGGGCTGGGGCACCGCATAATAACATCCTCGCGAAAATCATAAGGAACAGGGCGCAGGGTGCATAGCAGCTCGTTAAAAGCCTTTAATTCTGCTTGATTGGGCAGGCGGCCAAATAAAATCAAGTAGCAAACCTCTTCATAGCCAAAACGCTTTTCTCTGGCACAGGAAGCGACAATATCAGCAACATCAATGCCACGATAGCGCAAACGACCTTCATCAGCCACTTTTTCGTCCTCAGAAACAATGTAGCCGTGTACATTACCAATGTTTGTCAGGCCTGCTAATACACCAGTACCATCACTATTACGAAGACCTCTTTTTACTTTATAGTTATTATAAGACTCTGGTGCAATCTGAGTGTTTTCCAGCAATACCGCTTGAAAGGATTCCAGAGCTTTTTCGATCATAGCTTGATTTTCCATGTGAACACCTACTTATTGTTTGTTGTAAAACAATTGTAAACGAAAATGCAGCTAAAGTCAAGTAAATCATAAAATATTAGCAAAAATATTCATATAAGGTTTAAAGTGTTTTATTTTCAATTATTTTCTTAAAAATCCTAAAAAGTGAATAAATACTTCTTGCAATTCTACCTATTATTCGGTATAATGTAAAAGTCTCATTTTATATTTTACAGCTTTAAAACAGGACAAGAAGTTATTTTTTATTCTTTTTTATCATAGGCTTTATTGTGTGAACATAAAACGGACAGATAAGAAAGAAGGAAATAACTTGAAATTACTACATCATGGGTTTGAAGGACTTATACCATATTGGAAAGCAGATAAAGGTTACTATATCTGTATTTTTGTTGCCTTTTTTTTAGGGGTAATATTGGCAGGTGTGTCTGTTGTGACCATGCCTGAAGCGACATCCAAGGAATTGCTTTTATATTTAAATGATTTTTTTCAAAACATCAGGGAAAACGGAGCAGATTCTACGGTGTTGTTTAAGGCAGGGCTGATGCAAAATGTAAGGAGCTTTGTCTTTTTATTTCTGTCGTCAGTTATGGTCATTGGTGGGCCCTTTATTGTGGCCTTTGCTGTTTTGCGTGGGTTTATGCATGGTTTTACACTGATTTTTATGTTTCGGCTTTATGGGATTCGAACGACCTTGTTTTTTTTACTTGGTATGCTGCCTCATGAACTGATATTGTTTCCCGCTTATCTGTTTTTGTGCGTGTTGTGTCTTAAGTTTTCCCTATCTTTATCTCGGGGAAAGCAACATTTAAAGGCAGGGCTTGCTCAAATAGCCGGTAAGTTTTTGGGGCTTTTTGCATTGACTTTTATGGCGGCTCTGCTGCAGGCTTATGTTGAACCTATGCTCATTCAACTCATTGCCGGTTTATACTTGTAGCACATACCGGCCTTACAAAGGAAAGGACAGAGTGCATTGGATTTAGTACAGGATCTTATTCGTTATTTGGAAAAAGAAAAAAGGCTGACGAAAAACACATTATACTCCTATCGGCGTGATATTGTGTCGTTTTTGCAATATATAGATGACATTGGCGTTCATGACCCTATGGCAGCAACTCGTAAAACCCTGGAACGATATTTAACATCACTAAAAAAAGCCGGTCGTGCCAATACAACCATTTCACGTAATTTAGCTTCTTTAAAAGCATATTATGCCTATGCTGTTTATCGTGGATTGCTAGAGACTAATCCCACCGACAATATAAAGCCACCGCGAATTGAAAAAAAACTACCCCATGTGTTAACTCCCAGTGAAATTGACCGACTTTTAGATCAGCCAATTTGTAGCAATGTAAAAGGGATTCGGGATAAGGCCATGTTGGAGCTTTTATATGCTACGGGGATTCGGGTAACAGAAATGGTGGGCCTTCATCTGGCAGATGTTAACCCCGATTTGGGGTTTATTCGTTGCCATGCAGATGGTCGTGAACGGATTATTCCCATTGGAAAGGTTTGTGCAGGTGCTATTCATGATTATTTGCAAAAGTCCCGGCCTGTTTTGCTTAAAAATGGGGAAGAAGTAGCTATGTTTTTAAATATGCATGGTCAACGTATGACCAGGCAAGGTTTTTGGAAATTACTTAAGCAGTATGCGGAGGAGGCGGGGATTGCCGGTTCTATTACCCCCCATACCTTGCGACATTCCTTTGCGGCTCACCTTTTAGAAAATGGTGCCGACGTTCATTCTGTTCAGTCTATGTTGGGGCATGCTGATGTTTCTACCACTCAGGTTTACGTTCAGCTAGTGAACAGCAAGTTAAAAGATGTTTACATAAAAGCGCATCCCCGTGCCTAACGGATTTTTATGTATATACAAATGGCCATATCATGTTGATATGGCCATTTTTTGTTAATGCCTTTAGGCGTGGAAATATCCCCCCCCAGTTCTACCGGGGGAAGAAACATGAGCGGCGCAATAATAAAGGGGGCGAGCGTTAAGCAAGCCCAAAAGAAAGCCTCCCTCGTCTAGAGGGAGGCAGTGGAGGGATTTATATTCTGAGTTTTGAATCCCCCAGTCAGCCTATCGGCTGCCAGCCCCCTTTAGACAAGGAGGACCTTTACCCGTTTATGGGTTGACTTGACTGTATTTTTCTGTCATGATAGGTCAAAATTCTTCTTCTTCCCTTTAATGTAATAGAAAAAGCTTTTAAATGTAATACTTTTGTAAAGAATTTATATTATAATGTACATGTATAGGTAGCATTGGAATTTGTTATATAAAACAGATTATTCGCGGTTTAATGCTGTGGAAGGATGTGACGATTTGCGTAAAAGGGATGAGAAAACCATAGAACATACGACGAAAGAACAGAAGGAGAGTAAAGGGCAGCAATTTGCTCGCAGACTTAAGCAAATTGTGGTTATATGCTGTATCCTACTTGTATTGTTTTCGGCTGTTGTAGCAGGTGCAGCACTTGGTTTTATTGATAACAGTACAGATTTAATTGCTCAGGAGTATAATTTGGATTTTTCTTCTGTTGTATATTCGATTGATGAGGAAACTGGTCAGCCTGTTGAGTTGGAACGACTGTATGCGGAACAAAATAGGGTATGGGTGGATTTAGAAGACACGCCACTTCATTTAAAACAGGCCTTTATCGCCATTGAGGATGAACGATTTGAAAGCCATAAGGGCGTTGATTGGAAGAGAACCATGGGCGCAACAATAAATTTTATATTTAAAGGTAATCGCTCCTATGGGGGTTCTACCATTACACAACAGTTAATTAAAAATATTACCGGTGACGATGAACGTTCCCCTATTCGTAAAATACAAGAAATTGTGCGTGCGATTAATCTGGAGCGCAAAATGAGTAAAGACCAGATTGTGGAAATGTATATGAACACCATTTACTTAGGACAAGGTTGTCATGGTGTGCAAACAGCAGCTAATGTGTATTTTAGCAAAGATGTATCAGAATTATCCTTAGCAGAGTGTGCTTCTATTGCAGGTATTACGCAATATCCGGCCAAATATGACCCCTTGCTGAACTTTGAAGCACATAAAGAAAAGCAGGAAATTGTTTTAGGGAAAATGTTAGAGCTTGGTTATATTAATCAAGAGGAGCATGATGAAGCTGTCTCAGCAGAGCTAAAATTAATTAAAGGCACTTCCAAAACAGGGAATGCCAAAATTCAGTCATATTATGTTGACCAAGTTGTTTTGGATGTTATGAATGATTTAATGACACGGAATAAAATGTCAGAAAGTGCGGCTACCAAAGCTATTTTTAAGGGTGGACTTAAAATTTACGCCAACATAGACCCTAAGGTACAGGAAGGCATGGAATCTGTTTTTGAAAACAACAAAAATTTCCCCGGTTCCGGTACGCAATCAGCTATGGTGGTAATAGACCCGTACACAGGGCAGGTTAAAGGTATTGTGGGCGGACGCGGAGAAAAAACAGGGAACCGGGTGCTGAACCGCGCCACACAATCTTTGCGTCAGCCCGGATCCTCCATTAAGCCCCTATCTGTTTTTGCACCTGCTATTGAATATGGACTCATTACACCGGCTACCATGGTAGATGATACGCCTTTGACCATCGGTGATTGGTCACCCCGTAACTCTGACCGTGATTTTATGGGTCCTATTACAACGAGAGTGGCGTTAGAAAAATCCAGAAATATTCCGGCAGTTCGCATTTTGGATAAACTTACAGTAGATAGGTCCTTCGATTTTATGACGAGTAAGTTAGGCTTTACCTCCCTGGTCAGCCACGAAAAACGGGAGGATGGTAAAATCTATTCGGATAAATTTCTAAGTTCCTTGGGTTTGGGTGGCCTGACGGATGGTGTTTCCGTTATGGAGATGACAGCGGCCTATGCATCTTTTGTTAATGGTGGAATATATACAAAACCAACCACATATACTAAGGTTATTGATGCCAACGGACGAGTTATTTTGGAAAATAAAATAGAAAGCCATCGTGCCATGAGCGAAGGGACAGCCTATACCATGGCGAAAATGTTATCCGGTGTTGTCCAGTATGGTACTGGTACGGGTGCGCGACTCTCCGGTAATATCTTTGCCGGAGGTAAAACGGGTACTACTACAGGCGACATTGACCGTTGGTTTGCAGGGATAACGCCCAATTATGCCGGTGTGGTTTGGTTTGGCTATGATACGCCAAAGCAAATGACCGGTTTAGGCAATCCGTGTGTTTCCTTATGGAAAAAGGTTATGGATTCTATACACAAGGGAATAACCATTAATACGTTACCTTATCCTGCCAATATGGTAGAACGGGTGGTTTGCCAGATTAGCGGTAAAATAGCTACGGCAGATTGTGGTACTGATGTTCGAACAGATTATTTTAAGTCCGGTACACAACCATCGAGTTTTTGTACCTCTCATCAAGCTGATGCCCTTGAGGATAAAATTGATGATACAATTCAAAGTGAAGGGCAAGGTTTAAATCAAGCAGAGCCAGGCGTTGGTGCAAGTAATCCTCCGGCAGAAGGGGAAATCATTTCACCCTCCGGCTCCGCCAACGAATCGGGACAAACAACAGAAACAGAGCCGGATGTACCGGCGAATGCCGATGTTCCCAAGGCTGATGATGAGTCTCAGTATTGGTGGAGTGGTGACGAATAAGGACTATACATATCTGTGTTTATGAATGTAATGGGAAAGGGTGAATGTTGTGCCTGAACAATACAGAATGGAATATGAAAGATGGTGTCGTGAGGCAGATGAGGCCACAAAGGCTGAGCTTTTGTCAATGAGTGATGAAAAAGAGATTAAGGAACGGTTTTATAAGGAGCTGGCTTTTGGCACAGCCGGTTTGCGGGGCATTTTAGGCGCAGGTTGTAATCGAATGAATATGTACACCGTGCGCCGTGCTACGCAAGGCTTAGCAAACTATATCCTTCAAAAGGGGAAGGATGTACAAAATCATGGTGTTGCTATTGCCTATGATTGCCGTCATTTTTCTAAACAATTTGCCTGGGCGGCCGCTACTGTTTTGGCGGCTAACGGCATTCGAGTATGGATTTACGCAGAGATGGAGCCAACGCCGGCTTTGTCCTTTGCGGTACGTCATTTATCTACAACGGCCGGCATTATGATTACCGCCAGCCATAATCCCGCCAACTATAATGGCTATAAGGTTTATGGTGAAGATGGGGCTCAAATGAATGTGTCAGATTCGGCTATTGTATTGTCCTTTATAAACAAAACTGATATTTTTAACGGTGTTAAGGATATGGATGTGGAAGAAGCGGAGCGAAAGGGTCTTATCACCGTTATAGAGGAGGATGTGCTGGCGCCATATTTGGAGGCCGTTAAACAATGTGTGCAAAATCCGGCATTGGTTACAAACCAAGGGAAGGATCTTACTATTGTGTATACACCCTTCCATGGCGCAGGGTATAAAGCTGTTATGAGGAGCCTTCAGGAAAGTGGCTTTACCTCTGTTTATCCTGTTGAGGCTCAAGCTGTTCCTGACCCTGATTTTTCCACTGTTAAATCTCCCAATCCGGAAGATCCGGCAGGTTTTGCTATGGCTATTAAGCTAGCTCATGAAAAAAATGCCGATATTATCATTGGCACCGATCCGGATTCTGATAGAATAGGCGTTTTATGCAAAACCGAGGATGGATATCAAGTATTAAATGGCAATCAGACTGGTATATTGCTGATGGATTATGTTTTATCCCAAAGAGCAGCAAAGGGTCTTGTTCCTCAAGATTATGTGGTTAGCACGATTGTTTCCACCAATATGGTGCAGTCCATTGCAGCAGCCTATGGCGTGAAGGCGTATCAGGTTTATACCGGCTTTAAATTTATTGCCGGGATTATTAAAGACCATGAAATGAATCCTGATGGTGGCTCCTACCTTTTTGGCTTTGAGGAAAGCTTTGGGTATCTGCCGGGCACTTATGCACGGGATAAAGATGCGGTCAGCGCTTCTCTTTTGGTTTGTGAGATGGCGACTTATTATAAAACACAGGGCATGACCTTAGTGGATGCTCTTGGCCTTCTGCAGAAAAAATATGGCTATTATCTGGAATATACAGAGTCTGTTTATATGGAAGGCATTGATGGTATGGAACGGATGCAGGCGTTGCTTACTCAGGTTTCTAAAAACCCTTTTCGCAAACTTGGCGATATAGAGTTCTTAGCCTTTCGTAATTACCAAGAGGGAATACGGTATGAATTTAGTACCAATAAGGAAGAACCCCTTCCCTTAGAACCTTCCAATGTGTTATATTTTGAATTACCCAAGGGTGGATTTTTTATTATGAGGCCCTCCGGAACAGAACCAAAAATTAAGCTGTATTTTTCTGTTGTGGGAGAAAACGAACAGGATGCAGAAGAAAAACTGTTGGCTTTGCGCCGTGAGACAGGAAAGAAGTTTGCATAAATAGGACAGGATTTGTGTTAAAAGAGGCTGTAGCATATTGCTACAGCCTCTTTAAAAATGGGCAAAATATTTTAAATAACCTTATGTTTTATTGATTTCTTTCTTTTACTTCTCGATCCATTCGGCGCTTGGCATCCCGTTCGGCAATATCACTCCGTTTATCATATAGTTTTTTTCCCCTCGCCAAACCAATTTGCACCTTTACCAAACTGTCCTTTAAATAAACGGATAGGGGAATCACAGAAAACCCCTTTTGTTTAACTGCGCCAAATAAATAATTTATTTCCCGTTTATGGAGCAACAAACGTCGATCACGTAGAGGGTCTCTGTTAAAAATGTTTCCTTGTTCATAAGGACTTATATGCATATTTTTAATGAAGGCCTCTCCGTTTCGGAAGCTAACAAAACTATCCTTCAGGTTTACCGCGCCTTTGCGCATAGATTTCACCTCTGTGCCGCAAAGAGAAATGCCGGCTTCAAAGGTTTCTTCAATAAAATAGTCATGTCGAGCCTTGCGATTTTCAGATAATATTTTCATGGAAGTCTTCACCAGCCTTTTTATTGTTTTGCGGCTTTTTGCAGTTCAAATAGAGTATTCATTGCCTCAATGGGCGTAAGGGTGGTTACATCTAAGGCCAAAAGCTTTTCAATAATCTGGACATTATACATATCAGTAAGAGATAACTGTGGCTCTGCCTCTAAATTTGTAACTAATGCTGAGGGCGCTATTATTTCGCCATCTTTTTGTTCAATGCCTCCCAAAATCTCCTTAGCACGGCTAATTACCTGTTGGGGCAGGCCTGCCAAGGCGGCTACCTCAATCCCATAACTATCATCAGCACCACCACGTACAATACGACGCAAAAAGGTAACGCTATCTCCCCGCTTTTTACAAGCGATGGAATAATTTTTTACACCTTGCAACTGTCCTTCTAAGGCAGTCAGTTCGTGGTAGTGGGTAGCAAACAGGGCTTTGGCGCCCAAACGTTTGGGATTGGCTATGTATTCCGTTACACTCCAGGCAATGGCCAAACCATCGTAGGTGCTGGTGCCTCGGCCTATTTCATCTAAAAGGAGCAGGCTTTTTCTCGTAGCATTCTGTAAAATGTGAGAAAGCTCGGCCATTTCTACCATAAAAGTACTTTGACCGGCCGATAAATCGTCAGAAGCGCCTATGCGTGTAAAAATCTTATCACAAATACCAATTGTGCAGCTAGAGGCCGGCACAAAGGAACCAATTTGTGCCATGATAACAATTAAAGCCACCTGCCGCATATAGGTGGATTTACCGGCCATATTGGGACCGGTTATAATTAAAAAGCGGTCATCATCACAATTCAGCGTAGCATCGTTTGGTACAAAAAGCTCATTTTTCAGCATTTTTTCAACCACCGGATGCCGCCCGTCCTGAATATGAATGCGGTCAGACATATCTACAATGGGCATGGTATAGTTATTTTTTGCCGCTACCTCGGCAAAAGAACAAAAAACGTCAGTAGCAGCTAAAACGGCTGCTGTTTGTTGTACCCGTTCAACTTCCCTTGCAATTTCATCACGAATATCGCAAAATAATTTAAATTCCCGACGTTGTAATCGCTCTTCTGCGCCCAGGAGCTTATCTTCCAGAGCTTTTAATTCAGCGGTAATATAGCGTTCGTTATTTGCCAAGGTTTGTTTGCGCACATAACCCTCCGGAACATCACCACGGAAGGATTTTGGTACGTCAATATAGTAACCGAACACGCGGTTATATCCAATTTTTAAGGTTTTAATGCCGGTGCGTTCCCGCTCAAACTCCTCCATACGGGTTACAGCGCTATGGCCATTTTTCTTTAAATCCCGGTCAGTATCCACATCGGCATCGTAGCCGTCTTTTATAATATCCCCCTCTCGCAGTGCGTTGGGGGCATCTTCACTGATGGAAGCCTCTAATATATCCAAAAGATCTCCCATGGTATCCAGCTTTTGACATAGCTCTTCTATCAAGGGGGTATTTAAGCGTGATAACAGCAGTTCAATATCAGGTAAAACTAAAAGGGAGCGCTTTAAAGCCAGCAATTCACGGGGGGTGGCCGATTTACATACAATACGACCAATCAGGCGTTCTAAGTCCTGAATTTCACCTAAAGCGCCCATTAAATCAAAACGCAGTTCATTGTTTTTAAGCAAGGTTTCAACTGCAAAAAGCCGTTTTTGAATTTTTGTGCAGTTGGTTAACGGCTTGTCTAAATAGCTTTTTAAAAGCCGACCGCCCATGGCAGTTTTAGTTTTATCCAGCACCCGCAAGAGAGAACCTTTTTTACTGCCCAAACGCATGGAAGCAGTTAGCTCCAGATTTCGCCTGGAATTTATGTCAATTTCCATAAAATCCTCTGTTGCATAGTGGTGTATTTGGCGAATGTGAGATAAAAAGGTTTTTTGTGTAGCAGTTAAATACTCAATCAACAAACCAAGAGTATTGACCACATAGCTGTCCTCGGGGAGTGATAATTCAGCCAGTGACGCCACCTTAAATTGTTGTAAAATCAGGTTGCGGGAATGTCCCCATTCCGGATCACAAGCTGCCTTATCCAGCCTTGTTTGAAAACGCAGACCGATTTCTTCCCGAAGGGGGTCATTTTGATATACCGCACTTGAAACAATGATTTCCGCCGGCATATATCGTGCCAGTTCATCCACCAATCGTTGCCAATTGGGCAATGTAACTAAAAACAGTTCACCGGTACTGATATCCGTAAAGGCAGCACCATATACCCCGCCATCTGTATCCACGGCGCAAAGAAAATTGTTGCGTTTATCCTCAAGCTGTGTTGTGTCTGTAATGGTACCGGGTGTAATGACCCGCACAACATCTCGGGGCAGGATACCTTTTACCTCATCGGGACTGGCCATTTGCTCACAAATAGCAACCTTATAGCCTTTGGCGGTTAACCGACCAATATAGGTATCAGCTGCGTGGAAGGGAACGCCACACATGGGGTTGTTCTCCACATCGGGTTTGCCTTGGTCGTTTTTTTGTCGGCTGGTTAGAGTTAATTCTAAAACAGTAGCGGCCAGGCGGGCATCCTCGGAGAACATTTCATAAAAGTCACCCATTCGAAAAAATAAAATAGCATCCGAATATTCACTTTTGAGTTCGTAATATCGCTCCATGGCTGCGGTCATACCATGTTCCTCCTGTTTCTGTTATCTCCTGTAGGGAAGGCATGTGGCGACTTAATGACAACCCTTACAGCTTGAACAATGTCCGGAACAATTGCCGTCTTGTTCTTCGCCACGAATGTGATAGCCTAAAATTTCATTAACTTGTGTAATCACACGATTAAAGGCGGATTTAGCCTCCAAATATTCGCGAGCTGTAGCATTTTTAGTCAGCTCAGCCATATTTTCATTCATCTGTTTGCGAAAAGCATCTAACTTTTCAGGTGTCATAGAACCACTACGCATTTCTTCAGCTAATTGAGTACTTTTTTTCTCATATTCAGTAACAGCGGCTTGGGCACTTTCATCTGTTTGAAAAGCGATTTCCTGCTCTTGATAGCGGGCTAATTCCGTTGATGCGGCCAACAGTTCCCCTAACTCGTGAGCCTTTTGTAAAATTTCGTCCATTTTCTTTTCCTCCGTATTTTGTTTATTGCACCTTGCCCGTTAGGGACCAGGTGTTCGTATGTTCTACCGTAACCGTTACATAATCTCCCGCCTTAATAGTTCCTGTTTTTGGAAAGTTTATAATTTTACCGCCTGGGGTACGTCCGGTGAGCATGCTTGCATCTGTTTTGCTTTCCCCTTCTACCAAAAGTTCAAAGCTGGCGCCTAAACAACCATCATTAATCTCACGAGAAATTTGGTTTTGCAATGCTAGTAATCTATCGAAACGTTTGTGTTTTTCCTCATCCGTTATGCAGTCATTTATTTCAGCGGCGGGTGTACCGGTGCGTTTTGAGTAAATAAAGGAAAAGACGGTATCAAAACGAACCGTTTTCAGCACATGCAGTGTTTCCTCAAAATCTGCCTCAGATTCGTTGGGAAAGCCTACGATAACGTCGGTTGATAGTGTAATATGGGGTACTTTTTCTCGCACACGACGGACTAAATCTAGGTACTGCGCTTGGGTGTAGCGACGATTCATAGCCGTTAAAATTGCATCACTACCGGCCTGAAAAGGCAGGTGGAGTTGCGGCATTACCTTTTCGCAGTCAGCCATGGCGCAAAGGAGAGCCGGACTCATGTCCTTAGGGTGTGAGGTCATAAAGCGGATACGACGTAACCCGGCAATGGCATTGACCCGGCGAAGGAGCTGTGCAAAATCAACATCTATGTCCAGGTCCTTTCCGTATGCGTTTACGTTTTGCCCCAACAGGGTGACCTCCGTAACGCCTTGGGCAACGAGTTGGGTAATTTCTTCCAAAATTTTTTCCGGCATTCGGCTTCGCTCACGACCACGAACATAAGGTACAATACAGTATGTACAGAAATTGTTGCAACCATACATAACCGATACCCAGGCTTTAGGGTCACCTTTACGATATATGGGAATATCCTCGGCAATAACACCCTCTGAATCGGTTACATCAACAACTGCTTTTTGCTCCAATAGTGCTTCGTACAAAAGTTGCGGAAGGCGATGAAGGGCGTGGGTGCCAAAGATTAGTGATACATGTTTATATTTTCGTTTAATCGTATCTGCCATGTGTGACTGTTGCATCATGCAACCGCAAAGACCAATGAGAAGATTTGGTCGGCGGCGTTTTTCATGGGAAAGAGCGCCAATATTGCCAAGCACTCTTTGTTCGGCGCCTTCGCGTACGGCACAGGTGTTATAAATAATTAAATCAGCATCTTCCTTCGATTCGGTAAATGTATAGCCCACAGCAGCAAGCATGCCGCGAATTCGCTCGGAGTCATTCTCGTTTTGTTGGCAACCATAGGTAATAACCAAAGCCTTTGGGGCGCGGTCCTGCAATAAAGAAGAAAGACGAGCAGAAAATTCAGCCTGGGCTTTTTGCTCTTCAGTGGTAATTGTTTTCATTTTGTGCCGCGGGACTCCTTTCAAAAACTATTTTCTATTGGCATCATAGCAATCTGTTATTCAGATAAGTCTTGTAACACCTTAGATAATGCCCTTATAAAGCCTGCACATTGTTCGGGGGTTCCGATTGTAACGCGTAAATAACCGGGTAAATCTAGAACATGACCGCCTTTAACAATGTAGCCGGCAGCAAGAAGCCGTTCATACACCATTTTAGAATCGTGGCCTGTATCTACGGCAATAAAGTTGGTTGCACTGGGAATGTATGAAAGCCCCATACGGGAAAATTCGGTTTCTAAGTAAACGCGACCGGCATTGTTCAGCGCCAGAGATTTCTCTACAAACGCCTTGTCCGTTAAAGCGGCAATGGCGGCTTTCTGTGCCGGTGCACACACGTTAAAAGGCGGGCGGGCTTTTTCCAACTCGGCAATTAAAGCGGGGTCTGCCATGGCATATCCTACACGCAAACCTGCTAAACCGTAAATTTTGGAAAAGGTCCTGAGAATTATAATATTCTTCCTGGATTGTAAAAGTGCTAAACTTTTAGGAAAGGTAGGAAGATGACAGGCATATTCGTAATAGGCCTCATCAATGACCACTAAAATATGTTCGTCAAGCGCCTCTAAAAAGGCAAGTTGCTCTTGTTCTGTATACATACCACCGGTGGGGTTGTTAGGATTACAAAGCCAAACCACCTTAGTTTTCGGCGTAATGGCGGCCAACAAATCAACAGGTTTATAGCCCTGATTATTTCGCAGTAAAACCTTTCGTGGCATGGCTCCGGCAGCCAACACATTCAATTCATAAAGAGAGAAGGATGGATGAGGCATTACACTCTCATCTCCCTCGCTTAAAAAGGTTTTGCAAATTAACTCAATCAGGCCGTCGCTGCCGGTACCGAAAATAAATTGGTTCGGTGGCAGACCAATGTGAGAGGCTAAGGCATGACGCAATGCGTACCCATCGGGATCAGGATATAAGAAAATATCCTCTGCTGCATTGCGAACAGCCTCCTGGGCTAAAGGGGAGGCTCCTAAGGGATTCTCGTTTGAGGCAAGTTTGGTTACTTGCTCCAGGTTATATTGTCGTTTAATTTCATCAATAGGACGACCGGGGCTATAGGCCGGGGCCTGTGCTAATGATTTTTTTGCTTGTATTGTCATGTTTTTGCTCCGGTAATTACATTTTAATATGTGATTCTAAAACTGCTAATATAGGCAAAATAAGTCCTTGCCCTTATAGCAGAATTTTAGCTGGAACTTATAATGCGGCTACTTCTTTGCTAAGAGCCTGATCTTTTGCTTCTACCTCGGCGGCCATATCAGCTTTAAACTGTGCCAGCAGGGGTCTGAGTTGTTCATATTTTAAGGCAAGCATTTGGACTGCCAAGATACCGGCATTTTCGGCACCATCAACTGCTACGGTTGCTACGGGAATTCCCTTTGGCATTTGCACAACGGAGAGTAAGGAATCCAATCCGTCCAGAGTGGAGGATTTCATGGGAATTCCAATAACGGGCAGGGTGGTATACGCAGCTAAAACACCGGCTAAATGGGCGGCTTTTCCGGCTGCGGCAATAATCACATCAACACCGCTTTCCTGCGCTGCTTTAGCATAGCAAGCGACGGCATCCGGCGTTCTGTGGGCAGACATAACCCGAACATCAACGGAGATACCGAATTTTTTTAGCATCAGCATACATTTTTTAACCACAGGAAAATCAGAATCACTACCCATAATAACAGCGACCTTTGGCTCATGTTTCATTATCATCATTCCTTCCATTTATGTTAAACAATTTGTGATATAAACCAATATACAGCCGGCAAGGTGACTAGACTGAGTACGGTGGTAATAAATACACACTCAGTAGCATAACGAGCATCCGAATTAAACTCGTTGGCAACAATAGTCAACACCGTTTGCACAGGCATGGCTAATTCTAAGATTAAAGCGCCCAACATAATCTTGTCTAAGGAAAATTTGGCGAGAACATAGGTTAATAAGATAGGCGCAATCAGCATTTTAAACACAACGATTGTGTAGATGCTACATTGTTTATAGATCCCCTTTAAATCTATGATTGCCAAGGTCATGCCAATAAACAACATTGATAGGCATGTGGTTGTGGAACCGATAGATGCAAAGGTGTTGTGCAGAAAATCAGGGAGACGTAAGCCCAAGGCCAACATGCAAAGGGCGATTAAAAAGGCAATCGTGTTAGGGTTTATCAATTTTTTTAGCCCCGCCTTTGTACTTCCACCACCGGATTTTGAAATTAAAAACACGCAAAGTGTCCACACAAAAAGATCGTTCACTAAAGCATATACAATAGCATAAAACAAACCTTCAGCACCATAAAGGGCATTAATCAGCGGATAACCCAGAAAGACAACATTTCCCGTACCGCTCATGCAGGTATGAATGACGCGTGTCTGCAAGGGCAAACGGAATAACTTTGCCCCAAGGTAACCAATTGTAAAAAATAATCCAATTGCCACCAGCTCTATGGCAACCAAAATACCGGCATTCCGCATCATTTCAGGACGCAATGTTTGACCGGTAATGGAGGTTATATTTAAAAGTGGCAATGTAATGGTGAGAATTAATTTTGAAATGCTGTCTTTCAGTTCCGGTTTTAAATACTTTGTTTTAACGCCAATAAAACCGATTAACATAATCACAGCCAGCATGGTAATTTGCTGTGTAATTACTTGCATACCCATATTTGTAACTTCCTTACATTTAGTTCTTTGCAATATAGTACATCATATTAGTGAATGGCCTTCATCCCTTTTAAGCAAATAGCTGCGGTTAAGGAATCAGGCTGCGGATGTTGGCGTATGGCATAGTCGGTAGATAAGTATTTTTTATTATCATCAGCAAAGACGGTGACCAAAACAGCATCTTTACCTAAAATTTCCTGTGCCAAGACACATCCTAAGAAGTTTGCTCCGCCGGATACACCTACCCCAACGCCCAGGGTTTCGGAAAGGAGTCGGGCCATACAGATGGCATCTCCGTCATCAACTGACACAATTTTGTCCAGTTCATCAAGCTTAACAATGTCAGGGATAAATTCATCAGAAATACCATATATTCTGTGTTTGCCTGTTTTATAACCTGTTGAAAGAGTGGGGGAGTTTGCCGGTTCTAAAGGGAACGCCTTACAGGAAGGATTTTTCATTCTCAAACCCCGGGCCAGTCCCATAATGGTACCACCGGTACCAACACCGGCTACGACACCATGAGGGACCAGACCGCAACTTTCGAGTTGTTCTATAATTTCGGCAGCCGTACCTTCAACATGAGCCATTGTATTATCTTCATTAGAAAATTGACGAGGCAAAAATACATTGCCTTTTTCGGCCAGCATTTCTGTCATTTTAATGCTACCTAAAAATCCGCCTTCTTCTGCAGATACTAAATGAACGGTAGCACCAAAACTTTCCATTAAGGCAATGCGCTCGCGGCTCATCCAGTTGGGCATGTAAATGGTGACAGGATGTCCCAAATAACGGCCTAAGGCCGAAAAGGAAATACCGGTGTTACCACTGGTAGCCTCGGCAATGGTATCTCCCGGATGCAGGGTGCCGTTTTTATAGGCTTTTTCCAAAATATATAATGCCACACGGTCTTTAATGCTTCCGGTTAAATTATAATATTCAGCTTTTGCGAAAAGCCGGCGGGGCTTGCCACAAAAGGTATAATCAATTTCTAAAAGCGGCGTGTGTCCGATTAAAGGACGAACGGCCGCGAAACGATTATTGAGAGATTGCTCCATTATGCTTCATTCCTTCATGATTCAATGTCAAACTATCCTATACTATATTATAATACGCACGGGATTATTTTGCAATAGTTTTCTTATTCTATGCGGCCTTTTGTTTGCTGTTTTCCCTTTTTTATTTCTGGGATATGGGGGTGTGGATGCAAGAGGTTTGTCAAAAAAATAACTTTGCTGGCAAAACAAAATGAAACTGTCATATATATGTCGAACTGTGCGAATTATAGTCATGGAAGGAGGGACTAAAATACTATATAATGTGTTTGTCGACGAAAAACAAACTAAATATAGAAAATTGAAAGGATGAAATATCGTGAGAAAATTATTTACAACCGTAACAATTCAAGAGGAGGAAGGTGCACAGGAATCCTTTAGTCTGGATTATTATTTGCTGGAAAAAGAGGTATGTGTGGAAGATGTACGTGTAAATCGTTTTGGTGTGGAGATTTATAAAAAGGCTAAACGGAGCGACGGCACACCTTATGCGGAGTATAGAAAAATTTTTGACGTTTTTCATACAGAGGCAGAGGCTTTAGAGGTGCTTTCCATGATGGCACGAAATTCGGTAACCCCTATCTCCATGAAGGATGTTTTAGAGGATTTGCTTGGCATTGTTGAATTTGTTGATGAAGGGTTGCTCATGGAGGCAGTTTAAGAGATAACGCCATACAACCAGATTGTTTATGGAGCTTTTCTATGATTAAAATAAAAAAATTGTCATTTTATATATTGCACAAAATAGTGGGTTGTGATAAAATAAAGACAAACAATAGTAATTTATACATCTGGCAAACAGCAAACATAAGCATATGTACTTATATGCATCAATAGCGGTTTGGTAGAGCTCAACTCACTTTATATTATATTAATTCTATCTCATTTATTTCCTATGTGTTTCCGTGTTTCTGTTTAAAACATAATGAAAAATCCCTCAACGATATCTGCCCCTCTTATGCAGGGAGTGTGTGTTTCCCCTTGCTTGTCAGCAGTATAATGATTATCTCTATTAGCCCGCAAATAGGGAATATAACCGATAATATAGCGGGCAGAAAGGCTATGGGTTTTGTGGAACTTGCAACCAAAAAAATAGACGAAATTAAGGCAATTGCCAAGAGTTTGGGCATTAAAGGTTTAACAAAATATAGAAAACAGGAGTTAATAGATTTAATCTTGCAAAAGCAACAATCGGGTGCAACTATATCAGAGAAAGAATCGGCAAATGCCTTTGTTGCGGCAGAAACTGAATCAACAGATATATTTCACATTGGCCGCAAAGATGTGTCTTTTGCCAATACTGCCACCGATCGGAAGGAAGAGGAAGAGCAGTCTCCTACCCAAAGCAAAAATGGGTTGTTGCTTCAGGGTGGTGATAATATTGTGGGCGGCATATTAGAGGTTCTGGCAGAGGGATATGGTTTTTTGCGAGGTGAACATTATTTATCTACGCCAAAGGATGTATATGTTTCCCCTACTCAAATTCGCAGATTTAATTTAAAAACCGGCGATAAAGTTACCGGCATTGGACGTATGCCTAAAGAGGGAGAAAAGTTTCCTGCGTTGATTTTTGTTCAGCATGTGAATGATGATACCCCCGACAAGGCTATACGTCGTCGTCCCTTTGAATACCTAACGCCTATTTTCCCGGAACAACGGATTCGATTGGAAAATACTCAAAGTGATTTTGCTATGCGGTTGGTGGATTTAATTGCCCCTATAGGAAAGGGGCAACGCGGCTTGATTGTGGCACCACCCAAGGCAGGCAAAACAACACTTCTTAAAAATATTGCTAATAACATAGAAAAAAATCATCCGGAGGTTACGTTGATTGTTTTACTTATTGACGAACGTCCGGAGGAAGTGACGGACATGAAACGCTCCATCTCCGGGGATGTAGTTTTTTCCACTTTTGACCAGCCACCGGAGCATCATGTTAAGGTAGCGGAAATTGTATTAGAGCGAGCGCAAAGACTGGTGGAGCAACAAAAGGATGTAGTAGTTCTGCTTGATTCCATTACCCGATTGGCAAGGGCCTATAATCTTACGGTGCCCCCTTCGGGACGGACTCTTTCCGGCGGTCTTGACCCCAGTGCCTTGCATAAACCCAAAAAGTTCTTTGGTGCCGCCCGTAACATTGAAAATGGCGGGAGCTTAACTATTCTTGCTACCGCTTTAATTGAAACCGGCAGCCGTATGGATGATGTTATTTTTGAGGAATTTAAAGGGACAGGAAACATGGAACTGCATTTAGATCGTCGTTTATCGGAAAAACGAATTTTTCCCGCATTGGATATTAACAAATCCGGTACACGTAAGGAGGAATTACTTCAATCTCAAAAGGAACTGGAGGCGGTATGGTCCATTCGGCGAGAGCTTTCCTCGAACCAAACCGTGCAAGAGGTTACAGAGCAATTGATTAACACGCTAATACGAACGAAAAATAATGTCGAGTTGATTGAAATGGTTGGGAAAGGTTTTGAAAAATCAAAACGATGTCGTAGGTCATAGTTATAATAAGGGAGGGGACTTGTATGGGTAAACTGATCATGGTTATCGGTGGAAAACGAAGCGGAAAAAGCGATTTTGCACAAGGACTGGCAGAAGGCTTCGGCGATAGCATTCTCTACATCGCCACATTGGTTCCCGAGGATGATGAAGAGGTTAAAAGCCGTATTGCCTATCGCAAAGCCATGAGGCCATCGGGATGGGATACTTTGGAAATCTATGATGGTATTGCTGCGCACATTGCTGAATTCGGCGGAGCCTATGACGGCATTGTTTTAGACCGTATTTCCGTAATGGTTACCCAATTGTTAGGTGCATACAATGAAAGCTGGGAATCTGTTCCCCTGTCAGCAGTTTTAGAGATTGAAAAGACAATACAACAAGAAACCCGTCAGGTTGTGAAGGCGGCTAAAAGTGTTAGCGCACCTGTTATTATCATTACAAATGAATTGGGAATGGGCAGCCGTCCTGCAGACCGATTTCATAAAATACGGCGGGATATTACGTGCCGTGTTAACACAAAGTTGGCGGCTCAGGCAGATGAGGTTTACTTTATGATGGCCGGCATACCAATGAAAATTAAATGAAAAACGTTGAAAAGCCTTGCATATGAAAAAAATGTAGTGTATAATATAAAGAAGTCTTGAAATGTATAAGAAGGTGGCGGTTATAATGGATATTAATGAAACACAGCAATATCAGTTTGGTGTCAGTCGGGAAGAGTATATTCGCTCAGTTATTACCACGGTATATGCAGCATTGAAGGAAAAAGGGTATCATCCTGTTAGTCAAATGGTAGGCTACATTATGTCCGGGGACCCTACTTATATTACCAGCCATAATAATGCGCGGGCTTTAATTCGCAAAATTGAGCGGGATGAAATTTTAGAGGCTTTGGTTAAACACTACATGGAAACAAATTGTTAATCCCCTTATGGTTCGTACAGTTGGGCTGCAGCAAATATTTGCTGCAGCCTCTTTACAGAGGAGGGTTGTTATGCTGGGTGTTCAAGAACTAAAATCCTATGCGGCATCACTATCTATTCCGGTCTGTGGTGTTTGTTCTGCAGAAAAAGATGAGGAACTTGTTCAGCGACTTACAAAACGGCGCGCAAGCTTTCCCCTATGTGACTTTGAAGAAAAGGACATAGATAAAAGAGCAAACCCGTCCTTACTCTTAGCAGATGCCAAGAGTCTTTTTGTTTGCCTGTTTCCTTATTATCGCTCTCAATTGACGCCGATTAACCTATCACGCTATGCTATGGTACCGGATTATCATAAAATTGTACGGACATATTTGGACAAGATAGCAAATTTTATACAAAGCAGAGAGCCACAGGCTCAGGTTGTTAACCTTTGCGATTCAACACCTCTGGTTGATCGATGGATGGCATATCAAGCCGGTTTGGGCTTTTTTGGGAAAAACAATTTATTGATTCATCCCACATATGGTTCCTGGTTTTTTATTGGTGCTATTCTCACCAACATCTTTTTAGAGCCGGATAAGCCTATGGAAAACTGCTGCGCAAATTGTGGCGCTTGCATACAGGCGTGCCCCGGTCGAGCTCTTTCGGAAGATTTTGGCTTTTATTGCAAGCGGTGTATCTCTTATTTAACTCAAAAAAAGGATGTAACGGCAGAACAAAAAAAGCTAATTACGAGCCAAGACAGTGTGTATGGGTGTGATGTTTGTCAACAGGTTTGTCCCTATAATCAACAAGTGCCGGACACTCCGATTCCGGAATTTTACGAACATTCCATTACCCAATTAAACAAAGAAGAAATAGAGAATTTAAGCGGACGTGGTTTTAAACAGACATATGAAAATTATGCATTTTCATGGTGTTCTAAAAAAACAATCTTGAAAAATTTTCAATAGCACATCATCATATTTGAAAAAAGGGAGGTGTACCGATATGGAAATTCTGTCACCGGCGGGAAATTTTGAGTCCTTGCAAGCTGCAGTTCACTATGGCGCTGATGCCGTTTACGTAGGGGGCAGTCGCTTTAGCGCGCGAAAAAGTGCGCAAAATTTTACGGATGACGAGTTGTGCAAAGCAGTAGATTTTTGCCATGCTCGTGGAGTTAAGCTTTATTTGTGCTGCAATACCCTGCTTAAGGAAGAAGAGCTTTCTAATGCCATGGAATTTATTCGGTATGGGTACCAAATTGGTGTTGATGCTTTAATTATTCAGGATTTAGGTCTGCTGGAATGTGTGAGGCAGGCTTTGCCCGATATGCCCATTCACGCAAGTACACAAATGACCATTACCAATAGCGCTGCTGTTAAAACTCTTAAAAAGCTTGGTGTTCATCGAGTGGTGTTAGCCCGGGAGGTTACAGCCGGAGAACTTGAGGAAATTCGCAAGCAAACCGATATGGAGTTAGAATATTTTGTTCATGGAGCTTTGTGCATCTCCTATTCCGGACAATGCCTTATGAGCAGTCTTTTAGGCGGCCGGAGTGGCAATCGGGGCGGATGTGCCCAACCCTGCCGGTTGCCTTATACCCTTTTACGCAATGGAAAGCCTGTTACAGAAACTAAGCCTCTTTTGTGTCCTAAGGATTTGTGCTTGGCTCAACGTGTACAGGAGCTTTCAGCTATGGGCATTGCCTCCTTAAAAATTGAGGGGCGTATGAAAAGTCCGGCCTATGTGGCCATGGTGACACAGATATATAAGCAGGCGGCAGAGGGTAGCATCTCCCATGAGGATGTTCAAAACATGTTAAAGTTTTTTTCTCGTGGTGGTTCATGCGAGGGATATTATAGCGGTTGCACCTATGATGGAATGATGGATACAACAGATAAGGCAAAAATTGCAGGAGAACTTCCTGTTTTAGAAAAAAAGATAAAAACAGCCCCGGTGATTTTATCTGCATCGGCTATAACCGGAAAACCGCTATTATTAACCATGGCCACCCATAGCGGAGAGACAATAACCGTTAGCGGTGAGCTGTGTCAGCGGGCGATTAAGAGCCCTACCACCAAGGAACGGATTGAGCAACAACTCTCTAAATTAGGAGGGACACCCTTTCACGCAGAGAAGGTTACGGTTTTGGCAAGCCCGGATGTAGCGGTGTCTGTGGGAGAATTAAATGCCCTGCGACGCAAAGGGGCAGAGCAGTTAGAGAACTTGGTTGTGCAAAAATTTAAAAGGGAATTACCTCCCCAGCAGGTGTCATATGCTAAGCCGATTTCTAGGGTGCATATGCCTACACTTTGCTGTGATGTCCACACCGAGGAACAACTGCGTGCGGTTGTGGATATGGGTATTGGCAGAGTCTATGTTCCGGACCATTTGTGGTCTAAGGCAGGTACAGCAGAGGAACCAATTCTGTTGTTACCCCCCCTCAGTAAGGAAGGACAAGGGATTTCGGTGGCGCATGCAGAGCGGGTGTGTATCCAGAATTTAGGTCAGCTTTTGTCTTGTCGGGGTAAAGACATTGTGGCGGGGCACAGACTTAATGTAACCAATAGCCATAGCGCGACTCTGCTGGCAGAACTGGGCATTCGGCGTATTGTACTTTCTCCGGAATTAAATATGCAGGCTATCTGCCAATTGCGTAGGAAAACCGAGGTGGATTTAGAAGTTATCGCCTATGGGCGCTTACCTTTGATGCTGCTTAAAAATTGCATCATAAAAAGCACCTATGCCTGCGATTGCGGGAATGGGCATTACGCTCTGCGGGATAGAAAAAACGAGATTTTTCCTATTTTGCCGCGGCATTGCGGTAACGTTATTTATAATAGCAAGCCTGTCTACATGGCGGACCGTATAGATGAAATGAGCAAAATGCAAATAGATGGACTTCGCCTATCCTTTACACTTGAAAATTATGAAACATGCTGTAATGTTATAAAGGAATATCAAGAGGCCCTGGGGGGAAAAACAAAAAAACGACCTACATATGATTTTACCCGTGGTCATTTTTACCGCGGAATGGAATAAAAAAGGGGGAAACATTGTGGAGGTATTGATTAAACGGTTATCTAACGAAAAAGGGAATCAACCGCCTATGCCGTTTTACGCAACGGTGGGTTCTGCCGGCATGGATTTGACAGCGAACATTACAGATCCCCTTCTTTTAAAAAGGGGTTCCATGGCTCGGGTACCAACCGGTATTGCCATTGGCTTGCCTCACTCGGAGTGTGTGGCCTATATATACGCCCGCAGTGGCTTAGGTGTTCGCTATGGCATTTGCCTGTCAAATGGGGTCGGCGTTATTGACTCCGATTATCGTGGTGAAATTTCCGTTGGATTAATTAATCTAGGACCTGCCGACTATACCATTGAGCCGGGGGAACGGATTGCGCAAATGGTGTTTGCTCCTGTTTTACGGGCAGAGCTAATAGAGGCGGAGAACTTGCCTGAAACAGAACGAGGCAGCGGTGGTTTTGGATCTACGGGCCGATCAAGCAGATAGAAAAGATCGTTAGTGATTGTTAGAGTTAATGGCCGATTGCATGGAAGATATTCTATGCAAGAAAAAAAAGGAAAGAGTCTTGCAATCAGAACAAAATTTGGTTATAATAAGATAGTGATAGAAAATAGCAAAATTTCTTATTAATGGGAGTTTCGGCATGAATAAAGTATCCATCCGATTACCTTGCCACACGCAGGTTGTGTTGGCTTCCGGCTCTCCAAGACGCCGAGAACTTTTAGAGCGAATTGGCATGCCGTTTAGTGTTTTGCCGTCTCAGGCCGAGGAACATATTCCATTTGGTCTTTCCCCGTCTATGGCCGTGGAAAGTCTTTCTCTTTTAAAAGCGGCGGATGTGGCTAAGTCGCAGCCAAAAGAAACGTTAGTCATTGGAGCTGATACCGTTGTGGTATTGGATGATGAAATATTAACCAAACCCAAGGATGCTGAGGATGCAAAGTGTATGCTCAGACGATTATCCGGTCGTTGCCATAGCGTTTTAACAGGACTTACTGTTATCCGGTGTGGCGATGGCAAGAGTGTCAGCGTTTGCGAGGAAACAAAGGTCTATTGTAAACCCTTGACAGAGAATGAAATTACTGCCTATGTAGATACAAAAGAGCCATTGGATAAGGCAGGTTCTTATGGAATTCAAGGGCTTGGCGGTTTATTTATTCAAAAAATTGAAGGGGATTATTATAATGTAGTTGGCTTGCCTTTAGCCCGTTTGAGTCAGCTGCTTAAGGAAGAATTTGATATTGAATTAATATGGGAGGTATTATAAGATTATGTCACTTGCAAAGGATATTGGTATCGACTTAGGAACGGCAAATACTTTGGTTTATTTAAAAGGAAAAGGGATTATTTTGCGTGAGCCCTCTGTTGTTGCGGTTAATAAAAATGAGGGAAAAATTTTAAAGGTGGGCAACGAAGCTAAGGAAATGATTGGCCGTACACCGGGTAATGTTGTTGCTATTCGTCCTTTAAAGGATGGTGTTATTGCAGATTTTGCAAGCACCCAGGCGATGATGAAATATTTCATCAAGAAGGCATATCCTTCATCACTCATTAAGCCAACAGTAGTTGTTTGTATTCCTTTCGGTGTTACAGAGGTTGAGCGTCGGGCAGTGGAGGAATCCGTTTTATCTGCGGGGGCTAAAAATGCATATTTAATCGAAGAACCTATGGCAGCAGCCATTGGTGCCGGATTACCGGTTTCAGAACCCACTGGTAGTATGGTTGTCGATATTGGCGGTGGAACCAGTGAGGTTGCTGTTATTTCCTACGGCGGTATTGTATCCAGCCAATCTCTGCGTATTGCCGGCGATGAGCTGGACGATGACATTGCGAATTATATTAAAAAAGAATATAATTTGATGATCGGTGAACGTACAGCGGAGGAAATTAAGTTTAATATTGGTTCTGCCTATGAATATGAAGACGAGAGCACCATGGATGTTAAGGGTCGCGATTTAATTTCCGGTTTACCCAGAACCATCACCTTAACAAGTCGTGAAATTCGCGGTGCTATGTCTGAATCAATTTTTGCGATTGTGGATGCCATTAAAGGTACTTTAGAAAAAACCCCCCCAGAATTGGCAGCTGATGTTATGAATCGCGGTATTATGTTAACTGGTGGCGGGGCTTTAATTCGTGGATTGGATATTTTGATTACAGAAGAAACAGGCATCCCTGTTTATGTGGCAGACAATGCTTTAGATTGTGTTGCCTTGGGAACAGGCTTGGCTCTTTCGGCTTTGGAAAAATCAGGCCAAGGTATTTTAAGTAGCCGTTCTAAGCATTGGCGGTAAGAAATTATATGAATCAGTGAGGTAGAAGAATGGGCAAGCATAGAAAACTGAATTTAATATTGCTTGTGTTAACGGTCATCATTTTTATTATGATGGGTGTGTCTTTTGCTGCAAATAATTCTTCTGTCTCGACTCCGGGAAGTATTTTGGGGACAGTTTTTCGACCTGCCTGGCAATTTTTTTCCTATGTCGGCAACGGTGTAGGTGGTTTTTTTGACTATCTTGGCGACATGCGTAATTTTCAATCAGAAAATTTGGAACTAAAGGACCAGGTGGCAGCGCTTTCGGAACAAGTGCGAGAGATGGACGGTTATAAACAGGAGAATGAACGCCTTAGGCGTCTTTTAGAGCTATCCTCTCGAGAAGAGGGGTTAGACATGGTAGGCTGTGAGGTAATTGCCAAGGACCCAGGCAATTGGTTTTATACTTTTACCATCGACAAAGGCAGTCACGCGGGATTGGCTATAGATGATGCCGTTATTTCTGATCGTGGTCTGGTGGGCCGTATTACGGAGGTGGGCCCTAATTGGTCAAAGGTGTTAACCATTATTGATGCTGACAGTTCGGTGGGTGCTTTGGTTAATCGTACCCAAAGCTTTGCTATTGTAGATGGTGATTTAACTTTGGGAGACCATGGGCAATGTCAATTAAACCATATTGCTGCCGGGAACAGTTTGGTCCCTGGTGATACCATTGTTACCTCGGGTTTAGGCGGCATTTATCCGGAGGGTATTTTAATTGGTACAGTTTTGGAAGTTAAAAGTGATTCTTTGGGATATTCCCAGTATGCTGTGGTGGATACAGCAGTTGATTTCGAAAGGATCCGGGAGGTTATGGTTGTCCGGAATGGTAGGTAGCGAGCATGCGATATGATGTACAACCTAAAAGCACAATAGCAAAACAGATTTTGGCTGTTGTGGTTATTTTGTTGATTGCGCTTCTGCAGACTACGGTTATTCGTGGTTTGGAGGTTTTTCATGTGGTGCCCAATTTATTATTTATCACCGTTGTTATTGTGGGTTTGTTGCGGGGCGATTATTGTGGCTTGAGCGTTGGTGTTCTTTGTGGATTTCTTTTGGATATTATGGGTGGTCGTGCTGTAGGGAGTAATACTTTACTTTGTACATATGTAGCCTACCTATGCACCCGCATTAGTGGCAGTTTGTTTAATCGTAATGTATTTGTATCCATGGTGTTTGTCTTACTTTTTTCCGTTCCCTACGAGTTATTTATTTACATTTTCAATTTTGTTATTTGGGGTAAGGGTGCATGGGGATATGCACTCTTTTGTAAAATTTTACCCGCTGTGATATATAATTTTTTGTTTACGATTGTTTTGTATCCCGTGGTGCGAAGATTGGCTGAATGATTTTCTGGAGGGAGGCGTTGGGGCATGGATAACGGACAATTAAAAAAAAGATGTACGGCCCTTTATGCCTTGGTTTGTTTTTTGGCTGTGATAGCCGTGGGCCGTTTGTTTTATCTCCAAATTATGAAAGGTGAAAACTATCGTACAATTTCCGACAGTCGACTGGCGCGGAATATTCCGGTCAAAGCACCCCGAGGAGAGATTTTGGATCGATATGGTCGGGCTCTTGTCACCAATCGGGAGGGCTATACGGTTGCGATTGCTAAAATTAATGATGATAAACAAGCCTTGAATCAGGTTATTTTAAACATGGTTAATCTTTTTTGGGAAAGAGGACTCAGCTATTCTGACTCTCTGCCTATCTCTAAAGAGGCACCCTTTACATTTGCTTTTGCCGGTAAGGACGAGGAAACACAGCAGAAGGCAGCCCAAAAATTTATTGTAGATGGTCATTATTCGACAGATGTTACGGCAGATGATGTGATAGAAAAATATGTGAAAAAATATGAGATTGGTGACAATTACACACCGGAAGAAATACGGCGGATTGTGGGCGTTCGGTACGAGATGGAGAAACGTAATTTTTCCTCTAATAATGCCTATGTTTTTGGCACGGATATAGATATTGAAACCATTACGACTATTAAAGAACAACGAGAGCGGTTTTTTTGTGTTACGGTTTATTCTGAGCCGATTCGCCAGTATACCGGAGGTACTTTGGCAGCTCACCTGTTGGGCTATGTAGGCATTATTAATGCAGAAGAATACGCAGAGCTTTCCAAAGATAATTATGGAATGAATGATTTTTTAGGCAAGCAAGGGGTAGAAAAGGCTTTTGAACAATATCTTCGTGGCACAGATGGCACCAACAGTATTGAGCGTAAAATTAAAGAGGGGGAAACGGAGTTAGTCTATTCCAGAGACCCTGTTCCCGGCAGCTCTGTTATTTTAACCTTAGATATGGATTTACAACGGGTTGCAGAGGAGTCTTTAGAGCGTAATATCCAAAAAATTGCTTCAACAGCACGATATGGTAGTGGTCACGATGCCTTTGCTGGCGCTGCGGTAGCATTGGACTTAAACAGTGGTGATGTGTTGGCAATGGCCTCTTATCCCACTTATAATCCGGAACGGTTTAATGCTGATTATAACCAACTGAGTGCGGACACAACGAACCCCCTTTTAAATCGGGCTATTAATGGCATTTATGAGCCAGGTTCCACATTTAAGCTATGTACGGCATTAGCGGCTTTGGAAAGTGACAAGGTGGGGTCACAGGAAACCATTGCAACAACGGGTGTATATAATTATTTGAATCATAATTTCATGTGTAACATTTACCGCACCAGCGGAGGCAATCATGGCGTCATTAATATTTCCCAGGCTATTCAGCATTCCTGTAACTACTTTTTTTATGAGATGGGAAGGCGGACAGGCATAGAAACAATTGAAGATTATGCTCGCAGAATGGGTTTGGGCGAATATACAGGGATTGAACTGTCTGAAGAGGAAGCAAAGGGGCAAGTTGCCGGCCCTGTATTACGAGAAAAAAATGGTGGTATTTGGTACCCCGGGGATGTACTTCAAGCGGCCATCGGTCAGTCAGATAACTTATTTACACCCCTGCAAATTGCCAACTATATGGCAACTCTGGCAAATGGCGGTACCAACTACGAGGTGCATTTGCTCAAGGCGGTTAAATCTAATGTGGATGATACAATTATTACGGAAACAGCACCTAAAATCAGAAATAAAATAGAAATTAGTGAAGAAAATTTGCAGGCTGTTTTAAATGGCATGCAACTGGCAACTTCTGAAGGCACAGCCAGTGCCGCCTTTGCGGATTTTCCCTTTAAAACCGGAGGTAAAACAGGTAGTGCCCAAGTATCCAGGGGTTCCAGTAATGGTATTTATATTGGGTATGCCCCTTATGACAATCCGCAAATTGCCGTTGCTATTGTGGTAGAACACGGTGGCTCCGGCGGTAACGCAGCCTATATTGCACGGGATATTTTTCAACAATATTTCTTTGGAAATAATGAGACAGAATATAAACAGCTGGCGACAAATGTGCTATTACCATAGGATTTCTCCAAAAATCTATAGACAGAATTCTAAAAATATGATACAATAGCGGTGATATGGTTTGTTACCTATCACGGCGTATACATTAACGAATGCATGTAACAAATAGAGGCTGAATAGCCCTATGCAGAAAAATTTGACCATGGGATAGGTAATGATTGGGATATTGCTGTACAATGTTGAAATTTTGAGTATGGCAAAGGGAGAAAGGAAGGCGTTCCATGAATATTGCACTGATTGCACATGATAAGAAAAAGGAATTAATGATTCAGTTCTGTATTGCATATAAAGGAATTTTAGGAAAACATGCCCTATGTGCTACGGGAACCACAGGTGGTTTAATTACTGAGGCAACCGGGCTTGAGATTCATCGTTTTTTATCCGGTCCTCAAGGCGGGGATCAGCAAATTGGTGCCAGAATTGCTTATAATGAAATTGATTTGGTTCTGTTTTTTCGCGACCCCTTAACAGCACAACCTCATGAGCCTGATGTTTCAGCCTTGTTGCGCCTTTGTGATGTGCACAATGTGCCATTGGCTACCAATGTGGCCACGGCAGAGGTATTGGTGCGAGGATTGGAACGTGGTGACTTAGATTGGCGGGATATTGTAAACCCAAAATCTGCAGCTAAATCATGATTCATTCAGAAATGTTTGGGGCATAGGTTTGCTCCTTTGTATAGTATAAAAAACTCTGCCATCTCATTGCAGAGTTTTTTGTTCATGTGGAGGGAAACATCATGGTTCAAAAGAAGATGCAGGAATTAACTGATTTTTTGCACTACCACGCACACCGATACTATGTCTTGGATGATCCTGAAATTTCAGATTATGAATATGACATGGCTCTTCGGGAGCTTATGGCTTTAGAGGAGGCGTATCCCCAATGGAAGGATGCGGCATCGCCAACGGTGCGTGTTGTGGGAAAGGTGCTTGATGGCTTTGAACAGGTGGAACATCAAGTGCCCATGCAGAGCCTTAATGATGCCTTTAGTCGTGATGAAATTATGGAATTTGATGAACGGGTACAAGGAACCCTTCATGAACCCTATGCCTATAGTGTGGAATATAAAATTGATGGTTTATCGGTTTCGCTGGAATATGAAAATGGCATATTCACGAGAGGGTCCACCCGGGGCGATGGGCACGTGGGTGAGGATGTGACACAAAATTTAAAAACCATTCATGCGATTCCCTTGCGCCTGGCACATCCGGTTCCCTTTTTAGAGGTCCGGGGCGAAGTCTTTATTGGTAAACAAGATTTTGAGGCGATCAATCAAAGAAGAGAAAAACGTGGAGAGCCTCTTTTTGCCAATCCCCGTAATGCGGCGGCAGGTAGCCTGCGGCAGTTGGATTCAGCTGTTGCGGCAGAAAGAAAATTAGATATTTTTATTTTTAATATTCAAAGGATAGAGGGTGTAGATTTTACAAGTCATTGTAAAGGCCTTGCTTATTTGGCAGAGCAAGGTTTTAAAGTTGTACCCTCTGTTTGTCCTTATGCCTCTGTAGAAGAAGCCTTTAATCGAGTGCTGGAAATCGGCGAGGAACGCGAAAGTCTACCTTTTGATATTGATGGAGCCGTACTTAAAATTGATTCCCTGACCCAAAGGAAGCGTTTGGGAAGCACCAGCAAATGTCCTCGCTGGGCTATTGCCTATAAATTCCCGGCTGAAACAAAAAAGACAAAGCTTTTGGATATTGTTTTGCAGGTTGGACGCACAGGAGCCATTACGCCCAATGCGGTTTTAGAACCGGTTCGGGTTGCCGGCTCTACGGTGCAACGGGCCACCCTGCATAATATGGACTATATTTCGGAAAAGGATATTAGGATTGGGGATATGGTATATGTCCGCAAGGCAGGGGATATTATTCCGGAAATTACTCGTGTTTCCTGGGAGGACCGGAATGGAAATGAAAAGGCCTTTGTTATGCCGGAATTTTGTCCGGAGTGCGGAGAAAGGATTGAGCGGAGCGAAGGGGAGGCTGTTTATAGATGCACGGGGGGTAATTGCCCGGCACAACTGCAACGCAATATTGAACATTTTGTTTCTCGTGATGCTATGGATATTGAGGGTTTAGGTCCTGCGGTTATAGAACAGCTTATTGAGGCAGGACTTGTTCATTCGGCGGCAGATTTATTCAGCCTGAGGGCAGAACAACTTACGGTTTTGGAACGGTTTGGTGAAAAATCTGCCCAAAATTTAATTGCCGCCATTCAAAAGGCAAAGGAACGGGACCTATCCCGCTTGCTTTTTGCTCTGGGAATCAGATTAAACGGACAGCGGTCCTCACGCCTTTTGGCAGAGGCGTATGGTACTATGGAAACGCTTATGGAGCAAGATGAGGCAGCCCTAACAGCGATTCATGAAATTGGTGCTAAAACGGCGGCTAATGTATATGATTATTTTCAAAAACCGCATAACCGTGCACTGATTAGGCAGCTCAAGCAGGCAGGTGTGAACATGAGCCACCGGCAAGAAAAACCTGCAAGCGGATTGCTTTCTGATAAAAAAATTGTCATTACAGGTAAGTTTGAAACCTTATCACGCAGTGAATTGACCAAGCTGATTGAACAAAACGGTGGCGTTGTTTCCGGTAGTGTATCACAAAAAACGGATTATGTTATTGCCGGGGAGGAGGCAGGCAGTAAGCTTGCAAAGGCACAACAATTAGGCATCACTGTTTTATCTATTGAGGAATTTTATACTTTGTTGCATTAAAAAATAGCCCCTCGCAAATGTGCGAGGGGCTATTGTCAGCCATAGGGCAAACGAATTACTTAAGCCTGAATGAAGGGCTTTAATTCTTCGATAAAAGCTTCAGCATTATCAGAATGAACCTCAACCTTGATAGCCTTACTTAAATCTAAGCTGAAGATGCCCATAATTGATTTTGCGTCTACAACATAACGACCAGAGGTTAAATCAACATCGAAATTGTAACGATTAACGATGTTTACAAACTCCTTGACATCGTTGATAGAACTGAGCATGATATTAAAAGCACTCATGATAAAATCCTCCTGCATAATATTATTACAATATTATCATACACTACAAAAGTCTATTCGTCAAGGGAGAAAATAACTTTTTATGGAAAATTTACTCTGTTTCACATTTTAAGGTACATGTTAAGAGCTATTTCCAATTTGTTGGCAGACGCAGTAAAAAAACAGAGAACTTGTGGAATACATACAGGGGATTGGTTGACTTTGTGCATCAAAATTGATATAATAAACTTGGATGATTTTCATTTTAAGACGCCGTAACAAACACAATCTGTTAGAAAGGACATATACATCCATGAATATATTGGCAGTAGGTGATATTGTAGGAGATGCAGGAACGGATATGTTTTTATCCTGTATTGAAACCATTAAAAAACAACATACCGTTGATTTTTGCATTGTAAATGGCGAAAATGCCAGCACCGGCAACGGCATTAGTCGGCGCAAGGCAGAAATGATTTTGCAGGGCGGTGCAGATGTATTAACTTTGGGTAATCACACCTTTCGTCAAAAAGAGGCTCCGGGTCTTTTGACTCATAATCCACGGATAGTTCGTCCGCTGAACTATCCTCCTGAAACGGCAGGACGCGGTGCAGCAGTTTTTACAGCAGGTCATATCCGTATTGGCGTGATTAATCTTTTAGGACGGGTATATATGGACACGGTAGATTGCCCGTTTAGGGCTGTGGACAAGGTATTGGAATCTATGGAGGCTGATTTGATTTTTGTAGATTTTCATGCGGAAGCCACCAGTGAAAAGGTTTCCATGGGATGGCATTTGGATGGGCGTGTTACCGGTGTTTTTGGTACACACACTCATGTGCAAACGGCTGACGGACGTGTATTGCCTAAAGGAACAGGATATATAACTGACCTGGGGATGACAGGGCCTGTCTATTCCTGCTTAGGTGTAAAAAGGGAGATAACATTAGAAAGGTTTATCACCTGCATGCCTCGTCGGTTTGAATTTGCAGACGGAAAATCCCAATTATGCGGTGCCATATTTCATATTGATGAAAGCACAGGACGATGTGAAAACGTGGAAGGGATTTGTATGGTATGAACAAGGCGGAAACAAGGCAGCTTTTTTTGAAACAACGGCTGGAAACCGATGCAGTATTGCTTGCACAGTGGTCACAGAAAATTGCATCCCACACCTTGGCGTATATTGAGCAACAGGGGATATCGGTGGTGATGGCTTATGCTGCTTTTCGCAAGGAACCGGAAACGGCAGCCTTAATTGAAAAACTGTTACAACGAGGTATTACGGTGGGGTTGCCTAAATGTGAGAAAAAAGGTGTGATGGTTACATATACAGTTCAGGATATGGGGGAGTTAACCTCCGGTCGTTTTGGAATCTTAGAGCCTCAGCCCACCTGCGTATTAAACCCCCAATCGATTGAAATGGTGCTTGTGCCTGGGTGCGCCTTTGGAAGGGATATGAGTCGCGTGGGGTACGGCGGAGGATATTACGACCGATATTTGTCAGCGTGTAGCTGTGCGGCTTTTGTCGGCCTATGCTACGAATTTTGTTTAACAGACCATTTACCTACAGAATCTTTCGACATTAAAATGGATATGGTGATCACAGAAAATGGGGTTATGAATAAAGTGTAAAAAATCAGATGCCTCATTGCAAACACAGCAAAAATATGGTACAATGTTAATGGATTCTTTTTTAAAAGGAATGGTGAAGTAAATGGATATTTTTTTGGAATATTTGATGCGTAAAAAACCATCGGGAACCGATGTAATGATTAAGTTTGGTTTAGTATTGGCAGCTGTTGTTTTGTGTGTGATTATGCTGGGCCTACCTGTGGTGTTTGGTGCTTTTATCAGTACCTACGTTCCCTTAGTGATTGTGGCAATTATATATGGTTTGATGGTGTTGCTGCGTAATTTTAATTTGGAGTATGAATATATTTTTACCAACGGCGATTTGGATATTGATATTATTAAAGGGCGTAAAACCCGAAAACGACTGGTTAGTTTTCAATGTAAAGATATTGAAATCATGGCATCGGCAGAAACCGGAGTCTATGCAAATGAATTTAACCGAGAGGGTATAGCCTCAGTTTATGATGCGGTGTATGACACTGCTCGCGGCGGTGTCTATTGCGTATTATTTGCTAAAGATGGCAAGAAACATACGTTATCCTTTCAGCCCCCTGTAAAGCTTTTGGAGGCAATGCAAAAAATGAATCCCCGCTGCGTTCACCTTACGCCGGAGGACATAGCTGAGATAGCAGAACTGGCAAAGGAAGAGTAGTACAAAAAAATGATTGTTCTACAGTTGTGGCACAGAAAGAGGGCGGGAAAATGAAGGCTGAGATTATAGCAGTAGGAACGGAGCTTTTGGTTGGAGATATTGTTAACACAAATGCTCAATTTATAGCGCGTGAACTATTTTCTCTCGGGATTGATGTGTTTTATCAAACCGTAGTGGGTGACAATCCAAAACGCTTGACAGAAGCTATCGAACACGCTTTTTCTCGTGCTGATTTAGTCATTTTTTCCGGCGGTTTAGGCCCTACAGAGGATGATTTAACAAAAGAAACGGTATCCGCCTATTTTGGAGTTCCGCTTTTGTTTCATGAAGAGATCTGGACACAAATTAGGACGTATTTAAAGGATGCGTGCCCGGAAAGTAATCGAAAACAGGCGTGCATTCCTCAAGGGGGGCGTATTTTATCCAATTATTGTGGTACTGCACCCGGGGTTATTGTGGAGCAGGGGGACAAAATTGCGATACTGTTGCCCGGACCACCGCGCGAGCTCATGCCAATGTTTACAAAACAGGTGATTCCCTATTTGGAGGAAAAATCGGCCTTTGTTATGCGTTCGAAAATTCTCCGATTGTTTGGCATTGGGGAGGCGCGTGTAGGGGAAGAATTAGCCGACCTAATGGCTTGTGCGAACCCAACTGTGGCCCCTTATGCAAAGGATTACGAGGTTATTCTGCGTATTGCAGCCAAGGCGGAAAACGGCGATGCTGCTGATGTAATGATTGAACAGATGGAACAGAAAATTCGTAACCGCATTGGTGAATATGTTTATGGCTATGGCGAAGAGACAATGGCTAAAACCACCGGCATGCTGTTGCTTTCTAAAGGCTTAACGGTAGCCTGTGCCGAATCCTGTACGGCTGGGTTGCTCACCGGCGCCCTAGGGGATATTCCGGGAATTTCTGCGGTGTTGCAAGAAAGTATTGTAACATATTCAAATGAGGCTAAAATTAAATATTTGGGTGTATCACCGGATACGTTGCGTACATATGGTGCCGTAAGTCGTGAAACAGCAGAGGAGATGGCTCGTGGCATTCAAGCAAAAACCGGTGCCCATATTGGAATTTCGGTAACAGGCATAGCCGGACCGGATGGAGGAACGGCAGAAAAACCGGTAGGGCTTGTGTATGTTGGGGTTTGTTATCAGGATTGCGTAACGATACGAGCCCTGCAGTTAAAAGGGGATAGATTACAGGTTCGTCAGTCAGCGGTGATGCATGCTTTGGATGAGGTTCGTTGCCGAATACTTGCACAAGAAGGTTAAGAGCCTGGCCTATTCTCAATAAAAGAGCAAAGTGTATTATATTTTTGGGATAACAGAGAGGACAATAGTTTGCAAAATCTGTGTTTTTAAACTATTACACAGGTGCATGATTTTTACACAATAAAAAATAAATTGCACGTGCCATACAATAATTTTCAGCCCATCAAAAATCTCTATGGAATATTTATTTCTGTAAGGGCGAATTTATTTTGGAACGATAGCAGAAATGGAGTTTACAATGGACAAAAAGCCTGATAAAAAAGTTATGGTACCGGTTATGCAAAAAAAGGATGTAGATGACCGTAAGGAAGCACTGGAAATGGCTTTAAAGCAAATTGAAAAGACATATGGAAAAGGTTCCATCATGCGATTGGGCAGTCAAGCTCGCATGAATGTGGAAACGGTTTCTACCGGTGCCTTGAGCTTGGATTTAGCCTTAGGAATTGGCGGTTTGCCAAAGGGACGTATTGTAGAAATTTACGGGCCTGAGTCTTCTGGTAAGACCACAGTGGCTCTCCATTGTGTGGCAGAAGCGCAAAAACAAGGGGGCAATGTGGCCTTTATTGATGCAGAACATGCCCTAGACCCTATCTATGCAGAAAAACTGGGTGTCAATGTGGGAGATTTAATGGTGGCGCAGCCTGATACGGGTGAGCAGGGTTTAGAAATTGCGGAAATGCTGGCTCGCAGTGGCGCTGTTGACCTTTTAGTTGTGGACTCTGTAGCAGCCTTAGTACCTAAAGCTGAAATAGAAGGAGATATGGGCGATTCTCATGTGGGCCTGCATGCACGCTTAATGAGCCAGGCTTTGCGCAAATTGGCCGGTGTTCTCAGCAAATCTAACACAGTGGCTATCTTTATTAATCAGCTTCGTGAGAAGGTGGGCGTAATTTATGGTAACCCCGAGGTTACCACAGGTGGACGTGCTCTGAAGTTCTATGCGTCAATACGAATGGAAATCCGCAAACAAGAGTTTATTAAGCGTGGTACGGAAACAGTTGGCGTACGTACAAAGGCCAAGGTTGTAAAAAATAAAATGGCACCACCCTTTAAAGAAGCAGAATTTGATATTATGTACGGAGAGGGTATTTCTAAAGAAGGATGCATATTGGATGCCGCTGAGGAACTGGGTATTTTACAAAAAAGTGGCACCTGGTATAATTTCGGTGATATTCGGTTGGGACAGGGTCGAGAAAATTCTAAAAAATATTTACTCGATAATCCGGAATTCGCAGAGAAACTGGACCGAATGGTACGGGAGCAACTGATGCCGGAGTCGGACATACAGGAGCAGGAGCATGAAGATATTTATTGACAATGCAAATATAATTACCATGGACGGGGAGAGGGTATATTCTCACGGTAGCGTTGTGGTAGAGCATGGCTTCATTCAATATGTGGGAGAGAAAATTTCAAAGCCTGCAGGTACGGATAAGGTAATTGATGCCAAGGGCGGCATTGTGATGCCGGGCCTTATTAATGCTCATACACACTCGCCCATGACTCTTTTGCGAGGTTGCGCTAACGATTTAGCTTTAGACACCTGGCTTAATGATCACATTTTTCCTTTAGAGGAGAAGCTTTATGATGAGGCAGTTTATTATGGCACCTTGTTAGCATGCGCGGAAATGATTGCAAGTGGTACCACTACTTTTGCAGATATGTATTTTATGAGCGAAAGTTCAGCAAAAGCGATTTTAGAGGCCGGGATGAATGCTAACCTATCTCGGTGTGTAACAGGAACTCACCAAAATTATAAAAAGCGTTTGGCAGAAGGACGGCAATTGTTTGCTGATTACCATGGTGCCGGCGATGGAAGTTTGTGGGTTGAGCATAGCGCTCATGCGGTATATACCTGCAGTCGGGAAGCCCTTGGTGCCGTGGCTCATGCCGCGGAGTTGGATGGATGTGGGGTACATGTGCACTTAAGCGAAACCATGAAGGAAAATCGTGACTGCTATAGTGCCTATGGAAAATCACCTACAGAGGTTATGCGTGATGCAGGTTTGTTTAATGTACCTGCCAATGCAGCCCATTGTGTGTACCTAAGCGAAAATGATATGAACATTTTAGAGGCGCACAATGTGAGCATTGCGCACAACCCTACCAGTAATCTTAAACTGGCCAGCGGTGTTGCCAACATTAAGGAAATTAAGGAAAAAAACATTAATGTGGCTTTGGGTACAGATGGTGCGGCCAGTAATAATGCCTTAGATATGTTCAGCGAGTTAAAGTTGGCAGCTCTTTTGCACAAGGGGATGCGGCTTGACCCTACTCTTATCAATGCCCGGGAAGCCCTGTTCATGGCAACACTGGGCGGTGCACGAGCGCTGGGGAGACATCATGAACGTGGTCAATTAAAAACTGGCTATCGTGCGGATTTACTTGTGCTGGATGCTGATGCACCTGCCCTACAGCCGATGCATGACCCCATTTCAACGGTGGTTTATAATGGTTGCGGCGGGCATGTTGTTACGACCATGATTAATGGTCGATTGGTAATGGAAAATCGTGTCTTGCTAACCTTGGATTTAGAGCGTATTAAAGCCGGTGTACAACGTGCGGCCGGGCGCATGGGTTTATAGAGTGGAGGAAACAAAAGAATGAAATTTGCGGTGATTGATATTGGTTCTAATACCATTCGCCTTTGTATTTATCAATATAGTCATAACCAACTGACATTGCTTATAAATAAACGAGTTATGGCCCTTTTAGGTTCAAAAACCCATGCGGGCGCTTTGACACAGGAGGGTATTGAAGCGGTCTGTGAGGCTCTTGTAATGCTTCAAACTTATATTGCACAGGAGAAGGCTCAGCATATTCTTGTTTTTGCAACAGCGGCCTTGCGCAATATATCTAATACAGAACAGGTTGTGACTACCATTCGGGAAAGAACCGGTTTTTGTGTGGATGTGCTGAGTGGTGAGGCAGAAGCCCTGTTAACCTTTCAAGGGGCAGCTCGGGAACAAAATATTGATGACGGTGTTATTGCTGATATCGGCGGAGGCAGTACAGAAATCATCTTGGTCAAAAAGGGACGTATACAAAAAACGGAGAGTTTTCCCATCGGTTCCCTAACGGCTTTTGTTCGTTTTGTGGGGAAAAGGCCGGCAACAGAGGGAATGATGGCAGAAATTCGCAAGTTTGTTTGCCATATGCTTTCCAATAGTTTTTCCCCATCAGAAAGTGTTAAGGTGCTTTATGGGATCGGGGGTGCAGCGCGAACGGCTGCTGAACTTGAAAAAATATTGTATCCTGGGTCTTGGGGTGCCATGCAAACATTAGAAACCTTACTTGCGCGGCTCATTGCAGATGAGAAGTTAGCAGAAAAAAATATTTTGTTGGCCAGTCCTGAAAGATTAGATACAGCTTTGCCCGGTGTGGCTATTTTATGCGAGATTGCCAGGTTTTTTGGATGCCGTCAATTAGAGGTTTGCGGTGGCGGCGTTCGTGAGGGTTATTTATATCAATATTTGGAAGCACAAGGAAATCGGTAAGACCGAAACGAGGGAATTTCATGAAAAAAACAGTTGCTGTCTGCACCTTGGGTTGTAAGGTGAATCAATATGAATCCGAGGCCGTTTTAGAGCTGTTTCTCAAAGCGGGTTATCAAATGGTAGATTTTTCAGAGTCGGCCATGGTGTATGTGGTCAATACATGCACGGTAACACATTTAAGCGATCGAAAGTCAAGGCAAATGATTCGACGGGCTAAGCAGAAAAATCCTAATAGCGTGCTGGTTGTCATGGGGTGTTATGCCCAGACAAATCCTGAGGCTGTAACAGCTATCCAAGATGTGGATATTGTCCTTGGCACGGCGCAAAGGAGTGAAGTGGTTGCACTGACAGAATCCTTTTTACAACAAAAAGAGCCTGTTTGTTTAGTTGGCAACATAGATGGTATTGATTTTGAACCCTTATCGGTTAATGGCAGCGTAGATGACCACACCCGTGCCTACCTGAAGGTGCAGGATGGATGTAACCAATTTTGTTCTTATTGCATTATTCCCTATGCTCGTGGTCGTATTCGTTCTCGGACCCTGGCTGACACGGTGCAGGAAGCTGCCCGACTGGCAAATGCAGGATTTAAAGAGTTGGTTTTAACGGGCATTCATTTAGCTTCTTGGGGTAAAGATAGCGGTGAGGGGAATTTGCTTACCTTACTTAAGGAGTTACAACTCGTAGAGGGACTTTCTCGTATTCGATTAGGCTCCTTGGAACCAACCTTGTGTGATGAGCCTTTCGTGAGGGGTGTAGCAACTCTATCCAAGGTATGCCATCATTTTCATCTATCACTGCAAAGCGGCTGTGATGCGACCTTAAAACGAATGAATCGAAAATATACAACGGCCCAATATGGTCAGGCGGTTGCATGGATACGAAACTACATGCCGGAGGCGGCGATTACCACGGATATTATTGCCGGTTTTCCCGGAGAAACGGAAGCAGAATTTAACGAAACTATGGCATTTGTGGAACAACTCTACCTGGCCGATGCTCATATTTTTCCCTATTCTCCAAGGAAGGGAACACCTGCAGCCGTGATGGAAGGTCAAATTTCGCCGGAAATCAAGGAGGTGCGGACACATCAGCTATTGCAGCTTACTGAAAAAAGTCGCGAACAGTTTGCACAGAGCTTTATCGGCCAAAACTTATGGGTGTTATTTGAAAGAAAAACAGAGCCTGGACTGTATGAAGGAAAAACGGAACAATATGTAACGGTTTATGTAAAGACGGAGGAAAATCTCATTGGTCAAATTCGTCAGGTGACGCTTACGGCGTTTGAATATGGGAGTCTTTATGGCGTTGTGACAGAGTCAGCAGAACCATAAAACAGGGTACGAAAGCATAGAACAACAACACCGTGAATACAATAAAAGCAAAATGGGTTTGGGAGCGTTGTGCTATGCTGATATTTATAAAAAAGTGGAATTTAGTTTTATTGCTTGTTACGCTGGGTGTGGCTGTTTTATCACTAGGCCTGGCGATACGTCCGGCAAGGGTTACCGAAACGGTATCCGTTCCCGGTTTTGGCAAACGGATTGTACTGGATGCCGGTCATGGTGAACCGGATGGCGGTGCTGTGGGCAATCATGGTGCTGTAGAACAAGAGCTTAATTTGCGAATAACCCAACTTCTGCAAGGATATCTGGAGCAAAGCGGTGTGCAGGTCATACTCACCCGTGCAGACAGTGTAGGCATTTATGACCCAGATAGTGAGACCATTCGGCAAAAAAAACGGACAGATTTACAAAACAGAGAAAAGCTCATGAATGAGTCGGACTGCGATTTATTTGTCAGCATTCACATGAATAAATTTACCGATGCTCGCTATAGCGGTCCGCAGGTGTTTTATTCTGCAAATGGGGAAGAATCGAAACGATTGGCAGATTGCGTGCAACAATCGATGGTTGCGGTGCTTAAGCCCGTTTCTCATAGGGAAATAAAACAAGGGGGCAACGACATTTACCTTTTAAAAAAGGCAAAGCCACCGGCTATTTTGATTGAATGCGGATTTTTATCTAATGACAGAGAGGAACAGCTTTTACAGGAGGAAGCCTATCAAAAGAAAACGGCATGGGCTATTTACTGTGGGCTGTTGCAATATTTTTCTCAACAAGAACAAGAATAGGAATTATATTTTACACCACAGAAAAGGAGTATAGTTTCATGAAAAAAATTAAAATTCCCTATATGAATGTTTTACCGGTTTTAGTTATTGCTTTTTTCTTGTTTAAGCTGGTTTATAATACCGAATTGTCCATTGGCGGAATTTTGAGAACAATTTATGGCTGTATTGCTTATTTTGTTGCCGGATTTGTTGTGGCATATTTACTGAATCCCGCCATGGTCTTTTTTGAAAAGCTGATTAGCTCTAAGCGGGATAGCGCGAAAATGCAACGATTGAAACGAGCCGGCGTTATTGCGTTTTTATACCTTATGTTGGCTGGTGTTGTCGCAATTTTTGTAGTAGCTATTATTCCTACCATCCGCACCGGCGTTCAGGAAATTATGGATAGTATACCTCTTTACACATACCATCTACAAACCTGGCTAATTAATATGACAGGAGAAACCAATTCTCAACTGCAAGGCACAGTGGAGGCATGGATTGAAGATGGCTTCAGAGTTTTATATAATTGGCTGCAAGGTATGGATTTATCCTCGGTAAGCGATGCGGTTACCAGCGGTGTTAGCTCCTTTGCAACCGGCATCATTCGGTTTGGATTTGGATTGATTATATCAGTTTACTATTTGTATAGCAAGGAACGCCTAACTGTTAGTGTAAAAAAACTACTATATGCATGCCTTGGAAAAAAACATGCTGAGAGTTTAATGGAAACGGGCCAAAAAATTAATGCCATTTTCTTAGACTTTATTGTGAGCAAGCTTTTACAATCTCTTATCATGTTTATTGTGGGACTCATTGTTTTAGTGCCCATTCGTGTGCCTTTGGCACCCCTTCTTGCGTTAATGATGGCAATTTTTAACATGATTCCCTATTTCGGACCGTTTTTTGGCGGTGTCTTAAGTGTTTTGTTAGTTCTGTTCTACAGCCCTATCATGGCTTTATGGGTGCTTATTTATGCTGTTGGTATTCAAATTCTGGATAATGCGGTTATTGGTCCGAAGATTATGTCGGAGCAAGTGGGAATTAGTCCGGTGCTTGTAATAGCTGGTGTTACCTTAGGTGGTACCTTTGGCGGTATTTTAGGTATGTTTTTAGGCGTGCCTGTGGTGGCGGTAATCAAACTTGTATTTTACGACCCTTATATTGAGCGAAAATTACAAGAGAAGGACATTATTCTATAATACAATCGTTTGAATGTATATTCTTTTTTCAAAAAAAAAATCTTGCAAAGATAAAAAATGTATGGTATAATCACTATGTTATGCTAAATGGTTGAAAGAGGTGAAACAAATGAAGGAAGGTATTCATCCAAATTATAAGGATACAACGATCAAGTGTGCATGCGGTAACGTGATCGAAACAGGTTCTACAAGGGAAGATATTACGGTTGAAATTTGTTCAAAATGCCACCCGTTCTTTACCGGCAAACAGAAGTTGGTTGATACTGGCGGACGTGTTGAGAAGTTCAGAAAACGGTTTGGTCTCAAAGAACAATAAGGTATTTAATGTGTTTTGGTACCCTTGTAAAAAATGATGGAGGTAACGAAAAATGCTGTTGGCTGTGCAAATTCTGCATATTATTATCACAGTTATCCTGATTGTTGTTGTATTGTTTCAATCTGGAAAACAAGCCGGCCTGTCAGGCTCTATCGCCGGTGGTTCTGAAACCTTTTTCGGCAAGAACAAGGGCAGAACGATTGATGCGATTTTGGGAAAATGGACATCTGTTGTCGCCATTTTATTTTTGGTGACATCCATTGCGTTGTTCTTTTTAGCAAAATGATGCAGGGTTTAAATTGATAAAAGGATTAAAAACCGTGCGTTTTTTAGCGTACGGTTTTTTTATCACAATCATCCCATTATGAGAGATAACAAGATTCATACAATTCAAGTTGCTGGTTTATATAAAATTTTTATAAAAATTGGTTTTAGACTTGCAATTTTTTGATTTTTCGTATACACTATATACATATGAATATAAATGGAGGTTTATTATGATTTCAGCAGGCGAGTTCAGAAATGGTGTAACCTTTGAATTTGAAGGCAATGTTTTTCAGGTAGTTGAATTTCAGCATGTAAAGCCGGGTAAAGGCGCGGCTTTTGTAAGAACAAAGCTCAAAAATGTTATTACAGGCGGTGTGGTTGAAAAAACTTTTCGTCCCACAGAAAAAATGCCCAAAGCGCATATTGAGAGAAAGAACATGGCATACTCTTATAGTGATGGGGATTTGTTCTATTTTATGGATAACGAAACCTTTGATATGATGCCACTTTCACAGGATCAGTTAGGGGATGCTTTAAAATTTGTTACTGAGAATATGAATGTAATGGTACTGTCCTATAAAGGCTCTGTGTTTGGTGTTGAGCCACCAACTTTTGTTGAACTCAAGGTAACAGAAACAGAACCCGGCTTTAAAGGAGATACCAGCACAGGTGCTACAAAGCCATGTACATTAGAAACCGGTGCAACTATTAATGTACCTTTGTTTGTTGATGAAGGAGATATTATTCGTGTAGACACCAGAACAGGCGAATACATGGAACGTGTGTAAACACTTTTACTCATGATTCGGTTTAATCTTATGTTTGCAAGGAAAGGAGAGGCAGCTTGAAACTGCCGACGTTTGCAATGTGTTATTTATCAGAAAAGGCTGCATATTTAAGAGGCCTGTCAGAAGGTTTAGAGTTAGATGAAACAACCAAAGAAGGTAAGATTATTGCTAAACTCTTAGATTTGGTTGAGGAAATGGCTTCCAGCATTGAAGAAATTAACGAGATTGTTGAAGAATGTGAAGAGCGCGTTGATGATTTAGAAGAATTTGCTGAAGAATTATCTGATTGTTTTTCTGATTGCGAGCACGAAGGTTGTAGCTGTGGTTGCGAGGATGATGAGGACGAGGAAGATGACGTTGAGTTTTACGAGGTAAAGTGTCCCCATTGTAGTGAAAAGGTTTATTTTGATGAGGATATGATTGACAGTGGAGATTTGGTTTGCCCTAATTGTAATGAAGTCATCGATATTGAAATTGACGAATAAGGAATTAAATAAGCCCTCTTCCTATATGGTAAGAAGAGGGCTTATTTTTTTACGCCTTATCAGCTACTGCATCTGCTGAATACGGCCTGCCTTGTTGGTCTAAAAGTTTGGTGGTTAATAACTTAGAAAGATTAGCAATAACTGCTGTTTGCAAAACAAAGCCATCAATATTTGGCGTTTCTTCAGCACCTTCTCCAAATAATTTTTCGGCTTCTTTTTCAATTAAATCAATAAAATAATTCGTAGAGCCTGCATATCGATTGATAAATTCTGTGTATGCCTTTTTAATTTCTTGTTCTTTAAACTCGGCAGGTATCATTTTTTGAATTTCTGACATACTTAAGCTCTGTTTAAGAGAACAAATCATAATTAGATATGCAATATGGATACGGTTATATTTTTTTTTGTCCGGTGCAGGCATGAGCTTTGTTCGCACATAATTGTTAATTGTGCTGGTGGTAATCACCTGCTCATCCTCTTCCTTTTGCGGTAGAAAAGAAAGGTATTGAGAAAGTAGGGTTAACACCTGGTCCATATACAGCCCCAAATCCGGAATTTGCTCCCAACTGGGCAATGTATGGGTACGTAGATAGTTACGCCAACGACGCAGTTTGCCGGCAATTAGGTTGGAATCATACATGTTTTTCAACTCCATTACAAGCATGCACACGCATACACAGGGTCATGTGTGTTATATTATTGTGCAGCCTGTTTATTTAAAAATTCCTGCTCCATTTCCAAAATATCCTCTAACCAATACACGCCAATATCCAAAGCGGCGTATAAACTATCTCGCTCGGCTTTTTTTGTTAAACGAGCAGTTTTAATATCCTCCCCATGTTTTTCCAGGAGTTCAATTGTAACCTTAGATGCTACAGTTAGATTTTGTACCTGCTTTGTTTCTGTAATGGTAAATCGGGTAATAAAATTCTTTTCAAAATCACCATAATAAAGTACGTTACCATCGCGCAGCAGGGGTTTTCCTTCATATAATAGCATTTTTTTCTCTTTTTTAGCCATTTTTTTCTCCTAACTGTCGCCTTAGACGACCTATATTTTATTTATTCCAGCTCTTTTAAAGTAGAAAGATCAATTTCTGTATCTTGCTGTTGCTTCGCACTGTCTTTAATAATCACTAACTCTGAAACCTTATATTCGTTAACAGTGGTGTCTGTGCCGTTCATTTTAACTTGCGCCAATCCTTTTAAAAGATTGGTGGATGTTACAACACCACGGCCTGTCGGGGTATCTACAATGGCACCTATATTGGGAGTTTCCTGCAATAACGCTTCGTAGGCATCCTGTTCGTATTTAAGGCAACACATGAGCCTGCCACAAGTTCCTGAAATTTTGGTGGGATTTAAGGAAAGAGACTGTTCCTTAGCCATTTTAATAGATACCGGTTCAAAATCTCCCAGGAAGAGTGAACAACATAAGGGCCTGCCGCAAATGCCTAAGCCGCCCCGCATTTTTGCTTCGTCACGCACACCAATTTGCCGTAATTCAATTCGTGTTCGAAAAACGGATGCTAAATCCTTGACTAACTGACGGAAGTCTACACGACCGTCTGCTGTAAAATAAAATAGAATTTTACTTCGGTCAAAGGTATATTCTACATCAATTAAGTTCATTTCCAGCTGATTAGAACGAATTTTTTCCAAACAAATTTTGTGCGCTTCCCGTTCCTTTTCCTTATTTTCTTCTATAGTTTTTTGGTCAGCTTCCGTGGCCGGCCGAACAATTTTCTTAATGGGAATAGAAAACTGTTCCTCGTCAATTTCCCGTTCTGTCATAGCTATTTGCCCATATTCGGTTCCTCTTGCAGTTTCCACAATGACACCATCACCTAAAGCAAAAGACTTGCCGTCAGGGTCAAAATAATATATTTTACCGACGGATTTAAAACGAACGCCGATTACTTTCATCATATATTTCCTCCTGTATCCTTGTTAAAAATTCCAATCCAGCTATGGTAAAACCGGCATTTTTTTGTAAACGATCCCGGAAGTGGATGGCAGCTTCCATAATAGCTATGGAATGTTTCGACGTTAATATGTGACTGCAATCGGCAATGATAGAATGACTATCAGTACATATCAACGGTGCATGTTCATTCATGGCAAATCTCAATGAATCTCGTAGAAAAAATAACATAAAATCAATGACATAATCAATATAGTCCCGCTTTTCTGCAAAAAACATTTGTATATTCGTTATAGCATTTGGGTGTTTAAAGAACATGCTAACATTTTCAATTGTTTCCTTATATAAGCTATAATAGTTGTCGTCCTTTAGTATTCGCAAACCACGCCCTATATTGCCTTGGGCCAGGGAGCCGGCTAGTTTTTTTCGTTCCGTATCATGATGCGGTTGTTCTTGAAAAAAGGCATCACACTGTGCTGTGGGTAGAGGCAACAATTCCATTTTTACACAACGGGAGCAAATGGTTTCTAAAAGTTGGCCCTTTGCGGTAGCTAATACGAGGAAAATTGTGTACGCCGGGGGCTCTTCTAAAACCTTAAGTAAAGCATTTTGTGCCTCATCTGTCATTAGCTCTCCGTTTTCAATAATAAACACTTTGCGTTTTGCGGAGAAGGGGCGCACATAGGCTTCCTTAATAACCTGCTCACGCACAAGTTCAACACCAATGGTTTTCCTGTCACCAGGCGTCTGTAAGCGAATTAAATCGGGGTGAGAATCGGCAGAAAACAAACGACAAGAGCCACATTGCATGCAAGGGTTTCCCTCTCTTGGATTTTCGCACAAAAGGGCAGAAGCAAAGGCATTTGCCACCGTTTTTTTACCAATACCATCAGGCCCGGCAAATAGGTATGCGTTAACCATTTGCTGAGCCTTCACAGAGTGACGTAGCTTTGCGCATATTGCATCGTGCCCTGTAACAGCAGTAAAATCAAATTTTTTCAAAGCGTTCCACATCCACAACAAAAATCGTTGCGCCACCAGTTTCAATTTCCTCGGGGAAGGAGGAAAGGTCATTGCCAAGTGCACCGATAAACGGCTCGGGCGTAAACATAACTTGCATGCGTTTCATGCTATGCTTGGCGATAATGTCCACAGCCTTTTGCACCTCTTCTTCTTCGGTTCCTACTAACAATGTAGTATTACCGGCACGAAGAAACCCACCGGTTGATGCCATTTTAGTAACGGAAAAACCGGCCTTATTCAGTTCGCGCATGACTAAATTACCATCTTCATTATTTACGATCGCAAGTAAAAGTTTCATATAAACCTCCATTCTGCCGTAAGGCGGCAGGATCATTTTTTACCATCACACAATGCTAGCATAAAGTCACCTAAATCCTTTGCTGCATTTGGCTTGGCAATATATTCCATATTATTCTTTAACATATTTACCTTATCATGATAGTGAAGAAGTTGATATACTGCTTCGTTGATGGGGAATGTATCGCTAACAGACATAGCAAGACCATTATTTAACATAAATTCTTTATTACGGTCCTCCTGTCCCGGAATAGGATCCATCATAATGATAGGGAGTTTTTTTGCTAAGGCCTCTGAGGTAGACAACCCGCCGGGCTTGGTTATAATACAATCGGCAGCATCCATTAAAGTGGAAACCTCATTGGTATAGCCATAGGTAATAATGGTCTTTTTTTTGTGCATAGCATCAATGCGTGTCTTTAGCTTACTATTGTTGCCACACACAACAAGAAGTTGAAATTTCTCTTTCATGTTGTCTAAACTGCGAATAGCATCAAACACATTATTTCCGTAGCCCATAGAACCCATCATGAGCAGAATGGTAAAGCAGTTTTCCAATCCTAATTGTGCCCGTGCCTCTTGTTTGGGTAAACATACTCCGAAATGGGGTGAAATGGGAATTCCGAAGGGTTTTAATTTGGATGCGGCCAACCCTTTTTTCAGAGCCTGAAACTCTAAAAGTTCTGAGGCAATAACATAATAATCTATATCCGCCTCCTCCCAAAAGGGATGGAGTGCAAAATCTGTTACAATGGCAACTATTTTGGCGCGGAGGGGATATTTTTTTCGTATATATGTCATAGCAATAGCGGACAAGACATGGGTAGCTACAATAATATCCGGATCATACAGTTTTAAATATTTTAAAAGCTTTTTGTTAAACACAGATTTAACCAGTTTGCCCATGTTGGAATTTTTGGAAATGTCCCTTCGGTCAGCCATGTCATAAAAGGTGCCGTACATCTTGGGTGTTACCTTGGTAGAAAGCAGATAGCCCTTTTGCAAAGATTCGGCCAAAAAAGGACTTGTATTGTCCACAAGGTCTAAAAAACGACATTCTACATTTTCGTTTTCCTTAAAATATTCCAAAACGGCTTTGGCTGTTTGATGATGTCCTTGACCTGTGGGGACTGATAAAAACAAAACTTTCATTCTGTTATATCCTTTCTTTGGTGGCTACTAGCGGCTAAAACAAACCGGGTATGTTTAAACCGCCGGTAATGCTGGACATGCCCTGTTCCATCATTTCATTGGCCTTAGCACCGGCTTCGTTGATGGCAGCCACAATTAAATCCTCTAACATTTCAATGTCGTCAGGGTCGACAACTTCGGGCGTTAAATTCACAGAAACTAATTCGCGGCTACCTTTCATTACAACAGTAACAGCACCGCCACCGGCTGTAGCTGTAACAGTTTGCTCGCTGACTTCGTTTTGGATTCGTTCCATTTCTGCCTGCATTTGTTGTACCCGTTGCATCATAGCGGCTTTATTTTGGTTCACGCCGCCACCGGTGAATTTATTTGGTTTGCCCATAATGTTATCTCCATTTCTGCCGCAGTCTTTTGCGACCTTCTATTTTAGTAAACTTCAATTTCTTTATGCTCTTTACTCAGTGCCAACAGTTGGTCAAAAGCATCATGTTCCTGCTTGATGCCGGCCTCTTTTTCAGAGAGACATTGTACATAAACGCCTTCTCCCATTACAGATTGCACAGCTAACTGCAATAATTCCAAATTACCGGCTCGCCCTACAACAGTTTTATTCATCATAGCATCATCAGGAAAAATCAAGGTGAGCTTTCCTGCAAGCATGATTGGTGTGGAACGGTTGATATGGGGTAAAATGGGAGCACCGCCATGGGTGCGGATGAACGCTTTGATATCTTCAAATTGGTCCAAAAGGGAACCTTGGTTATTTTCGGCTTCTTTTAGGTTAGGGGATGCAGATATATTGTCGTCAACAGGCACTGTTGTGGTTGCAGCCGATGTTAAAGTGGGTTCATCCCGAGGGGGTACCTCGTTAACTGTGGGGAACACCTTCGTCTCTGTTTGCGTTATGGCCGGAGCCTGCGCAGTTATAACCCCATTTGTAAGTTTCTTTTCCAAATCAGCTACTCGTGAAGAAAGAGCTTCAAAGGACGTGTCATATGCCGGTTCAGACAGTTTAACCAAAGCGAGCTCATAAGCAATACGGCCATAGCCGGAAGCTTTGGCTGTGACAACAGCCTCGTTCATGAGTTTCAACCCATAAATTAATTTTTCCTTTGAAAATTGGTTAGCTAAATCCACCATGCGCGCCAAATGCTCTGGGGAGGTATTGACTATATCGACAGGGTTTTGGGTTAGTTTAACCACCAATAAATCTCGCAAAAAACGAGTAAGACGTCCTATAAACACATCAGGCTCTTTGCCGTTTTCAATAATACGATCCAACACAGCTAAAGCCTGGCCACCATCACCTCTGCAAAAGGCATTGCCAATTTGAAATAAGGCTTCGTAATCTGTCATGCCGATGATAGACAGCAAATCCTGAAAACTGATTGCATCCTCTGTGTAACCCAATACCTGTTCTAACACACTAAGCGCATCACGCATGGAACCATCCCCCAGCTCGGCAACCATGTTAAGAGCCTCCGGAGCCATTTCCCTCCCGGCAGCTGTTACAATTTGAGAAAGCCGGGCCGCAATAGAGCTTTGGGTGATCCGTTTAAAATCAAACCGTTGACAGCGGGATAAAACAGTAGGTGGAATTTTATTCAGCTCGGTGGTTGCCAAAATAAACAACACATGAGCCGGCGGTTCCTCCAAGGTTTTCAGCAGAGCGTTAAAAGCCTGGGTGGTAACCATGTGCACCTCGTCAATAATATACACTTTTTTGCGGGCACGGGTGGGCAAAAATGCCACATCATCAATCAGCTCTCGAATATTTTCCACTTTATTGCGAGATGCACCATCCATTTCAACTACGTCTAAAATACTATCATCTAAAATGCCCTTACAGATATCACATTCGTTACAAGGGTTTCCGTCAACCGGGTGAAGACAATTTACGGCACGGGCCAGAATTTTGGCGGTTGAGGTTTTTCCGGTGCCACGAGTGCCACAAAACAAATAAGCGTGAGCCAAATTACCGGTTTTAATTTCGTTACGCAGCGTCTGCGTAATATGCTCCTGACCGACCACATCATCAAAAACCATGGGTCGCCAGGTTCTGTACAATGCCTGGTAGGCCAAGGCTCACACCTCCTTTTTAAGTGCTATACGAAAAAATCCGCACAACGCGCGGATTGAGCCTCTTCATATAATCGTTTCACACCGGGTAATCCTGCATCACATTTAAGATTCTGCTTATCGCTGCTTGGTTCCCCACCTGACGAGGTTCACAGGCTTAAATTGCGCAGGACCCGGCCGACAACGCTTGCGCGCTGAACGCTGAATTATAAACGACATTACACTATTTGCATTATAACACATTTCTTTTAAATTTTCAACACTTTTTTAGAACAATCGGTGAAACCATTTAAAAAAATGGGCATATACAATCATTTAGTTGTAATTTTTATTTTTATTAAGAAATTACTTTACAATTTTTCTTATTTGTAGTAGTGTATTATTTGTATTTGGTCAATATAATAAGGAAAGAGGCCGGTCCATGTCTGATATGAAGTATTGGTTATGGCTGACACTGAAAAAAGGAATTACAAGTCGAAAAATTACGGCGCTGTTAGAGCATTTTCAATCACCTGAGGAGGTTTATCGTGCCGACGAGGCGACCCTTGGGAAAGTGCTGGGACTCACCGGCGCCGATATAGCAACACTGACAAATCGAAGCATGGAATCTGTTTTGCGCGTGCTGGAAAATTGCCGGAAACACCATATACGCATCATGACCTTTGACAGCCCGTATTATCCTAAACTTCTGGCGGAAATTTATGAGCCGCCCTATGTATTGTATGCAAAATGCAAAGAAAAAATAGACTTAAACACCCACATGACGCTCTCCATGGTTGGAACACGACGATGCTCCCCTTATGGTATCAGTATGGCAGAGCAGATTGCCTATGACTTGAGTCGTCAGGGGGCAACGGTTATCAGCGGTATGGCTAAAGGCATTGACGGTGCAGCCAATACCGGTGCTTTGCGTGGTGGCGGTATGTCAGTGGCAGTTTTGGCAAATGGTTTGGATATTTGCTATCCGCCTATGCATAATACATTAATGGAGTCTATTGCAGAACATGGTATGGTTTTATCGGAGTATCCGCCCGGAACGAAACCGTACCCATGGAATTTTTTGCCCCGCAACCGCATTATCACCGGCCTTTCTTGGGGTACGATTTTAGTGGAGGCACCTAAAAGAAGTGGTGCCGTTAACTCAGCCCATTGGACCAATGAACAAGGACGAGAATTGTTCGTTGTGCCTGGTGATGTAACACGAATCAGCGCTCAAGGTTCGAATGCCCTATTGACGGAAGGCGCATTACCGGTTCTTTGTGCAGAGGATGTATTGGAAGTCTATCGAGGTCGCTTTTCCAACCTATTGGCAGCCAATCAGCCTGGGGAGGATACGATTCGCTCCTATATTCCGGCGTATGGGAAGGTGTTACCCCAACCGAACAGAACGCAAAACAGAAAATCCACAGTTGCAGTTCAGTCGGTTAGAGCAAGTCAATTGGGAGAGACCATTCAAAATACCGAACCCGGACGAGATTTACGTCTACCGAAGCCTGTTGGGTTGAACCCTGGTGAAGAAAAAGTGTATATGCTGCTGTCAACCAAGCCAATTCATGTTGATGTTTTGGCAGAGCAAGGTATTTCAGTAGCGGAACTTGCTTCGGCTTTGACAACTTTAGAATTAAAAGGCGTTGTTCAGGCTCTGCCGGGCAAACACTATTGTTTACGCCAGTCGCATTAAACTAGGCGATATGTTTGTATAAAAAGGAGGCACTATATGGCAACCAATTTGGTGATTGTGGAGTCCCCGGCTAAGGCTAAAACAATTAAACAGTATTTGGGGAAATCATACACAGTTATGGCATCTTTTGGTCATGTGCGCGATTTACCAAAAAGTAAAATGAGTATTGATATTGAGCACAATTTTGAGCCAAATTATATAACAATTCGTGGCAAAGGAGAATTGCTTTCCAAATTAAAAAAGGCGGCCAAGGAATCTAAAAAAATATACTTGGCAACTGACCCTGACCGCGAAGGGGAAGCGATTAGTTGGCATTTAGCCAATGTCTTAAATATTGATGCTAAAGAAAAATGCAGAATCACTTTTAATGAGATCACAAAAAGTGCAGTTCGATCTGCCATAACAGAACCACGTGCCATTAACCTGGATTTGGTGGATGCGCAACAGGCTCGTCGTGTGCTGGATAGAATTGTTGGTTATTCCATTAGTCCTATTTTATGGAAAAAGGTGCGAAAGGGTTTATCAGCAGGCCGTGTACAATCGGTGGCATGCAAATTAATTTGTGATAGGGAAAAAGAAATTGATTCCTTTCAGGCGGAAGAATATTGGTTGCTTGATGCGCAGCTAACAGAGGTCAAATCCGGGACCAGTTTTACGGCAGAATTTTATGGCAAAAAAGGTAAAAAGATTAAGTTGCCCAACCAGGAGGCGGTCAATAGGGTTCTTGTCCAAACGGAGCAGGCAACATTTTCGGTTATAGAGGTAAAGGCAGGAGAGAAAAAGAGAAATCCGGCACCACCGTTTATCACCAGCACCTTACAACAGGAGGCCTCTCGCAAATTAGGTTTTACTGTTAAACGCACCATGATGGCGGCCCAGGCTTTGTATGAAGGTGTAGCTGTGCCGGGTCACGGTACGGTAGGTCTTATAACCTACATGAGAACAGACTCTCTGCGTATTGCAAAAGAAGCGGTAGAGGAGGCTCGTTCTTATATTAAAACCCAGTATGGGGATGCATATTTACCTAAGGCGCCACGGGTATATAAAACAAAGGATACAGCCCAGGATGCTCACGAAGCGATTCGTCCTACCTATTTGGAACTTACGCCCGGGATGCTCAAGGAGAGTCTATCCTCTGATATGTATAAGTTGTATAAGTTGATTTGGGAGCGATTTGTAGCTTGTCAAATGGAGTCTGCGGTATACAATACTGTGAATGCGGATATTGAAGCCGGTGGCTATATTTTCAAAGCCAATGGCCGGCAGATGAAATTTAAAGGCTTTATGGTGCTTTATGTAGAAGGCAGCGATGAGGCTGAACAGGAAAAAAATGCTAAATTACCACCGCTTTCTATAGGCGATGTTCTTAACAAGAATGAACTCATCAGCTCGCAACATTTCACACAGGCACCACCCCGATATACAGAGGCAACCCTTATTAAAACCTTAGAAGAAAAGGGTATTGGTCGCCCCAGCACTTATGCCCCTACCATCACCACGATTACGACCCGCGGTTATGTAACGCGGGAGAAAAAACAGTTTATTCCAACTGAGTTAGGTAAAGTTGTTACGGAGATTATGTCAGCACACTTTGGGGATATTGTGGATGTGGCGTTTACGGCGAATATGGAAAAAGAGTTAGACTCCATTGAGGAAGGTTCTGTGGATTGGGTTAATATTATCAGAGGATTTTATGACCCTTTTGTTGAGCAATTGCATAAGGCCGAGGCTACGCTTGAAAAGGTCAAAATTGCTGATGAGGTTTCAGACGTTATTTGTGAAAAATGTGGGCGGAACATGGTGTATAAAATGGGTCGGTTTGGTAAGTTCTTAGCTTGCCCCGGTTTTCCGGCTTGTCGCAATACAAAACCAATTATTATAGAAACAGGTGTTGTTTGTCCTAAATGTGGCGGTAAGATTTTAGAAAAGAAATCTCAAAGGGGAAAGAAATATTATGGATGTGAGAAAAATCCTACCTGCGATTTTATGAGTTGGGATACACCCCTTACAAAAGAGTTCTGCCCTAAATGCGGAGGTCTTCTTTTACAAAAGAACGGAAGGACTAAAAAAATTGTGTGTTATACGGAAAACTGTGACTATGAAAGAAAATTATAGTTTCTTGTCATGACAAAAAATCTGCATAGTTAATACAAAAGATAAACCTGCGGTATTAAAGAAACAAACCGCAGGTTTATTTTTTACATAACTTCAATCAAATCAATTCTGTCACTATAAGCATGAGAGCGATGGTTTGACGGAACAATATACAAAATTTATACGTCAGCATAGTATAGGTATAGATGATGCCGATGATTATTATAATTTTTTGTGAGAAGATTTTGGCTGAATCATTAAAAATTGTAGGGAAAAACTCTTTTTTTTATGCATTTCAACAATTTTTTTATTTTTTATATTTAGCAGTTGATTATTGAGAAAAGGTATGTTAAAATAATAACAAAGACTTTTTGGGGATTTTCGTGTGGTTTGTGCAGCGTTTGCACGCAGGTGAGACATAATCCTTAAAAAGGGTTTTACCATGAGAAACAAAAAATGATTGACAGTGAGGGGATTTCATGAACAAAATTACAGTAATCGGAACAGGAAGCGTCGGGTCTACCATTGCCTACACCCTAACCGTTATGGGAATTGCTTCCGAAATTATTATGATTGATATCAACATGCAGAAAGCCATGGGCGAAGCCTTAGACATTCGCCAGGGAACACCTTTCTGCCATCCTACGTCTGTATATCCGGGAACCTATGCTGACGCTGCCGACTCAGATATTGTTATTCTCGCTTCCGGTGTTGCCAGAAAACCGGGCCAGAGTCGTCTCGACCTGGCACAGACTAACGTAAATATTACGAAAAAGATTATTCCGGAAATCACCCGGTATGCGCCCAATGCCATTTACCTTTTGGTTAGCAACCCGGTTGATATTTTAACTTATACATTCTGCAAGCTGTCCGGCCTGCCTGAACGCCAGATTATTGGTTCTGGTACCCTTCTGGATACCTCCCGCCTGCGTGCCCGTCTGGCAGAACACTATTCTATCAATCAGCAAAACGTTCACGCCTATGTGTTGGGTGAGCACGGGGATTCTTCTTTCGTACCTTGGTCTATCGCCAATATTTCAAATATTCCTATCATAGAAGGCCCCAACAACATTATGCAGTCAAGCTCCATGATATCTTGTCTGGAACGTCCGGAACTGGACTTTAAAGAAGTGGAAAACTATGTCCGTGAATCCGGCGCACGTGTCATTGAAAGAAAGGGAGCAACGTATTATGCTGTTTCGATTTCTGTATGCCACGTTTGTCAATGTCTGTTAAACGGTATTGATACAACCATGACTGTCTCCACCATGCTTCACGGAGAATATGGCATTGAGGATGTTTGTCTCAGCCTGTTAAACATCGTTGGCAAAACAGGTATCACCGGCAAAATGATATTGCCCTTAACCGATGACGAGTTCAGGGCCCTGCACAACAGTGCTGACTGTCTAAAAAACATCATTAATCAGCTTGAGTTTTAATTATCATAGAGAAAAGGGGATATAAAATGGAATATCGTATTGAACATGATTCTATGGGCGATGTTAAGGTGCCTGCCGACCGTCTTTGGGCCGCGCAGACACAAAGAAGTCATGAAAACTTTGAAATTGGCGTAGGCATTGAAACGATGCCTGCTGAAATTATTCACGCCTTTGGCGTATTAAAAAAGGCAGCGGCTCTTGCTAACCATACCTTGCGTTCAGAAAAAATGACCAAGGAGAAGATGGAGGCAATTTCCAAAGCTTGTGACCAGGTTATATCCGGTGCTTTAAACGACCATTTCCCCTTGGTTGTGTGGCAAACTGGCTCCGGTACACAGTCTAACATGAATGCCAATGAGGTTATTGCCAATCGGGGCAACGAAATATTGGGTCAAAAGCTATTGCATCCAAATGATGATGTTAATATGAGCCAATCATCGAATGACACATTTCCTACAGCTATGCATATTGCAGCTGTTCTTATTTTAGAGGATAAGCTGATTCCGGCGGTTAATACCCTGATTGAAACATTAAAGCGCCTGGAAAAAGAAAACGAGGGAATTGTTAAAAGCGGTAGAACCCATTTGCAGGATGCGACCCCCATTAAGTTTAGCCAGGAAATTAGCGGCTGGCGGGCAAGTCTTGAAAAGGATGTGGAATTAATTAATCGTTCCATAGAGCCTCTCTATGAGTTGGCTTTAGGCGGAACAGCCGTGGGTACAGGTCTCAACGCTCCTAAAGAATTTGGTCGCGTGGTTGCAGAAGAAGTGAAAAAGATTACAAACAAGCCCTTTGTTACAGCTGCTAACAAGTTCCATGCGTTAACATCTAAGGATGAGCTGGTTTTTGCCCATGGTGCTATTAAGGCCCTGGCTTGCGACATGATGAAAATCGCTAACGATGTTCGTTGGCTGGCATCCGGTCCTCGTGATGGTTTGGGAGAAATTTTCATTCCTGAAAACGAGCCCGGTTCCTCGATTATGCCCGGCAAGGTTAATCCCACACAATGTGAAGCAGTAACTATGGTTGCCGTACAGGTTATGGGTAACGATGTGGCTGTTGGTATGGCGGCTTCTCAAGGGAATTTTGAACTTAATGTGTTTATGCCTGTTTGTGCTTATAATTTCCTGCAGTCTGCAAGGCTATTGGCTGAGGCAATCGTTTCCTTTAATAAAAATTGTGCGGTAGGGATTACGGCCAATAAGGAAAAAATGTATCACAATCTGCATAATTCCCTTATGCTTGTAACCGCATTGAATCCTTATATTGGTTACGAAAACGCTGCTAAAACGGCTAAAAAAGCATTTAAAGAAAATATTTCTCTTAAAGAAGCCTGTATACAATTGGGCTTTTTAACAGCAGAAAGATTTGACGAGGTATTTCATCCAGAAGAAATGGTATAAAAACTTGGGAGGTCATACAATGAGAATGAGTTATTTTCCGGGTTGCACACTAAAAAACAAGGCAACAGATTTGGACATGTATGCCCGTCGTTCAGCTGAAGTATTAGGTGTGACTTTGGAAGAAATTGAAAATTGGCAATGTTGCGGTGGTGTCTTTACCATGTCTAAAGACGAAGTTGCCACCAAGTTGTCGAGTGTTCGTGCACTGAAAGATGCTAAAAAGAAGGAACAACCCCTTGTCAGCGTTTGTTCTGCATGCCATAATGTTATTAAACAAACAAATCATGCAATGCAAAATGATAAGGAATTTTCAGATAAAGTTAATCGATACATGGCAGAGGAAGAAGCCTACAACGGTGAAACTCAAGTGTATCACTATTTAGAAATGCTTCGGGATATCGTTGGTTTTGATCGGGTGGCGGAAAAAGTTGTTAACCCCCTGGAAGGTAAAAAGGTTGCCGCCTATTACGGATGTTTGTTGTTAAGACCCAACCAGGTTATGCAAATGGATGATCCTGAAAATCCTCGCATTATGGAGGATTTAATTAAGGCCTTAGGTGGCCAACCGATCATTTATGCCAATCGTAATGAATGTTGTGGTGGCTATATAACTCTGGAAAGTCCGGAGTTGGCTAAGAAGAAGTCCGATTCTGTGTTGACCAATGCCAAAACGGCCGGCGCAGAAATTCTGATAACGGCCTGTCCCCTATGCCGGTATAATCTTTTGAAAAACGGTGCCGATATTCCTGTTGTATATTTTACAGAGATTCTGGCTGAGGCCCTTGGTGTAAAGGAGGGTACCAATGAATAAGGCATTCCTTTCTGAAGAGTTGCAAAGAAGAAGCGGTGTTAATCCTAAAAAATGCATGAAATGTGGTAAATGTTCTGCAACCTGTCCTGCTTATGATGAGATGGAATTTCATCCTCATCAGTTTGTCAGCATGGTAGAAACAGGCGACCTTGAACCGCTTATGAATTCTCAGGGTATCTATAAATGCTTATCCTGCTTTGCCTGCGTGGACCGATGCCCCCGTGGTGTAGAGCCGGCCAAATTGGTGGAGGCTGTTCGCTTAGCCGTGATTCGTCAGCAGGGTGCTAATCATCTCCAAGCAGAGACAGTGGCAAGTATAACGGATGATGAAATTCCGCAACAACTGCTGGTTAGTGCTTTTAGAAAATATAGTAAGTAAGGAGGAAAAGGCAAAATGCAAAGAATCGGCGTTTTTGTGTGTTGGTGCGGCAGTAACATTGCAGGCACAGTTGATGTGCAGGCTGTTGCAGAAGCTTTGAAAACTGAACCCGGTGTGGTCTTTTCCGCCAACTATCAATATATGTGTTCCCAAGCGGGACAAAATATGATTAAAGATGCGATTATTGAGCATAAACTCACAGGTATTGTGGTATGCTCCTGTTCGCCGCGTATGCATGAAGCAACCTTTAGAAAAACGGCAGAATCTGCCGGGCTAAACCCCTATATGGTGGAAATTGCCAACATTCGTGAGCAATGCTCTTGGGTGCATAAGGATATGGCAGTCGGTACAGAAAAAGCCATTATTTTAGGGAAGGCTGCTATTGCTAAAGTTAACTTAAATACGCCATTGACCCCCGGAGAAACCCCGGTTACCAAGCGTGCTTTGGTTATCGGCGGCGGTATTGCGGGAATTCAAACGGCCCTTGATATTGCTGATGCAGGCTTTCCGGTTGATATTGTGGAGAAAAAGCCCACCATTGGTGGTAAAATGGCTCAATTAGATAAAACCTTCCCAACCCTTGACTGTGCGGCCTGTATCTTAACCCCTAAAATGGTAGATGTGGCTCAGCATGAGAATGTTCGCATTTTCTCTTACAGTGAAGTAGAGGAAGTAGGCGGCTTTGTGGGCAACTTTGATGTAAAAATCAGAAAGCATGCCCGTTATGTAAAAGAGGATATTTGCACAGGTTGTGGCGCTTGTGTGGAAAAATGTCCTATGAAGAAAAATCCCAACGAATTTAACTTAGGCATGGATAATCGCCCTGCGGTATACATTCCCTTTGCACAGGCTGTGCCTAAGGTAGCTACCATTGACCCTAATAGCTGTAACATGCTTAAAAAAGGCAAATGTGGTCTTTGTGCAAAAATTTGTACGGCCGGGGCTATTGATTATACCCAGCAGGACGAAGTTATTGAAGAAAAATACGGTGCTATCGTTGTTGCAACCGGATTTAATCCCATTAGCATGGAGAAATTTGACGAATTTGCTTACAATCAGTCTAAAGATGTTATCACCTCTTTAGAATTTGAGCGTTTAACCAATGCAGCAGGCCCTTCAGCAGGCAAACTTATTCGTCCCTCTGACGGGAAACATCCACACACCATTGTATTTGTACAGTGTGTTGGTTCTCGCTGTGAGGCCTGTGCGCAAAAGGGTAAGGAATATTGTTCAAAAATTTGTTGTATGTACACGGCAAAGCATGCAATGCTTACCAGGGATAAATACCCCGATACGGAGGTATATGTTTTCTATATTGATGTGCGTACCCCGGGTAAGAACTTTGATGAATTCTATCGCAGAGCCGTAGAGGAGTATGGTGTTCATTATATCAAGGGTATGGTAGGCAAGGTAACACCAGAAGGGGATAAGCTCAAGGTTCAGGCATCTGATTTGCTCTTAAACAAGCAACTGCATATTGATGCAGATTTAGTCGTGTTAGCGGCTGCCATAGAGCCAGATCAATCTGCAAGACCTTTGGCAACTATGCTTACAGCCAGTATGGATACTAACGACTTTTTCACAGAGGCGCATCCTAAATTAAGACCGGTAGAAAGCCCAACGGCGGGTGTATTTTTATCCGGTGCTTGTCAAGGTCCAAAGGATATTCCGGAAACCGTTTCCCAGGCAGGTGCAGCGGCATCTAAGGTTATTGGTCTTTTGGCTAAAGATAAGTTAAAGGGCAATCCTTGTGTTGCCAGCTCCAACGAGTTGATGTGTAATGGATGCTCTTCTTGCGAACGGGTTTGTCCTTATGGTGCTATTTCCTATGAAGATAAAGAGTTCCGCATGCCGGATAGAACAACAGCCATTAGACGTGTTGCTGTTGTTAATCCTGCCGTATGTCAAGGTTGCGGTGCTTGTACAGTTGCCTGCCCATCCGGCGCAATGGATTTGCGCGGATTTGCAAGCGGGCAAATCATGGCGGAGGTAGATGCGATATGCAAATAGAAGAATATAAACCATTAATAGTGGCATTTTGCTGTAACTGGTGTTCCTATGCAGGTGCCGACCTTGCCGGTAATAACCGTTTGGCCTATCCGGCTGATGTTAAAATTATTCGCGTTCCTTGTTCTTGCCGTGTAAATCCCATGTTTATTTTACGTGCCTTCCAAAGAGGGGCAGATGGAGTTATCATTTGCGGTTGTCACCCCGGGGATTGCCATTACACCTCTGGAAACTATTTTACACGTCGTCGTATGGCCATGCTCTTTTCCATGCTTGACTTTTTAGGCATTGAGAGAGAGCGTACTCGTGTGGAATGGGTATCAGCAGCAGAGGGTGCCAAGTTTGCAGCTACGATGAATGACTTTGCCGAAACCGTAGCGGCTCTGGGCGAGAATAAGAGATTGGAGGATCTGCGATGCAAAAAATAAGTCGTGAACAATTGATTGATAAAGCAGTTTCTCTGCTATCTAACAACACAGTGGAGGCTGTGCTTGGCTGGAAAAAGGGAGAGTTTGACTATGACGTAACCCCGGCTTTGTTTACAAGTGCAGATAAACTTGCGGCAGAATTTGTTTGGGATGATTTTTGTGGTGCCAACTTCTCAAAATATCTTGTTAAGCATACAAAAAAGGCAGAAGGAAAAATTCTTGTTTTTTTAAAACCCTGCGATACCTACAGTTTTAACCAGCTTTTAACCGAACATCGCTTTGACAGAGACAAGGTGTATGCAGTGGGTATTCCCTGCGATGGCATGGTGGATATTGACAAGATTAAAACTCTTTGTGGCGAGGGTATTGTCGCTGTTGATTGTACCGGTGACACTTTGCGTGTTAACACCTTGTATGACGATGAGAAGGCAATTAATAAAGAAGATGTTTTAGCAGAACGGTGCCTTCATTGTAAGAGCAAGAAACATGTTGCCTATGATGAACTTCTAGGTGAAGATGGGGAAGTTCTTGCAAGCAACCGTTTTGATGAAATTGAAAAGTTAGAGGCTATGACGCCTGATGAACGATTTGCCTTTTGGCAGAATGAACTTTCCCGCTGTATTCGCTGTAATGCATGTCGGGATGTGTGTCCGGCATGTACTTGCGAAAAGTGCGTATTTGCCAATCCGGATTCCGGTGTAGAAAACAAGGCAGCTGCCAACAGCTTTGAAGAAAAAATGTTCCACATTATTCGGGCGTTTCATGTAGCCGGTCGTTGTACGGATTGCGGCGAGTGCTCCAGAGTATGTCCGCAAAACATTCCGTTACATCTTCTCAATCGAAAATTTATAAAAGATATCAATACGTTTTATGGAGAATATCAGGCTGGTGCTGAGGTAGGCTCCAGAGCGCCGTTGGTAGATTACACCACCGAGGATGTTGAGCCGGGTGAGGTTTTTGACAGGGGGGATCAGGATGCGTAAATGTTCTCTTAACAAAATGGATGCTGTTTTTGCAGAAATTGCCAAAGCCGGAGATTTGTATTTGCCTGCTTGCGGTCATGATGGCAAGGCTGTTTACACCAAATGGCAAGAGGGCGTCTGTTGGAGCGATGCTGTCAATACCGTAAGGAGTCCTAAGGATTTCTTCTTTCCGCAAATGGAAAATCTGGTGGAATTTAAAACTGCCGGAAAGAACATTGATATTATTGATATAAGAGACGAAAAGGCAGACTTTGTTGTGTTTGGTGTTCGCCCTTGTGATGTGAAGAGTTTTGAGGTGTTAGACCGTGTCTTTTTGCAAGAACCGGTGGATAGTTATTATGCATCTCGCAGAGAGCATGGCACCGTTGTTTCTGTTGCCTGTACCAAACCGGTTGAAACCTGTTTTTGTACAACCTTTGGCATTGATGCAGCAGGGGCTTGCGGTGATGTAACTGTATGGAAAACAGAAACAGAGGTTTTTTGGCAAGCTAACACCGAAAAAGGCGAAACCCTTCTTGCGAAATTAGAAGCCTTAACCGAGGCTTGCGATGAAAGTGCGGTTGAGGATCAACAGGAAAAGACCCATGCCATTATGAATAAACTGCCCCTAAAGGATTTATCAACGGAATCCTTTGGAGGAGGTAAAACAAATGAGTTCTTTAATGCGCCGGAGTGGAAGGAATTATCAGAAGCCTGCTTAGGCTGTGGTACCTGTACCTTTGTATGTCCCACTTGTCAGTGTTATGATATTAAAGATTTTAACACCGGAAACGGCGTTGTGCGTTTTAGATGTTGGGATTCATGCATGTATTCCGATTTTACAAAAATGGCTCACGGAAACCCACGATTAACTCAGTTAGAGCGGTTTCGTCAGCGTTTTATGCACAAGCTGGTGTATTACCCTGAAAACAATGATGGATTATTTAGCTGTGTTGGTTGTGGCCGATGCCTGGCTAAATGTCCCATATCCATGAATATTGTTAAGGTTATGAAAAAGATTGGAGGAAAAGAGAATGAATAACCGTGAAGAATCTCTTATTCCCAAGCTGGGTGTTATTACAGATGTGCGCATAGACACACCGGATATTAAAACCTTTCGTGTTGTTACGCCGGATGGGAAAAAGGTGTTTGAACATCGGCCCGGGCAGTGTGCCATGCTTTCAATTCCGGGCGTTGGTGAGGCAATGTTTTCCATCACTTCTTCTCCTACCAACACAGAATATATGGAGTTCTCTATTAAAAAATGTGGCTGTGTAACCGAGTGGTTGCATCAGGCCGAGGTAGGTCAGCAAATTACCATTAGAGGGCCTTACGGCAAGCCTTTTCCCGTAGATGATGCCTTTGCCGGACAAAATCTTTTGTTTATTGCCGGCGGTGTCGGCTTGGCACCCTTGCGTTCAGTTATTAATTATTGCCGTGATAATCGGGATAAATACGGTGAAATTGACATTGTATACGGTTCGCGCAGTAAGGATGATTTGTTGGATTATCAGGAAATCATTAACGAATGGTCAACGGATAGCGGTGTGCGTGTTCACTTAACCATTGATAACCCCCAAGAGGGTTGGGACGGTCATGTTGGCTTTGTTCCTAACTATGTAAAAGAGTTGGGTTTTGATACAAATAAAACAGCCGTTTTATGCGGACCACCTATTATGATTAAGTTTACCTTAGAGGGTCTTTGCTCTTTAGGTTTTGAAAAAACACAGATTTATACCACATTGGAACTTAAAATGAAGTGTGGTGTAGGCAAATGCGGAAGATGTAATGTTGGCTCTAAATATGTTTGTAAAGATGGGCCCGTATTCCGCTTTGACGAGCTGGACGAACTGCCGGATGAATATTAAAGGAGTGATAGTATGGAAAACATGGTAAAAGTTTTTCTGTTTGGCAAGCAATACGAAATCCCTGATAATTTAACAATTATGAGTGCAATGGAATATGCAGGCTATCAGTTGGTCCGTGGTTGCGGTTGCCGAAATGGTTTTTGCGGTGCCTGTGCGACCATTTATCGCATTAAAGGTGACCGGGAATTAAAAGCCTGTCTTGCCTGTCAGACAAAGGTTGAGGACAATATGTATGTTGCTACTTTGCCTTTCTTCCCTTTGGTTAAGCAGGTATATGATATAGAAACCGTTAAGACCACAGAAGCCGTTATGATGCAACTCTATCCGGAGATTTACGCATGTATCGGTTGTAATGCCTGCACAAAAAGCTGTACACAGGAATTGAACGTTATGCAGTATATTGCCTATGCACAACGTGGCGATTTTGAAAAATGTGCCGAGGAGTCGTTTGACTGTGTTATGTGCGGTGTTTGTTCTTCGCGCTGTCCTGCCGGTATTTCACATCCTCAGGTTGCCATGCTGGCAAGACGAATTAACGGTAAGTACCTGGCTCCCGATTGCGGCCATTTAGAGGACAGAGTTAAGGAAATCAAAGACGGAACCTTTAATGACCTAATTGAAGCCCTTATGCAAAAACCAATTGATGAAATGAAAGAGTTATATAATACTCGTGAAATTGAGAAGTAAGGAGGATGATGAATATGTATTCGGAAAAATTTCAAAGTTCAATCGCTGCTGTTGCGGCGGCCAGAGAAAAAAATATTGCCTTAGAACCGGAACGTATGACGGCACAGCAAAAGGAAGACCTGCTGGCTCAATATCATCCTGATTATAAGCAAGATGAGTTTGCTGTTTTGAAAATTGGTCCCAATAAAGGGCAAAAAGTTCCTATTGAACTGGCAGCTATGTTGCAGGCTCACAGCCGTATTAAGGCAGGGGATGTTGACCTTACAAACCCGGATTATGAAACCGATGTGTTAATTATTGGTGGCGGTGGTGCCGGTTCTTCTGCAGCGATTGAGGCAGATGAGGCGGGTGCTAAGGTTATGATTGTAACAAAGCTCCGTATTGGTGACGCCAACACCATGATGGCAGAGGGCGGTATTCAGGCTGCGGATAAGCCTAATGATTCTCCGGCTATTCATTTTGTGGATGCTTTTGGTGGTGGACATTTTGCCGCTAAAAGAGAATTGCTTTCTAAGTTGGTTTGTGATGCACCTGATGCTATTTTGTGGCTTTCAAAATTAGGTGTTGAGTTTGACAAGGAACAAGATGGAACAATGGTGACCACCCATGGTGGCGGTACCTCTCGTAAACGTATGCATGCGGCTAAGGACTATTCCGGTGCTGAAATTATGAGAACCCTGCGGGATGAGGTGTTAAACCGTCAAATCCCTGTTGTTGATTTTACAGCTGCCATTGAGTTGATTTTAGATGAAAATGGTCATGCGGCCGGTGCAGTGTTGATGAACATGGAAACTAAGGAACTTTTGGTTGCCAAGGCAAAAACTGTTATCATTGCAACTGGTGGCGCAGGCAGAATGCACTACCAAGGTTTCCCCACCTCCAACCACTATGGTGCAACAGCAGATGGTTTGGTGCTGGGTTACAGAGTAGGGGCTAAGCTGTTATATCCGGAAACATTGCAATATCATCCCACGGGTGCTGCCTATCCGGAGCAGATTTTTGGCGCGTTGGTTACAGAAAAAGTGCGTTCCTTAGGCGCTAAACTTGTAAATGTTCATGGGGAAGTGTTTATGCATCCCCTGGAAACCCGCGATGTTGCAGCTGCTTCTATTATTCGCGAGTGTGATGACCGAGGTAATGGTGTGGATACCGGTAATGGTCTGGGCTTGTGGTTGGATACACCTATGATTGAAGCTATTGGCGGTGAGGGTACGATTGAAAAACGTATTCCTGCCATGATGAGAATGTTTGGTAAATATGGGATTGATATTCGCAAAGAGCCTATTTTAGTATATCCTACCCTCCATTATCAAAATGGTGGTTTGGATATTACCCCTGACGGTATGACAACCAATGTTACGAATTTATTTGTTGCCGGCGAGGCCGTTGGTGGCATCCATGGTAAAAACAGATTAATGGGTAACTCCTTGTTAGATATAATTGTTTTTGGTCGTGGTGCAGGTCAAAGTGCAGCTAAAGCGGCTCAAACAGCTAAGGTAGGCAAACTCACTCTTGACCATATTGAAAAATTTGAACAGGAAATTGCATCAGCCAATATTGATACAAATGAGGTTTCGCCTAAATTACTTCCCAATTATACCAGGCGAAAAAACGAAAATTAATCAACATTAGAAAGAGGTTTTTGACATGAGCTTATTTGGTGGCGTTGTTTCTGTTACAGGCGTTGCATTTTTTATGTTTTCCGTTCTTGCAGTAGCATTTTTAGGCTATGCATTGGGACGTATTACCATTAAAGGCGTTTCATTAGGTACCGCTGGGGTATTTATTGTTGCCTTGTTATTCGGTTGTTTCTTCTATAATCCTTTAGAAGCACAGCTTTCCGGATATGCCGATAAGGCACTGAAAATTGTTGAGAACTTGGGACTGATTTTATTTGTTACCTCTGTTGGGTTTATTGCAGGACCAAAGTTTTTCAGTAATATGAAGAAAAACTTTAAATCCTATGTGTTGTTAGGGCTAATTATTATTATTTCAGGCGGGCTTGCAGCCGTTGGTTGTATTTATCTAGGCAGAGCCTTGGGAGAAACAGATTACGAAGGATTTACGGCTATGATTGTTGGCCTTCTTTCCGGTGCTCTAACATCTACGCCGGCCTTTTCGGCAGCCAAAGATACAGTAGCTTCTCAGTATGAAAGTTTGGTTTCGGTTGGTCATGGTATTGCTTATATCTTCGGTGTTATTGGCGTTGTACTCTTTGTTCAGCTTGTTCCCAAATTTATGAAAGCGAACATGGAAGAGGAGCGTGCCAAACTAATTCAGGTTTCAGATGGAACAGCTAAAAAGACTTACACAGGCAAGCTGATTGACCTTGATGGTTTTGGCTTTGGTGTTTTTTCCGTGGCAGCGGTTGTTGGTATTTTTGTTGGTATGATTAAAGTTCCCTTAACAACAAATGGCCTTTCTGGTACCACCTTTTCTTTAACAACAACAGGTGGTTGTCTGCTCATGGCCTTGTTGTTTGGCCACTTTGGTAGAATTGGTAAAATCAGCATTATGCCACAGGAATCAACCCTTAAGGTTCTTCGTGAGCTTGGACTTATGCTGTTTTTAGTGTGTGCCGGTATTCCCGGTGGTGCTGATTTTGTGGAGTTCTTTGACCCTATGTATTTTGTGTATGGTGTCATTATGACAATTTTGCCTATGATCATAGGATTTGTTTTTGCCAAGTATGTTTTAAAGCTGAGTTTACTTAATAACCTTGGTTCCATTACGGGCGGTATGACCAGCACACCTGCTTTGGGCACGATCATTAATATATCGGGCACAGAGGATGTTGCGTCAGCTTATGCAGCAACCTATCCTATTGCTCTAATCAGTGTTGTTTTAATTTCACAGTTGCTTATTATTTTGTTTTAGTGTGTGATATTTTAATGCAGTAAAGCTGATGATAAAAATCATGGTGTTGTTTTAGGCAGCATCATGATTTTTTTATTGTATAAAACAGATAGCTAAGAGTGCTTTTTTACGAAGATAGAGCGAAATTATTGACATGTGCGTTAAACCATATTATAATAGAAATAACATGTATTGTAATCGTATGAAGGGGAAATCTATACCTGAGGCGTGAAGAGGAAAACAAGAACAATTAAGGAGTTGAACAATGAGTATTGCGCTAAATACGGACAAAGAGATTGTAAAGGTGGTAAAAGAAGGCCTAAAAAAGACAGGAGGGTATTGTCCCTGTGTAAGAGAACAATCAGAAGATACGAAATGCATGTGTAAAGAGTTTAGAGAGCAGATTAAAGATCCTGAATTTGAGGGATATTGTCATTGTATGTTATATTATAAAAGTCGGTAGAAAGCCAAATTAGACTAAAGAGTAAAGGAGCTAAAAAATGAGTGAAATTAAAATTACAAAGGAAAATTTTGAACAAGAGGTATTAAATTCGGACAAGCCTGTGCTGATAGATTTTTGGGCAACCTGGTGTGGCCCCTGCAAAATGATTGCGCCGGTTATTGAAGAAATTGCAAATGAAGCAAAGGGTGCATTTAAAGTTGGTAAGGTTAATGTAGATGAAGAGCCTGAACTTGCATCGGATTTTCAGGTGGTATCCATCCCCATGCTTGTGGTTATTAAAAATAAAAAGGTTGTAAATACTGCCGTTGGATTCAGACCAAAAGAACAGATTTTAGAACTTCTCAAATAGGGAACCTGCCGGCAGGTGAACGCGTCTATATTTATTAAAAAGGACGAGGAAAACCGTTTTCAATAAACGGTAAATATTAATTCTGCGAAAGGGAGCGAGAGTATGAAAAGAATTATCAGTATCATTTTGGGTTTAACAGTGGTTTGCACGAACTGTATCAGTTCCCTTGCAAAGACAAATGAAAATAACGATGCATTTACCGTTCTCCACATTCCATATACTACAGAGGGAGAAGATAACTGGAAAAATGTTGTAAAAGCTCGCTATGTGGACACAAAAAAGCCTATTACACTATCTTGTACCTATTCAGACAGGCTGTATGCAACTGTTCCCAGAGACTCCGCTCATAGAGAAATTGAGGCCTTTGAAACAACGGAAATGCAGTTTGCTGACTATGATGCATCTCATTATGAATTTCACCCCATGATGGAGCTTTCAAGAACAGGTGTCGTTAAGGGAAACGAAAAAGGGGAGGCACTTCCTTTTACCAATATTACAAGAGCAGAAGCTACTGCCATGCTTTTGCGGTTTTTAGGTCTAGAGCCATTGGCCATGCAAGGTACGATCAGAATTTTTGAAGATGTTACAAGTGACAAATGGTTTTACAGGGAGGTTCTTTCTGCTTACAGTTACGGTTTAGTCAAAGGTGATTCCGAAAGGACCTTTTCGCCTAATAGAAATATAACAAGGGAAGAATTTGTCGTGATGGCAGCTCGGGCTGTTACGTATGCAAACCTTGGGTGCCCCGGAAATGATAATCTTAATGCTGTTGATTGTGATACAATCTCTGAATGGGCAAAAGATGCCTACGCGCAGCTTGGTAACTACGTAGCATCGGATGTGGATGAAACAGATGTAGAAAACCCCAAAAGAGTTTTGAATCCGCAAGTAAGTGCTACCAGATATTTTGTTGCTGATTTATTATACAACATAGCACTCCGTTGCCAAATCTATCCTTCTCAACTTGCAGAACAATATGGATTGGATGCAGGTATGCCGGTCATAGATGGTTCTACATCAACCTATCCCTTTACAGAAGCGGTATACGGGAATCTTTTCTCAAATGGGATGCTTCATCCGTCTACGCCTGCAGAACATTCAAAAAGTCATGCATCCTACCAAAGGCTTATTAATGGCGAAATTGACATGATCTTTGCATCGGTTTACCCCGCAAGCGATATTTTGAAAATGGCAGAAGAAAAAGGTGTGGAGCTGGAGCTTATTCCCATTGCCTACGACGCTATGATTTTCTTTACCAATCAGGATAACACAATAGAGGGCCTGACAGCAGAGCAAATCAGCAACATCTATGTAAGCAATGCATATGCCAACTGGAACGAAGTAGGCGGTCCTGATGCACTCATGTATCCATATTGCAGAAATCATGATAGCGGTAGCCATGCCCAAATGGAAAAGCACTTTTTAAATGGCAATGAAATTCATCCTGAGGTGCAAAAAGAAACCTCTATGACGATGTCCAACATTCTTACTGATGTTGTGGCTGCCAAAACTGATGAGCCTTTAGGCTACGGGCTGGGTTATAGTATTTACTATTATTATCATAATATGGACCCGTTTTATAATACAACGACAAATTTGAAACTTCTTGCCATTGATGGCGTGTATCCCAATGACGACACCATTGCCGATGGCACATATCCCCTTTCCAACAATACTTACATTGTTATAAGAAAAGATACACCCATGGATAGTCCGGCGCGTAAGCTGGCAGAATTTATGTTGACAGAGGCAGGTCAGGCCTGTGTAGAGCAAGCCGGATTTGGTAAACTGCAAGTAGAGTAGAGGTCATGGGCGCACAATTCAAACGGTTTATTGACATGGGGACTACCCCTGACGTATTTTCTTTTATCGCATGAAAGCATATTATTGGAGGGACACATATGGCAAACGTTGTCATTCAAAATGAAGAACTTTCTGTTAGAATTAATACTTTAGGTGCGGAGATTACCTCTATACAGGACCGGAACGGAACGGAATATATTTGGGACGGAAATCCTGATATATGGGAGGGTCATGCACCTATTTTATTCCCAATCGTGAGCGGTTTAGAGGACGGAAAGTACAGATTTTGCGGCCAGGAATATTATTTAGAGAAGCATGGATTCGCCATGAACAGTGAATTTGAAGTGGAAGAGCAGTCTTTGGATGGTGTGACCTTTTTGCTCACCTCAAGCGAGCAAACACGAGTTGTTTATCCCTTTGACTTTGAATTTCGCGTCAGATATACACTTTGCGGCAGAAATTTATCAGTAGATTTTATCACCGCCAACAAAACACAGGGGAACATGTACTATTCTGCCGGTGCTCACGAAGCATATTGCATAGAGGGTGATATTACCAACTATAGCATAGTGCTCGAAAAAGATGAAATTCTTCCCCGGTATGAGGTATTACCATCGGGCATCATTAACCCGACACCTGTTCCCTGCTTTAATTCCACTCGGGATTTAAAGCTTAGTGAGGAATATTTTACCATTGATGCTATTATATTTTTTGATATGCAATCCCGGAGTCTATCACTTAGGGATGATAGAACTGGTAAAGCCATACATATTGATTTCCCCGGCTTTGACACATTGTTGATTTGGAGAAAACCGGGGGCTGCCTATGTATGCATTGAACCCTGGGCAGGAGCGCCGGATTTGCCCTGGCATCCGGCAGAGGATTTTTCTAGCAAATACAGAATTCGCACCCTTAAAGAGGGCGAAAGCGAAATTTTAACCCATAGGCTTAGATTTTAATGCGCGTGAAATGATTTGTGCCGCTATCTTTATGCCTTGTAGATTCTATATATTGTAAGGAGATAACCATGAATTTAGAAGACCTACGAAAAACTTACGAAAAAGACCGATTTGCTACCCATGCAGGGTGTCAAATTATTGAAGCAGATAAGGATAAGGTCATTTGCGAAATGCCTCTGTGTGACGATTTGCGAAATGCCCATGGTGGTATTATGGGTGGCGCAATCTTTACACTTGCGGATTTTGCTTTTGCCGTAGCATCCAATTTGGAGGGAGTTCCGTCCGTTGTAATTGAATGTAACATTAGATACTATGCTGCAACAAAAGGGGAAAAACTGATCGCAATCTGCACAACCGATAGGGAAGGGCATACGCTTGGTCATTACACGGTTGAAATTAAAGATGATTTAGACAAAAAAATTGCAGGATATACGGCAATAGCCTACCATCATAGAACCCCTGTTTTACCAAAGAAGGTAGCGGAATCTTCATGTTAAAAATTTTAATTAATTGTTAATATATTGTGGTTGCAATGGGGCAGGAAATATGGTATACTATCAGTGCGTTGAAACAAGTTAAAAAGGTAAGAAAAACTATAAAAAATTACAAGACCATGCTTAGGGAGGTATAACTGTGAAAAAGGTGTACATTAGTGTTAATTCTCATTTTGACCTGATGTGGAGAAGACCATTTAACCAGAACTTTGTTGTTAACGGAGAAAATTATGTATCCTATGCTGACATAGAAGCCTATTACATAATTGATAACATTAATCATGCAAAGAAATATGATTTTTACAAGTTCCAGATTGAGAGTGTTGCCGTCCTCAGAAACTTTTTAGACCACTATCCTCAGTATATGGAGGATTTGAAAGCGTTATTTGCCGCGGGCAGAGTCGATGTGCCTTGGTGTGGTGATAATATTGTTGATGGTAACATGACCCATGGAGAAAGTATTGTAAGAAACTATCTCTACGGCAAGAAATATCTGGAGGAAACCTTTGGTTATACCCCCAAACATTGTGATCGTGCCGATGCTTTTGGTAATTCAGCACAGTTTCCGCAAATCGTTAAAAAGTTTGGCATGGATATGGTATATAACATTACCTATAGCCCCTGCGAAGGTAATTATTGGAGAGGGCTTGACGGCACAATTGTGGCCTGCGGACATGCACCCAAAAGTGTGGCCACTATAGGCGCCTATCACAAATATGCGCCCTGCCCGGTTTGTAAGGGATTTAAAGACGAAAACTGCGAACATTGCCACGGACGCGGCATAGATACAGACAGTATTGAGCCTTATCGTACCCATGTTAATAATGATAACATTAAGTATGAGCAAGAACCTCAAATGATTCGGGTTTGGGGCGAAGAGGCCCTTCCTACCGAAGAAAGTATCAATTGGTATTTAGAAAACAAGGATCAATATGATGTTGAATATAAAACCGAAGTTAATTGTGTTGACGAAGCTTCTCAGGATGTGTTGGCGGGACTTGTAAATCCGCCGGAAAACGAAATACATCCTTCTGCAGAAGCAAATCCAAACAATACAGGTTGTTATGTTACAAGAATTAGGGTTAAGCAAAAACTAAGAAAATGCGAACATGACATGTTTACCTTAGAAGCACTCTTAGCCTCTGTAGATAAATCCTTTTATGAAAAATATGAAAAAGAGTTGCTTGATATTTGGTCAATGCTTCATTTCGTCATGTTCCACGATGCCCTTCCTGGCACACATGTTGACGCTGCATACACAGAGCTTATGGAAGTATTCTCCGATATTGAAACAAAAATTACAGAGATTTCTAATCATGTTAAAGAAGCAATTAACACCAAAGAGGGTCATGTTATTTCCGTGTACAACCCCCTTTCTTACATGATTACAAAGCCTGTTAGAATTGAGATAGATACAGATCAGGATATTGTTTTGAAACAAAACGAGAAGGTTATTCCGTACTTATCCTACGAAAAAATGGATGGCAAGGTCAGGGTAGAATTTATTGCAAGAGATATTCCTGCTTTTTCAAGCGCAGTATATGAAATTTGCGAAGAAAAACCGGTACTGGCTGAAATTGTATCCGAAGAAATCACTACCGTTATCGAGGCAGTCAGTGAAAAGATTGAGGAAAGAGGTAATGATGCCGGCGTTTCTGGTGACTTAGAAAAGGTTTATGCAGAAATATCCAATGAATACTATCAGATAAAAGCCGATAGAACCGGGGTTGTTTCTATCTTTGATAAAAAACTCAACAAACCCATTTCTACACCGGGCGAATTTCGTCCTTTTGAAATTATTATGGAACATGATGAGGGTTCTCCCTGGGCAACCTTAAGTGATGACATGAGAAGGATTCCCTGTTCACGGTGGACGAGTCTTGATAAAATTGAAAAGTGTTCTGAATTTGAGCGGTTAACATTTAAGGTCAGACCCGGTGATGTTGCCACATACAGTGTAGTTGGTATGTACGGGAAATATACAATTACATTGTATAAAACATTACCCTCTGTAAGTTTATCCCTCGATATGTATTGGGATACCTATAACCAAAGAATCAGAGTGGCTGTACCTTCTGATATCATAGGCAAATCAATTTACGAAATTCCTTTTGGTATGATTGAGAGAGAAGCCTATGAAGCTAAAGTTACCTGGCCGGGTGATACTTCCAACTGGTCCGGCGCAGCAGGGGATTGGCCGGCCATTAACTGGGCTGGTATTTCCAATGAAAATGAAAGTATTGCATTGATTAACAATGGAACACCGTCCTATCAAATTAGTAAGGATAACACAGGGAAGATGACGATTTTTGTTACGCCTCTCCGTTCTCCTGCTATTCCAACCTATTTACATGACCCACAAACCTATTCTATGCTTGAGTTTGACGGTATGAGAGATGCGGGCAATCACCATTTTGAATATTTACTCACAAGCTACAATAGCGGCTTTGATACATGTGATGTGGTAAAAGATGGCATTACATTTAACAGAGAATTATACGCAACCTTAGGAAACATCAAAACCAATACATTGCCTGCATTTGTGTCTGATTCACTTATACTCACAAATGTCAAGGTGTCAGAGGATAAAACCGGTATTATTTATCGTGTTGTGGATATGCAGGGTAAAGGTGGCGAAGGCACCATTCAATTAACACAGGCAAAGGCTGCGGTTTATGAGTGTGACTTAAATGAGACGGCCATAGCGGAGATTACTGTTTGCGACAACAAGGCAAACATTAAGGCTAAGCCATTTGAAATTAAAACATATAAAATCATTTTATAAATAACATCATCAAAAATTCTCACAATTGTGAGAATTTTTGTTATGTAAAAAATATTGTAACCATAGAAGAGTGAGGGTTTATAAAAAGCTGAATCTGGAAAAACTATATAACAATTGCTATCAGAATGATAAACGCAATGGAAAGTATATAAATAAGGACAGAAAGGATAAACAGCATGAAACATTATCTTACTGACAAAAACGAAGTCATATCTTTACTTAATACCTCATGTGAAAAAGGATTAAGTCAAGCGGCAGCTACCTCCCGTTTAGAAAGGAATGGAAAAAACAAGCTTATTGAGGGCAAGAAAAAAACTCTCTTTCAAAGGATTATAGGAGAGCTATCCGACCCGATGGTTCTTGTTCTAATTGGTGCTGCAATCGTTTCGGGTATAACCGCAATTATTGAGGGTGAAGGCTTAACTGATGTCTTTATTATTCTTGCCGTTGTTGTATTAAATACGGTCCTTGGCGTTGTTCAGGAAAGCAAAGCAGAAAAAGCTATTGACGCGCTGAAGGAAATGGCAGCAGCAACAAGCAAGGTTATTCGTGATGGCAAACATATAACAGTTAAAAGCGAAGATTTGGTAGCCGGCGATATTGTTATTTTAGAAGCAGGTGATGCAGTGCCTGCTGATGGCAGAATTATAGAATCAGCCAGCCTGAAAATTGAAGAAGCCGCACTTACGGGTGAGTCAGTTCCGTCAGACAAATTTGATTATGTTTTAACTGCCGGAGAAAATGGCGAGGTACCTTTAGGTGACAGAAAAAATATGTGCTATATGGGTTCGGCTGTTGTTTACGGTAGAGGATTGATGGTTGTAACCGATACGGGAATGAGCACCGAAATGGGCAAAATTGCAACCGCAATCACAGAGGCTGAAGAAGGTGAAACACCGCTGCAGAAGAAATTATCACAATTATCAAAACTCCTTACAAAACTTGTACTTGGTATCTGCGTATTTATGTTTGTATTTACCCTATTCCGAAATGGTCAATTTGATACCCATGCAATTTTGGATACATTTATGCTTGCGGTAAGCCTGGCTGTTGCCGCAATCCCTGAAGGTTTGGCGGCAGTTGTAACCATTGTGCTTTCCATGGGCGTTACAAAGATGTCAAAGCAAAAAGCGATTATAAGAAAGCTTACAGCAGTTGAAACTTTGGGTTGTACCCAGATAATTTGCTCTGATAAAACAGGCACACTGACTCAAAACAAAATGACAGTTGTTGACCACTTCGGCGAAGACGAAAGGCTGCTTGCAACAGCCATGTCCCTTTGCTCTGATGCTGAGCCGGACGAAACGGGTGAAGCAATTGGCGAGCCTACAGAATGTGCGCTGGTTAACTATGCCACAAAGCTTGGACTTTTAAAGAAAGAACTTTCAATTAAGGAGCCAAGAATTGGTGAAGTACCTTTTGATTCAGGTAGAAAGATGATGTCAACCATTCATCAAAAGGGCAGCGAAATCATCCAATACACAAAGGGTGCTCCGGATGAACTGTTAGTTAGATGTAGCCATATTTTAATCAATGGTAAAGTAGAAGAATTGACAGACGAATTTAAAAATGATGTTTTATCTCAAAATAAAGCATTTGCTACGCAAGCGCTTCGTGTACTTGCTTGTGCATACAAGACCCATAGCGAAAAGCCGACTGCATTTACCACAGAGGCTTTAGAAAACAATTTAATATTTATTGGTTTGGTTGGTATGATTGACCCTGTAAGACCAGAGGTGACAGCTGCGGTAGAAGAATGCGTTAAAGCAGGTATTAGACCTATTATGATTACAGGCGACCACAAGGATACTGCTGTTGCAATAGCCAAAACCCTTGGCATTATTAAGGATGCAGACGAAGCTATTACAGGTGCAGAAATTGACAAATATTCAGATGAAGAGTTTGATGAGCTAATTGCAAAATATTCTGTATATGCCCGTGTGCAGCCTGAGCATAAGGTTCGCATTGTAAACGCCTGGCGTAAACGGGGCATGGTTACAGCTATGACGGGTGACGGTGTTAATGACGCACCTTCTATTAAAAATGCCGATATCGGCATCGGTATGGGTATTACAGGAACAGATGTAACTAAAAATGTTGCAGATATGATACTTGCCGATGATAACTTTGCCACTATTGTATCGGCAGTTGCAGAGGGCAGACGAATTTTTGATAATATTACAAAATGTATTCAGTTCCTGCTTTCATCTAACTTAAGTGAGGTTATCAGTATATTTGTTGCAACCCTTTGCGGCTTTACCATTCTAAAGCCTGCACATATTCTCTTTATTAACCTTGTGACAGACTCACTTCCGGCACTGGCACTTGGTGCGGAAAAGGCTGAACCGGATATCATGGAGAGAAAACCGAGAAAGAGTAATGAAGGCATATTTGCAAATGGTATGGGCGTGAATGTGGCATATCAGGGCATTATGGTTTCGGTTATAACGCTTGCGGCATATTTTATAGGTCACTTTATGGAGTCGGGCAAATGGGAGATAACCCAGAGCGCCGATGGTATGACAATGGCATTTTTAGCTATGTCCATGGCGGAAATTTTTCACTCCTTTAATATGCGTTCTCGCAGCTCAATATTTAAGCTTAAAACACAAAATAAACTACTTTGGGGAACAATGCTTTTGTCCCTTGCTTTAACAACTGCTCTTATTTCGGTGGATGCGATTTCAAATCTCTTCGGATTTGAACATATCAGCATAGCAGAGTATTTTGTAGCTTTAGTCCTTGCTGTTTCTACAATTCCGATTGTTGAAATTGTGAAACTTTTTAAAAGAAAAAATAAGTAAATAGAAAGAATGTAAAACGGAGGTAAAAATGAGTAAGAAAGCATATTTTTACATTGATGATGTAATTTGGCCCTTTCGTGATATCATGGAAGAACGACCAAAGTCGATTTTTGACCAAAGGCTTTTAAAGATTCTAAAGGAAGCACATGAGATATATGGATTAAAGGTAACACTCAACTGCTTTTATCGCACAGATTATTCATACAGCGATTATGAATTCAGCCTCGCTGAAATGACGGATGTATATAAGTCAGAATGGGAGGAAAACTCAGATTGGCTCAAGTTGGGCTATCATGCAAAGCAGGAATTCCCAGATTATCCACTTATCAATGTAGAATATGATGATATGAAAAATGAATATATGCGGTTTGTTAAAGAGGTAAAAAGATTTGCAGGTGAGAACATTTTAATGGAGTCTATCAACCCCCATTGGTGGCCTGTAAGTAAGGATGGATGCCGCGCATTAAGGGATTGCGGCATTAAGCTTTTTAGTTGTACATATGGCACCGTGAAGGATTACAACGGAGATCCTGCAAGCCTTCCCTACGGCCACGCTTTTAGGCTTATGCAAAATCGTAAACCTGAATCCATGCTGTTTTTTAGAGAGGGAAGAGATACCGCTGTTAGCAACTCCCTTTGTGCATATAACCATTTAAACGAAGATGAAGCTAACGAAATTCATGGTACGTTTAAAACCATCTATAATGAAGAATTGGGCATTCATTTTAAAAAATTCGGTAACGGTATATGCTTAAATACTACACCCTTGGATGAAATAAAAAAAGATATGATGACATGTGTCAATAGCGAATATGTTTGTTGCGCAACCCACGAACAATATGCATATCCCGAGTACTTTGCATATCAGCCGGAAACAAAAGAAAAACTCTTTGAGATGTGCAGGGTGTTTAAAGAAAATGGATATGAGTATTTCTTTGTAGATGAATGTTTGGAATTTTAAAGATTGAGTAAGTCCCGGTTCACAATAAACACACGGGGTATACAGAATTTAATAAAAGCAATGATAGCGTAACCTTAGAGTAAGGTTACGCTATCTATATAGAGAAGACCATGGGATTGTTCCATGGTTGAATAAAGGTTAACCGCTAGGCCAAAATCTTTCAATGTGTTATAATAAAACCAATCTGACAGTCGAAATAAAAAACATATTGGTGGACTTATTAGCCACTTGCGTTTTTTCAGTGCTTAATTTGGTTAAAAATTATTTTATTGACTTGCTGCAAAAGTTTGTTGATAGTGTTGAATAAAACATCACAATCCATTGACAAATTTGTATATTTATGATACAATTACTCTGTATACATTATGTAAATAAAATACCGTAGACATTATAAGGAATAAGGCAAATTTCGCGTCTGTAGCTTTGTTCCGAGGAAAATGTATTTATCTTATGTAAACGCAATGGAGCAGTGTAGAAAAGTTACAGTGGGCAATGACAATTTTATGCCTAGTCATTGGCATCGATGCGAGCAAAGGGATAACACAGTATGGTACACACTACAATTGAATGAGGTAACTTTGAAAGGGAGTATTGATACGTGGCTACATTAGAGAGAACAATTCCTTTTAGCCCTCCCGATATTTCGGAGGCAGAAATTCAAGAAGTGGCAGAGACGCTTCGCTCCGGATGGATTACCACCGGTCCTAGAACAAAACAGCTTGAGAAATTGATAGCAAACTATGTTGGTACGGAAATGTGCGTATGCCTTAATTCTCAAACAGCTTGTGCCGAAATGGCGCTCCGTATTTTAGGGGTTGGGCCCGGAGATGAGGTTATTACCTCGGCTTATACATATACAGCATCGGCTTCCATTATTGATCACTTGCAGGCAAAAATTGTCTTGGTTGATACGCAGCCTGATAGTTTAGAAATGGATTATGATGCGGTAGAAGCCGCTATTACAGAAAAGACGAAGGCTATTATTCCCATTGATTTAGGCGGCGTGGTTTGTGACTATGACAGACTTTTTGCCATTGTGGATCGAAAGAAAAACTTGTTTCATGCCAATAGCGATATACAAAAAGCCCTTGGCAGAGTTGCGATTATGGCAGACTGTGCTCATTCCTTCGGAGCCAGTCGTAATGGGAAATTGACGGGGGCTATTGCTGATTTTTCTAGCTTTTCTTTTCACGCAGTTAAAAACTTTACAACCGCAGAGGGAGGTGCCCTGACCTGGCGTACCATTGAGGGTATTGACGATGCAGAAATTTATAAAAAGCTGCAATTACTCTCTTTGCATGGGCAATCAAAGGACGCCCTTGCCAAAACAAAGCTCGGCAGTTGGGAATATGATATAATAGGAACCTGGTATAAATGTAATATGACAGATATTGCAGCGGCTATAGGGCTTATGCAGTTCAAGCGTTACCCTGATATGTTAAAACGCAGGAAAGAAATTATCAGCCGATATGAGGAGGCTCTAAAGCCCCTTGGTGTACAAATGCTTCCCCATTATACTGACGATGGGCAATCCTCCGGGCACCTGGCTATTACGAGAGTGCCTAATATTACCCTGGAGCAGCGTAATGAAATTATTATAAAAATGGCGGGACATGGTGTTTCAACCAATGTTCACTATAAGCCATTACCCATGCACACAGCATATAAGAATTTAGGATTTAATATTGAGGATTATCCAAATGCCTATGCTCATTTTGCAAATGAAATTACATTACCCCTTCACACATGCTTGTCGGATGAAGATGTGGAATATGTAATTGCTACATATAAGAAGGTTTTAGGAGAGTACATAAAATGATGCTCAAAAAATGGGAGAATCTTCCGCCGGAAATGCAGACCGAAGAGGTAAGAAAATACTATGACATTCTCAAAAAGAAGCAAGTGAGCTTGTTTTTCAAAAGAATGTTTGACATTGTTGCATCTTCTATTATGCTTATCATCTTATCTCCTGCGTTTCTGATATTGGCAATAGCGATTAAAATTGATAGTAAGGGACCTGTGTTTTACCGTCAGGTTCGTGTCACTCAATATAACAAACAATATCGTATCTTCAAATTTCGTTCCATGTGTCAGGGGGCAGACAAGGGTACACAGGTCACAGTAAATCAAGACGCGCGGATAACTCGCGTGGGTAAAATTATTCGCAAGTATAGGTTGGACGAAATCAGTCAATTGTTCAATGTTTTATCCGGGGACATGACCTTTGTTGCAACAAGAGCCGAGGTGCCGAAGTACACCGTCCACTACACGAAGGAAATGATGGCCTCTTTGCTTCTGCCCGCAGGTGTTACAAGCCTATCGAGCATTTTGTATAAGGACGAGGCAGCGTTGCTTAATGCCGCCGAGGATGTGGATACGGCTTATGTTGAAAAGGTTTTACCGGGCAAGATGTATTATAATTTAAAAGCCATTGAGAACTTTAGTTTTTGGGGCGATATTAAGCTTATGTTTATGACCTTTTTTGCCGTTTTGGGAAAGGAATATCAGGGTGACTATGTGGCAGAAGAAAAAGAAAGTGGAGTCGGTGTATGATGGAAAAAAAGGTTTCTGTAATCATACCGGTTTATAATGAGGAAAAGTATATTAACAGGTGTTTAGATTCAGTTGTCAGGCAAACCTATCCCAAATCTTTAACCGAGATTATTATTGTTGACGGCGGGTCCACCGACCAAACAAAAAGTTTAATTGCGAACTATGAGTCTTTATTAAACATTCATCTTATTCATAACGCAAAACGAATGGTTACCTATGCTTTAAATTTGGGCATAGAAAATGCGACGGGGGATTACATTATCCGCCTGGATGCCCATGCTGAATTTAAAGAGGATTATATAGAAAAATGCGTTTATTATTTAAATACGACCGATGCTCAAAATGTGGGCGGCATTGCAGAAACAGTTGGGATTGGGAAGTTTGGTGAAATGAATGCAGAAATTCTTTCCTCTAAATTTGGGGTTGGAAACTCTGCCTTTAGAACCGAAACCAAAAGCGGCTATGTTGATACAGTTCCCTTTGGCGCATTCAGAAAAGAAGTGTTTGACTCTGTGGGGCTGTTTAATTCTGCACTCCCGCGAAGTGAAGATAACGACATGAACAGCAGAATAAGAGCAATGGGTGGGAAAATTTTTATGGCTGCTGATATTCGCTTTACTTATTTTTGTCGTGATACAATTGGCGGTCTATTAAATCAAGGCATGAAAAACGGTAATGCATTGTTTTTAACATTGAGAAAAAACCCAAAAGCTATGAGTGTACGGCACTTTATTCCCTTTTTATTTGTACTTTCGCTAATCGTTATGCCCTATTTGTCGGCACTTTTAGAGCAGTTTTTGTTTGTCTTTATAGCCGAAATGCTTTTATACGGGTTTTTGGATGTTTATTTTTCCCTTAAAGGAAACAAGCGTAATTTTGTATACAAGCTATGGATGTACCCATTGTTTCATATTACATACGGGCTTGGCTCGGTGCTGGGCATGTTCAACATAAAATTGTATTGAACTGTTGTGGCAAAATTCTCTTACTGAAGGAAGGGTGCCAATATGAAAAAGTTTAAAATTGGCTATACAACCGGTGTTTTTGATATGTTTCACATTGGGCATTTAAACATATTAAAAAGGGCAAAGGAACAGTGTGAATATTTAATTGTTGGTGTTTCGACAGATGAGACAGTTGAAAGCTACAAACATAAAACGCCAATTATTAAATTTGAAGAAAGATTTGCCATTGTAGAAGCAATAAAATATGTGGATAAGGTTGTACCTCAGAAATCCATGAATAAGATGGATGCATATAAAGAGCTTAAGTTTGATGTATTGTTTCACGGAAGTGATTGGAAGGGTAGCGAAATGTACGATCAAATTGTTAAGGAATTTTCGGAGGTTGGTGTCGAAGTTGTGTTTCTTCCGCATACGGAAGGTATTAGCTCAACCTTAATTCGTGAAAAGGCGATTAAGTGATGAAAAGAATTGATGATATAAAAGATCTTGATAAAAAGTGTACCGGTTGCATGGGATGTGTAGATGTATGCCCCACCAGATGCATTTCGCAGATAATCCATAGAGATAGTTTTATGTATTCGACCATTGATACAGCAAGGTGTGTCTCCTGCGGGAAATGCTATTCGGTATGTCCTGTTGAAACACAGGAAAAGCATCATGAGGAACAACATTTATTTGCCGCATATTCGGCTGACAACCTCACACATAATAGTGGCTCTTCGGGTGGAATGTTTGAATTGCTTGCTCGTTATTTTCTGAAGCAAAACTATTATGTTTCAGGCGCTACTTTTGACAACACAACATTAAAACACCGCATTATCAGTTCCCGGGAAGATATAAAACCCCTTTTAAAATCAAAGTATATACAGTCTGATGCGAAGGGAATTTACGCACAGATAAAGGCATTATTACAAAAAGGAGAAAAAGTTTTCTTTTGCGGTACACCATGTCAAGTGTCAACACTTATCAATTCAACATCGAAAGATGTGAGAGATAACCTGTTTACAGCTGATATTGTGTGCCACGGTGTTCCCTCTCAGAAGATTTTTGATGACTATATTAAAACTCTCGAAAAAAAACATAATGGTAAAGTGTCTGGTTTTTCTTTTAGAGTCAAGGATAATCGATATAAACATGCCCATGGATATTCGTATCAATTAACAAAAGATGGCAAAACCAAAACGATAAACGGCATATACACCGATTCATCCTTTTATAATGGGTTTAAGAATTATTTGTTTTTTCGTAACGGATGCTATGATTGTCAGTATACAACAGTTGAGCGCGTATCGGATATTACTCTTGCTGATTTTTGGGGAATCGAGAAGTACGATTTTGATGGGAATGTTGATGCCGGTGTTTCTATGGTTATTACGAATTCGGAAAAAGGCAGAAATGCTTTTGATGCTATCAGAGAAAAAACCATTAGCAAGGAGTTCCCCATTCAATATGGTATTGAGTCAAATCATTGTCTGACACATAGGACCGAAAAACCCCGGCAAAGGGACGCCATTATTGAAGAATTGGCAACCCGTGGGTATGAGCCGACGGCAGAGAAATACTTTAAATCCGGATTCATTCATAGAGTGTATTGGCTTATCCCCCAAAAAATGAGAACATTTATCAGAAAGATACGAGGGAATTAGCATGTATGCATATATGAGAAATGATACGCCCGATGAGTGGAAGATTAAGTGTCTTCAGGAAAAAATATTAGAAATTGCCGTTTATGTGGATAAGTTTTGTGAAGAAAACGGTATACAGTATTGTCTGATGGGTGGTTCTGCTTTAGGTGCTATCCGCCATGGTGGTTTTATTCCGTGGGATGACGATTTAGACTTTTTTATGACCCCGGATAACTATGAAAAATTTGTTAAACTTTTTAATGAAAAAGGGGACAAGGATAAGTTTTTTCTTGAACCATTTGGGCATTTTGATCATATGGTTACCCTTGGAAAGGTTCGGGCTAAAAATACAACTTACATAGAAGAAAGTTTGGTTGACTATCGGATTTCACACAATGTTTATTTAGACATCTTTATATTACATGCTTGCCCGGATAATAAGGTGAAACGAATGCATCAATATTTGTGGGCAAAATATGTGGTAGCCAAAGCACAATCCGTTCGGGATTTATCAAGATACGGATTTGCATTAAAGACGGCATTGGGTATTCTTAAATGCTTTCCCCGGCTATTTCTTGTTAAACACGGCTTAAAACAGGTTTATAAATACAGGCATACAAAATCCTCCTTATATTGTAATTATCTTGGCAAAGCAAAATATAAGAGAGGTACCTATAAACGGGAGTGGTTTGAAACAACAAAACGTGTTCCATTTGAAAATGTAACCTTACATGTACCGATTGGGGTAGAAGAATTTCTGAGTGAGAGATTTGGAGATTATATAAAAATTCCGGATATTGAACAGATTCGCAGAGAACAACACGCAAGCATATGGGATACGGAAAAGGACTATCAGGAGTACATGCAAACTGTGCCGACATTACCGGCAAAATATGTGTTATAAAGGAAAATGATATGAGCATAGTTCAAGTTTTGGTGGCTTGTATGCATCAGCAAGATGATTCCCTGTATAGGGAGATGAATTTACAAACAGATGCTATACTTGCCAACCAGTGTGATGAGTATTCGTATAAAGTTTATACTGAGCCTGACGGGAATAAGGTTGAATTGATTTCTTCAGCCGACAGAGGGGTTGGCAAGAACCGCAATAAAGCACTTATGAACGCAACAGGCAAATTTTTAATGTCTTCTGACCAAGATATGATCTATGTGGATGGTTACGAAAATATTATTGTGGATGCTTTTAAAAAGTGTCCCAAAGCGGACATTATCGTTTTTAATTTAGAATACTTGAACAGATTTACACCTGCCCGTAAAGAAGACGGCAGATTTAAAAAAGTTCACTTGTGGAATTGCATGCGGTATGGCACAGCACGGGTTGCTATGAGAAAAAGCGCAATTGACAAGGCCTGTTTGTCTTTTTCCACATTGTATGGTGGCGGTGCCACATATAGCTCGGGTGAAGATTCCTTGTTTATTCGTGATGCCTTTCGTAAAGGGCTTAAGATGTATGCTTCCCCCATTGTTATAGCCAAAGTAAAGCAAGAGACGTCATCCTGGTTTAGCGGATATAACGACAAATACTTTATTGATAAAGGCATTTTAATTGCCAATGCCTTTCCAAAAATGAAAAGTCTGTTGGTATATTATTTTGCATTAGGTATGAGAAACATCAGCAAAGAGTACAGCTTTGTAACAATATGTAAACTCATGAAACAAGGGTTTAAAGAATTTAAAAATATTTAGAGGAGACGCGATATGCAAAAGCTGATTGTTACAGCCGATGATTATGGCATGTGTGATGTTGTTGATAAAGCAATCGATGCAGGCATAGCAAATGGCATCATCACAACAACAAATGTCATGCTGAATATGGAAACATTACACAATGCGGCGGATTTGCGAGAACGCTATCCTCATATTTCCGTTGGTATACATTGGAATGTAACCACAGGAAAGCCAATCTCTAAACCCGAACAAATACCAACACTTGTTGATGATAAAGGAATGTTTTGGCCTATTGACGTATTCAAGAAGAAATATAGCAAAGGAAAGATTTCGCCGGCTGACCTTGAAAAAGAACTGGAAGCGCAGTATGCATTATTTGAGAAAAGTTGTGGCAAGGCTGATTATTGGAATACCCACGAAAACTCATCACTGCATACGAAATCTTTTAAGGTTTTTGAAAAGGTTGCAAAAAAACACAATATTATGGCAACAAGAACTTTTCAACGGGTGTACTTTGATAAGTTTGGGCTTAGCATAAAAACCGAAGCACGGGAATTTTTAGTAAAGAACTTTTTTCAACTTTGGTTTCAAAAGATTAGGAAAACTTTTGTGATGCCAACGGCCCGTATTGTGAGTTTTGACAGGCTTAGCAAAACGGAAGGTGATGTTTTATTAAAAGCCATTAAAAAGGATGGAAGGGATTTTATCGAGGTGGTGTTTCATCCGGCGACTATTGCGGATAGTCCGTATTTTGGCAATATTTCAACCGAAAGAGTAAAAGAATATCAGTTTGTATCTTCCCAATTAGTATATCAAAAATACAAAGAAAATGACATTGAATTTGTAACATATAAAGATATATCAATGAGCAATTGCGCTAAGAAATGTTGGGGGAAAGCATGAATATTTGTATTTTGAAAGAATCATTGAATATTGGTGGTACAGAGCGGAGTGCTGCCAACATATCAAAAATTTTGCATAAAAATCATAATGTGTTTATGGCGCTATATGATGGCAGAGATGTAAAATATGCTTATGGTGGTAAGTTAGTTGATTTTAAGTTACCCCCCAAACATTCCATACAAGGAAAAATAATTAATACTTTTTATAGAGATGTGAAGCTACGGTGTTTAATTAAAAAAAATAAAATTGATATTTTATATACTTTTACAGGTATTGGAAATCGACAAACTCATTATAAATACGACACAATAAAAATTATCTCTGCCAGGGATTTTGGAGGCATGGCAGAAAAGTTTGACCTTTATTATCATGCTTTAAAGAATTCCTCCGCAATGATTTGTAATTCAGAATATACAAAGCAGTTCTTTTTGTCCAAATATCCGGAACAGGCAGACAAAGTGCATGCCTTGTACAATTATATAGATATTTCAGAAATAAAAAAACTATCAGAAGCAGATGTTGAATCACCATTTCTTATGTTCCTCAATCAACATATACATTCGGTTGTATCTGTGGGACGCTTTTGCAAGGAAAAGGGATTTGAACATTTAATAGAATCCGTTGCTAAAGCAAGAGAAACGGATAAGGATATTGGTCTTGTTCTGGTGGGCGATGGAGAATACAAACAAAAATACTTGGACGCAATTGATCGTCTTGAACTGCAGGGCCATGTGTATTTTACGGGATTTCAACAAAACCCCTATCCGTATATGCAATTGTGTAAACTGTTCGTTTTATCATCCCTAAGTGAAGGATTCCCGAATGTTCTAGCCGAAGCGATGGCGCTTGGTTTGCCGGTCATAGCTACAAATTGCTACTCCGGGCCTGCGGAAATCTTAAGAAAAGATGCCGATTATTTTGCTGTGCAAGACCAATATGCGGTATGTGATTATGGGATTATTTCTCCTGCCTTTAACGAATCTAATCATGAAAATGCGGTCCAACAATTGACGGCATCTATTAATCTAATGTTGTCAGACGATGCACTTTATAATCAATATAGCGCGTTGTCATTAGAAAGGTCAAATGCTTTTTCTGAAGAAACAATGAGTAAGAAACTATATGAAATTTTTTCTACGCTACAAGATAGGAGAAAACAATTATGATTAAAGACAAACAGGACCTAAGATATTACCTTGAGTGCGACAGACTTGCGTTAGGGAAAAAATCGAAAGGACCTTCTCTTTTTGGTGATGAGGTGTGGAAATTTCAAATTTGTATGAGAAAATTAGCATACTATAGTCAGAAAGGGAGCGTACGGAAGTGGTGTTATCGTTTTAAATATCACAAATTATCTATTAAATTGGGATTTTCAATCCCCCATAATGTTATTGGTCCGGGCCTTGCAATTGTTCATTACGGAACAATTATTATTTCTCAGGGGAGCACAATAGGTAAAAACTGCAGAATACATGCTGGCGTTAATATTGGTGCCAATGCAGGAGAGGAAAAAGCGGCAACTATCGAAGATAATGTTTACATTGGACCGGGGGCAAAAATTATTGGTGCGGTTAGAATTGGAGAAAATGCAGTAATCGGTGCGAATGCTGTTGTTACAAAAGATGTACCAGCTGGCGTAACAGTTGGCGGTGTTCCGGCTAGCGTAATCAGCCAGAATGATTCAGAGAAACATTTAATAAAAGCAACTGAGATTATTGCTGCCGGAGGAGACGAAAATGAATAAGTTGTATGAAAAAATTGTATCGAAGCAGGCATCCATTTCCCTTGTAGGGCTTGGATATGTAGGTATGCCTATTGCAATTGAATTTGCAAAACGAGGTGTAGATGTTATAGGGTTTGACATTAATAAAGAGAAAATTGAAACCTATAAATCCGGTATTGATCCTACCCATGAAGTAGGAGATGATACCATAAAGAATAGCACGGTACACTTTACATCAGATGAAGCAGATTTAAAAAAAGCCAAATTCCATATTGTTGCTGTTCCCACACCCGTCAATGATGACCATACGCCGGATCTCACACCGGTTGAGGGAGCCTCCCATGTTTTAGGAAGAAATCTTACCGTAGGTTCGGTCGTTGTGTTTGAATCAACTGTATATCCCGGTGTTACCGAGGATGTTTGTGTTCCAATTCTTGAACAAGAATCTGGTTTGAAGTGTGGCGTGGATTTCAAAATTGGATACTCACCGGAACGTATCAACCCCGGTGATAAGGTACATCGATTAAACACCATTACAAAAATTGTTTCCGGTATGGACGAAGAAACGCTTGACTGTGTGGCAAAGGTTTATGAAATTGTTGTGGATGCAGGCGTTCACCGTGCGGAGTCCATTAAGGTTGCAGAGGCGGCTAAAGTAATTGAAAATAGCCAGCGTGACATCAATATTGCATTTATGAATGAGCTTTCCATTATATTTAATAAAATGGGAATTGACACAAAGTCTGTACTTGAGGCAGCCGGAACTAAGTGGAACTTTCTCAAATTTTCTCCCGGTCTTGTAGGTGGTCATTGTATTGGCGTTGATCCCTACTATCTTACATATAAGGCAGAAATGATGGGGTATCATTCACAGATAATTTTATCCGGCAGACGTATCAATGATGGTATGGGTGCTTATGTTGCAGAAAATTGTGTAAAGAATTTGATTGCAGCTGATAAGTCGGTAAAAAATGCTCTGGTTGCTATTCTTGGTTTCACATTTAAGGAAAATTGTCCTGATACAAGAAACTCTAAAATTTTTGACATTGTGAAAGAACTTCGGGAGTATGGTATTGAGCCTGCCATTGCAGACCCTGTTGCAGACTCTGACGAAGCAGAAAGATTATACGGAATTAAGTTCTGTGATATGTCTGATGTGAGCAATATGGATGCCATTATTCTTGCTGTTGCTCACGATGAGTTTTCTGAATTATCCATAAGGGAAATGAATGCTATGTTTGGTGCGGGCCAAAAGGTTTTGCTGGATCTTAAGGGATTATTCAATCGTAAGGAATACGAAAATGCAGGTTATCGTTATTGGAGATTGTAATTAGTTGGGGGTCATTATGGGATATCAGAATATTAGCTTTCCCGAAAACAGTTTGTTCCTTGTCACCGGTGGTGCCGGGTTTATAGGTTCCAATCTGTGCGAGGCAATTTTGAAGTTGGGTTACAAGGTACGTTGTTTAGATGATTTATCCACGGGAAAGCAAAAAAATGTAGACATGTTTATGTCTAACGAAAATTACCAATTTGTTAAAGGTGATATTAAGGATTTAAATACTTGCTTGTCGGCTTGCGAGGGTGTAGATTATGTGTTGCATCAAGCAGCTTGGGGCAGCGTTCCTCGCTCCATTGAAATGCCGTTGTTTTATTGTGCAAACAACATTCAGGGCACTTTAAACATGCTGGAAGCCGCACGGCAAAAGGGTGTTAAAAAATTTGTTTATGCATCCAGTTCATCGGTCTATGGTGATGAGCCTAATCTTCCTAAAACTGAGGGGCGTGAGGGTAATTTGTTGTCACCGTATGCTTTGACGAAACAATGTGACGAGGAGTGGGCCAAGCAATATACCATGCATTATGGCCTCGATACATACGGACTTCGCTATTTTAATGTTTTTGGCCGCAGGCAGGACCCCGATGGGGCATATGCAGCAGTGATTCCCAAGTTCATTAAAATGCTATTACAGAATGAGCAACCCACCATCAATGGGGATGGCAAACAAAGCAGGGATTTTACTTACATTGAAAATGTTATTGAAGCCAATCTTAAGGCATGTCTTGCACCTCACGAGGTTGCAGGCGAGGCATTTAATATTGCCTATGGCGGTCGCGAATATTTAATTGATATTTATTATTCCCTTACCGATGCTCTTGGTAAGGATATTGAACCATTATTCGGCCCTGACAGAAAGGGCGATATTAAACATAGCAATGCAGATATTTCAAAAGCCAGTAGGCTCTTAGGATATAGTCCGGAATATGATTTTGTTTCCGGTTTAAATGAGGCAATTGAATGGTATAAGGAGAATTTATAATGAGAATGGCTACGTTAAGCTATATAAAGCAACTAAAAATTTCTAAGCAAAAGGACAACATGCAATACGTAATGTCGATGTGTTTGCTTTTGGCGACTCTCATTATTGCCAGAGCGATACATCATGGTTTTTTCTATGTTTTTGCCGCCGTGAGCTTAGTGGCATTTGCGTGCAGTAGTATTTCGCACTGTTTTTCGCTTTTATTGTTTTTACTTCCGAGTGGAACAATATTGAAAATGAATATTAATGATATTAGCTTTTTTACAGTATTGTTTTTTGTAGTGGTTCTAAAAATGATTTTTGCTAAAAAAATATTTAATCGCAATATGGTTTTTTTGATTATGGCATTTGCAGTATATGCGGTTGTGTTTTCCGGCATAGGAAGGGTGACAACGATAGTCAGTATGGTTGCAGGATTACTCATGCTATATTGTTTGCGAACAGAAACTATTAATGTCAATATTTCAATCATGTCATTTGCATTGGGCATCGTTTTTGCGTCTATATTGGCACTCATGAAGGATAGTTTACCATATATCAGCATGTTTGTTAATGATGTTTTATATAGGTTTGCAGAAGATGGCTATTCGTCAAGATTTGCAGGCTTGCAGGGTAATCCAAACTACTACACAATGGATATCATTGTTGTACTTGCGGTTTTAATCACAATCATGACTTACAGAGAAACAAGGCGAACGCATATTCTTTGTGTGGTCGTGCTGTCTATTTTTGGTTTAATGTCCATTAGTAAATCATTTTTGATATCCCTTGTTTTGCTTTTAGTGTTTTGGCTATTCCTTTCTATCAGGCAGGGCGGAACAAAATTGACTAATTTTATATTGGTTGCCTGTATCGGTAGTGCGTTAGTATATTTTTATGCCTACGATTCCATCAATCTATATATGCAAAGATTTGCAGTAGACAGCGGTAGTTCACTAAGCGATATGACAACAGGGCGAACGGATATTTGGAAAGATTATATGAATACCATATGGCACGACCCTAAAATTTTATTATTTGGCAATGGTTTAAAAAGTTTGATTTATACAGGTAGGGGGGCACATAATACATATATAGAAGCTTTTTTTAGCTTAGGTATTGTTGGTGTATCACTATTTTGTATAATACTGAGAAAATGTACAGGGAAAATACTAGTAAAACCTATTATGTGGATACCTGTCAGCATGTTGCTTTTCAGAATGTTTGGTATAACTATTTTAACATATGATAACCTGTGGTTTTATTTGGCTATATTCGTTCTGTTGGCAAAAGACATGCAAGACAATTCCATAACGAAACGTGAGGGATAACATGAAAATAGCAAAAAAAGTGTTAGGTCTTTTAGTATACAATCTTTTGGCAAAACATTTTCCGGTATCCTTTTCTCCCATTAAGATAGGGCAGAAAAAATTTAGAGCGTTCTGCGGAAAAATGATTCTTGCAAAATGCGGTAAAAACGTTAATATTGAAAAGGGTGCAGTTTTTTCCTCCAAGGTTCAGTTGGGCGATAATTCCGGGATTGGTATTAATTCTCATATTGGAGGAACAACATATATCGGTAATGATGTTATGATGGGTCCTGAATGTATTATTTATACCTGGAATCATAAATTTGATGATGTTACAACCACTATGAGGGGACAAGGCTTTCAAGAAGAAAAGCCGGTGTATATTGGTGATGATGTGTGGATAGGCGGACGGGTAATTATTTTGCCCGGGGTTCACATAGGGAGTCATGCAATTATCGGTGCGGGTTCTGTGGTTACAAAATCCATTCCGGATTGGGCTATTGCTGCAGGCAATCCTGCGCGGGTCAAAAAATACAGAAACAATACAGAAAATATAAAAATGGAAAAAATTACCACGGGGGGGGGGGGTAGTCCATGAAGATTCTCATTATCAGCGATCATTTTTATCCAACCAATGTTATTGGCGCAGTAAGACCTGCAAAAGTAGCGAAAAAGTTGCTTGAGCATGGGTATGAAGTGGATGTATTCACAAGATACAAGGTGAGTCGCGAGGAACTTACAAGTAAAAAAATATGTTCTAATCTGTATGGACTTTATGAATACAAGCCCCAGGAGCAGTATAGTGATCAGCAAAAGCATCACGGGTTTCTTTATAGTGTGTTATATAGAATGTATTTAAATTTAAAAAATATTGTTTGTGCGAAACAATATTGTAAGGCCTTTGCCTATCAGCTATCCCACAATACTGACCTGTGCAACAAGCAATATGATGTTGCATTTTCTACATTTGGGCCCTTGTCTTCACTTTTTTGCGGCATGTATTATAAAAAAACTCATCCCGAAACCAGATGGGTATGCGATTTCCGTGACCCTGTTGTGGTAAAATATGTCAATTTTTTATTTAAGCCATACTATGCATACATCCAGAGGAAAGCGTGTAAAAAAGCAGATGCCATCGTAGCGGTGTCAAATGGATACTTAGAAAGAATTTGCAAGGGAAAATTTAAAGAGAAATCATATATGCTTCCAAACGGATATGATTTGGAGGATGCGCTCCTTAAACCTCATTGTGAGGGCAGGAGCAATCAACTACAGATAACCTATGTTGGTGCATTATATGGCGGAGACAGAGATTTATCACCCTTATTTCGTGCCATTAGTGAGCTTGTAGAGGAAAATTTAATCAAGGCAGAGGATATATCCCTGCACTATGCCGGCAGGGAATTTCATGTTTTAGAAAAACAGGCGGAGCCGTATAATATGAAAAACATACTTGTGGATTACGGCACGCTTACTCGGGAAAATTGCTTAAAACTACAATTTGGTGCGGATATTTTATTGCTTTCTACTTGGAATAACAAAGATGAATATGGCGTTTTCCCCGGGAAAATATTGGAATATATGTTAATTGGCAAACCAATTATTTCTCTTACCAACGGCGATATGCCTAGTGGCGAGATAACGCAGGTTATTAGAGAAGGACATTTAGGTATTGCCTACGAGGACGCGTGTGATGCAATTGATTTTCCTAAATTAAAGGAGTACATAAAAACTTGTTATGACGAAATAAAAACAGGAGGCAATATCAAGTTTTCTCCGGAACAAGCGGTTTTAGACCGGTATAACTATGATTTTGTGATTGAGAAACTTGAAAAAATATTGAAAAATGGTTAAATATCTACACATTATGTACTTAGATAAATTTACCAGGGATTTTTACGACTTTATTGTGAAGAATTTTCCAAAGGAGGAACATGCCTTTGTTTTTGGCCCATATTCCCCCCAATATATCTTTGATGCCAATAACCAACAAGTCCTGTTTGTTACAAAAGGACACATCAAGCAATTTTTGGAGGAAAACCCCATTGTTATGCAATGGGCAAAGGAATGTAAGCTTATTATTATAAATGGTGTTTTTGGAAATGAACATTTTATGCGGTATTTGCCAAGTGGGGCTCTGCATAAAACATACCTGTTTTTTTGGGGCGGGGATATGTATTCCCTCAGGGAAAAAGTAAAATGGACATCTTTCAAAAAACGTCTCAATCAGGCATACAGAAAATTCATTATCAGACATGCTGCAGGGGTTATCAATTTGATACAAGGCGATAAAGAAGCTCTCTGTGATATCTGCAAGCCTAAAGGCAAGTTTTTTGTTGCTGCCATGGCAAATAACACCGTAAACAACAAAATATTTGATACCTGTGAAAACATTAAAAAACAAGATATGCCCATTCGGATTATGCTGGGGAACTCAGCCACGCCATCAAATTTTCACAGGGAGGCCCTTGCGTTTCTTTCCAAGTACAAGGATGAGGATATAGAAATATTATGCACCCTATCTTATGGGTCAGAGTCATATAAGAACGAGGTAATAGCAGCGGGGAAAAATATATTTGGAAATAAATTTGTGCCTATTACCGAATACATGAGTAAAGAAGAATATTTTGCTATTCTTGCTACGGCTAAAATTGGTGTGTTTTATAATGATAGACAGCAAGGCATGGGCAACATTAATGCCCTTTTAAGAATGGGGAGCAAGGTGTATTTACGAAAAGACACAGCCATGTGGAACAATTTTCTTTTGGAAAAAGGCTATAAGATTTTTGATGCTCATTCAATAAAGAAATTGTCTTTTTCTGAATTTATAAACTTTTCTGAAGAAGAGGCGATGAAAAACCAAAGGATACACAGAGAGGTTTCTTCTCTTGATGCCTATTTAAAACAATGGAATGAAGTGTTTAACAGCATTCAATAAATCTGTTAGAAGGGAACATAAACAATGAGCAGCAGTAAATCGGCAATTATCAATATGCTATGGCGGTTTGCAGAACGATGCGGAGCCCAGGGTGTGTCTTTTATCATCTCCATTGTTCTTGCCAGACTGCTTGCGCCGGAAGTTTATGGAACGGTAGCCTTAGTTACCGTGTTTACTGTGATTTTGCAGGTGTTTGTAGATAGTGGACTTGGAAAGGCATTGGTGCAAAAAAAAGATGCTGATCAATTAGATTTTTCATCAGTTTTCTACTTTAATGTAGCTACCTGTATTTTGCTATATTCTGTTATGTTTTTTTTAGCACCATTTATTGCAGACTTTTATAATAATCCGGAGCTTGTTGCGGTTGTTAGGGTTATCAGTTTTACCTTAGTTATATCAGGTATTAAAAATATTCAGCAGGCTTATGTAGCAAAGCATATGTTGTTTAAAAAATTCTTTTTTTCAACTATTGGCGGCATAACGGTTTCGGCCGTGGTTGGCATTGTTTTGGCCTATCAAGGATTTGGTGTTTGGGCATTGGTGGCGCAAAGCTTAACGAATCAAATTGTGGATACATTTGTGCTTTGGTTTACGGTAAAGTGGAGACCGGGACTTATGTTTTCGTGGCAGAGAATGAAAGGTCTTTATTCCTACGGATGGAAGCTTTTACTCTCTGCACTCATTGATAAGGTTTACATAGAGATTAGGCAGTTAATTATTGGAAAAATGTACTCAACCTCTGATTTAGCATTCTATAATAAAGGTCAGCAATTTCCTACTATTATTGTGACGAATATAAATTCTTCTATCGATAGTGTGCTTTTGCCGGTTATGTCAAAGGTGCAAGATGATAGGAACACAGTTAAATTAATGACAAGAAGAGCCATTAGCACAAGCTCCTATTTGATATGGCCTTTTATGGTTGGCCTTGCCGTTTGTGCTGAACCTCTAATTCGGCTTTTACTCACAGAAACCTGGTTGCCCTGCGTGCCTTATCTTAGAATTTTCTGTTTTACGATGGCTTTTTATCCGGTACATACAGCGAACTTAAATGCGATTAAAGCTATGGGACGAAGTGATTTATTTTTGAAACTGGAGATCATAAAAAAAACAATCGGTTTATTTGCCTTACTAATCAGCATGTGGTTTGGTGTGTTCTGGATGGCGGCAAGCTTACCCATAACCACCTTACTCAACAGTTTTATTAATGCTTATCCCAACAAAAAGCTGATGAATTACTCCTATTTTGAGCAAATCAAGGATATGCTCCCGGCGGTTGCTATGTCGGCATTAATGGGGTTATGTGTATATTTATTACAGTTCATAGGTTTTTCGGATATTGTGACACTTTTCGTTCAGGTTTTTGCTGGTGTAATTTTATATGTTGTCTTTTCGGTGCTTTTCAAAATAGAAAGCTTTACCTATGTTAAAAACATGCTTATGAGTTTTTTGCATTAACCCTCCATAACAATATTTGGAAAATATGAGGTGACGATACATGAAAGGGATTATTTTAGCAGGCGGAAAGGGTACACGTCTTTATCCTATGACCAAGGCAGTGAGCAAGCAGCTTTTGCCGATTTATGACAAGCCTCTTGTATACTATCCCCTGTCGATACTGCTTTTAGCAGGGATCAAGGAGATTTTACTTATCTCCACACCGGAGGATACACCTATATATGAAAAACTGTTAGGCGATGGAAGTTACATCGGCGTTCGTATTACATACAAGGTTCAGGATACGCCCCGGGGTTTAGCCGATGCCTTTATTCTTGGCGAGGAATTTATTGGAAAGGATTCGGTTTGCCTGATTCTGGGCGATAATGTGTTCTATGGGCAAGATTTGTCCAAAACCCTTTGGTCAGCTATGAAAAAAGTTGACGAGAGCGGCGGTGCCTGTATCTTTGGGTATCCTGTAAAAAATGCAAGAGAATTCGGCGTTGTAGAATTTAATAAGGAACACAAAGTGGTTTCCATTGAAGAAAAGCCGGAAAAACCTAAGTCTCATTACGCAGTTCCAGGCCTGTATTTTTATGATAATCAGGTTATTGAGATTGCAAAGAATGTTAAACCCAGTGCCAGAGGAGAAATTGAAATTACTGCCGTTAACAATGCGTATTTGGAGGCGGGCGCATTACATGTTCAGCTTCTTGGGCGTGGCGTAGCATGGCTTGATACCGGAAGCCCTGAAGGTATGCTTAAGGCAGCCGAATTTGTGGAAGCTGTACAGAGCAGACAGGGCTTTTATGTTAGCTGCATTGAAGAGATTGCTTGGAGACGTGGATTTATTACTACTGAACAGCTGCAAGTAATTGGTACAGAACTGAAAATGACCGCATATGGTCAATATTTATTGGAACTTACAGGAGGAAGTGCAAATGTGTAAGGCCATTATTGTTACAGGTGGTGCCGGGTTTATTGGAAGCAATTTTATCTTCCACATGCTGAAAAAGTACCCTGCCTATCGAATTATATGTCTAGATAAGCTAACCTATGCAGGGAATCTATCTACCTTAGAACCGGTCATGGATAACCCGAAATTTCGTTTTGTTAAGGCAGATATTTGTGATAGAGCAGCTGTATATCAGCTGTTTGAAGAAGAACACCCTAATATTGTGGTGAACTTCGCAGCGGAAAGCCATGTTGACCGCTCTATTGAAAACCCGGGGGTATTTCTTGAAACCAATATCATGGGAACGGCAGTGCTGATGGATGCTTGTCGCAAGTATGGGATCGATCGTTACCATCAGGTTTCTACGGATGAGGTATATGGTGACTTGCCTTTGGATCGCCCTGACATGTTTTTCACAGAGGAAACACCCATTCACACCAGTAGTCCCTACAGCTCCTCTAAAGCTGCGGCAGACCTGCTTGTACAAGCATATCAAAGGACATATGGGCTTCCTGTGACCATAAGCCGTTGCTCAAACAACTATGGGCCCTACCACTTTCCTGAAAAGCTAATTCCGCTTATGATTGCCAATGCACTGAAGGATAAGCCCCTGCCGGTTTATGGAGAAGGGTTGAATGTTCGGGACTGGCTATATGTGGAAGATCACTGTAAGGCCATTGACCTCATTATTCACAATGGTACAGTGGGTGAGGTGTATAACATTGGTGGCCACAACGAGATGAAGAACATTGATATTGTGAAAATTATATGCAAAGAACTGGGCAAACCGGAAAGCCTTATTACCTATGTAACTGACCGTAAGGGGCATGATATGCGCTATGCCATTGACCCAACCAAGATTCACAATGCTCTTGGCTGGTTGCCGGAAACGAAGTTTGAAGATGGTATTAAAATGACAATTCGTTGGTATCTTGACAACCGGGCATGGTGGGAGACGATCATTTCCGGTGAATATCAGAACTACTATGAGAAAATGTATGGAAACAGATGAGGTTTTTGACTCTGTAACTTGGCATTTTAATCAAAAAATGACGGTGACTGATACATAATAAAAGTTTATTATCAAATAAGGAGAAATAAAAATGATTAACGTAATAGGGCTTGGATACATAGGCTTACCCACAGCACTTATGATGGCATCTCATGGTGTCGAGATAGTGGGTACAGACTATAACAAGGAGCTTGTTGCAACCCTTAATGCGGGCAAAACAACTTTTAAGGAAGATGGTCTTGACGAGCTTTTTGCTGAGGCAGTTAAGGCGGGTATTACATTTACAACAGAATACCAGGTGACAGACACCTATATTGTTTCTGTTCCTACACCTTATGATAAATTTTCTAAAAAAGTAGATGCATGCTATGTGGTTTCAGCTGTTAAAACCATCATGGATGTATGCCCCAAAGGCGCAACAGTTGTTATTGAATCGACAGTTTCTCCCGGCACAATTGACAAATATGTTCGTCCTGTAATTGAGGCAAACGGTTTTGTTATTGGAAAAGATATTAACCTTGTTCATGCTCCGGAAAGAATTATTCCCGGTAATATGGTCTACGAGCTTCTTCACAATAATCGTACTATAGGTGCCGATGATAAGGAAATTGGTGAAAAAATTAAAAATATATACGCATCTTTTTGTCAGGGAGATATTGTTGTAACTGACATTAGAACAGCCGAAATGACAAAGGTTGTTGAGAACACTTTCCGTGCGGTGAATATAGCATTTGCAAATGAGCTTGCCAAAATTTGCCGTCATGATAATATGGATGTATATGAAATTATTAGAATTTGTAATATGCATCCACGTGTTAACATCCTGCAGCCCGGTCCCGGCGTTGGCGGTCATTGTATTTCAGTTGATCCCTGGTTCTTAGTGGGTGACTATCCCAGCCTTGCAAAAGTAATTGATGAGGCGATGAAAACAAATGACGGCATGCCTGATTTTGTTCTTAATAGAATTTATGAAATTATGAAAGAAAACAATATTACAGATTTTTCCCGTGTTGGTCTGTATGGCCTTTCTTATAAGGAAAATGTTGATGACCCCCGTGAATCTCCAAGCCTTCAGCTCTTAGAAAATCAAGAGCGCCATTTAGCAGAACCAATCAAATCCTATGACCCTTATTTTGAACACGATCTTGTTCCCAATCAGTATCACGATTTTGATAAGTTCCTTGCAGATACTGATTTGGTTGTTATTATGGTTAATCATAATCAAATTAAAGAAAACATGGATAAACTTAAGGGTAAGATTGTTTTTGATACACGCAAGTGTTGTGATCTTCCTGGTACATACAGATTATAATAGTGAAAGGACATTAAAATGAAAACAGTTATGTTGGTCTTTGGCACAAGACCGGAAGCAATTAAAATGTGTCCCTTGGTTAATGAATTGAAATTAAGAAAAAGTATTAAAACCGTGGTGTGTGTAACCGGTCAGCATCGTCAGATGTTAGATATGGTGCTTGATACCTTTGGTGTTGTTCCGGACTACGACCTTTCTATTATGAAAGGTGGTCAGACCTTATTTGACATTACAACAAGTATTCTGAATAAAATCGGTTGCGTGCTGGATGAGGCTAAGCCGGATGTTGTATTGGTTCATGGTGATACATCCACAACCTTTGCAACGGCCTTAGCTTGCTTTTATAAGCAAATTGCTGTTGGCCATGTGGAGGCCGGGCTACGCACATATAACATTTATAGTCCGTATCCGGAAGAATTTAACAGACAAGCTGTGTCTATTATTTCAAAATACAATTTTGCCCCTACAGAACTTTCTAAAGCTAATCTTATGAAAGAGGGCAGGGACGAAAACGGGATTTATGTTACCGGTAATACAGCCATTGATGCACTTAAAACAACGGTACGTGAGGATTATACCCATCCTGAACTGGAGTGGGCAAGGGATAGCCGTTTGATTATGATTACGGCTCACCGCAGAGAAAATCAGGGCGAACCCATGCATAATATGTTCCGTGCGATTCGTCGTGTTATGGAAGAACATTCTGATGTAAAAGCGATTTATCCTATTCATATGAACCCTGTTGTTCGTAAGGCAGCAGAGGAGGAATTGAGCGGTTGCGATAGGATCCGCATTATTGAACCTCTTGAGGTTCTCGATTTTCACAATTTTCTTGCCAATAGTTATATGATTTTGACGGATAGCGGTGGTATTCAAGAGGAAGCACCGTCCCTTGGTAAGCCTGTTCTGGTTATGAGAGATACAACGGAACGTCCCGAGGGTATTGCGGCAGGCACCTTGAAATTGGTAGGTACCGATGAGCAGGTTATTTACGATAATTTCAGACTCCTGCTGGAAAATAAGGAAGCATATGATGCAATGGCAAAAGCAAGTAATCCCTATGGGGATGGCTATGCCTGCAGGAGAATTGCAGATATTTTGGAGGCTTAATAAAAAATGGCAGTAGCAAAATATAACCGCAGATTGATTCAGATGAGATTAAAGGAGAACTGATTGCCATGAAAGAGAGTACGAATCATCTATTATTTTCAATATTACGATCAGTATTCCATGATCATCAAATGTGTTCTGCAGACAAACTTCTTGTGACGGAGGATTCCCTGGCAGCTATAATGGAACTGGCATACAAACATGATATTGCACACATAGTAGCTCTTGGAATTTTAAACAACGGATTAGCTGATGAAAAGGTAAAACCGCAAATTCAGCAAGTTACATTTAGTGCGGTTTATCGTTATGAAAAAATAAACCACGAGCTAGATCGGTTGTGTGATGCGCTTGAAACAGCGCAAATACCATTTATGCCGCTGAAGGGTTCTGTAATGCGCAAGTATTATGCCGAGCCATGGTTGCGTACGAGCTGTGATATTGATATTTTAGTTCATAAAGAAGATTTAAGAGGCGCTATTTCCTATTTAGTGGATCATTTAAACTACACTGAGCATGAACAAAATTCTCATGATGTATCATTATATTCACCTGGTGGTATCCATGTAGAATTACACTATAAACTTACTGAGGATGGATTATCGGAAGCGTTTACGAACATTCTTTTAACAGCTTGGGATTCGGCTACACAGAAAGCCGGTAGCTCTTATCACTATGAAATGTCAGATTCAATGTTCTACTTTTATCATATTGTACATATGGCAAAACACTTTGAGCATGGAGGATGCGGGATTCGTCCTTTCATTGATCTTTGGATTTTGGATTCAATTGAAGAAAGAGACACGGAAGAGATTAATGCATTGCTACAAAAAGGGACTCTGTTGCGGTTTGCGGAAATATCCCGAAAACTAAGCAAGATATGGCTTGATGGGGACGAGATGGAGCCTATAACAGAAAAAATGGAGAATTATGTTTTAGACGGCGGTGCCTATGGCACATTGGAAAACAGAATTGCGGTAACGCAACAGAAACTGGGTGGAAAAATTCAGTATGCCTATTCAAAAATTGTTCTTCCGTATTACATCATTAAACATCATTATCCCATTCTGCAAAAACATCCCTGGCTCACTCCGGTTATGGAAGTGTGCCGATGGTTTAAGCTGATATTTTGCGGGCATGCCAAGCGGTCATTACAGGAATTAGCATATAACAAAAGCATTTCAAAATCCCATGCTGAGGACATTAAAGTTTTTTTAAAGGAAATGGGTTTGTCATGATCTATGAAATATGCTAAAGAAACGGAATACAGGTGGGTCTAAAAAGTATAAGAAATAATAGGGGTGGCAGATGTAACTCTGCCACCCCTATTTCCTTTTGGTTTCTTAACCGAGATTTGCAATAATTAAAACAATATTATATATGATGGGTGCAAAGATAATAGCAGGCAGAAAATCTGCAACCTTAATCTTGGTAATACCCATTAGATTTGTGCCTATCATGATAATTAAAATTGAACCGACGCAAGTCATTTCGTTGATGGCACCGGTGCTTACGAAAGGGGAGATAAGTCCCGCAAGAAGAACAAACCCGCCCTGTATAACGAATACGGGAACAGAGGCTAACAGTACACCAAAACCAAGACTTGATGCAAGCATCATGGAAGAAACAAAGTCAAGGGTTGATTTTGTGATAAGGATAGAATTATCTCCCGTAAGACCTGCCTGAATGGAACCTGTTACAGTCATTGACCCAACACAGAATAAGAGAGTTGCCGTTACAAGACCTTCGGCAAGAGAAACATTTTGCCCCTCCTTTGCGAATTTTCCTTCGACACTCTTTGCAAGTTTGTTTATTGCGCTGTCAATGCCTATGATTGTTCCTGTTATCACACCCAATACAACCGAGGCGATAACAATGAGTGTATTTTCTCCGCAAAGACTTCCCGATATACCAATATACAGCGTGCATGCCCCCAGACCAATTGTAGTGGCCCTGCTTACTTTTTCAGAAATACCTTTTTTGCATAATAAGCCAATGGAGGAACCCACTAATACAGCGATAACATTTACAATAACACCTAACACAATCATACACTCCTATTAAAGAACATCTGCCAAATCATAGATGAGCTTTTCTGTATCGTCCCATCCAAGACAAGGGTCAGTGATTGATTTGCCATAGGTACATTCTTCGGGCTTTTGTGCACCGCCTTCAATATAACTTTCTATCATAAGTCCTTTAACAATTTTTTTAACATCATGATTATGACGACAGCTATGAAGGACTTCTTTGGCGATTCTCGGCTGTTCCATCCATTTCTTGTCTGAGTTTGCATGGTTTGTATCAATGATGACAGCAGGGTTCTTAAGCCCGGATTTTTCATATATTTCCGCAAGGTGAATAAGGTCTTCATAATGGTAGTTCGGTATTGACTGACCATGTTTATTCACATACCCTCTTAAAATGGCGTGTGTCAGAGGATTTCCGTGGCTTTCAACCTCCCATCCTCTGTAAATAAATGTATGAGAATGCTGACCTGCTGTGATTGAATTCATCATAACAGAAATATCTCCGGCAGTCGGATTTTTCATGCCGACAGGAATATCAAGTCCACTTGCGGTTAAACGGTGTTTTTGATTTTCTACCGACCTTGCTCCGATTGCAACGTAGGATAAAAGGTCAGATAAATATCTGTAATTTTCAGGATAAAGCATTTCATCAGCGCAGGTAAATCCTGTTTCTTTAATTGCCCGAAGGTGTAATTTTCTGATGGCAACAACACCCCTTAACATATCTGATTCTTTGTTGGGGTCAGGCTGATGAAGCATACCCTTATATCCCTCTCCGGTAGTTCTCGGTTTATTGGTGTAAATCCTTGGGATGATAAGGATTTTATCAGAGACTTTGTCCTGAACTTTTCTGAGACGAGAAATGTAATCTATCACACTGTCATCGTGATCGGCGGAACAAGGTCCAATAATGAGTATAAATCTGTCGTCCCTGCCTTCAAATATTGCCTTTATTTCCTTATCACGATTTTCTTTTATCTTTTCTACCTCTGTTGTAATAGGATATTGTTCTTTTATCTCCTTTGGGATTGGTAATTTACGTTTGAATTCCATATTCATTTTGAAATTCCTCCGCTGTACTTATTTTTTATCAAATAACGCTCTGCGTTGTGTGGAATGACGCATTATTTTTCTCATTCCCTCTATGTCTTCTGCTTGTAGCATTGATTTTAGTTCTTTGAATTTATCCATAAACATATCCATCTGCGTCAAGAGTGCATCCTTGTTTGCCACAAACAGTTCACTCCACATTAAATCGTTTATACGAGCGATACGAGTCAAATCTCTGAATGAATCACCCGTAAATTTTTCCATATTTTCTTTATCGTTGCAGGTCATCAGCGTAATGGCTATGCAATGGGTAAGCTGAGAAAGGAACCCTATCATTTCGTCATGTTCTTCAGGAGAAAGTGTAGTAACATTTGAAAATCCCAGGAGTCTCCCAAGCTCGAGACAGGTGCTGATGGCCTCCGGTGTGTTTTTATCAGTTGGAGTCACAATGTAGTTTGCTCCGGAAAACATCTTGTCCGTGCTGTTTTCAACCCCTGCAACTTCACGGCCTGCCATGGGATGTGCTGCTATAAATTCCACATCGTCTCTGAGCATTTCCTGAATTTTATACACGATACTTTTTTTCACACCGGTTACATCCGTTATTATGGCTCCGCTTTTCAGAAGACCTTGGTTCTGCTCAATCCATTCTACGAATACATGAGGATAAAGAGCAAATATGACAACGTCTGCATCACCGATGATTCTTTTATCAAGCTCTGTTGAACCTTCATCAATTATCTCTTCATTTAGCGCATAATCTATGGAGCTCTGTTCTTTTGTAATGGCACTTATGTAAAATCCAAATCGTTTTAAGGCTCTTGCGTAGCTACCACCCAACAGCCCCAGACCAACTATCAATATTTTCTTACTTACATCTACGATCATTTTATTTCCACCTTTGCGCCGAGTTTATAAATATCATCAAAAAATCCGGGATAGCTTTTTCTTACGGCTTCAATGCCGGCAATTTCTCCACCAATTTTCGAAAGTATAACAGACATTGCCATAACAATTCTGTGGTCATTATGACCGTCAAGAATACGGTCACTATACTTTAGTTCTTGTTTGGGAACTTTTATCACATTATCGCCGAAAACAAGCCCTCCGCCAAGTTTTTGGAGTTCTTGGTGCATTGCCATGCCTCTGTCGCTTTCTTTTGCCTTTAATCTGTCTGTACCCGTAAAGGAGGCACCATTTTTCAGCGATGCAAGAGCAAAAAGGACAGGCCCCAAATCAGGGCAATCTGCAATATCAAGAGTGGGCATTCCGCCGGCAATTTTATCAAAATAATCTGCATACACCTTATCGCCCTGTAGACTGTCGGTGTTTAGGTTTTGAATTTCTATTTTAGAACCGATATAATTAAACGCATCTAAAAATGCTGCATTTGAATAATCGCCTTCAATTCTTCCTGCATAGGCGTGCATTTTTGATGTTTTTATTGCAATGTTGTACTCATCAACAAACTCTACATCTGCGCCGAATGACTTTAGGGCAGAGATGGTAAGGTTTATGTATGACCTGCTTTCAAAGGGTGGGATAATCTCTATGGAAGAATCGCCACCAAGATATATCAAGGCAAAAATAAGCCCAGTGATGAACTGACTGCTAATATCTCCTCTGATTCTATACTTGTCACTCTTAAGCTTTCCGCAAAGTGTTACGGCGTTTGTGCCCTTTTGGAATGCGAAACCATTTTCACTACAAAGCTTCTCATAAACATCAAGGGGTCGTTCAAAAAGGCGTGTACTTCCTTTCAAGGTCACCTGCTTACCCAAACACAGGCAAAGGGGAATGAAGAACCTTAATGTGCTTCCGCTTTCTCGGCATTCTAAAATGGGGTTTTCTGTTTTCATAAAGTGATTGGGGTTAATGCGCAGGGTATCATGGTCCATGGTTATTTCGGCACCTAATGCTTGTAAGCAATCCATAGTTGCAAGGATATCCTCGCTGTAATCAACGCCTGACAATATACAGGTTTCTTTTGATAATGCGCTACCCACCAAATATCTGTGCGCCATACTTTTTGACGGTGGTGCGCTTATCTGTCCTTTTAGCTTACACGGTTTAAATTTTGCTATCACTTGTATGCCTCAATTAGATAGTCAATGGCCTCAAGATATCCGTCTGTACCATGACCTGTAATCGTTTTTACACAGGCAAGTCGCACATAGCTTACCTGTCTGAAATCTTCCCGTTCTTCGACCTTCGAAATATGAACCTCAACCGTTGGAACGTTTACAGATTTGACTGCATCTAAAATGGCAATGCTTGTGTGGGTGTAGGCACCGGGATTTATAACAATGCCATCCATATTGTTGTAGGCTTTTTGGATTTCGTCCACTAGGTCTCCTTCGTGATTGGATTGGTATATCTTGACATCCACATTTTGCTTATCGCAATGCTTCTGTATCTTTTCACAAAGGTCTTGATATGTTTCTCTGCCATAGTGGTCAGGCTCGCGTATGCCAAGCATGTTCAGGTTGGGTCCGTTTATAACCAGGATCTTCATTTTATCCGCTCCATTCGTTTGGTAAGAATATATTCTGCCTCCCCTTCGGGAGTAGTCATATCGGGCACAATTACATCTGCCGTAGATTGATAAACACGCAATCTTTCGGAATATAGTTTTGCAAGTTTTTGGTATGTATCGGAAAGAGGTCTGTCATCTGTTGCCTGCAGTCTTTCCATATTTGCATTGATAAAGAACAGCTTACCGTTTCGTTTAAGACAGTTTATATTTTCTTTTCTTAAAATGGCTCCGCCGCCTGTTGAAATAATACGAGAACTTTTTGACGAAACATCACGAATAACCTCTGATTCTAAATCTCTAAAGTACTTTTCGCCTTTAGTGCTTATCAGTTCTTTAATTGTGCAACCACATCGCTTTTCCACTTCAATGTCTGTATCAATAAACTCAAAACCATCTATTTTAAGGAGCTTTCCAATCGTACTTTTACCGCTTCCGGGCATGCCGGTTAATACAATGTTTTCCTTTGATGCGAGCATGGATTGAAACACATTGTCAGCAGTTTCCTTGGGAATTTGACTATCAAGGAATTTTTCTGCGGCGTAAACAGCCTGCATAACAAGCATGTAAAGGCCGCCTTCGGCTTTAATGCCTCTTTTTCTGGCATCTAATACAAGATTGGTAAAAAGGGGGTTATACACTGCATCAATTACACCCTTTAGTGCTGTAAATGCCGAAATATCTATCGGCTTGGAATCACAGTCGGGATACATTCCCGCAGGCGTGGTGTTAATGATTACCTCAGCGTCCAAATGCTCAGCGGTTGCTTCTCCATAGGTGATGCAGCCTTCTCTTTTGCTTCTGCTTACAGTAAGAACATCTGAAGCTCCTAAATCCTTTGCTACAACTCGTGCTGTTTTACTTGTTCCGCCTGTTCCGAGAATAAGAACCTTTTTGTCTTTTAAATCTATATCGTTTCTTTGAATCAGTGCCTTCATTCCGTAGTAATCGGTATTGTAGCCGTATAATTTACCATCCTTGTTTACGATGGTATTAACAGCCCCTATTCTTTGGGCCACCTCACTGACAGAATCAAGATAGGGAGTAACCGTCTCTTTATACGGTATGGTAACATTGATTGCTGCAAAATCTTTTTTTTCAAAGAATGGTTTTATGTCAGCTTCGCTCAATTCTATAAGCTCATAGTCATAATTAGCAAGTTTTCCATGAATTTCTTTAGAAAAGCTATGTGTTAATTTCTTTCCAATGCAACCATATTTTTTCATACTTTACTCATCCCTTTAACCAATCTGTTCCATATCGTAAGGCAAGAGCATCACAAATCACAATTGCAGATGCCGCATCTTGTACAACTCTTGCTCTATTCACAATTGCAGGGTCGTGTCTGCCTTTCGGTTCTAAAATTATTTCAGTCATATTTTGAAAATCAACTGTGTTTTGCGGTTTAAATATTGTGGGTGTTGGCTTAACAGCAGTTCTGAAAATAATTGGCATGCCGTTTGTAATGCCGCCGTTTATTCCACCATTATTGTTTGTGACAGTTACTATTTTTCCGTTTTCAATTTTTATTGGATCGTTTGCATCGCTGCCTTTCATATCGGCCAGTTTAAAGCCTGCACCAAATTCAATTCCCTTAACTGCAGGGATTGAAAACATCATATGCGAAAGCAAGCTTTCAACAGAATCAAACCAGGGCTCACCAATGCCTTCAGGCATTCCTGTAATGGCTGTTTCTAAAATGCCTCCAACACTATCACCATTTGAGGATGCTTCTATAATGGCATTTGTCATTTCTTCAATATGTGATTCCTCAAGCACAGCAAATGTTCTTTGATTAAGCAGGTTAATATCGGACAATAATGCACCAAAATCTCTATCTGCAATGCCAGCGCATTTTTTTACATGTGTTCCGATATAAATGCCTTTCTGCTCTAATGCATACTTGCATATTGCACCTGCAGCAACTAAAGCCGCCGTAATTCTTCCGCTGAAATGTCCACCTCCACGGGAATCCTGAAAACCGTGATATTTGCACTGGGCGGTATAGTCAGCATGAGAGGGGCGGGCAACCGTTCTCATTTGCGAATAGTCTCCGCTTTTCACATTTTCATTGGGGATCAGGATTGTAATGGGTGTTCCGGTTGTGGTGTTATTATTCACACCGCTTATAATTTTGAACTCATCCTTTTCTTTTCTTGGTGTTGCAATCTTTCCGCTTGGTCTTCTCAAGAAGAGCATGTGGTTGATATATTCTTCGTTCACATGGATTCCCGGCGCTAAACCATCAATAACGGCTCCTATATATTCCCCATGGCTTTCGCCAATAATGGTAACTGCCACGCTTGTTCCAAATGTATTTTTCATTCATATCACCCCTCAAAACAGTTTTTTGCCATCTCTATTACTTCGCTGCATTTCATGGTTTTCAACTCAAAACATCCTACATCCGGCACGGTTGTTACGGTTACGCATTCGCCGTCTGCTTTTTTGTCGTGAAATGCTGCTTTGGCAATCTCCTCCCAATTAAAATCAATCAGGTTATATAAACCACATTTTTTAAGAACTTTCGTTACTTTCGGTCTTATTTTTTCATCACACATAGGGATAAGCCCGAGTGCAACACATTCACCGTGATATAGCTCGGACATGTTTTCGCTGCTTTCAATACCATGTCCTATGGTATGACCAAAATTAAGTATTTTTCTGAGCCCTGATTCCTTTTCGTCCTGCTCAACAACATTTTTTTTAATGTTAAGGGAACGAATGATGATTTCATCAATGTTTTCCTTTATTTCTTTTGTTTCCAATATATTAAAAAGCTCTTTGTCGCAGGTTAGTGCCATTTTAATGGCTTCGGCAAGCCCATTCGCAATCTGCCTTTCCGGTAGGGTTTTTAAAAGCTCTGCATCAATTAAAACTTTTTTCGGCTGATAAAAAGCACCCACAATGTTTTTAACATTTTCAAAATTTATAGCTGTTTTTCCGCCGATGGATGAATCAATTTGCGAAAGAAGGGTGGTGGGGATATTATAAAAGTCAATCCCTCTCATATATGCAGAGGCTGCAAATCCTGAAAGGTCTCCCACAACACCGCCGCCAACAGCTACAACGCAATCTTTTCTTGAAAAACCATTTTCGAGCATTTTACGAAGAAGTGATCCAAATGTTTCAAGGCTTTTAGAACCTTCTCCCGATTCAACAATACAGATAACAGATTCCCTGCACTGCTTCGCAACTGTCTGTGCATAATCTTCAGGAACACCCGAGTCTGTTACAATAAGAACCCGTCTTTGTAAATTCAAATAGTCTCCAGCATGGGCTAGGAGTCCTCTTTCTACGACGATATCGTAACTGTTTTCCTTTAAATCCACATGTATATTCATATTAAACTCCCTTATATTTCAATATGAGGTGCAAAGGTTCCTGCAATTTTGAGTTTATCACACACTTTGTTTAACTCCTCAATCATTTTTTTGCCTTCCTCAGTTTGGGTCGAACCGTCAATTTCTATGTAAAAATAATATTGCCATGAATGTTTCTTAAGGGGTCTGCTTCTTAGTGCTGTCATATTGTAACCGTACTTACCAATAATACTAATGGCATTTGCAAGAGAGCCTGCTTCATTCTTAACTGTAAACATCAAAACAGAATTTGAAAGGGAAGGGGAATCAGCTTTTACTTTTGAAAGAACTGCAAAACGCGTAGTATTTTCTCCGCTTTTATTTATGTTAGCTTCCAAAATCTTCAGCCCGTAGATTTCTGCTGTTTCCGCACTTGCAATAGCAGCAAGGGTTTTATCGTTTTTCGTTGCAACAAGCCCGGCAGCAATGGCGGTATTGCTGGCCTCCTCTGTATCAAAGCCTCGCAGTGTAATATAATCATGACACTGGCTGAGCGCCTGGGCATGACTCGTTACCTTTTTGATGTCTTCGATTGTCGCGCCAGAAAGTCCCAGTAAATTCTGATGAATTTCAAGTTCATAAATTCCGTTAATAAAAAGTCCACCTGAAAAAATCAGGTCAATAGTTTGTCCAACCTCACCTGCATAACTATTTTCTATTGGGAGCACAGCAACATCGCATTCACCATTAATGACTGAATCGTAAGCAGATTTAAAATCCCGGTGGGGTACCCTGTTACTGTCTGGGAATATTCTGCCTGCGGCAATGTGAGCAAAGGCGCCCTCCACACCGCTATAAGCTACCTTAAGTCCTGATTGCATACGATATTGATATGCTCTTGAAATAGACATAAGATTTTTAATATACTCAATGTAATATTCCTTTATAACTGCATTTTCAACCATGGCAGCGGTTTTTTCGATAACGGCATCTTCTCTTTTTTGGTCTAAAATAGGAAGACCAAATTCTTTTTTATACCCATAAACCATTTCGGAAGCATGCATTCTCTTCACAAAAAGCGCAGCCATTTGGGCATCCACTTCATTTATAATTTTTCTTGCTTCATCTAACTTACTTGCCATCGCTGTTATTCCTTTCCAAGAAAACCTCACTTGCGCCTTTATGTCACAATTGAGGTTCAAAATGTTATTTGCGATAAAACTTCGAATAAATTCTAAAACTCACTGTTTCATTTCCCAGTATGTTTCCTTACAGTAGGGTAGGAATAGCCAAAGCATAAAATATTGAAAAACTATCCAAAATTTTGCTTTAGTTTCATAGAGTTAAGTTCATCATTAAGAGTTTCTGCATCAATCGTTTGTTAGCTGGATTAAAGTTTACAAATATCTGCCTCTGTAATCAGTTTAAAACTGGCATCTGTCAGAGCTGTTTCTGCATTGCTATTATTTTCCACTCTCAGCACAACATAGGCATGTTTTTCTGTACGCGCCATAAATGCATAGAGATATTCCACATTGATATTTGCTTTATCAAGGACATCAAGTGCGGCAGTAAGCCTGCCAGGTTCGTCGCCGATTTTAACACCTACAACATCAACTACCTTAATAAGATATCCCTGTTCTTCCAGCACTTTTTCAGCAGCCTTTTCGTTATTTACAATAAGACGCAGAATACCGAAATCCTCTGTTTCCGCAACGGACAGTGCTCTAATGTTAATACTGCTCCGGGCAAGAACATCCGTAACTGCAGCAATGGTACCTTTTTTATTTTGGACAAAAACGGTTAATTGTTTAATAGCCATTTTTAAATCTCCTTTCTTACACCAATTTACGTTTGTCAATAACACGAACGGCTTTACCCTCACTTCGTGCAATGCTCTTTGGAGGAACAAGATGTACGGTTGGGTTAATACCAAGCATGGTTTTCATTGCGCTTGCCAGTGCTTTTTCCATTGCCAGAACATCTCTCACCTTGTCTGTAAATTGCTCGGGAGACATTTCAACATTTACCTCGAAGGTGTCTGTATTATTTGCTCTGTCAACAACAATTTGATAGTTGGGCTGATAGCCTTCGTTAAGAAGAACGGTTTCAATCTGGCTCGGGAATACATTAACACCTCTTATAATGAGCATATCGTCTGTTCTGCCCATTGGTTTTGCCATTTTAATAAGAGTTCTCCCACAGGAGCACTTTTTTCTGGATAAAACACAAATATCTCTGGTTCTGTATCGGAGTAAAGGAAAGGCCTCTTTATCAAGAGAAGTAAATACTAGCTCGCCCTTTTCACCCTCCGGAAGAACCTCGCCTGTATCAGGATCAATAATTTCTGCAAGAAAATGGTCCTCATTAATGTGCATACCTGTTTGCTCGCTGCACTCAAAGGAAACGCCGGGGCCGGTTGTTTCGGTAAGACCATATATATCATAAGCCTTAATACCAAGTGTTTCTTCAATGCCTTTGCGCATTTCTTCTGTCCAGGGTTCAGCACCGAAAATACCTGCTTTTAGAGGAATATCCTCCGGTTTGTAGCCCTGTTCCTTCAATGTTTCACCAATATATGCCGCGTAAGAAGGTGTACAGCAAAGGATTGTGGCATTAAGGTCTGTCATAAACTGAATTTGACGATCTGTGTTACCGGAAGACATAGGCAGAGTAAGACATCCAACCTTATGAGAGCCACCGTTAAGACCGGGACCGCCGGTGAAAAGTCCGTAACCATAGGCTACCTGACATACATCCTTATTACTGCCGCCTGCTGCAACAATTGCACGGGCACAGCAATCCTCCCATAGGTCAACATCCTTTTGGGTATAAAACGCAACAACACGTCGACCTGTTGTTCCTGATGTGGACTGAATACGCACACATTCCTCAAGAGGTTTTGCAAGAAGGCCATAAGGATAAGCATCTCTTAAATCTGCTTTTGTAAGGAAGGGAAGCTTATGTAAATCGTGGATTCCCTTAATATCCTCAGGTTTAACCCCCTTTTTATCCATAAGATTGCGGTAGTATTCCACATTTTCGTAAACATGCTTAACTTGTTTTACTAATTTTTCTGACTGAAGTTTTTTAATCTCGGGGACCGGCATGGTTTCGATTTCTTTTTGATAGTAGTTCTGCGCCATTTTTTGTTCATCCTTTCCATTACACTTGAAAATTTTGTAAAACAGGTTTGCAAGACATAAAAACAAAAAAGTCCTCTGCAATCCTGTTTAAGGATACAGAGGACGAAAATAACATTTCCGTGGTACCACCTCAGTTCGCCGCCACCTCACAGTAACGACCTTATCAGGTACTATCATACCTTAGTTCTATGACGGGAACACCCGTTGCCTCCTACTTAAAATTGCTTTCGTTCAGTGCACTGCTAACAGAAGGAATTCGTCAAGGTCATTACCATTGCCTCGCACCAACCGGCAACTCTCTCCAGGCTCTTTCCAAGCTTACTTAGTTCTGCTCAATCGCATTTAAATTTTTTATATTGTACCATATTTATGTGACAAAGTCAATAGTTTTTGAAAAAATTAGTGATTTAATATTTTAGTCTTCCTGATAGCAAGCAAAGATTTCCTCGATTCTCTTGCTATCCTTATTTTTGGTGAATGCGCTCACTAGGGGCACAATCACAAATGAAATTGCCATAGCGGCAACACCCATCTCCGGTGATTTTGCAGCCGCTACGCTAAATCCTGAATTAAGCGTAATAACCAATGTTGAAATGCCAACAGTTAAAAGACCGGACAGGATACCTGCGTATGCGCCGATTTTTGTAATTTTCTTTGAGAAAAGTCCCCAAATATATGGTCCGATAAAACAACCGGAAACCACACCCCATGAGAATGACATAAGACTTACAATAATCGGAATGTTCTGTGTTGCGAAGATAAAGGAACAAGCTACAAATACAAGGCAAAGAAGTCTTGTAAGGAGCATTTGTGTTTCAGGCTTTGTTTCTTTTTTTCTTACAGCAGGGATAAGGTCAACGGCCACCGCTGATGCAGATGTTAAAACAACAGCTTCTAATGTTGACATTGATGCTGAAAGAAGAAGAATCATAATAACCGCCAAAAGGATGATGCCTGCCGTTCCGCCACTTAAAACGTCCATAAGCACTGTAGGAATTACGGAGTCAATACCACCTGTAGGAAGAACATCACCTAAGATAAGTCTTGATGTTGAACCAATAAGATATGCACCACAACCAATCACTATGCAGAAAATTGTAGAAATAACGGTGCCACGCTTAATGGCTGCCGTATCCTTGATTGCATAGAACTTACCAATCATTTGCGGAAGTCCCCATGTACCGAAGCTTGTAAGCATAATGTTAAAGCAAAGGAACTTAAAAGATGAACCGCCAAAAATATTGGTAAGCTGCTTGCCGTCCTTGGGTATAGCGGCAAGGTTTTCTATAAGACCGGCAATACCGCCAACAACGCTGTGACTTAGTACTGCTACAACCAAACATACGACACCTACAATCATGATGATGCCCTGAATAAGGTCTGTGTATGCTGTTGCTACATATCCGCCGGCAACAAGGTATACGGCTGTAAGGCAAGCAATGATAAGCATCCAAACCCACGTTTCAACACTGGGGAACACTGCACTGAAAAGAGAACCGAGACCTTTGTAAACCGCTGCAGAATACGGAACAAGGAATACAAAGATGATAACAGCCGCTAAAATCTTCATGCCTTTTGAAGCATATCGCTTTTCAAAGTATTCAGGCATTGTCTTTGCCTCAAGCTTCTTTGTCATTTTTCTTGTTCTATTTGCAAACAAAATCCATGAAAGAAGGCATCCAAGTACTGCATTGCCAATACCAATCCAGATACTCCCAAGGCCAATGTTCCAACCATGCTGTCCTGCGTAACCAACAAATACTACTGCAGAAAAATATGTAGTACCGTAAGCGAAGGCTGTTACCCATGCGCCTATGTTTCTGCCTCCGATCAGAAAACCGTCCAGTGTTTTTGATTTGCCATAACTGATACAACCAATCAGTGCCATTGCAATTGCATAAACGCAAAGAGCAATAATTGTGTAAAGTTGTGCGTTTGTCATTTGTTTTTCCTCCAAAGCTTGCATTTTTCCTTTACATAGTATATAATACATTACATAATTAGTCAAACAAATAGTTTTGATGTTTACAATCTATATTTTCGATGATGGAGGTAAAAGATGGAACTGCGGAATTTAATTACTTTTATTCATGTAGCAGAACTGGGGAGTTTTACGAAAGCAGCGCAGCAGCTTGGTTATTCACAATCAACCGTATCCTTTCAAATAAAACAGCTCGAAGATGAACTTGGCTGCCTTTTATTTGAAAGAATAAATCACACAATAACACTAACTCAGCGAGGTTATGAGCTTGTTTCATATGCGCATCAAATTCGTTCGTTAACGGATAATTTTAAGGAGAATCTTGTGGGAGAACAGGATTGTCGTGGCCATATTCACATTGTAACTCCGGATTCGGTATGTGATGAAATGCTTAATGCAAGCTACATAGATTTTCACCGCCAATATCCTTCTATATCTATAAAATTTACAACTGCGGATACTTCTGTTATGTTCGATATGTTAGACCATAACGAGGCTGATGTCATTATAACTCTTGATGCACATTCCTATCAAAAGGATTACATTATTGCCAAGGAAGAGCCGCTTTCTGCCCATTTTATTGCTAATGCAAAATCAAAATTTGCAGGTGTTAAGGGATTATCTATTCATGACATTATCAATGAACCTTTTGTTTTGACAGAATATGGTCAAGGCTACAGACGGGTTTTTGATAAGGAACTTGCAAAGAAATCTTTAGAGATAACACCGGCTCTTGAAATTGGCAGAACCGATATTATCACTTCTTTAATCTCGCAAAGTGACATGATTTCATTTTTACCGGATTTCGTCACAAAGGCTATGGTAGAGTCAGGAATATTATGTTATCTTGATGTTTGTGATGTGAGCATAGATATTTGGAAACAGCTTATTTATCACAAAAACAAATGGATGTCAAGGAGTCTTAAAATTTTCATTGACTATATTCAGAAAAATGAATTTTCTGACTTATAATCATTGCAAAGGGGCGTGTCTTACAAGATTTTAAGACACGGCCCAAATTTAATTTATAGTGTTTGCCTGCATTTAAAGCTCTGCGCACCAACGATTATAATGGCTTGTTCATTTTCTCCAAGTCGTTTTTGCGGATTTCAACACGTCTTACTTTACCGCTGATTGTTTTAGGAAGTTCATCCACAAACTCAACGATTCTCGGATATTTGTAAGGAGCAGTATGTGTTTTAACATATTCCTGAATTTCTTTTTTCAGCTCGTCTGTACCTTCGGTTCCTTTTACAAGCACGATGGTTGCCTTTACAATCTGACCACGCACTTCATCGGGAACAGGAGTGATTGCACATTCCAAAACATAGGGAAGCTCCATAATAACGCTTTCAATCTCAAAAGGTCCGATGCGGTATCCGGAAGATTTGATAACATCATCAATTCTGCCAACATACCAAAGGTATCCGTCTTCGTCCATTGTTGCCTGATCGCCTGTATGATAATATCCGTCATGCCATACTTCGTTTGTTTTTTCTTCGTCCAGGTAATATCCAATAAAGAGTCCGCAAGGAACTTCATCTTTTACACGGATACAGATTTCACCTGTATCACCGGTCTTACATTCGTTTCCGTCAGGATCAAGCACAACTACATCATACAAAGGACTCGGTCTGCCCATTGAACCGATTTTCGGTGTTGAGCCAACAAAGTTTGCGATAGAGAGTGTTGTTTCTGTCTGACCAAAGCCTTCCATGATGGTAAGGCCTGTTGCTTTCTTAAACTGATTAAACACTTCAGGGTTTAATGCTTCGCCTGCGGTCGTTGCATACTCGATAGAAGAAAGATCATACTTTGACAAATCCTCTTTGATAAAGAAACGATACATTGTAGGCGGTGCACAGAAGGTTGTGATATGATATTTTGCAAACATCGGCAAGATGTCTTCTGAATGGAAACGGTCAAAGTCATAGGTAAATTGCGCCGCTTCACAGAGCCATTGTCCGTAGAGCTTGCCCCAAAGAGCTTTACCCCAACCTGTATCAGAGATTGTAAAGTGAAGTCCGTCAGGATTTACATTATGCCAATGCTTTGCTGTAGGATAATGACCGAGTGCATATTTGTATGAATGAGTTGCGATTCTCGGATATCCTGTTGTTCCTGATGTAAAGAGCATAAGCATCGGATCGTTACCACAAGGAGTATTTTCGCATCTAGCAAAATGAGTGCTGAAGCGTTCCATTTCAACATTGAAATTGTGCCAGCCTTCTTTTTCGCCGCCGACTAAAACCTTAACCATACCGGGGTAGTTTGCAGCTGCCTTTTCTGCCTCAGTTGATACATCTCCGTCAGCAGTACATACAACTGCTTTTACTCTTGCTGCTTTGTATCTGTAATCAAAATCGTGTTCTACAAGCTGATTGGTTGCAGGGATTGCGATTGCACCGATTTTATGAAGTGCAAGCATGCAGAACCAGAACTGATAATGTCTTTTTAGTACGAGCATTACGGTATCGCCTTTTTTGATACCGAGAGATTCAAAGTAGTTTGCAGTTTTTGCAGAATACTTTTTCATATCACTGAAAGTGAAGCGTCTGTCTGTCTTGTCGTTTGCTACCCACATCATAGCCAATTTTTCGGGATTCTTTTCGGCGATAGCATCCACGCAGTCAAATGCAAAGTTGAATTTATCTGCGTTTTTGAACTTGATGCCGCTAAATACACCGTTTTCATCATAGGATGATTCAATAAATTTATCTGCAACAGTTTCTGCCTTTTTCTTTTTAGCAGCTACCTTTGCCGCAATCAACGGTGCTTCGGGGTATTCTTCACTAACTGTTCCATCGTGCGGATTTAATACAACTGCATGGAATTCACAACCGCCCTCCGATACCGCAACCATTCCGTGAGGGATAAGGCTGTTATAGAAAATAGAGTCTCCTTCGTGGAGTACATCTATATGATTTCCAACCTGAACCTTGAGTGAACCCTTAACGATAACATCAAATTCCTGACCGTTATGTGAGTTTAACTGTATCGGAGCGTTCTGTTCCTCTTCAAGATACGGGAATTTAACGAGAAAAGGTTCTGCAAGTTTTTCTCTAAACTTAGGTGCAAGGTTATTGTATTCTACACCGTGTTTCTTTACGATTTTAAGTCCTTCGCCTTTTCTTGTGATAGCAAATGAAGTAAGGGTTGTGCTTGTTCCTTCAAGCAAATCTACAACTTCAACCCCGCAAGCCTTTGCACATTTGTAGATAAATGTGAAACTGAAGTCTGTTTCACCCATCTCTAAAACCTTGTAGTCCTCAACTGATACACCGCAAAGTTTTGCAAGCTCTTCCTGTGTGTATCCTTTTGCTTCGCGCAGGTCTTTGATTCTGCCTGCTACTTCTTTCAAACTGTAATCCATTGTTTTGTCTCCTTTCATTTCTGACAAATTTGATATTTGGTTACTAATTTGAATAAAACAAAAAAACTCGTCTCAAAGATAACTTTGAGACGAGTTATAATAACCCGCGGTACCACTCAAATTACGGAATATACAATCCCGTCACTTTCCGGGCTCTAATAAGCCCTTTGCCTTTACGCAGCATTACGGAAGGAGTCTACTCAGTTTAACCTTTCGGTCCTCCGACTCGGAGGTGATAAGTCATTGGAAAGTCTCACCATTGCCTCGCACCAACCGGCAACTCTCTCCAGGCTCCACAATCCGACCGTCCTCGTCATAGTC
>SVJJ01000002.1 GCA_015069045.1 Oscillospiraceae bacterium
TTTTTTCGCTCCATCTACCATGTGTAAAATTTTAATTTTCATTACTCTATCCCCTTTTACATTATGAAAATTTCATCCTTTACCGATATATTCCTTAACCGTCGCCAGGTTCGTGTCAAGACTGGGATAAAAATTATTCTATATACACTACTTGTAAATCTTCATCCTTTTCCACATTATATCCTAATTTTTCCATGATATATCTTACTGGAGCGAAAGCACTTCCGTCTATTATTACTGGTTTATGGTCAAAATTATGTTTTCATCTTTTACAATGGCAGTAACTTCGGTTGGTTTTGCCCTTTCTTTATCAACTAGAACAATATTTCATATTTTTTATCATGATAGTGATATGTACCGATTTCGTATCCCCTGCCTTCCGTTTTACAGCATGCCCACCTTTTGCATCAGTTCGTCCTGGATGAGCACTTGCTATTACTGTGGAAATAGGAATGCTTATCCCAATAATTAAAACCACTATCTTTTTTAAATTAATATTTTACCATCCTATTATCAAATTAAAATATAATCTGCACTAAAATCATATAGCATATCGTTCCGCAAATAATGCTTATTAAGGTATTCCTTTTCCACACATAAAGAATACCAACAACAAAAGACGAAATAAGTGCAGGCAGATAGTTTGATACACTTGCAAAATTTAAATCCTTCAGGCAGTAAACAACAAGCATACCCATAATTGCGTAAGGAAGTACCTTTCCAAACTTCTCAATTATTTGTGGTGTTTTTCTTTTTCCATTAAATATTGCAAATGGCAAAAAGCGAAGCAAAACTGTAACCAAAGAAATGATGGTAACAACATGCCAGGTATGTGACTCATTCATTCCCATACCCCTCCTTATAAAAGCAGAGTAACAGCGAAATAACAAGCATTGTAGGAATTAAAAATTTTTCGCTACCGAACAAAATCAAGCTAATTACAGAAACAACAACACCAATGATAGCAGGAGCGTGCTTGCTTGTGGTAAGCCACTGTTCAATAAATACAGTAAGAAAAAGCGCGGATAAAGCAAAATCAATACCATCACTGTTGAATTTAACAAAAGAGCCGATAACCGCACCAAGCACTGAGCCGATAATCCAATACATTTGATTAAAGAAAGATACTAAAAAATAATAGTTTTTTCGTTCCACTGCTGGTATGCTTGGATCATCTTTACATACCAGTGAATATGTTTCATCGGTAAGAGCAAAGATCAGATATGGCTTTATTTTCCCTATGTTCTTATACTTTTCAAGCATTGAAATACCATAAAACAAATGTCTTGCATTAACCATAAGCGTTGTAAGCGCAGTAGTAATTAAGGAAGCTCCACTTGTAAGCAGTCCAATAGAAACATATTGCATAGAACCTGCATATATAATAAGGCTCATAACAAATGCCAAAAATATTCCATAACCGTTGGCTTTGAGAATTATACCAAAACCAAATCCAAGAACCAGATATCCCGCCAGCACGGGAACCGTAGAAACAAAAGCTTGTTTTGCTATTTTTTTCAATATGTTCAACTCCGCAAATTCAATACTATCTATTTCGATACACCTTACTATTAAGATGAAACATTTTGGATACAATTCTTTTTGGGCGAGATACTCGCTCACCCACATGTGATATATTTATTACCACAATAAATGGGATATAACCCCGCTTTTCGACCTAACGATATGACACAAATTCCTTATTCTCATTTCGAAGGGATATATTATACCACTGCGGTTGAATATCAACCGCAATGGCGAGATGTAAGGTTTAGATGCAACCCTTTTTTGTCTTAGTTCGTATTAAGTTAGAGCAAAAAATTATTTGTTTCGTTTCAAATCAAATCTATCATCTCTTACCAATGATAAATCACCCTCTGCATATGCAAGTATTGCAAAATCTAACCTTTCTATGTACTCGTCATAATTTTCGGGGAAGCAATCAAAATCAGCAATATCACTTGGAGCAAAGTGACACATAAACTCCTTTAATATTCTTTGATAGCTTCTACTTAATGTCATTGACAATTCAAGGTCTTTTTCTTCTTTCTTTAACCCTGCCAACGCAACTATACTATCATGATAATTCCAAAATTTTTCTTCTGAAAACATATTTTCATTATACAAAGAGTCCGTAAAACTTCCTTCTACTCCATAACAATTATCATAAATAATCTTTTTAGCTTTTTCTATATTCATACATGACTCCTTTCGACATCTTTCGACATTATCCATATGGCTCGTGTCAACTCATGATCAAAAATTGTAGAAAGAAAACCTTCTCTTTGGCTTTTTAATATGTAAGAAATTTAGCTTAGGCAATTACAACGCCTTTTTGCAACATTATATTTGCATAAATCGCAGTTTCTCCGGTAGCAATAACGGCATAGGCCTTTTTAGCTCTTTCATAAAATTCAAAGCGTTCAACTTCTGCAAAAGCTTTATCTCCCCTGTCGTCTACCTGAGCAACAAGCTTTTTATAAACATCCCAAATAGGGGTTTTGGCATTATCTCCGGGCATAACCTGCATAAGAGATACCGGGGAATCCACATAGGTATCTAAGGGAAAAACTTTTAATATTGCCTCAAGAATTTCCGGCACACCATGACCATCGGCACGGATGACAATAGCATCCTTACCTATTGTTTCTGAAGGAAAGTTACCGTCAGCAATAACAATCGTGTCGCTGTGTCCCATCTCACACAAAACCTTTAAAAGTTCGGGGGATAAAATAGCAGGGATTCCTTTTAACATAATAGACAACTCCTTTTAAAATATATTAATTAAATTATTCTTCCACGAAATCATCGCAATCTTGTAGTTGCCGCAAAGCATCGTCAACAGCATCTACGGAAAATCCTCTTGAAAGCAGATAGCGTTTAGCCTTCATTTTACTTTCAAAAGAGAAATCGCCCTTAAGTTTTTTTTCAAGTAAAAAATAAAGGGCTTTTTTTTCGTCCGTTATCAATTTTTCTTGTGAAAATTCTGCTGTAATCTCCTCAATAACATCTCTTGGTATGCCTTTAGCCTGCAAATCATATTGAATTTTTCGCATACCACTTTTACCAATACGCAAAGCTGTTTCTATATATCGAAGTGCATACTCTTTATCATCAATATACCGATAATCCTTTAAAAAAGCAATAACACCATTAATTGTCTCAGCATCGCTGCCCCGCTGGATTAACTTACGCCGTAAGGCCTTTTCTGTATAGGCCTGCCTGTCTAAAAGTTTAAGGGCATATTGCCTCGCATCCTCTAAAAGAACATCCTGTCGAATCATATCAAGCTCCTCGCTTGAAAGTTCTTGCCCTTCCTTTAAATGCAATCGACACAAATCAAAATTTGATAAACCAAAGGCAAATTTACCATCTACATACAAAGAACTGCGATCTTTATATTTTATTTGCGATTCAATTTTTGTAATCTGCATACAAAATTCTCCTCATGTAAGCAAAATGGGCTGCCGCCAATCAGGAGGCAAATGGATGCATCCGGTTCAACAACAGCCCATGTTATACATAACTTACTTACATTTTATCACAATACACACCCAAAGGATAGTAAGGCAACATATTGTCCCGCAGCCAATTCATGGCTTCCTCGGGAGAAAGACCCCAGTTGGTGGGACAAGTGGATACAACCTCCACCAAAGAAAAACCTTTTTTCTCAATTTGACAGGCAAAAGCTTTTTTAATGGCTTTTTTAGCTTGATTAATATGCTTAACAGTATCAACCGTCACCCGTTCAATATAGGCCGGACCATCCAAGGTAGCAAGCATTTCGCTGACACGGATGGGAAAACCCTGGGTTTCTGTATTTCGACCATAGGGAGAGGTCTGGGTCACCTGACCGGGCAAGGTGGTTGGAGCCATTTGTCCGCCGGTCATACCATAAATAGCATTATTAATAAAAATAATGGTAATATTTTCACCACGAGCAGCCGCATGGACCGTCTCAGCAGTACCAATCGCTGCCAAATCGCCATCACCTTGATATGTAAATACAATATTATCCTGGTTTGTGCGCTTCACACCGGTAGCAACAGCAGGTGCACGGCCATGGGCAGCTTCTACCATGTCACAATTAAAATAATCATAAGCAAAAACAGAGCAGCCAACCGGTGCAATACCAACTGTTTTCCCCTCAATGCCCAATTCATCAATAACCTCAGCCACCAGGCGATGAACAATACCGTGGGTACAACCGGGGCAATAATGCAAAGGCACATCACAAAGTGCATGGGGTTTTTTAAATACCTGTTTCATTATGCAATCCCTCCCACAATATCTTTCATTTTTTTAATAATTTCATCCGGATACGGAATATTACCACCGCAGCGGCCATAAAAATGAACAGGAATTTTAGATTCCACAGCCAATTTAACATCATCAATCATTTGACCTAAGCTCATTTCCACGCTTAAAATCGCCTTAACCTTTCCAACGTATTGCTTGTATGTTTCATCAGGGAAGGGCCATAAGGTGATGGGACGTACCAAACCAACTTTAATGCCTTGATCCCGCAATTCATCAACAGCATTTTTAGCAATACGAGCTGTTGAACCATAGGCGGTAATCATATACTCTGCATCTTCCATGCAATAGGTTTCTGCCTTGGTTTCATCTTGCTGAATTTGAATATATTTCTTGTTACGTTCTAAAACAATTTTCTCCAAATCGTCAGGCTTAATGTAAAGAGAGTTCACAACGTTATGTTCCCGTTTCATGCCCGTACCATTGGTTGCCCATGTTTTCTCCGGCAATTTTCTGCCCTCAGGCAATTCAAATGTAACCGGCTCCATCATCTGGCCCAGCATACCATCGCCAATAATCATAACCGGCATTCTGTAAAAATCGGCCAAATCAAAGGCTTCTGCTGTTAAATTAATAATTTCTTGTACAGAGCTAGGAGCCAAAACAATCATTTTATAATCACCATGTCCAAGCCCTTTTGTTGCCTGATGATAATCAGACTGAGCCGGCTGAATACCGCCTAACCCTGGACCCGCACGTACAATGTTAACCACAACAGCCGGCAAATCTGCTCCTGCAATGTAAGAAATTGCCTCAGCTTTTAAACTAATACCCGGACTAGAGGACGATGTCATCACGCGGGCTCCGGCTGCAGCCGCACCATAAACCATATTACAAGCAGATATTTCACTTTCTGCCTGTAAAAAAACGCCGCCAATTTTTGGCATACGCTTTGCCATATAAGCAGAAATTTCTGTCTGCGGTGTAATCGGATAGCCAAAGAAATACCGACAACCGGATAAAATAGCTGCTTCAGCAATGGCTTCATTACCCTTTAATAATACCTTTTCAGCCATGTTAATTCTCCATTCTGCCGCCCTGCTTCGGCATAATCTAATAATGAACTCTTACCCGCAGGGAAAGGATAAGAGAAATTAAGATGTTATTTAAAGACTTCTATCACACAATCGGGACAAATCGTTGCACACATAGCGCAACCAATACATTTTTCCTGTTCTGTTACCTCTACAGGCCGAAACCCCTTAGTGTTCATTCTGTCCTCAACTACATGAATAATTTTGTTAGGACATGCTGTTACACATAAATAACAACCCTTGCATCTTTCCTCAAAAAATACAACTTTTGCCATGCTTCTCTCCATTTCTGTTTACACGCAATGCATAAACCTATTTATTTGCAATGTCTCCCCTTTTGCTTGGCACAATATAAAAAAATGCCTAAAATCCGGTGGACATAAAGCGCCTAATGATAAACAATCTTTTCTCAAATTCTGCAGGCAACGCAGCGGCTACCTCTTTGGTAGCTGTTATATAACGACATGGTAATCCGGTTAATGCCACGGCTTCATCCACAATACTTTGACCTTTTACAACTTCGGACGCAGTAGTCAACCCCGCTAAATTAGAACTGTTAACTAAAGCTGTTACCTTTTGTCGGCTCACTGTTTCAATATCAAACACCATTTCCTGAATTTGTTCCGCAGTGGCTGTCATAGGCCTGAAAACATTGATAACAAACAACATTTCTACTTGTTCTTTATCGAAAAATTGCTTGTATCGACCCAAGGCAATGGCTCCGTCATCATCGCCTCCAACATCAAAAACAACAGCCGCATTCGGGTCAGCAAAAACACGGTTAACCTCGGCAGGTAAAGCGGGAACATCAACATTGCTACTGGCATAGGGAGAGGCAATAACCGAAAGCCCCATATCCTCCAAACGGGCCTTAATATCATTTGTACGAAAATAGGGATTAACAATATCCAAATCTACCAAATATACCTTTTCAAAAGTTTCCTTAAGACGAAGGGCATAATTAATAGAAAACTCGGTTTTTCCACTACCATAATGTCCAACAATAATATGAATCCTTGCTTCCATGCTAACTCCTTTATGCAACTAAAACTATCACTTTGTTGCACCATTTATTTTATTATAGCACAAATGGAACCTTTTGTACAGAAAAATTGTAAAAAAATCAAATAAAAAGACTTTTTATCCTGTGTGACAAGTAAATAAAATAAATATCCACCCGCAAAGCGGGTGGTTTTTCATTTTCGGGCATAGCCCTAAAATGCTACTGGCTACGCACGAGTGCGCTTTTTTATTGGCCTGCCAGCCATAGAGCCGCTACTTGCTACCCATAAATGGGTTATGTAAATCGTTCTTCTATGTAAAGGAGGTCCAGGGGCAACGCCCCTGTGTCGTTTTAAGGGGGCATGGGGGAGAATCGAAACTCCCCCATGTTTTTGCTACTTTTGTCGCACAAAAGTAGGCCAGCCCGGCAGGGCATAAAATACGAAAATACAGTGCATTTTCTACACCTCATCCGAGCTTTGCTTTGCAAAGCTCACCTTCCCCTCAAGGGGAAGGCTTTTCAGAAAATGCTTTATACTATTTCAAAACGTCACCTAAACAATTCACTTTGTTATACATAATAAGCTGCTAATTGTTCATCGGTTAACCTTTTAAAAGCCACGGGGCTATCCCGTGGTTTTCGGTATACAAAGAAAAAGCAACACAAAATTTATATTAATTAAGTGTTGCTTTATTTCTTTTATCTCTATTAATATTCCTTAAAACTTAGTGGGAATTTCAACAGAAATACCACCCTGTTTTGCTGACATTTCTGCATATTTACCTGCAATAGACATTTGAATACCTGCATCAACATCAAGGGGTGATTCTGTATTATTTAAAATACAATCCGCAAAGACTTCTACCATTTTGGCATCTGCACCGCCATGACTACCCACAGGCATACGAGGACGTTCATAATCAGGAAATGGTGTAGCAACCGGAATGTCAATTTTACCCTCTGTGTTCGGAAAATCAGCAAGTCTTGCAAATGTGTGGGCAATGTGAAAGTCATTATTTCTGTCTGTCTCTAAAGTACCCCTCTCGCCATAAATCGTGAAATTATGATCATGGCCCACATTGACACCAGAACCAATAAATATTTTAATCAACGAACCCTTTTCCGTTCTAAAAATTGCAACCTGGTCCTTAGCACCTGTTATATAGTCCGGTTTATGTTCATATTTAAGCTCAGGCGTAAAGCAAGTAACACTTACGCATTTATCATCTAAAATATAAAGAAGAGGACCTAAATTATGTGTTAAATAGGTAATAGAGTTAAGTCTGGCGCGCCAGGTCGGGTTTCCATTCTCATCAATGGCTCTGTTTACAGGCGGACGGCCACCAATGGCTGGATCATAATAAAGATGGTGCAAATATTCGCTTTCGGCAAACACAGCCTTGCCCAAAAGGCCTTTTTTATACATGTGTTTCCATGTGTGAATAAAACCCCAGAAGCAACAGTTTTCACCTGCCATATATTTAAGCTCCGGATGAGCTGCAACCGCTTCTTTAAGGTTTTTTGCATCCTCAAGTGTTCCTATGGTAGGAATTTCACTTAATACATGTTTCCCTGCGTTTAACGCCTTAATTGCCATCGGTGTATGTAAAGAAATTTCGGTTGCAATGATAACTGCATCAATATCCGACTTAAGCAAATCGTCATAATTATCAAAACAAAGTAAATTGTCACACTTAACATTGTGACGTTTAAAGGATTCTTTGGCAACTTCAAAACGTTCAGGATTAATGTCGCAAATTGCGTGAAGAACACCTTTTTTTCCATCACATGAATTTGCCAGGTCAATACCTCTTCCAAGACCTACGACGCCAATTTTTACATAATCGCTCATTGTGATTTTCCTCCGTCCATTATTATATGATTGATAATAATTTAAAATCGGTTCTATCTTATCAGTAAATATCCACTTTGTCAATACTTTTTCACATAATAAATCAATTTTTTTGCAATACTAAGAAAAAAAGAAAAGGACTGATATAATATGCATTTAGCACTAATTCGTACATTAATTTTATACATAGTGGTTATTGGTGCATTGCGACTTATGGGAAAGCGACAAATTGGGCAGTTGCAGCCTTCTGAACTTGTTGTTGCCATGATGCTCTCAGAACTTGCGTCTATACCAATGGAAAGCGTAGGCACTCCACTTACCGCAGGGATTATTCCGATTTTAACACTTATGATAGCCGAAACGACCTTTTCTTTTTTAACTTTAAAAAGCCGACGTATGCGAAAAATTTTGTCCGGCTCCCCTACTATATTAATAGAAAAAGGTCAAATTTTAGAAAGTGAATTAGAACGGTTGCGATACAACATAGACGATTTATTAGAGGAACTAAGAACAAGCGGATATGCAAATATTTTAGATGTAGAATATGCCATTATTGAATCAAACGGAAATTTAAGTGTTATTCCAAAATCTAACAAAAGGCCACTGACGCCCGAAGATATAAAGTTAAATCCTCAATATGAAGGCATCCCCTTTTTATTAGTTACAGATGGCAGGTTAAATCAACAAGCCATGAATGATGCCGGCGTAACAATTGAATGGCTTTTAGAACAGTTAAAAACCTATAATATTTATGATATAGAAGATGTTTTTTTAGCCACTTTAGATTCTTCCGGTAAATTATATGTTCAGAAAAAAATATGAAAGGAATAACCTATCATGAGAACCTTCATTGGTGCAATGGTGATTTTGTTTGTCATAATTATAGGTGCAGGTATTTATATGCATTGGCTAAATAGTACTGTTCAACACCTAGATGCCAACCTGGATGCTTTAATTACGAGCGTAGAAACAAGTGATTGGCATAGCACATACACAGGCATAAATCAGTTTTTATCGAATTGGGATCATATTTACCCAAAGCTTGAATTATTTATTCATCACAATGAAATCGATAAAATAAATACCCTACTTTACGAGATAAAAGGCTATGCTCACGTGAAAAAAAGAGAGGAATTTTTAGTAAAAGCGGGTGTACTGCAAGTGCTTATACGGCAACTTCCTATTGGAGAACAAATAACCGGAGAAAACATTTTATAAGGAATATATCATCTTCAGGCACAGCTTATAACTGATACACATACAATAATATATACCGGTTTAAAGCTCTGCTTTTACCGTTTATATAGACGGGAGGTCACGGCAAAAGCTTGTTGACCTCCCCATCTGTTTAAACTAAAAAGGAAGTGATAAAATGACAACCATAAATTGCTCAAAATCCTGTAAATTTCAAATAGACGGCAAATGCTGTTGTGATAACGTTTTAATTCCTCTAAATGAACCATCAAAATTCGCTGAATTAACTTGCCCTTACCAAACACCAGCAGAATCAAAAAAATAAGTATTTATAAGAAAAAAAATAATAAAATAACTGCCGCAACACTTTAAAAACATAGTGTCACAGCAGTATTGATATACAGCTTTTTATTTATGATAGTTTTCCCCGGCGTTAATTTTAAATGCCCGATAAATTTGTTCCAGAAGAACCACGCGCATAAGTTGGTGAGGAAAGGTCATGGCAGAAAAAGACAAACAGTAATTGCTTCGGGCCTTAACCTCTTTAGATAAACCATTGGAACCGCCAATAATCAACACCAACCGCCCGGAACCCATTTGTTGAATCTGGGTAATTTTATCTGCTAAAGATTCAGAGGAAATTTGACATCCCTCCACACAAAGAGAAACAACATAATCCCGTGGCCACAGTAATGCTAAAAGCCGTTCTCCTTCTTTTTCCATAGCTTGGTGTAATTGCGCATCAGAAACTCGCTCTCCTACCGCTTCATCTTTGACCTCTGTGATATGCAGTCGACAAAAACGAGATAATCGTTTTCCATATTCAGCGCATGCTTCTACCCAAAATTTTTCTTTCAGTTTTCCGACGCATAAAATTTCAATTTGCATTTTAAAAGCGCCTCCCATTAGTTGATTGGTCAATCCAATATCGGGGTAAAATGTTTAAAACCGGTTCAACATTACCCTTAACAAACGTATTTTGCAGAATATTTGATACTGTTTGATAGGCTAAATCCGGTCGATTGTTTTCTGCCGAAAGATGACCCAGCCAGAATGAACGAGTGCCGTTTTGGGCTAGTTGTACGCATAATTCCCCACAATGTTCATTAGAAAGATGTCCTTTGTCTCCCAAAATTCTTTTCTTTAAATAATAGGGGTATCGTCCATTTTTTAGCATATCAACATCGTGATTGGCTTCAATAATAACCGCATGGCTGCCTAAAAGCGCCTCTATCAAGCCATCATTTACATGACCTAAATCTGTGGCAATGGTAAATTTTTCACCATCTTGCTCAAAACTATATCCAACCGGCTGCGCAGCATCATGGGGAATAGGAAAGGAACTAACCACTAACCCCTTTATAAGCATTTTTGATTCCGTAATACGTTTATTTTGTGGTGCAATAACACCCAAACTGTTTTCCATGGCATCCCAAGTTTTTGGAGTAGCATAAATCGGTATATTAAATTTTCTGGATAAAATTCCTGCGCCGGCTATATGATCTTTATGCTCGTGAGTTATAAAAATACCAGCTAAATCTGCAGGCAAAACACCAAGCCGCCGCATACATTCGCAAACATATTGTCCGCCTGCACCACAATCTACCAACAAATTCACAGTGCCATTTGTTATAAATGTGCAATTCCCTGAGGAACTGCTTAAAAATGATTGAAAACTAATCACATTACACCTCATAATTAGCATGCAATATTTAGTATGATATGTAAAAATTCCTCATTCTAACGAATGAGGAATTTTTGGAGCTGGTGGCAGGACTTGAACCTGTAACCTGCTGATTACAAATCAGCTGCTCTACCGATTGAGCTACACCAGCATCATATTTGTTTTAGAACATTTAGCATTATAACACAGATTCTCTCTATCTGTCAACATTTTTTTATATAAAATTTAAAAATTTTTATTATATCCTCACCTACACAATCATTTATCAAATACGATTTTTTGTTCTAAAACTTGTCTTACTGTAATATGCATAGGGTAAGAGGTGATAACATGGACAAGTGTAAAACCATTATCATGCAACAATTACCGGGTGTATATCGTTCTCTTTTAGAACCACTTTCTTTCCATAACCTAGAGGAAATTCGTTTTCGTGTTGGTAGTCCTGTTATGCTTTATGGCCACGGAACATACCATTACTTGGATAGTCATGGTGGCGGTACACAAGACATTAATTGTGCTAAAATTACCTTAAAAGCAGAAATGAACGCGCTGGCCGCCGCATTATGTGAGCATTCTGTCTATGCTCACTTACATAATATGCGAGATGGATTTATAACATTACGTGGCGGTCATCGTGCAGGTCTTGCTGGGAAGGCAATCATAAAAGATGGTCAACTTTCCGGCTTAACAGAAATTTCCGGTATTAACCTTCGCATCGCAAGACCATATGTGGGTTGTGCACAATCACTATCTGCCCGCCTGCTTCGAAATAACAGGATTAAAAACACACTACTTCTATCCCCGCCCCAGTGTGGAAAAACCACATTACTTCGAGATTTAACTCGTATTTTTTCGGCAAAATTTAAAATTTCGGTTGTGGACGAGCGTTCAGAAATAGCCGGCATGTACGAAGGAACGCCCCAGTTTGATTTAGGGTCGCAAACAGATGTACTGGACCGTTTTCCAAAATCAATTGGCATGCTATTGGCTGTGCGTTCCTTATCGCCCCAAATTATAGTTACCGATGAACTGGGTGGCGAGGCAGATCGAAATGCTCTGCTCCATGTACTGGGGACAGGCTGCCGCATCATTGCCAGTATACATGGTGATAGTCCTGAAGAACTCAGCACCGAACATCAAAAATTATTGTCCTGTTTTGATGTAGCCGTAATATTAGGACGCCAAAATAATCGACCTGCCGTTTTAGACATTAAGGAGCTGAAATGAATGTATCAAATATTGGGTGCCTGTTTTGTTGTTTTTGCATGTTCCGTTTTTTCCCGGAAAATAGTAACAAAACAAAAAATGGGTTGGAAGGCCGTTGAGGAATTATCCCATTTATTAACTGAATTTAACCATGGTATTTCTTTTCAATTGGAAACACTGCCAAACTTAATTACCCGTTTATCCTCTGAAAAATCTCCCTGGGCCCAAGGCTTTATTCAAGAACTGTATGCCGGACTTCAAAGTGAAGATTACCCTCTGTTACAGGATGTATGGAGTCGCGCCACCCATACCTACGCTAAAAATGTTTTCCTTCCAAAGGAGGCAGAACAAATTTTATATGATGTGGGTAAATACGTAGGGCAAATGGATGTTGAAATTGAAACTTCTCGACTGTCTCTTGGGGCTGCTAAACTCAATCATTTGTTGGATACATGGAAAAAAAACAGCGCCAAAACCTGTAAAACAATAAATAGCTTAGGGATTTTATTGGGAATTTTTATTGTTATTATTCTTATATAAAACAATTGAAAAAGGGAAAGGGCGTAACATAATGGGCGTTGAATTAATTTTTAAAATTGCGGCTATTGGCATTGTTGTCAGTGTATTAAATCAAGTCCTAATTCGATCCGGGCGTGAGGAGCAAGCTATGATGACAACTTTAGCCGGATTAATTGTTGTATTGTTGATGATGTTAAATGAAATAAACTATTTGTTTCAAACGATTAAAACAATTTTTAACTTATAGGTAATAAAAAATGGATATTGTAAAAATTATCGGCATTGGGCTTGCAGGTACCGTTGCCGCCGTTATTTTAAAAGAATATAAACCGATTTTTGCATTAAGCATTGGTGCCATTACAGCCACCATTATGTTTATACTGATGCTAGATCGCATTACATATATTTTTGATGTGGTCAACATGATAGCTACACGCCTTTCCATTAGTGCAGATTATATTGCCATCATCATTCGCATTATCGGCATTTCGTACATTGCTCGTTTTGGTACAGAACTTTGTCGGGATGCCGGACAAAATTCAATTGCCCAAAAAATTGAATTAGCTGGAAAAGTTATGATTGTTGTTGCAAGTATTCCTATTTTAACCGCCGTACTAAATTTACTGGTTGGTATTTTACCTTAGGGAGAGGATAACAAATGAAAAAATTTTTGCTGAGTATAGTCCTTATTTTTCTTTTGTTTACAACATCGGTCATGGGGCAAGAAATATCCGACCCCACAAATGATATATTAAATGATATTCTGACTGCAAGCGAAAACATACAAATAAACCATATAAACCTTTCTGAAGATATAGAAAAAATTGCAAATGGTACTTTTTCCTTTCATTTTAATACTGTTTTGAGATGGATCACGGATATGTTAATACAGGAATGCAGGGAAAATATAGGTCTATTAATTAAAATACTTGTGTTAGCTGTTTTAGCCGGTGTACTATGTAATTTACAACATTCTGCTTCCGGAAACAACATAAGCGAAATAAGTTTTATCGCCTGTTTTTCCATTGTGGCAGGACTATCTGTCAATATTATTGCCGGCCTTAATGATTTAGCTGTTTCATCCATTGACAATATGATGTTGTTAATTGCCGGATTAATGCCAATCATGAGTTCCATGATTGTAACCGCTAACATAACTGCTTTTTCCGGCTTTTATCCCGGCTTATTTATAGCCATGCAAAGTTTTATTGCTATCTGTAAAAGTATTATGCTTCCGCTGATTATGGTAATGACTGCGCTGTCTGTAGTTAATACCATCAGCAACCGCTTTCACATAACTCGACTTATTGATTTAACGCGCCAGGCTGTTAAATGGGGGCTAGGTCTTTTATTAACCATATTTGTAGGTATTTTGGGTATGCACAGTTTATCCGCCGGAGCAACCGTTGGTATTGCCGGTCGAACTGTTCGTTATGCTTTGTGTAACTTTATACCCCTTGTTGGAAATGTTTTAGCTGAATCAGCTGAAGCAGTCATTGATAGCATCCGTTTACTGCGCAGCATAGTTGGTGTTGCAGGAGTTTTGGCCTTACTATCCCTGGTCTGTTTACCTCTCATTAAAATCATTGCAACCTCTGTTTTGTATCGTTTTGCCGCCGGCATAACAGAACCGGCCACCGACAAACGCATTGTTCGTCTGTTAATGGATATATCTGGAAATATTACCTTGATATTTTCTATTCTACTCATGGTTACCGTGATGTTTGTAATCAGCATTGCACTTTTATGTGTATTCATTGTATGAGAGGTGAATTAACATGGATTTTATCAGTGAATATGTCATAACAATCATGACTGTATCTGTATTAGCCGTTTTACTGGAAAATATTTTACCGGAAGATAACAACAAAAAATACATTCATGTTATCATCGGGCTTTTGGTAATGTTGGTCATATTAGCGCCCTTAACCAATCTCCCTCATTATAGCGATACCTTTTCTTTTCCCGCATTGCGTTTAGAAAATACAGATGTTTCTGTGCTGCCACACACCTCATACGTTTCAAATACATTCCAAAAAAATCTGGAATTATCCCTCTGTCAGGACCTTTATGAACGCTACGGTCTTACTGTGGATTGTCGTGTAGCATTACAACTAAACGATAATGGACAAATTGCTGAAATTCGTAAAATACAACTTATACCATACAACACCGAAATGGCTCTATATGTATCAGAAAAATATGGCATTCAGGAGGACATTATTTCACCATGAACTTTGATATTAAAAAATATTTTGAGACATGTATGAATACAAAACAACTTGCCATCATATTGTTAATAGGGGTTGGCCTCCTATTACTGCCAAATGTTTTTCAGAAATATGAAAAGGATATAACGCCAAGTAACGAAGAAAATTTAAATTATGCTGCTTATGAAAAAGAACTGGAAACGCGCCTGGCAAACATTGTGTCAACCATTCGTGGTGTCCGCGATGTTAGTGTTATGATTACGTTAGATGATAGCGGAGAAACCTATTATGCACGGAACGAAAAGACAGATAAAAAACAAACAACAGATGGCTCCCTGCAGGAAGATAATAGTCAAACAGAGGGCAACGTAGCATTAAAAAATCAGTCAGGTGGCAGCCAAACACCTATTTTGTTAAAAAGAAGCATGCCAAAAATATCCGGCGTATTAGTCACTGCCAAGGGTGTAGATAATCCCACGGTACAAGCTAATGTAATGAATGGCATTCGTGCCGTATTGGATGTTGCAGCACACAGAATACAGGTATTGGAAAAATCATCCTAAAACTTATTATATCAAACAGGAGGTTTATATGAAACTATTTAGCAGATTCCTAACAAACAGAAAAACAAAATCAAGCAAAAAAAATCGTATGCTGGTACTGCATAAAAAGCAAATTACAGCTTTATCCCTCATGATTTTAATTGGTATTGCGGGATATTTAAACTGGAGTTTTCAACAAAATGCTGTAGATCCGGAAGTAGCTGTTGTTTATAATCAGGTTACAAAAAAAATTGGGGAGGCGCAAATGGTTAACGGCGATATAATGGAAGATGCAGACTCTACATCACCAACGAATTCTACCTCTGTACCGACTACAGTTAACGATTATTTTACACAAGCACGATTAGAACGAGATATTAAACGTAGCGAAGCTATGGATATGATCAGCGAAATATTAAATGCACAGAGTACCGATAAAGAAGCACGCACCAAAGCCGAGGATGAAATTCATCGTCTTGCAGATTTTACAGAAAAAGAAACCATGACAGAAAACATAATTCGGGCCAAGGGCTTTGCCGAAGCTGTTGTGTTTATGGGCGAAAACCTCGTTAGTATTGCCGTGAAAAGTCAAGGCTTGAACGAAATAGATGCGGCCGTTATACGGGATGCAGCCATGGGTACTACCAATTATGCCGCCGAACAAATTAAAATAGTGGAAATTAAATAACAATCTTATTGCATTGTGTATCTACAGGTTAGTAAGTAGGAAAACAGAGGGTTTTTATCTATAGGCTAAACGAAATTAATACAAAATTGTTAAAAAAGTTTTAAAAACAGTTGACAAATATGTCAATTTACTGTATAATAAATTTTGTAATAGCTTCGAAATAGCTTTTGGAGGATTATAAACTCATGTACATACAAAAGAAATTTTCTATCTTATTGGTAAGTACGGCTATAATGTTAGCCTTATTCGTGACCACTGTAGGCGCAGAATCTTTTCCCTGTGTTGGTATCGTTGTTGCTGATGATGTTAATGTTCGCTCCAATGCAAGTACAGACTCTACCGTTTTGTCCAGGGTAAACTGCGGTGTAACCATGGATGTTTATGAGAGAATTGGCAACTGGTTTAGAATTGGTATTGGAAATGATGAATGTGCATTTATTTCTGCCGATTATGTGAGTGTTCGCCCTCAGGATGTTGCAGCCCGTGGTAATTATTTGGGTGGCAATCGTGTTGTGCAGGTTGCAAAACAATACCTGGGTACACCCTATGTATATGGTGGTTCCAGTCCTTCCGGTTTTGATTGTTCAGGCTTTACATCCTTTATATATCGCAAATTAGGCTACACCATAAATCGCGTTGCCCATGATCAGTTAGCAAATGGTGTGGCTGTTAACAAAACTGACTTAAAACCCGGTGATTTAGTTATGTTTAAACGTCCCGGCAATTCTTATGTACACCATGTTGGTATTTATGCAGGCGACGGAATGATGATTCATGCACCGCAAGCCGGCGATGTTGTTAAATTCACCAGCATTACAACTGGTTATTACAATAATGTTTATTACGCAGCAAGACGAATCATTCATTAAAAGAAATATTATGCGCAGAGCGAAAGACTCTGCGCTTTTTTTATATATTAGATTTTTTTGTTTTGAGACAAAACGAAACAAAATATTTGGATTTCCTCTTGTATTTTTTAAAAAGTATGATATAATTGAACTAAATGCATTATTTTTTCTACAAAAAGGAGAAAAAAATGGATAATTTTGGATTACAACTAAAAAAACTACGAAAAACAAAAGGCTTAAATCAAGAAGATTTAGCAGAAATACTAGGCGTAAGAAAAACAACTATATCCAACTACGAAACAGGCTATTCTGGTCCTTCTAACTCCATGCTGCGCCAAATTGCTGAATATTTTGGTGTTACCATTGGCTCTTTAATGGGTGATACACCGGTTATGCAGGAGTGCCTTGCGCCCCCGCAAAGCGACTGTAGAGCTATCCCCGTTTACGCATCATTAAATCAGAACATGGCAAATATTGTTCCACTATATTATATACATTTTCCTTCAGCCATTATGGGTGAAGGGGACTTTTTTGCCATCAAAATTTTAGGTGATCGCATGGAGCGTGCCGCCTTAACAGATGGCAGCTTAGCCATTATTCGCAAACAAGAATTTGCTGATAACGGTGAAATTGTCATTGTTACCACAAATAACGAGCCGACTTTTCTGGCTCGTCTATACCGTTTTGGCGAAAACATCACATTGGTAGCTGAAAGTAACAACCCTATGTACCACCCTATTACTGTTAACACCCGTGAGCAGAAGGTTCTAATTTTTGGAAAAGTGATACAGGTTATTCAAACCGTTTCATAAATCGGAGGCCTTTATGCTAAAAAAAATTACATGTTGTTTTACCGGCCATCGAATCATGCCCGCAGATCTTAAAACAATTCAATCTGAACTAAGAAATTATTTATGTTCTTTGATTAATGACGGGTTTATTTATTTTGGCTCCGGCGGTGCATTAGGTTTTGATATGCTAGCAGCGGAAACTGTCCTTCAGCTCAAAAAAAGCTACCCACACATTAAGCTTTCGATGATTCTTCCCTGCCCAAATCAAGATCGTTTTTGGACACAGGAACAAAAAAATAAATATAAAATCATACTAACCGCCGCTGATGAGATTATATACACATCTGACACATATTACAAAGGCTGCATGCAAAAAAGAAATCGTTGTTTGGTAGATTCTGCCTCCTGTGTGCTTGCCTATTTAGAGCGAAACACCGGAGGAACCAAATATACTGTTGATTACGCCAACAAAACAGGTGTTAATGTACAGTTTCTCTTGTCGTCGCAAATGCAAGGCCAGCAGCTTTCTTTTTGTTAAAAAATGCAATACCGACCCAATGGGTCGGTATTTTTTACCTTTGTCTTCTGTGAGGCTAAGAACAATTTACATTATTTAATGTTTTTTTATGAATAATGGTAATTTTATTGACTTTTTTGTACATTCACTATATAATATAAGATGAAATTATTTCGTTAAAGGACGTTGCATGGTATGTTAAACGTTAAAAATACAATTAAAACTGCCGGGTTTATGATTATGGCTACACTATTGGCCAAGTTGGCCGGCATGGGACGTGAGGTGCTGTTTGCTTCTTTATACGGAACCGGTGGTGAAGCTGCAGCTTTTTTAACTGCCTCACGAATTCCCCTCCTTTTTTTTGATATTACATTAGGCTCTGCTATTTCTGCCTCATTTATTCCTGTCTTTAACGAATATTTAGAGCATGACAAACGCAACGAAGCTATGAAATATGCCAACACATTTATTAATGCTGTTTTATTAATCACGAGCATTTTGTGTGCTGTAGGCATTTTTTTTGCGCATCCAATTGCTGGTTGGATTGGAAGTGGATTAGCACACAGCGAAAAGGAATTAGCTTCTCAACTGGTTATTATACTGTTTCCTACCATGATCTTTACCGGTATAGCATATGCATTAACAGGCATTTTGCAATCTTTGGGTGAATTTAACATACCTGCCGCCATTAGCTTAGTCTCAAACCTCATGATGATGTTATATTTACTATTCGTTCGTGACAAATTTGGTATTCATGGCGTCGCTATTGCCATGTTAATTTCCTGGGGTTTTCAGATTTTGGTGCAACTTCCTGCTTTACATAAAAAAAAGTTTATATATCGTCCGGTATTACACTTAAAAAGCGATGGTATGAAAAAAACGGTGACACTTGCTTTACCCATATTAATTAGTTCTTGGGTACAACCTATTAATTCAACAGTGAATATATATTTAGCCTCTTTCTTAAACGAAGGTCAAGCCGTTGCTGCGCTGGATTACGCAAACAAACTCTATATTATATTTGTTGGTATTTTAACTTATGCTGTTTCCAACTTAATATTTCCCTCTATTTCCCGTTTGGCCGCAGGGGAGCATCACGTTGCACTTGGGCAATTACTTGGAAAAGCCTTAAAAATTGTGTTGGCTGTTATTTTACCAGTGATGACCCTGTTTTTATTGCTCCGTGTTCCTATTGTACAGTTTGTATACGAGCGGGGAGAATTTAATAGCCAAAGTACTACCCTTACCGCCTCAGCTCTTTTATTTTATTCGTTAGGCATGGTCGGTTATGCCGCAAGCGAAATCCTAAACAAGGGATTTTACGCATTAAAAGACGGCAAAACCCCTATGTATGTGGCCATGGGCGGTATCATTTTAAACATTGTGCTTAGCTTTTTCTTTGTACGTGCATGTAATACCGGCTTGTGGGGATTAGCATTAGCCGCATCTATTGCTGCAAACAGTATTGGTATGGCTTTGCTATTGATACTGAATAAACGGTTGCATATAATTAAAAAACAGGATTATTTTAATATTGTAAAGCTGTTACTTGCCTCCCTGGTAATGGGGCTGGTTGTTTATTCTATAATCACCATGTTGCATTTTGGCAATTCCTTATCAGATCGTTTTCTAACATTATCAATCCCTGCCACTATTGGTATAATTGTTTATATTCTTTTTTTGCTGATTTTGCGCACTGACGAAGGAAAAGATATAGTTAGACTTCTTCACCGCAAAGAAAGGAAGGAAAGCTAATGGAAAGTGTTATATTGCAATTTTTTTCTAATATTTTTCATGGGTTAGCTATATGGTTTAACGAAAGTATAATCGGAAGCTGGTTTAATCGTCTTTCCGGATGGTTTGCCACCGTTTTTCGTGATAGCATGTTGGGTCGTTTTTTTGCATGTAAGGGCGAAAGGTCTTTTTTTAAAGAAAGTTTATTTTGCAAATTATTAAAAACCCCTGTTATCTTTTGTCAATTTATCGGGAAGCATATACACAAGTTGAGTCATAACACTTTTCAAACCAGTGGTGTTGTGTGGTTGCTTGCAAATTGGCATAGCATAAGCATTCGAATTTACGGAACCGTTTTATTATCTTTTTCAATTACCTATGGCATCATTCGTATTATATTAGCCAAACCAACCCTATTGGAAGCGTGTTTAGTTGTTACTGCCTGTTTTGCTTCCCTATTGTGTATTCTAATTAACCGTAGCATTAAATCTCTGTTTAAAGGCAGCCGTATTGCAATGGCTGTTAGCGGTTTATTTTGTGAAATACGCAAAGATATAGACAGCAAGCTTTTTTTAAAGGACCCTGAATTAATTTTAGCTCGTCCTCTTTTTGGTATCTTTATTGGTTTCGCCCTTGCACTACCCGTTGCCATTTTACAGCCTCCCTTGTTTTTCTTGCTGTTGGGCGGAATAGCCTTTGTAACCTTAGTTATATATTCCGTTTCCTTTGGCGTGTTTTTTGTGATTATGGCCACACCTTTTTTACCAACAATGGTCTTGGCAGCATGTTGCCTGTTAACTGTGTTATCCTTTTTCCTACGCATCTTAACACATCAAAATATATCTTTGCGTCCGGTACCAATGGCCAGTTATATTGCATTTTTTGGCCTTACACTTGTTTTAGGAACCCTTACTTCTTTTACCTTTATTAAAAGCATGCAAATTCTATTTCTTCATATAGTTTTTATTGCATTTTATTTTGTAGCATTCCAAGCCTTGTCAACATCTAAGAAATGGCGGGGTGCATTGGTTTTGTTTCTCCTTTCTTCTGGGGTTGTATCCCTTTTGGGCATTTATCAAAATTTTGCAGGGGTAAACTCCACAGCCTCCTGGGTAGATGCAGAAATGTTTAACCAAATAAAGGTTCGGGTATATGCAACTTTTGGCAATCCAAATGTTTTGGGAGAATATTTAATTATAATGATATCCCTTGCCTTAGCTGTTATTTGGAAAAGCAAAACCAACGGGCAAAAAACCATATATTGCGCTCTTTTTGCCGCATTGGGACTGTGTATGATTTTCACTTGGTCTCGAGGTGCCTGGCTGGGTGTTGTTTTAGCTGCTGTTTTGTTTTTATTAATCATGGATAAACGATGGACACTTGTAGGAATGATTGCCATATTGGCCCTACCTATGCTCCTGGGTGCAGACTCCCCTATTACAGATCGCATATTGAGCATCGGTAACACGGCAGATAGCTCTACAGCCTATCGTGTTTCCATTTGGCAAGCATCTATAAATATGATTCAGGACTTTTGGATGAACGGAATCGGCCTGGGCTCTGATGCTTTTTCCATGATTTATCCCAAATATGCCATGGCAGGCGCAAATTTTGCGCTTCACTCTCACAATCTATTTTTACAAATATGGGTTGAAACGGGCATAGCGGGCATTATTTCCTTTTTGGTTTTAATTCTTGCTTTTGTACGACAAAGCATTTCACTTTCCATGTATCAAAATCGGTGTAATTTTAACAGCGCCATTGCCATCGCTCTTGCAACCGGTTTATTAGGGTTTATGTTTCAGGGTTTAACAGACAATGTTTGGTATAATTATAAAATGCTTTTGATTTTCTGGATTGTAATGGCTTTTGCCGGCTCTGTCTCTGCACCGGATTTCAATGCCGAAGGAGGAGGTCGTGTATGATTCATATTGTTCAGGTATTGTCTGATACAAACATTGGAGGCGCGGGAAAATACTTAATTAACTACTTAAAATGTTTCAACAGACAAACATACACCGTAACCGTTGTTTTGCCGGAAAACAGCAAGCTTTTGCCCTATATTCGCTCTTTTGATGATATTTTCGTGATTGAGGCACCTCACATGGCAGATCAATCATTCAACAAATGGGCAGTTTCCTTTTTAAAGGATTTGTTTATAAATATAAAGCCCAATATTGTACACAGTCACGCTTGCCTCTCAGCACGAATTGCTGCCAAAAAAGCTAGAGTCCCTGTTGTCCTTGCAACACGGCATTGCATTGAGCCTATACCCTGCGGTATTAAAGCCCTTGCTTTAGGACTTGCCAATAATCATTTATGTGATTATTATATCGCTGTTTCCGATGCAGTTGTAAATAATTTAAAAGATTGCGGTGTTAAGCCGGGAAAAATTAAATTGGTTAATAATGGCGTGGAACCGGTTGATAGAATATCAGATGCAGAAATTGCCGCCATTCGTGGCCACTACAACATAAATCCAAAAGATATTGTTTTTGGTATTTTTGCACGTTTAGAACCTGTTAAAGGCCATAAATATTTCATTAGAGCCGCACAACAAGTTTTAGAAGAAAATGATAATGCCAAATTTTTAATTGTAGGAAACGGAAGCCTGGAGACATATCTTCGTGATATAACAAAACAATACGGCATAGAAAAAAACGTTATTTTTACCGGATTTGTAACAGATACCACAGAGCTTTTAAACGCCGCTGATATAAATGTAAATGCATCACAATCTGAAGCTATGAGCTTATCTATTTTAGAAGCAATGAGTCTTGGAAAACCTTCTATTGCAACAAATGTCGGCGGAAACGGCGAATTAATTGAAGATGAAAAAACCGGGCTTTTAATAGATTATGCTGACAGTTCCTCCTTAGCCTATGCTATGAAAAAACTGATGCAAGACTCACAATTGTCAGCAATCCTAGCTAAAAATGCTAAAGAAAAATTTGATACATGTTATACAGTACAAAAAATGGTATCTCGATTAGAAGAAGTTTACGAGGAGGTTTTATCAAATGATCATTGATGAGAAAGGGCGTCTGTTCGGAAAACTGAATATTTTGGATATATTGTTTGTTTTAATCTTAATTATTTTGATTGCAGGCGCATATATGCTATTTTCTACAAATAGTAAAACAGATACTGTTGTTCCTGTAACCTATACGCTGGAAATCAAAAATTGTGATGCCGCCTATTTTGCTAATGTACACATCGGTGAGCAAGTAACAGATGGCGTTACAAAAGCTGTCATGGGACGTATTGTTGATTTTAAACAAGCACCGGCCGAGGTACTGACAGAGGCCAACAACAAAATTGTGATGTCATACCCGAAAGATCGGTTTGATGGTTATGTTACCATTGAAGCCCAGGCAAGCGTAGTGTATCCAGACCTGATATTAGATGGCGAGCCAATTAAAATTGGTCAGCTTGTGGCATATCGCTCTGAAAGCCTTGCCATGCGCGGCTATATTATTGATATTCAGTATGACATTGAGCAGCTAAGGGGGATGAAATAATGCTTGATAATAAAGGAAAATTATTTGGCAAGGTCAGCGTCATTGATTTGCTGGTTGTTTGTATCGTCATCATCATGGCTATTGGCGCCTATATGTCCTGGCAAAAAATAAATAATAAAACTGTTTTAACCGAAAACAAAGGTTTAATACAAAACAGTGCAGCGGATACCTTAGAGGTCACCATGCGATTAGAAGAGGTTCGTCAAATTACCATGGATGCTATCCACATTGGCGATGATGTGTTTATGAAAGATACCGGTAAGTTTTTCGGTCAGGTTGTTGATGTTTATTCAGAACCGGCTAAGCGTTTGATTTATAGTCAGGATGGTACACCTATAGAGGCTGTTGTGCCCAACCGTTTAGATGTTTTAATGGTGGTACATGTGCCCGGTAAACGATTGGAAAACGGATATTACACAGCCAATAATATCCACTTAGTGTATGATTCCTCTATGGAAATTAAAACACCATCAATCCAAACCATTCCTAAAATCGAAACAATAAAAACAGTAACAGGTGTGTGATATAAATGCAAACATCCATCGCAAAATTAAAACAAGCGAAAAGAATTGTTGTTAAAGTTGGAACCTCCAGCCTCACATATAGCACAGGACAAATACATTTACGACACATTGAACTATTGGCCCGTGTTTTAGCCGATTTAAACCACGAAGGCCGAGAAGTTGTTTTGGTGTCTAGCGGTGCAGTTAGTGTTGGTCGTAGCAAAATCGGTTTAACCGAAAGACCGAAAACCCTTCGTGAAAAGCAGGCTGCCTCTGCCATTGGCCAAAGCGAACTGATGAGTATTTACAGCAAATTATTCGGAGAATATGGTTGTGATGTTGCCCAAGTACTTTTAACCAAACATGTTATTGAAGATCCCCAACGAAAAGAAAATGCCATAACCACCTTTAACACACTTCTTGAGTGGGGCGTTGTGCCCATTGTTAATGAAAACGATGCTATTTCCACCGAAGAATTAAAGTATGGCGATTTTGGCGATAATGACTCTCTTTCCGCTATGGTCGCTTGTTTGATTGAGGCCGATTTATTAATAATTTTATCTGACATTGATGGCCTATATAGCGCTGACCCTCGTACAAATGAAGATGCAGAGTTAATTAGTGAAATTAATGAAATTACCGATGACTTGCTGCAAATTGCAGGCAGTGCCGGTTCTGCTCGGGGTACTGGTGGTATGATTACAAAGTTAACGGCTGCAAAAACCGTCATGGCTGCTGGTATTAACATGGTAATTGCCAACGGCCAAAACCCGACCATTATCTATGATATTTTAGACGGCAAACAAATTGGCACTTTATTTAAAGGATAAGTCCATATTCAGTAAGAGGTGAACTGTATGTTACAAGAAATGGGTAAAAAAGCAAAAGAAGCCAGTTTGATTTTGCTAAGCATCAGTGCTCAAACAAAATCTAACGGCTTATTGGCCATCGCCCAAGCTCTGCGAAAATACAATGATTTAATCTTGGAAGAAAACAAAAAGGATATTAACGCTTTTATGCAAAAAGGCGGTAAAGCCTCTCTATTAGACCGTTTAACACTAACCCCCCAGCGCATTGAGGCCATGGCCGCTGGTGTTGAAAAAGTGGAACAACTCCCCGACCCTGTTGGCCAGGTAACCGGCATGATTAAACGTCCAAATGGTCTTGTTATTGGTACAAAACGTGTGCCCTTAGGTGTCATTGGCATCATTTATGAAGCACGACCTAATGTAACGGTTGATGCTGCTGTTTTATGCCTGAAAACTGCTAATGCCTGTATCTTGCGTGGCGGTAGCGAAGCCATTTATTCTAACACTATATTGGTTAAAATTATGAATGAAGCTTTAGAAAGTGCCGGATTTCCTGCAGGCAGCTTACAATTGGTTCATGATACTTCTCGCGAAACTGCTCGGGAGTTTATGCGCTTATCTTCCTATTTAGATGTGCTGATTCCACGCGGCGGCAAAGGACTTATTGCCTCTGTGGTAGAAAATGCTACTGTCCCTGTTATTGAAACAGGCACAGGAAATTGCCATATTTATATTGAAAAATCTGCTAACCTGGCCATGGCGACCAATATTTTTATTAATGCAAAGACAAGTCGACCATCTGTATGCAATGCAGCCGAATCCCTATTGGTTGATGAATCCATTGCTGCAGAAGTACTCCCTATGATCAGTCATGCATTACAACCATATAATGTAGAAATTCGTGGCTGTGTCAAAACCTGTTCCCTCTTACCCGAGGCAATACCCGCCAATGAAGAAGATTTTTATACAGAATATAATGATTATATTGTCTCTGTTAGGGTGGTACGAAACATCGATGAGGCAATCCAACATATTAACCAATATGGTACAGGTCATTCTGAGGCTATTGTTACCACCGATTATGCCGTGGCGAATCGCTTTTTAGATGAAATTGATGCCGCTGCGGTGTATGTTAATGCCTCTACCCGTTTTACTGATGGTGAGGAATTTGGTTATGGCGCCGAAATTGGCATTAGCACACAAAAGCTTCATGCGCGTGGGCCTATGGGGCTTACTGCCCTAACCTCTACCAAACATATTATTTACGGTAACGGCCAAATCAGATAAAACAGAGGATGAAGGAAAAACATGATTAAAACGGAACACTTGCGTTATGCATATCAGACAGAAAATCAAGAAACCATCAAATTTGTCTTGGACGATATTGATTTAACCATACAACAAGGGGAGTTTGTGGCTATTTTGGGCCATAACGGCTGTGGAAAATCAACATTAGCGAAGCATTTTAATGGACTTCTGCTCCCCTCAGGCGGTACTGTATACGTGGAGGGTATGGATACAAAACAGGAGCAGCATTATTGGGATATTCGCAAAACCGTAGGCATGGTTTTTCAAAATCCTGATAACCAAATTGTGGCCACTATTGTAGAAGAGGATGTAGCCTTTGCGCCGGAAAATTTAGGCATTCCTTCCCTTGAAATTCGCCAACGTGTAGATGAAGCATTAAAAACAGTAGACATGTATGATTTAAGACGCCATGCTCCTCACCTGCTCTCCGGCGGGCAAAAGCAAAGGATTGCCATTGCCGGCGTTATTGCTATGGAACCTAAATGTATTGTTTTTGACGAACCAACCGCTATGTTAGACCCAAAAGGTCGGCGGGAGGTTATCGATACCATATTAACCCTGAAAAACAAAAAGAAAATGACCGTTGTCCTCATAACACACTACATGGAAGAGGCCGTGCAGGCTGATCGCGTCGTTATAATGGATAGCGGACATATTTTGCGCAACGATGTTCCCCGTAATGTCTTTTCTGATGTTTCTTTTATGAAAAAATTAGGATTAGATGTGCCACAGGTTACAGAGCTCTGTTATGAATTAAAAAAAGCTGGGATACCCATTAGACAAGATGCAATGACTGTTTCTGAATGTGCTGATGAATTAATGAAACTTTTATCATAAGTAAAACCTATTGAACGGGAGTAAAACAATGGCAATTAAAATTTCCAACTTAAATTACATATATATGGCAGGTAGTCCCTTTGAAAAGCATGCACTTCGTAATGTAAACTTGACCATTAATGATGGTGAGTTCGTGGGGATCATTGGACATACAGGCTCCGGTAAATCCACTTTAATTCAGCATTTAAATGGTCTGCTCAGCCCTGAAAGTGGTACTATTCGTATTGGAAATATTGATGTCACCGCTAAAAATGCCGACCTAAAAGCGTTGCGTCGTCGAGTTGGTTTAGTCTTTCAATATCCCGAGCATCAACTTTTTGAAGAAACAGTATATAAAGATGTAGCATTTGGTCCAAAAAATATGGGATTATCTCAAGAAGAAGTTGATGAGCGCGTCCAGGAAGCCATGCGTCATGTTGGATTGACTGAAAAATACATGAATCGTTCTCCCTTCGAGCTTTCCGGCGGGCAGAAACGTCGTGTGGCCATTGCAGGCGTTCTAGCTATGCGCCCGGACATTTTAATTTTAGACGAACCAGCTGCCGGCTTAGACCCTGCCGGTCGCGAAGAAATCCTAACCCAAATTCGTGCCCTATACCTGGCACGAAAAATGACTGTTTTATTTGTATCTCACTCTATGGAAGATGTAGCCCGTGCTGCCGGTCGAATTATTGTGATGAACAAGGGTACTGTGGCTATGGATGGTAAACCTGCTGAGATTTTTTCTCGTGCTGCGGAACTACGTGAAATGGGTTTGGATGTTCCTCAAATTACCCGTTTAGCTGAAGAATTGCACAACCGTGGTTTGTCAATTAATAAGAGCATATATACTGTAGAGCGTGCCAAAGCCACAATATTGATGTTGCTTTCCGAAAAGGAACAGCAAAAACGGGAGGAGAAACAATGTTAAAGGATATTACACTTGGGCAATTTTTTCCTATTGAATCACCTCTCCATCGTATGGATCCACGAACAAAAATCTTAATACTAATTATGCTGATTGTTTCTATATTCATTGCAAAGGGTCCCTATTGTTATGCATTGGTTACTGTGTTTACTTTGTCCATTATACTACTTTCCAGGGTACCCTTGTCTATGTATTTAAAAGGGTTAAAACCCATATGGTTTGTTATTATTTTTACGGCAATTTTAAATGTTTTTTTAACCCCAGGCAGGAGAATATATATACTGGAATACCAAACGCATATAACGTGGGAAGGACTCATACTGGCAGGCAAAATGGCTATACGATTGATTCTTTTAATTATTGCCAGTTCTGCATTAACCTACACAACTTCACCTATTAGGTTAACTGATGGAATAGAAAAATTACTAAAACCTTTAGCAAGGTTAGGACTGCCAACTCACGAACTTGCCATGATGATGAGTATTGCGATTCGCTTTATTCCCACATTAATTGAAGAAACTGATAAAATTATGAAAGCGCAAAAAGCCAGAGGTGCCGATTTTGATTCGGGTTCTCTCCTCCATCGTATGCGTGCGCTGGCTCCCATGCTTGTCCCCTTGTTTATCAGTGCTTTTCGCCGTGCCGATGAATTGGCTGTGGCAATGGAGTGTCGCTGTTATCGTGGCGGTGATCACCGAACCCGATTAAACGAAATACATTTTTCTGTCATTGATTTCGTAGCGATCATTGTGTTTGTACTCTTTTTTATTGCTATACTCTGGTTACAATTATCTTGATAAAAAATCATAATTGAAATAAAATTTGAGGTATACCATGAACTACAAACTCCAATTAATGTATGATGGTACTGCCTATGCCGGTTGGCAAAAGCAGAACAACGCCATAACCATACAAGATCAAGTGGAAAAGGCTTTGGCTGTCATCCTAAGACAACCTGTATCCTTGGTGGGTGTTAGCCGAACGGATGCCGGTGTACACGCTGCTGATTACACCGCTAACTTTCATGCAGAAGGATTGTTTGATGCTAAAAAAATTTGTCGCGGTGTTAATGCATTGTTGCCACCGGATATTCGAATCATGGATGCTATACCTTGCTCCGATAACTTTAACGCACGATTTGATGCCATAAAAAAAACTTATGTATATCGAATTGATTGTTCTTCTTACGGTAATGCTTTTTATCGCAATTTCGTTTGGCACCATCCTATCCCTCTTGATGTGGAATCTATGAAACACGCCGCCGGCTATTTCCTTGGCCTGCACGATTTCTCTGCTTTTATGGCCCAAGGGGGCAGTTCAAAAACATTTACCAGGGAAATTATGGAATCTCATCTGACTGAACAAAATAATATATTGGAATATCACATCACAGGCAATGGATTTTTATATAATATGGTTCGTATAATTGCCGGAACGTTAGTGTGGGTAGGGCGTGGTAAAATAAACCCGGATGATATTCCTAATATTCTTGAATCAAAAGACAGAACTCATGCCGGCATGACTGCGCCTGCTAAGGGACTGACCTTAGCAAAAGCTTATTATAATCTATAAAAGGAGTGATTCCTGTGCGTTCTCCCATGTTTTATAAACCCAATATTTGGCGGCGTATTTTAGTGGCAGTTGCAATCACAGCTGGAGCAATAGCCATAATTTTTATTGCAAACTTTTTTGCCTCTATGTATTTTAACTATCGTGATCGAGTTCGCGTCAGTGACGATCCCTCAGTAGCGCCTCTAAACCTTGAATTTGACCCCGGCATTACCTATAAAAATGCCGTTAATGATAGCGCTCTTTATTTTTTTAGTGCAGAAAATGTAAAAATTGTAGATACAGATGGTAAGTTGGCAGCTGATGTTTCCTTAAAAATGTATAATCCAACTGTAGCACTAAAGGAATCCTACGCCTTATTTTATGATGTTGGCGGACATGATACCGTTACATTTAATGGCACTAAGGAAATTTCGTCATTAAAGGTTGAGGAAACCATTTTATTGGCTTCTGTCAGCAGTAGCGGATATGCAATTATAGTCACCGAGGGTGATTTACACAAATGTGCTGTTCGTGTATTTACGCCGGATGGCAAGGAAATTTTTAAATGGAATTCCGGTAATTTATCTGTTGTAGGAGCAGATATTTCAAACAACTGTAAAGATATAACGGTTGCAGCTATAAACACTGATGAAGGTAAAATAAAAACTCATATTATTATGTTTAATATCGCTAAAGAAAAACCCTTTACAAATGATATTTATGATGGAAAACTATATGCTGGCATCCGCTATAGCGGTGGCTATACCTATTGCATAGGCAAGGATGACACTTTAATTTATAATAGCTATGGAAAATGCTGTGGCACAGCTGACTATACCGGTCGAGAATTACTTGAATATACCCTGGATGATGATGTTTTAGCCTTAGCCTTTTCCGGTTCAGAAGAAATAAGTGGTGCCACTGCTGAAATTAAAACCTTTAACCATCGTGGAGATGTTTTAGGAAGCTTTACCTGTCAGCAAGAATTTGACTTTTTTGATTCTGCCGATGGAGCCATTGCTGTAAATGATGGCAGAACCATTTCAATTTTAAATAATCGTTGTCGGGAGCGATTACAGATTAATTTAAAAATTGACCTACGAGATTTTGCCTTTTTTGGCAGTCAAACTCGAGGTGTGGGTATAACCGCCTCAGGTGCAGAATTAATTCAATTAACTGTGTAGAAAGGAAGCAAAACCATGAATCTTGCTGATATTATTGGTATTTTAATAATTGTAATATTGGCTATTTGGGGCATAAAAAAAGGATTGGTTCGCTCAATTTTTAGCCTTAGCTCTCTGCTTTTATCCCTAATATTAGCCCTTACGCTCTACCCTGCTGTGTCTGACTTTATGGAGGATAGTGTTTTAGGCGATTATGTGCGCCTTAATGTCTATAAAGTTTTTGATGCTGAGAATGTTGAACCAAAAACAGCAGAAACAGCCAGTGAAACCTTAAATCTACCATCTTCTTTACAATCTATATTAGTGGATACAACCAATGAGGCTATCGATAGTGTTCAGGAATCTATAGCGGAAAATGTAGCTGCTTTAGCCATAAAACTACTTGGTATATTACTGGTTTTTCTCTTAGTTCGCATAATTTTATGGCTAGTTTTAAAAATTTTAGATGCATTTGCTAAATTACCAATTATTCGAAGCGCCAACAAACTATTAGGCGGTATAATGGGAATTTGCTATGGCATACTGATCTTATATCTCATTTTGGCACTTCTTACCTTTACAACTACTCTCAAGGCATTTAATAAACCAATACAGTTAGTGTTGGAATCTAAATACATTTCTGTGATGTATAACGAAAATATTTTATTAAATTTTTTAAAGTAAAATCAGATAATATTGACAATATCTGATAACAAGGAGGCTACCCTATGCAAATAGCAATTGACGGTCCCGGAGGCGCAGGAAAAAGCACTTTATCTAAAAAATTGGCCAAAACTTTGAGATTTGTGTATATAGACACCGGTGCCATGTACCGTGCTGCCGGTCTTTTATGTTTACGAAACGGAATTGAAATTCGTCAAGAACCGGATAAAGCCATTGCATTAACAAAAAAAGCCAATATTGATTTGGTGATTGCCGAAACCGGTCAAAAAATATTATTGAACGGCGAAGATGTAACCGATTTGATTCGTACGCCGGAAATCTCTATGGCTGCCTCCGATGTGTCTGCCATACCGGAAGTTCGATTGCAACTTGTGGAGCTGCAAAGAAAATTAGGGCAAACTCATGATGTTATTATGGATGGTCGTGATATTGGTACCTATGTGTTACCCAATGCATCCATTAAAATTTTCTTAACTGCAGCCCCTGAAGTGCGAGCCAAACGCCGACTTGCAGAGCTTACAGAAAAAGGTGAAGTTTGTGATTATGACACCGTTTTGGCAGATTTAAAACGCCGTGATCATAATGACTCTACCCGTGCTTTTGCCCCTCTAAAAGCTGCAGAGGACAGCATTGTTGTTGATACATCTGAGTTAACTTTTGAGGAGTCCTTTACCCACCTTTACACAATTATTAAAGAAAGGCTATGATACCATGCTGCTTCGCTTAACACGCTTTTTAATTAAATGTTTTATGCATCTTGTGTTTCGCCTTCATATTTACAACAAGGAGAATTTTCCTGCAGAAGGTGCTGCCATTGTTGCAATCAATCACAAAAGCTATTGGGATGCTCCACTACTCGCATCTGCTTTGCCACGTTCTTTACATTTCATGGCAAAAAAAGAGCTATTTTCCAAACCATGCCTAGGCCAAATTTTACGTTGGAGCGGTGCTTTTCCTGTCTCTCGTGATGCCTCAGATATCAGCGCAATTAAGGTGGCTCTTTCTACCTTGCGTGCAGGCAAGGTATTGGCTATGTTCCCGGAGGGACGACGTGTGAAGGGTGACGAAGAACACAAAGCTAAGGCCGGTGTTGCACTAATTGCCGAAAAAACCGGTGCTCCCATTATTCCGGTTGCTATTGCCGGCAAATATGGATTTTTATCACGAATTGATGTATATATTGATAAGCCTATATGGGTTAAATCACAAGATGGCTGCAAGCTTTCCGGTGACGAACTGCAAGCAATTAGCGACCAATTAATGGCTCGTATTATACAAATGTCACAACACGACCAATGTGATAAAAAGGAGCAGACATATGAATGTCAAAGTAGCTAAAACGGCCGGATTTTGCTTTGGTGTTGCCCGTGCTATCGACAGTGCTTACCGTTGTGCGGAGGAATTGGATGCAAAATACTGCACCTTAGGCCCTATTATTCACAATGCACAGGTAGTAGAGGACTTAAAAGCCAAGGGTATCAGTGCCGTTGATACATTAGAAGAGTTGCCGGAGAATACAACGGTTATTATTCGAACCCACGGCATCCCAAAAGCTGTATATAAGAAAATGGAGGAAAAATCCATTCCCTACCTCGACCTGACTTGCCCCTATGTCAAAAAAATTCATAACATTGTAAACCACCACTTTCAGAAAGGATGCCAAATTATAATCATTGGCGATAAAACCCATCCAGAGGTAATTGGCATTAATGGATGGTGTGAAAATTCTGCCATAATTATAGAGAGTATTGAGGAGGCCCAAACCCTTCCCCATATTAAAAAACAAGTGTGCATTGTGGCACAAACCACCTTTAATCAAAATATTTATAAAAAAATAATATTTTTTTTAAAAAAAACTTGCCAAAACCCTATATTGTTTGATACAATATGTAGTGCGACTGATGAAAGACAGAATGAAACCCGGACATTGGCCAGTCAGGTTGATGTAATGTTGGTGCTTGGCGGTCAAAACAGTTCTAACACACAAAAGTTGTATCAAATCTGTAAAGACATTTGCCCGGAAGCCTATTGTGCTGAATCCATTACCGCTTTGGGCGATCTTTCACACTTTCATAACAAAAGAGTCGGCATTACTGCAGGCGCTTCAACGCCGGCAGTTATAATAAAGGAGGCTATCAACATAATGGAAAACCAAGACAAAGACTTTGCAACACTTTTAGAGGAATCTCTAAAACCAATCTTCACAGGCGATATCGTAACAGGTACCGTTATTGAAGTTGGGCCCACGGAAGTTGTCGTTGACCTGGGTGTAAAACAAGACGGCATTATTCCTGCATCTGAAATTTCAGATGATCCGGCATTAACACCAGAGGATATTGTAAAAGTAGGAGATGAAATTCAAGGTTTCGTTGTCCGTGTTAACGACGTGGAAGGTAAAATTACTCTTTCCAAAAAGAAACTGGATTCCTTCAAAACCTGGGATGCAATTGTAAAAGCTCAGGAAAATGGTGATATTTTGGAAGGGAAAGTTGACAGCGTTGTAAACGGTGGCGTGATCGTTATATATAAAAGCTATCGCGTTTTTGTACCTGCATCACTGGCAAATGACAGATTTTTATCTGATATGAATGAATTGGTGGGCAAAATTGTTCCCTTTAAAATTATTGACATTAATGAAAGAAGAAGACGAATTGTAGGTAACATCAAAACTGTTCTAACTGCACAAAAACAAGAGCTGGAAAAGGCTTTTTGGGAAACTGCTGAGGTTGGCAAAAAATATGATGGTATTGTAAAATCTTTAACAAGTTTTGGTGCATTTGTCGACATTGGTGGTGTAGATGGTTTAGTTCACATCTCAGAATTAAGTTGGTCCAGAATCAAACATCCTTCTGACGTTGTTAACGTTGGTGACACCATCCAGGTGTACATTAAAGATATTAGTGAAGATAATAAGAAAATTTCCTTAGGTTATAAAAATCCGTTGGACAACCCCTGGGAAATTGCTAAGAGCAAGCTAAATGTTGGCGATGTTACAAAGGCTAAAATCGTTCGTATGTTACCCTTTGGTGCGTTTGCTGAAATTTTGCCAACTGTGGATGGTTTAATTCATGTTTCTCAAATTGCAGCTAAGCGCATCGAAAAACCACAGGATGAACTTTCCATTGGTCAAGAGGTTGATGTTAAAATTGTAGACATTGACTGGGATAACAAAAAGATTGCTTTAAGCATACGCGCCTTACTCCCCGAGGAGGAAGTATCGGCACCTGCTCCCGTAGCTGAAACGACCGAGGAAGTTGTTACCGCTTATAAAGACGAAGTAACAGACACTATTGGCGATGCCCTGAATGTAGAAACATCTGAGGAATAAAACAGAAATAATGTGAATTGATAAGGCCTTGCACGCAATATAAGGTGCAGGGCCTTGTATTTTATTAATTAATAGAGCTAATATTCTTGCAAAAATATATAGAATATGGTATACTATTATTATAGAGTATTTCCATATAATTGCCTACAATGGGAAATGTTATTTGTGCCATATCTTTCGTCTCCATGAACTATAGGCTTATTCCGGATAATCACCATATAGACTTAATAAGACTTTAATTCACCAAAAGACAATGCAGTTAATGTACTTGCCTTTATGGTGAAGAATATATAAAATGTAAGGATGATGAACATGCTATCAAAAGAATGGGCTGCATTAAAAAACGGCAGCGATATCCGTGGTGTTGCTTGTGAAGGAATCCCGGGAGCTGTTGTGAATTTAACTGATCCGGTGGTAGAAGCCATTGCTACAGGTTTTATCCGTTTTTTACAAAATCAATATAACATGCCCGCTACCAAATTGACTATTGCCATTGGCCACGACAGCCGTTTGTCTGCTCAGCGTGTCAAAAACGCATGTATTCGAGCCATTACTGCTACCGGTGCAAACATCATAGACTTTGGGCTTTGCACAACACCGGCCATGTTTATGAGCACTATAGATGAATCTTTAAATGTTTTTGCTTCCGTTATGCTCACGGCCAGCCACCTGCCCTTTAACCGAAACGGTATGAAATTCTTCACCCGTGAAGGAGGCCTGGAAGGCAATCATATTACTGAGATACTAACCTATGCACAGGAGGGTACTCTGCTTACCGGTTCCATGCCGGGAATGGTGAAAACCTTTGATTACCTATCCCGCTATGCTGAGCATATTGCCGACATTATTCAGCGTGAAACCGGGCTGGAAAAACCCTTTGCCGGTATGAAAATTGCTGTGGATGCAGGAAACGGAGCCGGTGGATTTTACGCTGAAAAGGTGCTTGCTCCTTTAGGTGCCGATATTAGCGGCAGTTGCTTTTTAGAGCCTGACGGCCATTTTCCTAATCATATTCCCAATCCGGAGGATAAGGATGCCATGGCAGCAATTTCCAAGGCTGTGTTAGATTCTCGCTCAGATTTAGGCGTTATTTTCGACACTGATGTGGACCGTGCCGCCATTGTTGATGATAAAGGCCGTGAAATTAACAAAAATAAACTGATTGCTCTGATTTCCGCCGTTTTATTAGCCGATCGCAAGGGTACCATTGTTACCGATTCTGTTACCTCTACGGGCCTAGCCGAATTTATTACCAAAGACTTAGGCGGTGTTCATCATCGTTTTAAACGAGGCTATAAAAATGTCATTAATGAAGCTAAGCGCTTGAATGAGGCCGGAACTTATTGCCCCTTAGCCATCGAGACCAGCGGTCATGCTGCTCTATTGGAAAACTATTTCTTAGATGATGGGGCTTACTTAGTAACTAAGCTGTTAATTAAAGCTGTTTTGATGCGGGAAGAGGGTCGAAAACTCACTGAATTGATTGAGAACTTAAAAGAGCCAAAGCTTGCGGCAGGCCAGCGTTTAAACCTAACAGGCGCAAATTTTAAAGAAGACGGTCAGCAAATTTTAAATGCCTTGGAAAAAGCTGCAGACGCTTCTGAAAAAATGACCAGAGAGCTCCCTAATTATGAGGGCGTTCGGGTTAATATGGGAGATGGTTGGTTCTTACTACGCTTGTCTCTCCACGACCCCTTAATGCCCTTAGATATTCAATGTGACACCCAAGCCAGTTTAGATGAAATTTACGCCTTTTTAAAGGAATTTTTATCGGCCTTTGATTGCATTGACCTAACTGCTCTACCCTAATGCTATAAACAGAAACTGTCCGCCGCCGCAAAGCATGATGGTGGCGGGCAGTTTTTTACATAAAGGTATGAATATTGTTTCATGCAATTTATATATTTCTAAAGAACTGCCTATAAAATCTGTAATTTAATTGAATAGATATTGAATATTATTTACATTTCGTGTATAATGAGAAGGTATTCTGCAATACACGCAAAAAAGGAGGCAATTATGGCTGATTGGAAAAGATACACCCCGGAAGGTACACAGGATGTGCTACCGCGGCAATGTGCAAATAAATCAAAAATAGAGGCCACAATCGCAGATGTTTTTGAAAGCTTTGGTTATCAGGTAGCAGAAACACCTGTTTTACAATTTTATGATGCTTTTGATACAACCAGTGAAAAAATTCCTCAAGAGATGATGTTTAAATTTTTTGATGCACAAGGACGAATTTTAGTTTTGCGGCCGGATATAACAACATGTTTTGCGCGAATGATGGCTTCAAAACTCAATGATGGTCTTTATCCAAAACGGCTTCACTATTGTGGCAAGGTTTTTCGCTATATTGACGAGTTTTCTTCCGGCCAACGTGAATTTTGTCAGGCAGGAATTGAGCTTTACGGCGCAAAGGGCGATTTAGCTGATGCGGAGGTAATTGCCTGTGCGATTGAAGCTTTATTGTCTGTTGGTTTAGAAAAATTTCAAATCGAAATTGGACAAGTTGCTTTTTATAAGGCAATGATTGCACAAACCAGTCTTTCTCAAGAGGATGAGGAAACACTACGATCATATTTAGATAAAAAAGATGCTTTAGCTATTGGTGAATTTTTAAAAGATAAGCAAGTTGATGATAAATTGACTCAATTTTTTGAATATCTGCCTTCCCTCTTTGGCGGCGTGGATGTCATTCAAAATTTAGATGATTCTCTTTTAAGCAACGATGCAAAATTCGCACTTACTAATTTAAAAAATGTGTATGAATTGCTTTGTGCCTACGGATATGAAGATTATATTTCTATTGATCTTTCTTTGGTACAAGGAATTAATCACTACACCGGTATTATTTTTAAAGGAATCACCCACGGCATCGGTTTTTCCTTGTGTGCCGGTGGTCGATATGATGATCTTGTTGGCGAGTTTGGCGACCCATTAAGTGCCGTGGGTATGGCCATTGGTACCGATCGATTGCTAACCGTTTTATCTCGCCAACTAGGGTTAGAAACCATAGGAAGCGATTTTCTTGTAGTGGCTTCTGACCCAGCGCTATGCTATCAAATTGCTACAGCCCTGCGAGATAGTGGCTACACCGCTGAACAAGCCTTATGCGGCAACGCAACCGACGTTATCCTTACCTACGCACAAAAGAATGGGATTCAAGGGGTTTTGACTGTTAAAACAGAAGATACGGCAGAGATTTATAACCTTATTACCCAAGAAACCACTATTGTAGATTTACATGAGTTATTAATGCATGATGACCATTGCGACTGCCATACCTGTTGTGGAAAGGACTGAAAATTATGAATTATATAACAATTGCACTGGCCAAAGGTCGTTTGGCTGAATTATCCGTTGATTTATTAGAGCAAGCGGGATTAAATGTCAGTGAATTGCGTGAAAAAACCAGGAAATTAATATTTACTGACGAAGAAAATAAATATAAATTTATTCTTGTGAAAGCCAGTGATGTCCCTACATATGTGGAATATGGCGCCGCCGATATTGGCATTGTGGGGCGCGATACCCTATTAGAAGCCAGAAAAGATTTATATGAAACCATTAATTTAGGTTTTGGTTCTTGCCGTATGGCGGTAGCCGGACCTAAGGAATTAGCTGGCAAATTAGACCAAATTCATAATATGCGCGTTGCCACTAAATATACACAAATTGCTAAAAATTACTATCATTTGGTAAAAAAACAATCCGTTGAAATAATTAAATTGCATGGATCTGTGGAATTGGCTCCTTTGGTGGGTCTTTCTGAGGTTATTGTTGATATTGTTGAAAGCGGTAAAACGCTTAAAGAAAATGGTTTAGAGGTCTTGGAAGATGTCTGTGATTTATCGGCCCGATTTGTTATCAATCGTGTTAGCTTAAAAATGGAGTCAGAACGCATTCTCTCCCTTGTTAATAAAATTAAAGAACTTTTAAAACAGTGAGGTAAACTATGATTGCCATTATCGATTACGATGCCGGTAACTTAAGAAGTGTTGAAAAGGCATTTTTATATTTAGGCCAAAACGTTAAGGTAACTAAGGACCCGGAATTAATCAAAGCAGCTGACAGAGTTGTTCTTCCCGGCGTTGGTGCCTTTCGGGATGCAATGAATAAGCTAAAACAATCCGGTCTAATTCCTGTTATACAAGAGGTAATTCAAAAAGAAACCCCTTTTTTAGGCATCTGTTTGGGCATGCAGCTTTTATATGAATATAGTGAAGAAGGCAATGTTGCCGGTTTAGGTATTTTACCCGGTGTTGTTCGTCGTTTTCCCGCAGAGGCAGATCTGAAGGTGCCCCAAATTGGTTGGAATCAATTAGAAATGCAAAAGACATCACACTTGCTTAAGGGTTGCCCGGAAAACCCTTATGTCTACTTTGTTCATTCTTATTATGTAGATGCAACCGATAGGGATACGGTTGCAGCAACCATAACCTATGGCACGAAAGCAGATGTGTTAGTAGAAACCAGACAGATATATTTAACGCAGTTTCATCCGGAAAAAAGCGGTCAAATTGGTCTTATAATGTTGCAAAACTTTGCAGAGGGTGAACAGTAATGAAAATTCTCCTTCTTAGTGATTCCCACGGCAAAACAGACCGCATTGATGAAGTGTTGACTCAATGCGTAAAACCGGATATTTTAGTACATTGTGGCGATATTGACAACGATTGTGACTATCTTCAATTTATTGTGCCCCACCATGTGCCTATAGTGGCTGTGTGCGGTAATAACGATTGGTATTCTAACCGACCCTATTACACCATTGAAACCATCGGCGGTGTACGTACATACATTACACACGGTCATCAAGAGCGTGTAAAATTCGGTGTAGAAGGACTGCTCCATGCAGCTAAAAAATTTAATTGTAAAATGGTTTTATTTGGTCATACCCATCAAGCAATTCATGAAACAATAGATGGTATTGACCTAATTAATCCCGGTGCTCTGACCGGCCCTCATCCTACCTATGCCATAGTCACAATTGAAAATCAACATATAGGTACAGAATTTTTTTCAATCTGATTTGATTGTGTATTTATATCTAAAGTCATTAAAAGAGGCTACAGCAAGTCATGTTGCTATAGCCTCTTTTAATTTTTTATCATTATTTTACAATTTTTTTAGCTTCCATGTAGAACCGTTTTTCATTGGCTTCCCCCATTGAAAAAGTTTTTCTTGGAAGGGCACCATCTGCAATAACAGTTTCAAATAAGCTACTTTTTTCCATTACAGGAAGTAAAATACCCACTGCACCTGCCTGACAAGAAAGATTACACACAACATCTTCACCATGAATATAATCCACTTCACAGTCCAAAGAATCAAGATAGTTCTGCACTGTACCAACTTCTATCGGGCTAGTTGTGCGATTTATGTATAAATCTATTTTTTCCTTATGATTAACTAAAATCACATGCTGACAATCTGATGAACATGGTCCGCACTGTAAGTCCTGTTTAAACTTTTCAATAAATTCTTTTTCATTCACGCCGAAAACAACACGATGAATTGGTTCAAATTCAAGCACTTCATCGTGGATATTTTCAATTTCAACCAAACAGAATCGAGCCGGGTGTGTTTCTCTTTCCTTTTCATCTAAAGTGGCTTTAATAGTTTCCCAACAGGTTTTAGCTGTTGCAAGAGAGTGATTACCATCACCCACAGCAAACACCAGGCCATCTGTTGCTTGTTGTGCAAATGCATCAACTGATGCAATAAAAGCATCCGCATCGGCACCCTCAACAAGCCAACCGGCAAGATGACCACCCTTTTCCATCAATTCAAAATCATATAACTTTTGACCCTTTTTTACATTTTCAATAAGGGTGCATTGTTTATCATCTACCAAAAGCATAACGTGTGGCAATTCCAAAGGAGCATTTTCTCTAATTTTTACCCGTGGCGGAATTCTCTCCAAAACGGTCCCCTCTGTTGCCCTGATGGCACTCTTAGAACCTTTTGCAAAGTCATAGGCCTCTAAATCTACGGCAGCCACAACACCCTTTCTGACCCGACCATTGGAAAGGGTTCGTTCAACATAAATGATACATTGTTCATAACACTGAAAAATATCTTGGTCAAGATATTGCTGCATTGCCATGTTAATGTCTTTAATTCTTTGGTCTCCTTGGCTTAAAAAGGCCTCCGGATATACTAAATGCAAGGTGCTGGGATGTCCATTAACAAATTGAGTAACTCTCTCCCAGTATTCCGTCTGAGATGTGTATTGGTCACAGGCCACTGTACTCCACTTTGTTAAATCATCCACATTTGGCAATAAAATATCCGACTTTTGCAAAATTGACATGATTCTCTTCTCCTTTTACATGTATAATAACTTATATACCCATTTCTGTAAAGGCCTGCAAAACACCATCACAAACTGCTTGTGCTAATTTTTGCCGATAGGCCTCCGTCATCATTTTTTCACACTCTTCCAAATTAGATATAAACCCAATTTCAATCAATGTAGCCGGCATTTTGGTAGAATTCACAACCGCCAATCCCTTGCCGTCCTTCACTCCTCGATCATATGCTTCTGTTTCTTCCAACAAGTTTTCTAACAAAATTTCAGATAGTCGTTGGCTGGTCATACCATTAGATACCGAGCCTGCTTCTAAATATCCATAGGTTTCAATACCATTTGCTGTCGGCGTTGTGGCTGAATTGGTGTGAATACTTACAAAAAGGGATGTTCCCGCGTCATTGGCAATGCTGCCTACACGCAAATAATCCACGTAAACATCCTCACTACGAATCATGTGTACCTCTACACCTTCAGCCTCTAACAGCTTTTGTGCACGAAGAGCAACATCTAAATTAAAGTCTTTTTCTTTGGCTAAAATTTCCCCATCCTCATCATATGCTACTGCGCCTCCATCAGCTCCACCATGTCCGGCGTCTAGAGTGACAGACCGTGGTAAAGCCTTATGAACTGACTTAAGACGTACCTCATTCTCTTGCATATACATTTCTGCATCAGAGGATTTAAGTTCTATTGTGATGGTGCCTTCAGTCGCATCTTTTCCCGGCGTATACACCATTTTTTGTCCAAAAAAGCCGGTTACATCCTTTTCTGCAGGTTCATCAGGTAAATTCTCCCCCGAAATAGGAATGGTGACCTTGTTGCCTTTTTTGATTGCATTGCCTATGGTGCAGTTTATCTTCACATAGTCTCTGCCACCTTCATAACCATATGTAACCAACTCGAAAATGTCCTTAATCTCCGGCTTAGCAAGCGTCTGATCAACCGTAATGGTAACGATAATATTTTTCCCTTCACTGCGAACTGAATATCCTAAATCTGCAGTCAAATCCACAACAATTCGTGCCGCATCTGTTTGCTGCCCAAAGCGTATGGCGCTGACATTTCCATTATCTGCTTCAATCACATCCGGTATTTTTGAAAAAACACCACCAATAACATCCAGAACAAGGCGTGTTGGCTCTTCTAACATAAAGGCCTTATGTTCCGGTTTTTCAGTATCTGTTATAAGAGTTAATGTTGTTTTTGTATCGCTAACCTCTTTATACTTTACTTTGGAAACCTGTATAACCTGTTTTTTGTTATCGGTAATAGAAATCGTATCTGTGTCGCTATCAAAATCAACTGTCATACCCAATTGCTCCCCTACAAAACGTGCCGGAATCATAGTGTAGTCGTTAATAATCTTTGGTGCAATAGGCATCATAACCGTTGCCCCATCCAACATAGCCGTTTTTTGATTAATAAACATAACAAGTTTTGTGTTTTGCAGGGTAACCGTTACCTTTTGTGCCGATGCATTCCAGGCAACCTCTGCTCCCAATCCATCTTGAAAAACAGCACGGGCGGGCACTAAGGAATAATCTGAAAAAACAATAGGTGGCACAACCGGTTCCAATTCTGTTTCATTGACTATCAACTTAAACAGATTGCCGGTATAAATATGGGTTTCTCCATCATAAAAAAGTTCTAATCCGTTTGCACTGCAAAGCGTAGTCAAAAATAACATGATCACCATTGCCATGCACGGAATCCATTTTTTTGCACTCACGTTTTTTCCTCCGTTCGTGTTAAAAAAGACATATAGCCTTCTAAAATTAAAGTAGCAGCAACAGTATCCACTAAGTTTTTCCGTTTTTTGCCACGGACGTCCAGCTGGCTTAAAAACCCATGTGCTGCAACTGTTGTTAACCGCTCATCCCAAAAAACAATTTCCGTATCAATCAGGCTAGCAAGCTCCCCTGCAAAGGCACGGGCTTTCTCAGCACTGGCACCCTCGGTGTTATTCATGTTTTTGGGTAAGCCCACCACGATTCTGTCCACACCTTCTTTGGTAGCCAAATCAGCAACCTCACGACAAGCCCTTTCCGACTGTCTTATATTACCCCAACCTTGGGCCGTAATACACAAGGGGTCAGAAAAAGCAATGCCGATACGTGCATCTCCATAATCAATTCCCATTAATTTCATAATGATATCTCTCCATTACTCAACCATTAGCTTGCTCCATAAGCTTGTATGCAATATGAGCATTTTCTTCTGCTAAACGCATTAACTCTGTCTTTTTATCCATTAGTCTCTGCTTAATAGCACTATAATCCTTATAAACCATGTCAACAGTTTCTACCAATTTCTGACATTCCAATGTATCAACTGATATGGCCGTTCCCATTCCTATATATTCCATGAAGGCATCCACCTTTGTATCATAGGAAAGCCCTACAGTAGGCACTAATCCATTAGCCGCATATATTAAAGAATGAAGCCTTTCTGCTAACACAATTTCCATGGAACCCACAAGGCCTATCATAACAGATGCCGGAAGCGACTCAGAAAGGATATATCCCCCACAGGTCATCTGGGCTTCAATTTTGCAAGAAAGGTCATAATCTTCGGGATACTTCATGGGAATAAAAACGGGGGTAAATCCGTAAATTTTACAAAGTAAATCAATGCCTTCTGCCATAACCCGGTCAAAATCGGGTCGACTGTTTTTCCAAGGTCGAATGGCTATGCCTAAAATTTTAGCATATTTATCTATACCTAATTGTTGTAGCACTTGCTGAACAGCAGCATCGTCTGCCACAGGTAGCGTCAATGCAGGGTCAGCTGTTACAATGATATGCTCACAGGCCACGCCTAAATTAGTTAATTCCTCTAAGGAAGCTGTTTCCCTTAAGGTAATGGTTTCCACGTTTTCAAGTGCATTTTTAACAGCCAACCGGTTTTTTTCTTTTTGGATGGGACCAATACCATTGGCATAGAGCATAACCGGTGTGTGTGCCTTCTTCGCCATGTTAATTAAGAACAAATAATAGCGCAAGGACCGGCTGGATGTAACATCCTGCAACAAACTGCCGCCACCGCTAATAAATAATTTTGCATCTTTAATTACCTTCCTTATGCGGCCATAACAAAATCGATTAATTGAATATACCCCATGGGTCTGAATCGTTTCTGCCGGATTTTTGGAAAGCACACACAATTTCATATCAGGGTTTTCTGCGCGCAAATGAGTCAACATGGCGGAGAGCAAAGCTTCATCGCCTGAATTTTTATAACCATAATAACCGGAGATCACAGCATCCCAGGATTTATGGTTCACCGCATCACAATACATGGCCACGTTATCTGCCATCATTTTGGAAACAGAATAATATTGACATATAATTTGGCGAGAATATGTCCCCCACTTTTCTGTTTGGGCTTCATCAGCAGATAAAACCTTTTGTACATCTGCAAATAATTGTTGTGATGTTGATGCTTCTAAACCACGACAACAAAAGTTTGTATCGATACCAACTTGTAGCTTGCTCTCATCAAAAATACCTAAATACCCTTCATTACCAGCCACAATAACAGGCTTAGCACAAGCCATGGCCTCTAAAGCAGAACGAGAAACACCAATAAATAAATCTGCCATAGCGGCAAATCGATCAATATCTGTCCGTCCGCCGGCTAGCGTAATCATGGGTCGACCAATTTGGTCATTAATTTTATCCGTTAGCGCTTGTAGCTTATCAAACACATTGCCGGAACCGACAATTACAATATCTGTATGGGGAAAAGCCTCGTTAATTTTAGGCGCAATTTCAACTAAATGAAAAGCAACTAACGCCCTATCCTCATCCATACGACTAATGTAAACAATTTTTTTGCTCTCCTTCTTTAAGGAAAACTCTTGAAGTAAAGAGGAATAATCAACATTCGGGGAAAATTTTTCTGTATCAATGCCGTTAATTGTCAAGTAAATATCCTTGGAATCTGTTCCATAATTCTCTATTAAGTACGTCTTAATATCCTCACTAACAGACATAACCTTTTCGCCCCAATTAGACAAATATTTAAACCCATGGGTAGTCCTAAATACCCAATGAGCCGTGGTTACAAAGGTAAAAGACATAAAAGGATGCAACAAACCGCATAAAAAGGCAGGAATTCGACCATGTGCATGAACGATATCAATTTTTTCTTTTTGAATAATCTGCCGCAGTGCCCATAGGGATTTTATTACTTTACCGGGACTCTTGGTGTACATAGGTACACGATAGTGTTTAATATCTGCCTCCTCAAGATGTTTTTCGTAGACGCCGCCACCTGAAGCAACAACAACCTGATATCCTTGGCGAGCCAACTCTAAGGAAAGCTCTAACACATGTGTTTCCGCACCGCCAATTTCAAGCCGCATTAACGTCATTAAAATTTTTTTATTTTTAATGTCCACGAAAAAAACCTCCCTTGTCGCAACAAAATTAACATGTACACATAAACATTATACAGTATATTTCCCCTTTTTTCAATCATTTACGCGGTATTGTAACATAATCTTAAATATGAACAATATAATACCAATAAAAATTTAGCCCCGTTTCAATTTTGAAACGGGGCTTTATCAAACAACAAATCAATGAATGGTTCTAGCGTAAAATGCGAACACGAAGAACGCCGTCAATTGCATTCAGCTTTTCTTCAATCACTGCTTCAACCTCACCATCAATATCCATAATAGTGTATGCAGTTTCTTTTTTATTTTTGTTCATCATATTCTGAATATTTAAATGTTTTTCAGCAAAAATTGCCGAAAATTGGCTGAGCATGGCAGGAATATTTTTATGTAAGATAGTAACACGAACTTTACCCTCCCGCTCAACAGAGCAAGTAGGAAAGTTTACTGAATTGGTAATGTTACCATTTTCTAAATAATCTACCAACTCCTGCGCAGCCATCTCTGCGCAATTTTCCTCAGATTCCGGTGTGGATGCACCTAAATGAGGAATAGCAATTGTATTCTCTAAGGTTAAAACTGTTTCATCAGGAAAATCTGTCACATAGCAAGCCACTTTCTTGGCGTTAAGTGCTTGTGCCAAATCCTCCGTATTAACCAATCCACCACGAGAGAAGTTTAAAATACGCACGCCATCTTTCATGATGTTCAATGATTCCGCACATATCATGCCTTTTGTTGAATCATTGAGTGGTACATGCAACGTGATATAGTCACAGTTTGCAAAAACTTCATTCATATCTTTGGCCTTATGAATACTGCGGGACAAATGCCATGCAGAATCAATGGTTAAATAGGGATCATAGCCAATAACATCCATGCCTAAATTATGAGCTGCATTGGCAACCATAACACCGATGGCCCCTAAACCAATAACACCTAATCTCTTTCCTTTAATTTCCGGCCCCACAAACTGACCTTTTCCTTTTTCTACAAGCTTTGGTACTTCCGCGCCTTGACCAAGCAAGGTCTTTGCCCATTCAACACCGCCAATAACATTACGGCTTGCCAACAGAATGCCCGTTATTACCAATTCTTTAACAGCATTCGCATTTGCACCGGGTGTATTAAATACAACAATGCCTTTTTCAGTACAAGCCTCAATTGGAATGTTGTTTACGCCAGCACCGGCTCTGGCCACAGCCTTTAATTTCTCCGGCAATGCCATGTCGTGCATAGAAAAGCTACGTAAAATGATACCATCCGGATTGTCACAGCTATCCGTAACATTATAAACATCCTTGGTAAATTTTTCAAGGCCCTGTGGCGCAATTTTATTTAAGGTTAGTACATCAAACATATGCTTTTATCACCTTTCAATTATTTTTTTCAAATTCCTTCATAAAGGCAACCAGCTTTTCTACACCCTCTGTCGGCATAGCATTATAAATGCTGGCACGCATACCGCCAACGCTACGATGGCCCTTTAAGTTAACAAAGCCGGCAGCCTTAGCCTCTTTAATAAATTTTGCATTAAGTTCATCAGAATCTGTAACAAAAGGTACATTCATTAAAGAACGATCCTTAGCCTCAACGGTTCCGCGGAACATTGCAGATTCATCTAAATAATCATATAGTATTTTAGCTTTTTTAATATTTATTTCGTGCATAGCATCAATGCCACCAAGTTCTTCTAACCATTCCAGCACCAGCTTACAAACATAAATACCATATGTTGGTGGCGTGTTATACATGGATCCATTATCAGCATGAATCTGATAATTAAACATTGTAGGTGTACCCTCTTTTGCGTTGCCTATTAAATCCTCACGAATAATAACAACGGTTACACCTGCAGGACCCATATTTTTCTGCGCGCCGGCATAAAGCATGCCAAACTTAGAAACATCAATAGGCTCAGATAAAATGTTAGACGAAATATCCGCAACAAGGGGCACATTGCCTGTATCAGGCAGTTCTGTGTAGCGTGTGCCGTAAATTGTATTGTTATAAGTAATATGGAAATAATCAGCCTCAGGGTCAAAAGTTGCAGGGTCTAAGGCAGGAATATAAGAAAATGTTTTATCTGCTGAGCTGGCAACCCGATTAACAGTACCATATTTTTCAGCTTCCTGTGCAGCCTTTTTAGACCACTGGCCGGTAATGACATAATCTGCTTTACCCGTTTTCATTAGGTTTAATGGAATCATAGCAAACTGGCTGGAGGCACCGCCCTGTAAAAACAAAACCTTATAATTATCAGGAATATTCATCAATTTGCGCAACAAAGCCTCAGCACCCTGAATAATTGCCTCATAATCAGCTGAACGGTGGCTCATCTCCATAACAGACATACCGGTGCCTGCATAATTCAGCATTTGTTCTGATGCTTTGCGTAAAACCGCTTCCGGTAGCATAGAAGGACCCGCAGAAAAATTATATACTCTACTCATTTTGTACCTCCAATTTCTATTTATTATATATAATTATATCGCAATCCCTGACACAAGTCAATCATAAAAATGTATAAAAAACCAAAAAAACACCTTAAATTGATTTATAAAAAAAATATACACAGATTTATAACTTTTTTTAAATTATCTCTTCCCTTTTAGCTAATTTTATGTTACAATATTTTGTGGGTGTATTGTAACACTCTCGGCAGGTTAACTGTCTTATAAATAGGATTTTCACAACTTAAGGAGGTGTGACAAATGGCATATGTAATCAATGATGAATGCATCAACTGCGGTGCATGCGAAGATCAATGCCCGGTTAGCTGCATCAGCGCTGGTGACGCAACCTATGTAATTGATGCTGACAGTTGCATTGATTGTGGTAACTGCGCAAGCACTTGCCCCGTAGGAGCGCCTCAAGCTGAATAAGTTTATTAGGCAAATAGAGCTGCCACAATTTGGGGTTGCCCAAATTGTGGCAGTTTTTTTATCTGTATCCTTTGTTACCATCTTTTGTGGGTTGCAGCACTATGGATTATATTGTATAATGTAATTGCAGAAAAAAATTGGGAGTGCAAAAGGTAATGAAATATAAAAAACATAACAAAAAAAACAGGATGCATTGGCTGGCTAAATGCATTATTAAATTTGGTGTCATACTATCCTTCATTCTTCTTTGTATGGGATTTATTCCCCAAAAGTCCTCATTTTTAGCTATTTCCATAGGGAAAACTGCCGTCACAATGTTCTCTATATCTCTCATTGCAGGTCTGCTGATTGATGTAATTGCACAACGAATGGGGCTTAGAGAATAAAAAATGCAACATTTGCGATGTATACACACGGACACATGCATTTGTTGCATTTTTATATTAAGATTCTATGTGAATTTCAATCCAGATAAAATTATCATATTCTGTCATATCTGCATAAGTTATATCTTCAACCATTTCTATATCTTCTTTATGGGATATATAACCCGTCAGTTTTGTCAATTCATTTAAAAAATCAACTGAATCATTTGGAACGCAAATTCCCTGCTCGGTTACATAAGGCTGCAGCATTTCGTAGGCCAATGCAAAGCCTTCCGGGGTCATTGTGTAGTGCACAACATTTTTTTGCAATGTATAGGATGCCACTTGTACATCTGGGTTTTCCGTTACATCTGAATCACTTGATTCTGATGGAATATATGCCGGGTTTGCATCCCAGTTCTCGGAGGCCGTAGCAATACCGTTTTCCGCCTCTGTTTGCGCGAATTCATTGTTTGTTTGTCCATCACCCTCATTTGCATGACTGCCGCTTGGCATGTCCTCATCCGCGTGCATTCTTGATATTACTTCGCTGGGAACTCCTTCTGATATTGTTGGTTCCTTTTGTTCACTTGCAGGTTGTACTCGTGTTACGCTTGCGGTCGGTTCCGGCGTTATCATTTCTTGGCCCGGCAGGCTATCTAGTTTTGGCAGATTGCCAAAGGTTACAACAGAAAGCACTATCACAGCAGCTACCGCAACAAAACCGGATGCAGTAGAATAAAAATGAAATTTTGGCTTATATGTCTTTTGTTTATTTTCTGCTTCTGCCACTAATTTTCCATGAAGCTCATTGTGAAATTTGTCTGAAGCAGTTATACTCGGTAATGTGTGTGCCGTTTTTATAACACACGATAGCACTTCAAAATCTTGACGACAAACTTCGCAATGAGATAAATGGTCACGAACCGCATCTCGTTCCGCTTCACACAGCACATCATCTATGTACTGCGGTAAAAGATCTTGTATCTCACAACATGATTTGCTCACTGTGTTCCCTCCCTTCCTCGCTACATGATTATAGTTTTTTATACCATATAGACGTTACTGCAACAAAAAAAGTTCCTTATGGGGCTGCAAAATTTTTTGTAAAGCACGTCGCGCCCGATTAATTCTGGATTTAACCGTACCAGGTGCCGCATGAATAATTTGACCTATTTCTTCATAAGAAAGTCCTTCCACATCCCGCAAAATAATCACCTTTCTCTGTTGCTCTGAAAGTTGATTTAAGGCCGAAAGTAGTGCCTGTTGAGCCTCGTTAAGCTGAGCTTGTTCATAAGGTGTTGGTGCTGTATCTGCCAAAGGTAAAACAAACTCCTCCCCTTCATCATTATATTGATGAATCGTAATCGTTTCCTTCGGCTGTCGCTTAGCTTTACGCAGAAAATCCAAACAAATATTAGAAGCAATTTTATATAGCCAGGTTGAAAATGAGGATTGACCGGTAAAACTGCCAATAAAGCGAAAAACCTTAACAAACGTTTCCTGGGCAGCATCCTCCGCATCTGATTGATTCCCCAGCATGCGATAACAATAGTTTAATATTTTATTTTCGTAGTCTTGTATTAACATTTCAAATGCTTCAACATCACCATTTTGACAGCGCTGAATTTGTTCTTGTTCAGACACGGTGATCACCACCTTTACAATGTTGTCAGGGTCTTATTCTACCTACTCCGTCACACAAATCGGTTGAAATCGTAAATAATCCGCGGATACTAACTGATATTGCACATTATTGATTGTCCCCGTCACAGCCATAGCATGATGCTGTCCATGTAAATGACCATACAAACATTTACTAACACCATACTGCTCCATTAAACGTGCAAATTCCGATTGGGGGGATGGTGGATAATGAAGCATAACAAAAATCGTTTCTCCACCCATTTTAACCGCCATATCAAGAGAGAGCTGCAGTCGATTAACCTCCCGCAGATATAACTTCTTATCCTCTGCTCTCTTGCCATTATCCGGATATCCTTTAGCGGCACATATGGTAATATTGTCGTAGGTATACACATTATTATGCATAAAATGAATGTTTGAAAAATTCTTTTGTTCTAACCATAAGTTCAATTTACTCAAGGTTTCCCACCAATAATCATGATTCCCTTTAGAAATTAATTTCATACCGGGCAACTCATGTAAAAAGCGGAAATCAGCCTCTGCTTTGTCAATATAGGTAGCCCAGGATATATCACCGGGAAGCAATACCAAATCCCGGGGGCCGATAGTTTTAAACCAATTATCCCGCAATATCTCTACATAATTTTCCCATCGTGAACCAAAAATATCCATGGGTTTATCCGTTGATAAACCTAAATGTAAATCCGAAATGGCATAAATGGCCATACTCATTCCCCTAACATTACAAAAAAAGCCCAAACCATGATGGTATGGGCTTTTCACTTTTTAATTATGCAGAATAAACGCTGACCTGCTTCTTGTTCTTACCTTTTCTCTCGAACTTAACGTTACCATCAATCAAAGCAAACAGCGTATCATCTCCGCCCTTGCCCACATTGATACCGGGATGAATTTTTGTTCCCCGCTGACGTACCAAAATGTTGCCGGCCAAAACAGCCTGTCCGTCACCCTTTTTTACACCTAAGCGTTTTGCTTCGCTGTCACGGCCGTTCTTTGTGCTACCAACACCCTTTTTATGTGCAAAAAACTGAATATCAAACTGAATCACAATAAAACCTCCTTTTTAAACGACGACCTAATGTCGCCTATTATGTTGGGGATATCCCATTCAGAAAACACCTTGTTAGAACGGAATTACATCTCCCGCAAATTAACATAATCACCATATTGCAACACTATGTTTTGTAAGGTAAGCATCATGCTTTCTAAAAGCAAATCCGTACTAAAGCGTTCCTGTTGTGAAAGAGTTTCGGGTAGCTTACAATCAAGATACCCATCTTTTATAACCGGTGTCAACTGAATCCCCGCCACATCTGTTAACCCATTTACAGCAGTCATAACAGCCGTTGTAACGGAAGCACAAACAATATCTGTACCTCGTTCACTATACCCTGCATGACCCTCTACTGTAAAACGAACAATTTGGCAGTTTTTGTTTCTTGTTACATCAATCGTAATCATAATACATTATGCGTTGATTTTTTCAATAACAACTTTGGTATAGGGCTGTCTATGACCTTGCTTCTTAGCATAACCCTTTTTAGGCTTGTACTTAAATACAATCACCTTCTTGGCCTTTCCTTCCTTGAGCACCTTAGCTGTTACACTGGCACCATCTACAAAGGGAGCACCAACATTTAAATTGCTGCCTTCACCAACGGCAACAATTTCGTTAAAGGTAACAGTTTCATCAGCAGCAACACCTAATTTTTCAACAAAAATAGCGTCACCTTCGCTAACTTTATACTGTTTTCCACCCGTTTGAATAATTGCGTACATTTTCGCACCTCCTCCATCCTTGCTCGCTGTTACATTGAGGTAGGCATGACTGCCGTTTATAACCCCATACACGCGGCTATATGCAAGTATACCATAACAAATAAAATTTGTCAAGAAATTTTAAAAATTTTTTATTGATTGCTTTATATTGATTGCTTTATTATATACATAAAAATACTCCCTGTAAAATTTACAGGGAGTATTAAAAACCTGTGAACTAGTTTTTTATTTGGTAAATCTTACAAACACTGTTGCAAGCTCAGCACGGGTTGCATTAGCAAGAGGAGCAATAGTTCCATCTGCATTACCACCCATAATACCGTTAGCACATGCCCACTCAATAGCATCAACAGCATATTCAGAAATACTGTCTGTATCAGAGAAAGCAGGTACTTCAGCATCTTCGCCTACAGCAACATCCATGCCCATTGCTTTTGCGTATCTGTAAAGCATTGTTGCCATCTGCTCACGAGTAATATTGCTATCCGGTGCAAATTCATTTTCTGTCACACCGTTTACAATTTCGTTTCTCTTAGCCCAAGCAACAGCACTTGCGTAGTAGCTATCTGCAGATACATCACTAAAGGCAATATCCTTGGTATCCATTGTATCGCCAGATAATCTATGAAGAACAGTTACAAACATAGCTCTTGTTACAGCAGCATCAGGAGCAAACTCGGTTTCAGATACGCCATTCATCAAGCCTGCTTCGTTGGCAGCCATAACTGCATCATAGTACCATGCACCTTCTACAACATCTGCAAAGGTAACTACCGGTTCTTCGCCTGATGCTTCCTCAGCCCATTTAGCATACAGTGTAAAGGATTTAGCAACCTTAGCAGCAAAATCATACGCTTGAGTCAATTCTGCATCTGTATACCAGCCTTCAAATTCAAAGCCATCTTTTGTAGGTGCAATCGGTTCAGCTATAACTGCATTTTCAATGACAGTTGCAGCTGCTACATCACTACCGCCATTGGATTCAAAAGTAACGGTATACTGGGCTGGTTTGGAAACGCCACTGCTGGGACGTACAGTCGAATTAGGTTCAGTGTAAACAACATAATCAGAGAAATGTTCAACTTCTAAGATAGCATATGTGCCATCGTGTGTAACACTAACCGCTTCTTCATTACCTAAGTCATCAATGTACTTAGCTTTAATTCTGCCAGTATCCTTTACATAAGGAATCTTAACTTTAACCTTGTTACCAGTACCAAATGTGGTTACTGCACCATCATTAATTTTCAGTTCAACAGCCGTTACGTTTGTTGCATCTTCAGGAATGACATCCAACTGAGCTTCTGTCAATGTAGCCGGCTTAACATCCAGGTGCATATCAACGCTGGCGCCAAGAGCGGTGGAAATGTGTGAAAGAACATCACGGCTAAATTCAACAACAGCTTCTGTTAATGTAATTGAAACAGGTCTTGTAGCAATCAGTTTGTCAACTAATTCATAAGGAACAATAACCGTTTCAGTTGTTTCGGTTTCATTTTCTGTCATATCAATTGAAGCAGCTTCGGTATCCTCTTCAATTGCATCAAGAGCAGCTTGATCAACAACAATAATCGCAGCGTTGCCATCAGCTCTAGAAACTGTAATGGTAACATCATTTTCTGTACCTTCAGCAGGGGCTTCAGCTGCAGCAATTTCAATGTCTACATTTTCTAAAACTGTATTTGTTAAGTTGTAATTAGATGCTGCATCACCTGTTAAAACAATGTTAGAAACCGTTGCCTTACCAGCACCAACTGTCTTGTCGGTAATGGTTATATCAATTACATCAAAATCAATGCCTAAAGCGTCTTGTTCCAAGTTGCCATTGATTGTTGCCGTTTCACCTGCAAGATCTATAGCTGTAACAGCAACATCCTTCTTGGCAATTGTAAAGGCCTTTTCAATTGTACCACCGGAATAAATGGCACTATCAAATGTAGCAACGACTACATAATTACCGGCAGCCTTAACATCTGCTACGTCATTATAAATCGTTCCGTCTTCTGCTTTATAAGTAATGGTAACAGTTGCGTCAAGATCGGCGCTCTCAACGGTTGTACCTTCTTCTCCATTAACGGTCCATGTATATGTTGGAGCCTCAATGGCCTCACCATAAGTCACAGAAGCAACATCACTTAAGGTAGCAGTTGCAGGCGTTTTGCTTGTAATGGTGATAACATGTGTTTTATCACCTACAATTGTAACCCACGGAATATCGGCGAATGTCTCATCTGCAATGGTAAGTTCAACTGTTTTATCGGTTGTCTCTGTAACCTGTGCAGCAATTGCTTGAACAGCTGCCAAATCCTTATCCCAAACGATTACAAGATCTGTTTGTTCATTACCATAATTTACAGTAATTCTATAGGGAGCGATATCCGGCATATCAATAACATTTTCGCCGATAACAGCAGCCTTTGGAAGTGTGTAATCTTCAATTGCTGTAAATGTACCTTCTACAGCCGTTAAGGTTACAGGCACCTCAACATCAAGCTCAGATGTGTCAATATTGTCATTATCAGCTAAAGTACCAACAAAGGTATAGCTACCGCCCTTAGCATCAAAATCCTCTTCTAAGGCCCAAGTTACAGCAATCGGATCCTTTGAAGAGCCGTTTTCGTACTGTACATACTCAACATAGATTTCAGCGGGCAGGCCAAGTTCTGTTGCCAGATCTTCTTCTGTTAAAATGTTAGCCGCTGCACTTAATTCAGCAGGAACATCAGCATTAAGGTTATATCCTGTAGCAACAGCCTGGGTAATGGTTAATGTTGTAGTTAACTCAGCAGGATTATTATAATTTTCGTTAGATGTTGTAAATGTAACAGTAACTGTATATTCACCTGCATTTAAAGGAGTCGCAGAATAGGTGATTTCATAACTTACACCATCAGGAACCGTAATATTGGTATCTAAATAATCATATTCACGACCTTCATATACCTCAGTCTGAGGTGCCAATGCAACTTCTAAATCTGTATAATCTGCTTTAGCAATGGTAAAGTCATCACTAATAGCGGTGTAGATTGTATCATCAGTTTCGCATACTACTGTTACTTTATAAGTACCGGCCTCAGTAGGCTTAATGGCAGATGAATACGGGTCGCCGTTAGCAAGAGTACCTGTATAAAGAACGGTGTGATCACCTTCATGAACCGGCTCGCCGTTTAATACAAAGTCAGCAAGTGCTTCACCATAAGTACAACCCTCTTGGGTAACTGTCATGGTAGAATCATCTGTTTCTTTAACAACAATTGAAACGGTAATGGTTGCTTCATCAGCAGCATAGTATCCGCCAACTGCATCAGAGTTAATCTTAACAGTGATGGTGCCTGTTACGGCACCTGCCGTAATAACACCATTTTCAAGAGTAGCTTCTTCAGGAAGGTCACCATCTACTGTATAAACAAGAACTGCGCCCTCTGCATTTGAAGTACACAAGGTACTTAAATCAAGAGTTCCACCAACACGAACACTGGGTGTTGGGTTTGCAACAGTAATAATTTGTTCTGCTTTATCTGTTGTAATAGTGGCAGTTACGCTTTCACTTTTTTCATGTGTAGCAGTTTCTTTTACACGAGTATATACTGTATAAGCTGTATCAGGAGCAAGATCTGTGAATACACCGGTATCGTTCCAATTAGCTGTTGGCTCAGTAGCTTCTGTTGTAATAGCATATTCCTGACCGTTTACAGCATCGGTAACCATTACGGTTGTATCGGTTGCGGTTAATTCCGGTGCAATAGCTGTTTCTGCACATGCAGCCTTGTTAACTGTTACATCAAATTCTTTTGTAACACTTGCATCATTAAACTTACCAGCATCTTCATCGTTTACGGTAAATGTAACTTGCAGTTTTGCTGTACCAACAGCCGGTGTTTCAGTGCCGTTCTCTAATGAGAAAGTACCTGTATATTCTTTACCGTTAACAGTAACAACACCACTTGTGGGTAATTCTACAGCTGCGCTTAATGCATCGCCATAGGAGATAGCTTCAGGTGAAAACTCCCAAGTAACATCTTCTGCATCAAAATCATACTTCGGCAAAGAAATGGAGCCATCTATAAGGGTGACATCCGTCCTATCTACTTGAGCTTTTGAACCGGAAATTACATATGTTCCGGGTTCTGCATCATTTTTAACTAAAAATGTTAGTTTTAAAATAACACCATCAACAGCAACATTGCTGGAATATGCAGCACCTAAATTGTTCCTAGCCTCGTCCCAGCTTGCTAACGTAGGACTTCCAACCGAAACAACCTCATAGCCGGTAAGTTCTAAGGCAGTCGTATCATAATCGGCTAATGTGAATGCATAAGATTTTACGGATGAAGCTTGCAAGGATAATGTAAGCTCTACGGTGTCGCCCGGTTCTGCATTTGCACTACTAATGGTCATACTGCTCGTTGTTGCAACAACGCCGATAGTAGACATTGTAGAAAACACAAGAAGAACACTCAGCATTAAACTTAGAAATTTTTTCATGGTTTCTACCGTTCCTTTCATATTTTATAAAAAATTATTTGTAATTCAATCAGTTACCCAAAGTAGGATATAAGGGATAATCTTCCTCTCCAAACAAACAATTGAATAATAGATGAATAGCATCGTCTTCATCAAATTCGCCACTGCCATCTACATCAGGATCTAGGGTAATGGGATAATCTTCAGCACCAAATAAACAATTAAATAACAGATGAATGGCATCATCCTCATCGAATTCGCCACTACCATCCATATCACCGGGCACAGCATCAGATGATGCGCCACCAACAACGATGTTACCGATAGCAGTAGCACTTTGCAGGCCGAAACCACCAACAAAGGCGGTAGCACCTGCAAATTCATCACCGGTATCACGCAAGCCAAATTTTCCAAAGGATATTACATTGCCTACGGCTGTTGCCTGATCAATGTACAGAATCTTTTCCTCCAGATTCTCATCACTAAGATCAAGAACTTCTTTGTTCAAGCCCTCAATAATAACAAGTCCAAACTCGCCATTTTGAGAAGCACCATCAATTGTTACATCATTAATTGTAACATAACCATCCCCGCCAAGTCTAAAATCAGTAGCGGCAACACCAATAGCCTGGGACATCAGCATGATAACCGCCAATGAAATGACAAGAATTTTCTTCATCTCTTCTTCCTCCTTAAATAATGTATTTAGTATATATTTTAAATAATACCCATAATAGAAAGCAACATTTCGTTAATTGCCGTAATTTCAATTTGACGTTGCGGAACCCAGGGATTGTCCTTAGGAGAAATGACAACAGCACTATTAATCGGTTCCCAATACACATCACAATCTAAATGTTCCGAAACAAACCGTACCGGCACCATCGTTCTGTCATAGAGCATTTCAATGGGAGCCTCATAGGTGTATGTTTCACCATTTACCGTAAACTCGTTTGAATTAAACACAAACTGGATTTCCTTGTCACCTTTTTTTACAATGCAGCCATCCCAGCCTTCTTCCCACAAAACCTCAGCCTGCAGGGCTTCGCTAATGAACCGCAGAGGAACCATTGTGCGACCGTTATTAATATAAGGAACAACAAGGGGATTTTCGTCATCAATATATGTTTTAACATTATATGTAATGGTTAAATTCTTATTAATCTTCAAACAAATGACATCTTTCTTCCGTTCTAAACTGGTAAGAACTTTGTCTGTTTCTTCAGCCTCCGGCACAACATCGTCAGGCTCTTCTGTTGGTGCTGTGGAAACAGCCAATCCATCTACCTCTATGGTAGCGGTAGTGGTTTTAATGGTCTCTTTATTAACTATAGCATCAAAAGATATATCATATGTACCGGATACTGCCGTGTCTTTAACCTTGAGTTGTAATGTTAAAATTGTCTCATCAACCAAGGCTGGTGCAGAATAGGCTGCAGCAAGAACCCTGGTTTCGCTATCCCACTTATTAATTACCGGAGCCTCTGTGTTGCCCTCAACCCCTGCAATAAGTTCAAAAACTTTCTCGTTAAAAGAAATATTATGCACGCCATAGGTTTTTACGTTTTCCCCACGTAGTGTTATGGTTACATCAAAGGTTTCACCGACTTTAGCGACCGCCTTAGATGGTGTAATCGTTGCAACATCTCCCCCTGCATATACTATCCCGCATATAGAAAATACAAGGAGAGCACAACAGCACAGGCTCATAACTCTCTTAACCAAAATCATTCTCCTCTCTCGTAAAAAAATAACATAGCATTCAAAAAGTTGTTATAATATTACATGTCATACCAACAAAATAAAAAAGGACAACAACTCTTCATTTGTAGACAAATACATTATAGCATAAATTTATAATACCGTCAACAAAATAATTACACAAAATCCACAAAAATTTTTATCCTACATGCATAAATTTTTGCATGTTCATAATGTAACATTTTATGCGACCATAAAGAAAAAAACAGGGATATGTGCTATAGTCAAACATTCTGTTTCAGCTTCAGTCACATAGCCCTGTTGTTCATAAAGTATGGGGTTATTATACACTGTAAATTAAATCGCTGTAGGTGGGAATTGGCCAATACTCCTTGGCAACAATTGATTCTAATTCATCTGCATATTTCCTTACCTCACCCATAATCGTTATCAATGAATCCCGGGTGAAATTCGCATGTGCTATATAATCATCACCAAAATTTTCAGCTTTTTGTATAGCTTTTTCCAGCTTTTTCATGGTTTTATGAAGGGCAGCTATCCCGCCGGAAACCTTGCGAAGAAGGTCTTCTGCCGCTAAAGTATCACAAGATAAGCCCGTGGCTTTTACATTAACAATGCATTGCGCCACAGAATCAGCAAAACGCATGCACGCCGGAACAATGAAGCGATGGAGCATTTGCAAAAGGGTTTGCGCCTCAATACCCACAATTTTACTATACTTTTCCATTTTAATTTCATAACGGGCACGAAGCTCCGTTTCTGAATATACATGGTGTTTTTCAAACACAGCAATGGATTCAGGATAAATAAAGGCCCGATAGGAATCCACCGAATTGTTAATGTTAGGCAAACCACGACGTTTAGCCTCGGCAATCCACTCCGCCCCGTAACCATTACCATTGAAAATAATTCTCTTGTGTTTTTTAATAATGTCCACTAAAAGTGCATTTAATTCTTTATTAAAGTCCTTTGCCTGTTCCAACCGATCAGCAATAGTGCATAAAGAATCAGCTACAATTGTGTTTAAAACCGTATTAGGACCGGCAATGGAGGCAGAGGATGCAACCATTCTAAACTCAAATTTGTTACCGGTAAACGCAAAGGGTGAAGTTCTGTTTCGGTCGGTGGAATCTAAGGGCAAATTCGGCAACGCCGACACCCCTGTATCTAGCACACCACCAAAATGGTCATGGTGCTCTTCTCCACTCTCAATTTCCTCTAAGATGGCCGTCAATTCATCACCCAAGAAAATAGAGATAATGGCTGGCGGTGCTTCTAAAGCTCCTAAACGATAATCATTACCTGCATTGGCCGCAGAGGCACGAATTAAGGCAGGGTGATCGTCAATTGCACTGATAACAGCGCACAAAAAAACTAGGAACTGTGCGTTTTCCCGAGGTGTTTTGCCGGGATTTAATAAATTAACACCATCCGGCGTTGTCAGTGACCAGTTATTATGTTTACCGGAACCATTAAGGCCTGCAAAAGGCTTTTCATGAAGGAGGCAAACCATATCATGATGGTCAGCAATTTTTTTCATTAACTCCATGGTAATTTGGTTATGGTCGCAAGCAATATTAACCGTTTCAAAAATGGGTGCCAATTCATGTTGAGCCGGCGCCGCTTCATTATGTTTGGTTTTAGCCGGCACACCAATTTTCCACAAAGCCAAATCCAGTTCCTTCATAAAGGCAGATACCCGCTCTTTTAATGTGCCGAAATAATGGTCATCCATCTCTTGGGTTTTAGGAGGTTTTGCGCCTAACAAGGTGCGGCCTGTAAACACTAAATCCGGCCGTTTTTTCCACATTTTTTTGTCAATCAAAAAATATTCCTGTTCTGCTCCACAGCTTACAGAAACACGGTTCGTGGTTTCATCTCCAAATAAGCGCAAAATGCGAACTGCTTGTGCAGATATAGCCTCTACTGAACGCAATAGAGGTGTTTTTTTATCCAACGCTTCACCATTGTAAGAACAAAATGCTGTGGGAATGCATAAAGTTAAACCGCTGGAATCTTCCTTTAAAAAGGCAGGCGATGTACAGTCCCAGGCTGTGTAGCCGCGAGCCTCAAAGGTTGCCCGCAAACCGCCGGATGGAAAGCTGGAAGCATCCGGCTCACCCTTAATGAGAGATTTACCGGAAAATTCTGTAATGGCATGTGTGCCATCTTTAGAAAGACTAAGGAAGGAATCATGTTTTTCAGCCGTGTAACCATTAAGAGGCTGAAACCAGTGGGTGTAATGGGTCGCACCCTGCTCCATTGCCCAGTTTTTCATGGCTTCTGCTACAGCCTCAGCCACATGCGCACTCAGGGGCATCCCTTTATCAATCGTATTCTTTAGTTCAGTAAAAGTTTCTTTGGATAATCGCTCACGCATAACCTCTTCGCTGAACACATAGCAACCAAAAACATCTTGTATATTACAACTTGACATATGTACCTCCCCGAAGATATTGTAAAATTCGATATTCGTTTACACGCCTAATTATACACGAATTTTACATATTATGCAATACAAAACAAAAAATTGTCTCAAAAAATTTGAATTTTGCTTAAAAAAGCTGGAAAACAGTTGTTTTTTATAAACAACTGTTTTCCAGCTTCTACTGCAACGTTTTATGTTTCCTGCGACCTAAAATAATACAAATAATGCCGATTAGAACACAAATAAGAGCCAGAAGTTGAGAAATGCGGATAGGTCCAATCCACAAACTATCCTGGCGCAAACCTTCTATCCAAAATCTCCCTAAACCATAACCTGTTAAATAAAGTAAAAATATCTCACCGTCAAACTTTTGGTACCTCTCATATAAATTTAAAAAGATAAATACACCTAAATTCCATATGGATTCATATAAAAAAGTGGGATGAACTAGAATACCCATATCCACTAAATTCATTCTAAACAATGCAGTATTTGTATAACTGCCATAGGCTTCTGCGTTAACAAAATTACCCCATCGTCCCACAATTTGACCAATTAAAAGTCCAAATGCACCCACATCAAACACTTTACTAAAGGAAATTTTTTTCACATGACAATAAATCAGCGTTGATAGGCTTGCACCAATAACGGCACCGTAAATAGCAATGCCACCTTCCCATATTTTAAAAACATCCAACAAGTTGTGCCGATACTCTTCCCAACTAAACGCGACATAATACAGGCGCGCACAAACAATTGCCGAGGGAATGCCCCAAAGAATAACATCAAGCAAGGTATCGTTGCTTATATTTCGCTTAGCTCCTTTTTTAGCGGCAAATAAATAGGCCAAAACCACGCCTATGGCAATAATTAAACCATAATAATGAATCGATATGCCAAGAAAGGTAAATTTTTCAGATAGTGTAAAAGGGCCGATACCTAATCCGGGAAAAGCAATGGTGTTTTTCATGATGCAAACTCCTTATTATGTCATTTATCGTGGTCGAACAACAGAAAGAACAGCCCGTTCTGTATCGAAATAAGAGCGGAGGCGTTGCTCTAAACTCTCAACCGTAATTTGATTCATAACCTCCGTAAAATCAAACAACCCTACATGATTGAACACCTGACTCATATACTGATGGGCTACTGCGCTTAAGCTGTTAAACTGCTTTATATATTGCCCCATCATGGCACGGCGCACCCGCTCTACATCCTCAGCACATAACCCGTCTTTTTGCGCTTTTTTAACGCCTTCAAAGACAATATCCCGCACTGTTTCCGGGTCCCGACTCTCCCCTGAAAGTGCTACATAACCATAGTCTTTTTCACAGGCAGTTTCAGCATCCATACCACCAAAAATAAATCCTTCGTCATATAGTTTCGTATAAATCGGTCCGGTCTTACCAAATAAAAGTTCGCAAATAATGGATAGTTCCATATCCTTTTTTAAAAGATTTTTCCCGTCATAGCCGCAATCCAGATCTTTAAAACCAAGCATATACATAGGTACGCTCACATCCATGGTACAACTAACCATCTTTTCACAAACAGATAGGGGCTCCTCACCATAAATCCGTTGAATTTCTCCGCCCTTTTGCGCCTTTTGCAAAATTTTCTCCTCAATATAAGGGCCTAACCGTTCCGGCTCAACATCACCTATGATAAATAAACACATGTTAGACAAATCATAAAAGGTCTGATAGCAATCATACAAGGTTTCTTTCGTAATATGAGAAATAGATTCCACAGAACCGGCAATATCAACACGAACAGGATGCCTGTGGAACATAGCCCCTAAAAAACCCATCATTAACTGCCAACCCGGGTCATCATCATACATGCCGATTTCTTGCCCAATAATACCCTGCTCTTTTGCCACATTTTCATCTGTAAAATAGGGTTTTTGCACAAAATCCAATAATATTCCCAAATTTTCCTGAACATCTTGTGTGCTTTCAAATAAATATGCTGTCACATTAAAACTGGTATAAGCGTTAGCGTTAGCTCCATGGCGAGCGTAACTCTCAAAGACATTTGTACCGTCAGGCTGTTCAAATAATTTGTGCTCCAGAAAATGAGCAATGCCATCCGGCAAGTGAACAACTTCATGGCTCATTGGCGAAATAAACTCGTTATCCACAGAACCAAAATGGGTGCCAAAAACCGCATAGCTTTTACTGTAACCCTTTTTAGGCATAATGGCAACATGTAAACCACTTGGATGAATCGCTGTATATAAAGTTTCACGCAAGGTGGAATCATAGTGTTTTATAAATTCCATTATTGTTCACCTCTCATCACATAAACCATTTCAGGCTGAATGACATTAGCCACAGCAATAACCTCATCCTTTGTGACACAACTGATAAGTCGGCACTGTTCCTCCAGACTAATTAAGGTACCACTCACGGCCTGACCTAAATAATAATCTGCCAAATAGCCGGCGCTATCCTGCATAGAACGAAGGGAATTAATAATACTCTTAACCGATACATCAAATTCATAATCGGTGATATCCCCTTCCTTCATAGCTGTTAGCTGGGCCAAAATTTCTGCTTCTGCCTTCTCTCGATTTTGGTATTCTATACCGGAGGAAACCGCCATAATTCCCTTGCTTCTTTCTAAGCGTGACGATGCATAATATGCCAGACTTAGTTTTTCGCGAACATTGTTAAACAGTTTAGAATGAGCGCCGCTACCAAAAATACTGTTAAACACCATCAAAGCACTATAGCGTGGATCTTTGGGACCAATACCGGTATAAAAACCCATAGAGAGTTTCGCTTGGGATACCTCATATACTTCCTCTATACTTTGATAGGTACCCGTGGGCATATAAAGAGAAGTTTGTGGATAGCTCGTACGTGTCGACGCAATTTTTTTAAATCGCTCAAGTGCCATGTTCACAATGGGCTGAATGTTTGTATTACCGGTAACAAAAATATCCACAGGGCTTTGATGAATAATGGTTCTATATTGTTCGTACAAGACCTTCGGCGTAATAGATTCCACCGATGTCTTGTCGCCTAATTCGTAAATGCTATAGGCATCATTCTGACACATGTTTTCAATCAGCCGCCACAAGGCATAGGTGCGCTTGTCATTAATTAAAGCTTCAATATCATTAATTAAATTTACTTTTTCCTGCTCTACATAATCTGATCGAAAGCCGCCATCAACCACCAAAGGACACAGCACCATATCCAACAACGCAGAAAAGGCTTCTAAAACACAGGTTTCTCCTTTCGGTAAATAGGTATCCTCGACTACACTAATGACAAAAGAAAGAATCTGGTCCTCTCCTTTTCTTTTAATATCAGCATCAAAATAAGCACCATACAAGCTTTGCATGTACCGATTAATAGCCGCCGTATTTTGAAATTTGGAGTTACCACGGCGCATAACATCGGAAAGCAGGGCATTTTTCGCTGCTTCTTCCCGGGTTAATTGCTGATGAAAATGGATTCCTATTGATACTGTTTTAAACTGTTCTGTAGCGATATGATGTAATCGAATACCCGGCTGTATATCGTATGTTATCGTATTTATCATAATTTAGCTCCATTCCCTTCATTTTCCTGTAAGGCACTTGCATAAATCTCCCGTTTTGTCACGCCACGGTCTGCTGCCACAGCTTTTTGAGCCGTCTTTTGGTCAAAACCTAAGGTTATATAATGGTTAATATGCTCTAAAACTGTTAAATTATTTAATTCATTTTCCGTTTCCTTCGGAGATGTTGCCCCCTCTAAAACAAGGACATATTCACCCTTTGGCTCTCTTTCTTGATAGATCTCTATAGCTTCTGATAAGGTGGTTCTAATGATTTCCTCGTGAATTTTTGTTAATTCTCTTGCCAATACAAGGCGTCGCTCACCTAGCATTTGATATAAATCCCGCAGAGTACGGCGTAATTTATGAGGTGCTTCATAAAAAATCATGGTTTGGGGAGATTGCTTAATTTCCAGCAAATGGTCTCGACGACTTTTTTTATTGATACTCAAAAAACCCTCAAACGAAAATCGGCCCGTTGGCAAACCGGAGCATATTAAAGCAGAAATAGCTGCTGTTGCGCCCGGCACCGACACTACCGACACACCATTTTCTGCACAAAGTCGCACTAATTCTTCCCCCGGATCTGAAATAGCTGGTGTTCCTGCATCTGACACCAAGGCAACCGTAGCGCCTCCTTGTAACTTATCTAAAATATAACTTCCCTTGCTTTTTTCATTATGTTGGAAATAACTGGTTAAAGGCGTTTTTATGCCCAAATGATTTAACAAAGTTGCCGTTCGTCTTGTATCCTCTGCGGCTATTAAATCCACATCTCGTAAAATACGAATCCCACGCAAGGTTATATCCTCCAAATTACCAATGGGCGTGGCAACCAAATACAGTGTACCTTTTTCCAGCGTTTTGACCGGCTTATTTGTTTGTTCTGCCTCATAGGCATTATGAATCATTACGCTCAATTTTTCTTTCATACCATGTCTCCTATTTGAAATTCAACAAGTAAGCCACTGTTTCGATTTTTTTGTCCTTCAACCACCAATAATCTTGGAGGTTTACCGCCCGAAGCATATAAGGAAAGGCGCTTAGGCTCTACATTGTATGTTCTCATAACCGTCATAATATCAGTAAGGCGCTCTGGACGATGTACCATGTAAAACCGTCCGCCGCTTGGTAGCAAATATGAAGCGGCAGCCACGCAATCCTCCAAATTACAACAAACCTCGTGCCGGGCCATGGTAACGCAATCTGCACGATTTTGTTTACCGGTAGCATTCTTCATGTAGGGGGGATTACAGGTAACAACTTGAAAACTCTCTGCTGTAAATTGTTCTCGCACCTGACGAACATCCCCGCAAATAATTTCAATATAACTTGTTAAGTTATTAAGCTTTACACTCCTTTGTGCCATATCACACATTTGAGGTTGCAATTCTAAACCAACAATGTGAACTTTAGGCTCCTTTTTATGTAAAAGTAAAGGAATAATACCGGTTCCCGTGCACAAATCCATTACACGATCGCCGGGCTTAATATTTGCAAAGTCAGAAAGCTTTACAGCATCTGTCCCAAATCGAAACTCTCCAAAACTTTGGATGATGCTGTAACCATCTCCTAAATTGTCAATGGTTTCTTCTCCTCGGCAATAGGGTTCATCAAACAATTTCATGTCGTCCCTCCAGGGCGCGCGTTAGCGTTACTTCATCAGCATATTCCAAATCGCCGCCCACGGGAATACCGTGAGCAAGTCTGGTCACTTTAATATTAAAAGGTTTTAACATTTTTGCCACATACATGGCCGTTGTTTCACCTTCTAAATTAGGATTTGTTGCCATAATGACCTCCCTCACGCTGCCATCTGCAATGCGCGCCAGCAACTCTTTTAAGCGTATATCCTCCGGGCCTATGCCATCCATTGGGGAAATAACGCCATGAAGTACATGGTATGTTCCCTTAAACTCTCTCGTTTTCTCTATTTTAATTACATCTTTAGGTTTTTCAACCACACATATTACGCTTTGATCTCTTTTGGAATCAGAACATAACTCGCAAGGAATTGCATCCGTCAAACACTGGCAAATAGGACAAAAGGTTATTTTTTCCTTTGCTTGCATCATAGTCTGTGCAAAGACGGCAACTTCCTCTTTCGATAATTTCAAAACATAATAAGCAAGCCGTTCTGCCGTCCGTTTACCAACGCCGGGCATTTTGGCAAATTCCTCTATCAACTGTGCAATAGGTACTGCATACATCCCCCTTATTCCTCCTCCCTGTCTTCTCCTTTGTTATCGGATAAAATGAAAGCGCCTAACTCTTTGGCAATAATTGCACCATACTCATCTGTCCGAACAGCCGGACGACCCGCATAGTGAGAAATGGCATATTCCAACAAATCTATATCCTGAATAGAAAAACAAACCGGCGCTACACCTGCTTTATTCAGCAGCGGAAGAGCCTGCAACAGTTCTTCTGCCTTCTCTGTTTTAATTTCAATCATTTGCTTATTACGGCTGACAATATTGCCGTTAAAATCTAAAAATATGGTGCTATCTCGAGAACAAACTGCATTTAAAACCGGAAAATCCGGCAAGAGAGGAGAAAGTTGCCATAAAGCTTTTGATGCCGCTGCAGTAAAAGCCGGACTCCCTGCCCCAAGACCTAACATAGCACATTTTTGATTGATTAAAGAAGGAACATAGTCCCCGTAAAGCTCAGGGGTAAGAAACTGACCGAATGTAGCCAAAGCAAAAAGAGGTACCGTCGTAAAAGCCTGGAGCTCTGATAGAATAAAGAGAGCATCCTCTATATCCATATCCACGCAGCCAAAAGCACAAATGTCTAAAGATTGGGCGGCCACAAGCAGCGAAAGCGCCGGAGCAATTTTTTCTGCCTCTCCATATATACCAAAACAAATTGGAATATCAAAATCAGCCTCACGAACAGCATACACAGCACATTTCATGGCTGTAATACTACGGAATCCGGTTAAAAAAATCATAGAAACGCCCATATCAATTAACCATTCAGCTTTCGATAGCACATCCTGATAGTACGCCTCGTAAGGAAGTAATCCGCCCTCTTCTTCCAACGCCTCTTTAGGTGCAACAATTTGCCCAGCTACAAACGCTTTATCCGCCGCTATTTCAAAAAGTGCCGCCAAGGCATCGCCCTCTTCATCATTTCCATACAAACAAGGTTTGGCCAACAAAATGTTGGCTCCTGTATGAATGTGTTCATGTAAATCATCATTCGTGTGATATTCTGCCTGAACAACATTTAAAATATTATGTTTTAAAATTTCCTTTAATTGTGAAGTTGTCATATGTCACCGCCTGTTATGATAATGGCAACACCGGTCGCAATAAGGTCACTTCACCGGCGTTTAAGGTTATATATGTTCCCTCTGCCGTTTGCACAACTAATCTTGCCTGGTCATCAATGGAAACGGCTTTCCCGCAAGTAAGATGATTTTGATATTGAAAAGATACCTCCCGTCCCAATATACAAGAAGTCTTGCGATAAATATCCAGAAAATCCCGTTTAGGCAGCGCCGTATAATACTGTGCAAAACGACGCACAAATTCTCCGCATAGCGCCAATCTGTCAACGGATTGGCTTGTGGATATATCGGCAAGGGAGGTGGCAATATCCTGAATGGCCGGGGGATACCCGTTTTTGGGAGGATATAAGTTAATACCTACCCCTACAATCATGTAAGAAGGCCATCCCGAACTATTAAACTGACCCTCTGTCAAAATGCCGCACAACTTTTTATTATGATAATATAAATCATTGACCCACTTAATGTCTACCATAACGTTGGTTATAGCGAAAATTGCTTCCCATACCGCCACAGCAGCACAAGCTGTAATCAACCCCGGTTCTCCAATTTTCTCTGTCGGTCTAAGGAGAATACTCATATAAAGACCGTCACCCCGGGGAGAATGAAAGTGCCGACCCAAGCGACCACGACCGGCTGTTTGACTTTCAGATAAAACCACCACACCCTCCTCTTCTCCCTGCTCTGCCAACTCCCGACAGTAATCATTCGTAGAGGAAAGTTCGTAATAACACTCCGCCCTTGTAAACAACCGGCAATCTCCCAGTATGGTATGCAATTGTGCCTCGGCTTTTCGGTCACGATTCATTATGTCACACCCTAATAAAAACATATTTTTATTGTACTACAAATCCCACTCTCCGTCAAGTTATTTCCATGAAAACATAATTCCAAACAGGGTTGCATAGATTAATAATACAAAAACGAAAGGGGACAAGAGTATGGCAAAAAAACAAAGAGGATTTCACAGCCGGGTTGTAACCATAAATTATAGTTTATGGCGCCAGACCGGCTGGATACTGATACTCTTATTTTTGACCATACTCCTTTTCGGTTCAAATGTTCCCTTACCCCAGCTACCCACCGGTTTTTTCCTTGCCGGCATGAAGCACACCATTATTGGGCTGCATAGCGGAGAAACAATTGCATTCCGGTACTCCGGCTATGATGTTTTAGCTAATTCTATTTTAAGTATTCAAGCCTCCGAAGTAATGAGTAAAAAATATGCAGCTATGTATGGCGGCGTGCTGAAACATGAAAAACCTGCTCAGGAGGGAACTGAGCAGATGGATGTTTTGATTAATAATGTTTTAGAAACAGACATTTCTGCTAAGGGCCTTACTTTTATTAACACCCCCGGCTACTCTGTTGACGCACAAACTTTATTAAATACGCCCCTAAATTTTTCATCTCCCTATAACGGCCCACGAGTGTTAATTGTACACACCCACACTTCGGAAGCATATGCTGAAAGTCCCGGAGCAAGAAGCGAAAATCCTACACAAAATGTAGTAAATGTGGGAGCCGAAATAGCCTCCGTTTTGCGTAGTAACGGCATACAGACCGTACATGATACGACACAAAATGATAACCCCTCTTATAACCAATCGTACAAAAAAGCATTAACAGTTATTGAAAAAAATTTAACGGCTTACCCAACCTTGGAGGTTGTGCTGGACATTCATAGAGATTATATCAAACAGGATGACGGCACCTTGGTAAAGCCAACCGTTACCACAATAGATGGGAAAAAAATAGCGCAAATTATGTTTGTCATTGGCACAGACAACATGGGGCTATACCATCCTAACTGGCGACACAACCTTGGTTTTGCCGTAAAAATCCAACACAGGTTGGGGCAAATACAGCCGGGCCTGTGCCGCGCAATCAATATTAGGACAGAACGGTTTAACCAGCATGCAACGAAGGGGTCTATGATTATCGAGGTTGGAACTGGTGTTAATACTGTAGAAGAATCTAAAGCTGCCGCCACTTTGTTAGGGCAAGCCATTGCAGATGTTTTAAAAGAATATGCATAATATTATGAATTGGCCCGAATACTGACTGCATGAGCAATACCGGGCATGCTTTCTCCCTGTTGAACACTTAATGGACTCTGCAGAGCTCCTGTCGCCACAAAAAGGAGATTATGCAACTGTTTATTCTGCAAAAGCTTGTATAAATATCCGCAAAAAGTAAGACCCGCACAAGCACAACCACTTCCTCCAGCATGGGTGTCTTGTTTTTCACGGTCAAAAATAATTAAACCACAATCATTATAATTTTTAGAAAGGTCAAATCCTCCCTCCTGCATAAAATCAATCACAACCGACTTGCCCACATAGCCTAAATCACCGGTTACAATCAAATCATAATCAGAAGGTTTTCGTTCTGTATCCTGAAAGTGAACCATCAGTGTGTCAGCAGCGGCAGCGGCCATGGCTGCTCCCATATTATTGGCATCAGTAATGCCCATATCCACAATTTTCCCCGTTGTTATACAGTCAATCATCGGGCCATCCCCCTTATCGCCTAAAATAGCACAGGCAGAACCGGTAACTGTCCATTGTGCACTGGGTGGTCTTTGCCCACCATATTCTAAAGGAAAACGAAATTGTTTTTCTGCCGAACAAAAATGACTGGAGGTAATAGCACCGCAGTAATCTGCATAACCGCCATCAATAAATGCCGATGCCATACATAAGCCCAAAGCCATTGTGGAACAAGCACCATATAATCCCACAAAGGGAATGGCAAAATCTCTCACGCCATAACTTGTACCTGTACATTGATTAAGCAGGTCACCGCCAAATAAATATTGAATTTGTTCCGGTGCTACACCACTATTTTTAAAGGCTTCCTTAGTTGCTCGCTCTGCAAATTTACTTTCTGCCTTTTCCCAGGTTTTTGCGCCCAATACATTATCCTCTGCAATAACATCAAAGTAACTGCCAATAGGCCCTTCAGATTCCTTTTTTCCCGCCACAGTTCCTGTGCCTAAAATAATGGGTGGCACTTGGTAACAAACCGTTTGTTTTCCCATTCTTTTATTTGTACTCATACCATCTTTTCCTTTGTAAAAATTTTAGTATTAGTATATGTTTTTCTACATTCCTTATTCTTTTTGTAAAAAAAGATAGACAATTGTATATTTTTGTATTATACTATATATGATACAAGTAAATAGTACGGCAGAGTAGGTTTTGATGCGTTAAGTGACAGTTGGACGGGAAGTTGCCACTGTACGAAAAGCATAGATGCATGCTTGCGGTATCATAACTGCATTCCGCTGCCACGAAAATTGAGTCTACACCTCCTTTTTTGTGGCTAAGTTGCCCAAATTCTTATGTGTCACAAAAGAAAGGACGTGTTTTTTATGCAAAAACAATTCTACAAAACAAAAACCACAGTATCAATAGCGTTGCTCATTGCTCTTAATATTATTATTGTTCGTTTCTTGTCTATACAAACCGAATTTTTGCGTTTAAGTTTTGGTTTTATTCCCACAGCTTTGTGTTCCATGCTGTTTGGTCCATGGGTGGGGGCTGTTGCTGCCTTTTTAGCCGATTTCTTAGGGATGCTTGTTAATTCCAAAGGATTAACATATTTCCCCGGCTTTGGTATTAGCGAAGCCTTATATGGGTTAACCTTTGGCATGTTTTTATATAAGCAAAAAACATCCATTTGGCGTATTTTTATTTGTGTAATTTTGCAAACAATTTTGATTGATATTGGTCTAGGCAGTTTATGGTTATGGATTTTATACAGCAATCCAATTTGGTTAACCATTAGCGCCCGCACCATCAGCGCCTTAGTTATGTTACCGATTAAAGTCCTCGGTGTGAAATATGTGTGGGACTCTGTTGGCAAGCGTTTGTTTACCATGATTTCATAGTTATGCATATTTTTCAAATTCTTGTTCATACTAGTGATAGCACATATCCCAAACATTCCCCATTGAGGGAAACAAAAATCAGGAGGATACAAGTATGAACAACAAAAATCAAAACAACCAAAATCCGAACAGCCAGCAAAACAATCAACAAAATCAGCAACAAAACAAAAACCAGCAGAATCAGCAAAACAAAAGCAATAACCAATATAGCAACAGCAAATAAAATTTAATATAAAAGACGGATTTCCATGAACGAAATCCGTCTTTTATATTATAAACACGAAACACCCCTTTGCGCTTTCTTGAGATATTAGGTACATAATAAAAATCTTGATTTTTTAATAATAACATGATATACTAATAATACAATGATACAAGGAGGTAATGTTCAATGGATGAAAATACTGTTTATGTAGAAAGTGGTGCTGTCAAAATTTCTGAGGAGGTTGTGCAGGCGATTGCTGCTATGGCTGTTGCTGAAACAAAGGGTGTTGCGCTACCCACTTCTCTGACAGATGGTTTTGTTGAAAAATTCGTTAAAAAAAATTATAATAAAAATATTCGTATTGACATGTCTGAAAAACAAGTTTCTATAGAGATACATGTAATGGTTGACTATGGTGCAAAGATTCAGGCTGTATCTGCAGAACTGCAGGATTCTGTAAAACGCAGTATTGAAACCATGACTGACTTAACCGTGTTGCGTGTGGATATTTGTATTGATGGCATTAATGCGGCAAAAGAAGCTGCAAAGGACAACACGCCTGCCGTTACCGAATAATTTTTAATTTTGCACAACATAATATTTACTTACAAATAAGATAAATATTATGTTGCTGCCTATAAAAGCAACAAGACAGAAAGGCTGTGAAATAAGATGAAATTAGGATTTATCGGTGGCGGTAATATGGCCTATGCCATTGCCGGTGGCGTTTTGGCTGCAGAACTTTGTTCTGAAAAAGATATATTCGTAAGCGATCCCAACACAGAAGCCTTAAAAAAATTCAAAAAAATGGGTGTTTCCGGCAAGGAATCCAATGGCAACGCACTGCAGGGAGATTATATTATTTTAGCTGTAAAACCCTTTGTTTTACCAGGTGTATTGGCAGATTTAAAGGCACAATATGCCAACAAAATTAAGGATAAGGTTTTTATTACCATTGCTGCCGGCGTTGAAATAAGTGCCATTAAAGAGGCTCTGGGGTACGATGCCAAAATTGTTCGCATCATGCCTAACACACCGGCTATGGCCTTATGTGGCATGAGTGTTATTGCCGCAGAACATATGCCAACAACCCCAGAGGAATTTTCCCAAGTTGTAAATATTTTTCGTGCTGTTGGCCGGATAGAAATTTTACCTGAGTCTCTGCTTAATTCCGTTATTGCTGTATCAGGCAGCAGTCCAGCCTATGTGTTTATGATGATAGAGGCCATGGCCGATGCCGCCGTCCGTGATGGCATTAGCAGACAATCAGCCTATCTTTTAGCTGCTCAATCTGTTATGGGCGCCGCCAAACTAATGTTAGAAACAGGTAAACATCCCGGAGAACTAAAGGATATGGTTTGTTCTCCTAAAGGAACAACCATTGAGGCTGTTAAACGTTTGGAGGAATGCGGATTTCGCAGCGCTATTATGGCAGCCATGCAAGCATGTACAGAAAAGGCTGATTCCATGTAAAGGTCGTATAAAAATCCTGATTTTTCACATACTAAAACCACAATCTAAAAAAATGGAGGCTGTATGATGAAAATGAGTTTTATAGGTGGTATTGTCGCCGGTGCTGTTGTTGGATCGGCCCTTACCATGATAATGGATCCCCTTAATGACAAGCAACGGCGCAAATTACACAAGGGAACCCACTCTATGTTTAAGACCATGGGCACCGTTTTAGATGCCATGCTGGAAAAATAACGGTTTATAACTTATAAAAATCGGGTATAGATAAGCAAAATGCTGGCTATACCCGATTTTTTATTATATCTTTTAAGCTTTATTGCTCCATATGTCTTCCCAAAAATCCTGCTGCAGATTGAGCCAGTTTTTCTTCCACCTCACCCATAGCGGTGGTTGCCTCGTTTGAAAAAAACACAACCGAGCCAATGGTATCTCCCTCAGAAATAATGGGTACAACAACCCCAGCTGTATATTTTTCACTACCCTCAATAACGCTTATTTTTTTATTATCTCCCCGTCGCATAACAAAGGTTGATTTTTCCTCCATCACGCGTTCAATATCTGTACTGATTTTTTGCTCTGCCAATTCTCGTTTCGGTACTCCCGATACTGCAATTATATTATCCTTATCTGTAATACAAATAGGATGACCGCTTGTTTTAGAAAGGGTTTCTGCATATTCCATGGCAAAATCCCCTAATTCTCCAATAGGCGAATACTTTTTAAAAATTACTTCCCCATCCCTGTCTGTATATATTTCTAGCGGGTCGCCTTCGCGAATGCGCATGGTTCTTCTTATTTCTTTTGGTATAACAACTCTGCCTAAATCATCTATTCTTCTTACAATTCCTGTGGCTTTCATATAGAAATTACTCCTTTTTCGCTTTAATTTTACATTTCTTATTGTTAGCAAAAAAGGAGTTTTTATGTAGTATATTTTAAGGATTTATTCGACTGCACTTTGAAGATGACCTGTACTATACAGCTATTCATTTGTTAAAAATTCTTTTGGTGTTACACCAATATGTTTTTTAAACAAACGATATCCATAGGAAATATCATATATGCCAACAGCTTCACAAGCAACAGAAAATGAAATGCCCTTGTTTTTAATAAAGTCACATATGATTCTGGCTTTTTCCTGGTTAATATACTGAATAATACTCAAGCCACTTCCCTGCTTAAATACGCTATTGATATAATTCGGTGTTTTATTCGTGTGCTTGGCAATCTCATCAAGAGTAATTTTTCTATGTAAATGTGTGGATATATATTTTTGAATTTTGTATACCAAAGAAGATTGTATACTGACTTGATTATTTTGATTACACCTATTAAATAATTCACTTAACCTTTGAAGAATATGTAAGCATATAATGGACGATTCTAATTGATTCCTTTCCCTTTCGATCATAGCAAGGGAAACCGCATTATAGATTTCTTTTTTTAAAATTTCGGTTTCTTTACATTTTTCTGTTACAAAAGGGACAATAAGACCATCGTTTTGATAGGGTTGCAGATGTTCTTCTTCGCAAACTTCAAGGTCAAAATCCATTAATAATTGAATGCTGCAATGAGCATGGGCTGTGTTTATATCTGTATAGAGTGTAATTGGCAAATGACGAAACAAAACCAAAACATCCCCTTCAGATGCACAAAATGCATGACCATTAAATTCTCCATGTAAAATACCTTCTTTTACAAACACAATTTCAATACTTTTATTACGATTGTAGCTGGTGTGGTAAGGTTTGTCCGTAAAAAAATGATGGGAAAAACCAATGGTTGGCATGGTTAGTGTGTTAATAATACCACAATACATAAAAATCATCTCCCTGTTTATATTGTAACATAAAATCGTTGATTTGTCCATAAAAAAATGTTTTGTTAATTGAAAAATAAGTATAGAATTATATAATGATAGTAAATAAAACAAAGAGGTGCTTAGTAATGAGTAAAACATGTTTTTTATTTGTTGATGATGTAATTTGGTGTCTCAGAGATTTGGCACAACAGCGACCCGCCTCCGTTTTTGACATTGACTATTTTAAAATGCTCAAAAAATGTCACGATGAATGGGGCGCAACAGTGCAGTTAAACCTTTTCTATCGTACAGACTTTTTCTATGGCAGCGATGAATTTTCTCTGTCAGAAGTACCGGATGCTTATAAAGCAGAATTTGAAGCAAATGCCCATTGGTTAAAATTTGCATTCCATGCCAAACAGGAATTTCCCGATTACCCTTATGTAAATGGTACCTATGAATTTGTTAAAAAGGACTATATGCAAATCGTTGATGAAATCAAAAGATTTGCAGGTGAAAAATCCCTTGCAAAATACATTATTCCTCATTGGTTACCAATCAGCAAAGAGGGTTGCAGGGCTTTTTATGACTGCGGCGTAGAATTTCTTGGGGTAACCCGTGGGGATGCCCGTGAATTCACAGGGGACGAAAGCGTATTGCCCTATGGACATGCTGCAAGGCTTTTACATAACCGTCAAAAAGAGACAAAACTCTTTACAAGACCAACAAAGGATAAAAGAATCTTATCCTCCATTTGTGCATACAACCATGTTTCTACTGCAGAATATGATGCAATGCAGGACCTGAATACCTCCATGCCGGATGAAGGGACAGGATTGCGATTCCGCGCATCCTCACATTTGTGTCTTAATTTAAACACAGTAGAAGAAATTGAGACACAAGTCAAGGATTTAGCCAAACGAGGCGTACCCCATATTGTGGCTGCTAACCATGAACAATATTTTTACAAGGACTATTTTGTTTATCAACCTGATATGCCGCAAAAATTTTACACCCTGGCAAAAACCCTTCATGATGAAGGCTATCGCTTTATAACCGCAGAAGAGTTTAAATAAAAGCAGCATGAGCATGAATAAAAGCCTTGAAAATCAAAAAATGAGTGTAATTCTTGTACTGGTTTGCTTTACGGTTTATACATTAATTAGCTTTTCAAGAAGCGCATATACGGCTGCCATAGCAGGTATCATTGACGATGGTATTTTTTCAAGAACTGCTGCTGGCACGATTAACTCTAGTTTTTATATTACATACAGCTTGGCACAAATATTAGGGAGTTTTTTTGTAGACAAAGTTTCACCCTTTAAACTCATTGCTCTTGCTTTAGTTGGCACAATACTGGCAAATATAGCAATGACTTTTTCTGCTTCCTTTGTAGTCATTTTTTTTGCGCGGTCATGTGTTGGTATTGTACAATTTGGAGTATGGCCTGCTTTGTTAAAAATAATTACAGAATATATTTCTACGGAATATCGTGCCAAAAGCCAACTTCTAATGCCTTTGGGAATTTCATCGGGAACTATTCTAAGCTTCTTAATTGCATCTATTGTGTTAAAATATGGTAACTGGCAAGATTTGTTTGTCGTAACCTATGTACTGCTAAGCCTCATCACAATAATATTTTTTATAACTGTTTTTTTTGCAAACAAGAAAGCTGTAGAAACCATTAAGGACAAAGTAATAATCAATAGTGTTCCTCAACCGCAAAAAAGGTTACGAGTTAATACCCTTACACTCATTTTATCAAGCGGTGCAATTTTTATATTTATAACATCCTTTACAAATAGCCTTTTCACCTCGGGAATTGCCAGTTGGATGTCCACAATGTTGATGGAAAGTTATAAAATAACACCTAGTTTATCAAGCGGTTTAGTCACCTTAACAACATGTTCTGCTTTTTTATCGGTTTTTGTTGTTGCATTTCTTTATCCAAGGTATATAAAAAATGCAGCTATGGCGTTAGGTTTGTTGTATTTAATGATATTGCCTCTGGTTGTCAGTATGTCATTTATAGGCAAAATACCGCTTGTGTATGTAATAATAGCGGTCATGTTGACAAATATCTTGACAGATACTTTAAAGCAATTTTTTACTGTAATAATACCAACAGGATATAAAAAATATAATAAAGCAGGCATGCTGGCGGGACAAATAAATGTAGCAGCATGTTTAGGAAGTATGATAGCCGGAACTATTTATGGGTATATTGCAGATAGGTTTGGATGGAATGCAACCGTAACACTTTGGTGTGTTTTAATATTGATAGCTTTAACATCGAGTTTTATTGCTGCTCCCATTTGGAAAAAATTTATAAACAAAGATACAATGTAAAAATAATGGCGGGAAGGACACTACCCTTCCCGCCATTATTTTTACAAACTTACATATTTTCCAGCAGTTGTTGACACTTGGCCTTGTATATTGGTAAATTGTATAAGGAGCCCACACAAACAATACCTTGACTGCTGTTCCGACATATAAACGCCTCATAAACGGCCTGTTCAGGATTGGGAACAGTTAAAAGAGAAATAGGAAGATGTCCGGCTGCTTGCCTAAGCTCCGTTATATTGGCTGTACGTGAATTGTATACTTCCGTGATAATCAGTGTATCACAAATTTCGGATAACATTTGTATACAAGTTCCGTAATCTTTATCTCGCAGCATACCCAAAACACCAATAAAGGATGTACCAGGAAAACATTGTTTTATGGTGGCTATAAAAGCCGAAACACCGTTAGAATTATGTGCTCCATCTAAAATAACCGGTGGATTTTGGGATAACACCTCAAAGCGACCGAGCCAACGACTCTGGTGCAATCCCTCTCGAATGGCTTGAGCTGATATAGAGAAAGCAGACTTTTGCAATACATGCATGACCTCAACGGCTGTTATGGCATTATAGATTTGATGCCTTCCACGCATAGGAAGGGTCAAATTAGAATATGGTCCGTAAGAAAAAACCAGACCTTCCGCATCATTACCCTCCTCAGTTAAAGCGTGCAAATCCGGTATATAAATCCTACATCCCCGTTTATTTGCTTCTTCTACAATGGTCAAGTAAACCTCTTCTTCCTGGCAAGGATAGACAACCACAGGACACGCCTGATGCAGGATACCGCATTTTTCCTTGGTAATAGCAGAAAGGGTGGAACCTAAAAAGGCCATATGGTCATAGTCTATTCGCGTTAAGACCGAAACCTCTACGTTCTCCATTACATTGGTTGCATCCAATCGTCCACCCATGCCACATTCAACAACAACCAAGTCACATTTTCTCTGAGCAAAATACAAATAGGCCGTCGCCGTTAAAATTTCAAATTCTGTTGGTGGATATAGTCCCTCCTCCACCATAGATTCTGCAACCTGTCGCACTGTTGTGATTGTTTTGGCAAAATCGGCCTTTGATATCTCCCGACTATTAATTCGCATAATTTCGCAAGGACTATAAACTGCCGGCGATGTATAAAACCCCACGCAATAGCCGGCTGCTCCTAGCATCTCGGTAATATAACATCCAATAGATCCTTTTCCATTGGTGCCAGCTATATGGATAAACCGAAGTGATTTTTCAGGGTTATCCAACCTAAACAGAATCTCTCTAATGGAATCCAGCCCCGGTCGACTCCCTAATCGGGAACATACATGAAGATATTGAATTGTATCTTGATAATTCATTATTGTCACCTAATTATATCCTACACTAAAGATCAAAGATATGTCCAGCAAAAGTTGCTACACCTTAGCATCATTCAAACTCTGCATAATCTTATAACTTTAACCAACCATTAATGCACAAATTCAAATTCCAAATCACACATGCGAACTAAATCCCCTTCTTGAATGCCCGCCACCTCTAAGGCGTCAATAATACCATGATCCCGCAGAGAACGTTGGAAAAACTGGAGAGATTCGTAATCTGAAAAATTTGTATGGGCCACAATATGCTCAGCTCGGCTCCCCTCAACACGATAAGCCTCCCCCTCGCGAACAATAGAAAAAGTCAACTCTTCCGGTTCCTCCGTTATATCCTCATAAACAACCTGCTCAGGAACAGGCAGTTCTTTTAAGCAACCTGAGGCAAAGGCCATTAACTCTCTTGTGCCTTTTTTAGTGGCTGCGGATATTTCAAACAATAATAAATCTCTATCCTCAATCTCCTTTTTAAAGGCCTCATACGCTGCTTCATCTGTAATAATATCCGTTTTGTTTGCAACAACAATTTGTGGTTTTTCAGCCAATAATGGATTATATTTCCGCATTTCCTCACAAATGGTATCAAAGTCTTCGATAGGATTACGCCCTTCAATCCCGGAAACATCCACAAGATGCAGTAAAAGTCTGGTGCGTTCAATATGGCGCAAAAATTCATGTCCAAGGCCTGCACCATCGCTGGCACCCTCTATAATTCCCGGAATGTCCGCCATAACAAAACTATCTCCCTCGCCAACAGAAATAACCCCTAAGTTTGGCTCCAAAGTAGTAAAATGATAATTGGCAATTTTAGGGCGTGCACTACTAACAACAGATAAAAGAGTGGATTTGCCTACATTTGGAAAGCCCACAAGGCCCACATCCGCCAATAATTTCAGTTCTAACTTAATGCGACGGGAAATGCCCTTTTGACCCGGTTTTGCAAATTTAGGTACCTGTCTTGTAGGTGTTGCAAAATGAACATTCCCCCAACCGCCATTTCCCCCTCGAGCTGCCAAAAACTGAGCACCATCAGAGCTTAAATCAGCAATGGGTTTATCTGTTTCACCATCTTTAATTAAAGTACCTACAGGCACACGAATAATAAGAGGTTCACCGCTAGCGCCTGTGCATTTTGCGCCACGGCCATCACCGCCATTTTGCGCCTTATATTCCCTTTTATAACGAAAATCCATTAAGGTTAACAGTCGCGAATCTGCCATAAAGATAACATCGCCACCCCGGCCGCCATCGCCACCATCAGGTCCACCGGCAGCCACGTATTTCTCACGTCTGAACGAAACTAATCCATTGCCACCGTTACCTGATTGAATTTGAATTTCTGCTATATCGACTAACATATTATCGTACCAATCCTTCTCTATTTTTGTAAATTGTAATTACGATTGAACTTGATTGCCAACGCGGGCATCGAAGCGAAATACCTGCTGGACATTGCTTACAATTTCATAAGCCGGTGTTGCAACGATTTCTCGACTGTTCAAATATTCTTTACCGACATAATAAACATTGTTTATTTCTGTAATTTCCATAGGAATACGATTTTCCCAATAAATCAACTGGGTTAATACGCTTGTAATATCTAAAAGCGGCTCCCTGCTGTAATCTTCCTCTCCTACCGCATAAAACCAATTGCCCTGTAAATCTGCAATACCGTTTAAATCAGCCGTAATTAACATAGATATGCCGCAAATTGTCACACCTTGATACTGTGGAAGCGCTTTACAATAGTACAATCCATCCTTCCACATGCCATCTAATATTGTCATTTGGGACTTGTCGAAACCTAACACCGATAATTGACCAACAACAATATTACGCATTGCGTCTTGGTCCGGTCGTTCCTCTGTTTTGTAAGGCTTACTCTCATTTTGACGATGATAAAAAAATCCATCCTCTCCAATGCGTAAAATACCTCTTGTGCCGACATATTCATAAATAGAAACTTCCGATTCTGTTTTTTCTAACACTATTTCTCCTAAAATATTAGCAGCAGCACGCTTCGGTTCTTCAAAATAATTACGCATAATAATATTTTGATTGTTGCCATGCTCACGAGGAATGATGGCGGAATCAATTGCAATATCATGCTCTTGTAAAACCTTTATGATTGCTGCAACGGTATTTTCAGGCACCTGACTGGAGAGAAGTTTTGTTTGCAACAACACAAGTAACAAAGAAATATCTGTTACAATAAATAAGATAATCAAAATTGTTTTAGCACGTCCCCAATTCATATGTCATCTTCCTCATCCGTTGCAATCATTCTGTCAATGCCATCCACAATGGCATGCCATTGTGGTGTAATTATATTTTGCTCGTTTTCAGCATAGCATACACCAATTTTATTAATATATAAGGGGTTTTCACCATCATATAACGAATCTACTAACATATCTGCCGCATTAAGCATGGGGGGCAGTGTCCGAATTTCACCATCTGTTATCTTGTAGTTTTTAGTAAACTGATTGTATGATTGCAGGTATCCATCGGCAATTTCCATTTCAATGGTATAGGCATAACCATCTGCTGTCTTATGCCGAATGGGAATTCCCTGAACATAGTAATCAAAGCAAATTCGATAAAGGCCCTGATTCTTTGCATTTTCTGTTAGGTTTGTACTGATTTGTAAATGATCAAAAAATTCAGGTGATATTTGGCCACACAGTTCTGCAACAAAATCTACCGCATGGGTCGTAGCTGCATAGATGTCATAGTTTGCTCGACGGTCACCCTTTGTAATATCTAAACCACGTCCACCTTGTACTGCCTGATATTCTAATAGCCCATTTTCACGCAAGGTTAAAGTGGCATTGTTTTCTACAAAAACACGTGCATTATCTAAATCTGTGTATTTGCGCATTGTTTGGCTGTTAATAGAAAACATGTCTAATATAGACTCTGTTAATCTACCATGAAACATATTATCCAAGGTTTCTCCCTCATCGATCCGTACCGGTGGTAAGCTCACCGGTGTTAAATCAGATAAAATTAAGGGATCAAACAAAACCTTAGAAATCCGCTGATCTTGAACTTTGTGAAAATTTAGCTCAAAAGAATAAGAAGGACTACTGCCTGTATAGGTTTGCCTCATTAAATTGCTTAATTGCTTTTCCAATCGACTTTTATCTGCCTCAACCACATAACGATATGCATGATTGCTTTTTTGGTCTGCAATATAGATGGAAACATCATTTAAAAGCCCATCATGCAGACTAATAATGTAGCTTTGAATGACACTAATATCATCCGTAAACGTATTTTTTTCTTTGCCACATATACCTTGTGAAAACAAACGGTAGTCACAATCCTTGCCATAATCTACGTAAATAGATCGGCCCTTTAAAACAGAAAAATATGTATCCATATCAACAATTTCTTTGGATTTAACAGGATAATCCCCCACCATACAACCCCGAATAACCTCTCTAGACAGCCCACGGGTTTCATTAAAGCTTGCCTCTTCTTCTGTTAAAATGACGCGGTCACTTGAAGCATTAAGTACAATTTTTTCCGGTTTAAACAACATTTGAATATTTTCAGAAAAATCTCTATCATTGCTGTGGCCCAAAAATTGCAAAATAGGCTGAACAATTTTACTGTACAAGCCGGAAGTAAGATATTCATATCCATCAGACAGAAAGTAACCGCTGAACCAAATTTGATACACCAAAATGAAAGCAGTTAAAACCGAGCCGACAAGTAAGATGTTTTGTATTGATTTTTTATACATAACCTGCCTCCATTTATCAGAATAAAAATAGGGCATCCGTCGTTTTCATTCCTAGCATGATGAAAACCGTCGGGACGCCCCACAGTCACACAATCTGTATTTAATTGAATATGGTACTGATAACGCCCTTAATCCGGTCCATAAAGCCTTCATTTAAGACATTCACATCAAATTTAACCACAGTATATGCCGCATCATCCCATGCACCACGAATTAAAAACTTGTTAGCGCCGGAGTTAAGGTCCACTTGACCAGCAAATAACATGGTAGAACCCACAATGGATTCCAACGGAATGTCGTTTAGGGTGATTTTATGATAACAACCTGTTACATAGTTATATCGGTATACAGAAACCAAAACCCCTTGAGGAGCTGTTGCTGAAATCGGTAACTTTCTGTTGTTCGTTGAAGAAACAAGCTGCTCCGGCGCCTTTAATATGACCAAATCCTGTACCGTGGACTCAACCGTTCCGGGTAACACATCCGGTGCGGTATTAGCTTGCGCAACTGTACTCATCATAACAATGGCCAACATGAGAACAAGACTACATTTTGCCACTGTGCGAATAAACCTTTTTGTAACCAATAACAACACCTCCTTACAAGTAATTATTACGAATATATCTCTCTATAATATATCATGATGTCTTTTCTAGTATACACATTATATCATATGTTTTTTACAAATGTGTTACGGAAAGATTATGTTACTTTTACATTTTTAAGTATCCTGTTGTTCTATAGGCAACACCGGCAGGGAGATGGTAACCTCTGTCCCCTGGTTAATTTTACTTGCAATGCTGATGGTGCCACCGTGGGCTTCTACAATACTTTTGGAGATAGCCAAGCCCAAGCCGGTACCCCCTTGTTCTCTGCTACGGGCCTTATCTACACGATAAAATCTTTCAAAAAGCCTACCCAAATCCTTTTCGGGGATGCCAATACCGGTATCTTTTACTTTAATGTATACGCTCCTATATACCTGACCGGCAGTTACGTCAATTTTACCTCCGTTGGGTGTATATTTAATTGAATTGGAAATTATATTATACAAAAGTTGTTCCAATCGATCTCTGTCACCGTAAAAATTACCCAGAGGTTTATTAACCTTTAATTTTAAACGATGACCCTGATCCCTGGCTACAAGCTCCATGGTGTCAACAACATCTGATAAAAGAACAGCCATATTGAATTCTGTTTTTTTCAGCTGATCGGATCGCTCTAAACTGGATAGCACCAATAAGTCTTTAACAAGTCTGGTCATTCTATCAGTTTCGTTAACAATTGTGTTAATAAAACTCACAGGCATATCAGAACCCTCTGCCATATCCAGCAAGGTTTCTGCATAGGATTTAATAGTTGTGAGCGGCGTTCGCAATTCATGGGATACATTTGCCACAAACTCACGTCGGGAATTCTCTAATTTCTGTTGCCGTGTTATATCATGAAGCACAACCAGCACGCTGCCTGTATTATCCAATTCGTCTTCAAAGACAACAAAGCCGGCCTTAACCGACACTTGTTGCAGTTCAATATCCCGCTCCATAAAACGGTTATCCTCTAAATACAACAAATCGCCTAAACGAATATCTACTTGATGTTGGGCAAAGAACTCATCAAATTGGAGAGTTTCTTCGTCAGAAAGAGAAAACATTTTTCGAGCCGTTGGATTAATATGAATCAAATTACCATCTGTGGCAAAGGTCATGACGCCATCGGTCATATTGAGCAAAATCGCTTCTACCTTATTCTTTTCGGTAGACATTTGCAACATGGCCTCCTGCAGTTTGGCAGACATATCATTAAAGGTTTCGGTCAAGGTACCTATTTCATCTTCAGACTTCACATCAATTTTCGATTCAAATTCACCTTCGGCCAAGCCTTTTGCCTTTTGTGTTAAATTGGCAATAGGCGTTGTAATGGTACGAGATAAGAAATATCCCATAACCAATGAAATAGTAACACCCAATAAAAGAGCTTGCAGAATAATACTGAAAATTCGCTGTATAATTGCCGTTAACTCTTCTTTGGTATCATGAACATAGATGATATAGGAAAAATCCTCACCTCGTATCGGCACCGCATAATCCATAATGGATGCCTGAGGGCTCACATAGTTTCCCACATCTCCGGATAGAGCTACAATTAGGTTTTGAGTGTGCATAGAAAAGGAATCCGGCGCTGGTGCTGAACTGTCAATCACACGCGCCGAATTAGCATCAATAATATAATAATTACGATAGGAATCAATACCCATACGAGCCGTGTAGGCGGAAAGCACTTGTTGTATATAGTCCTCGCCTAAGGCAGTACCCGTTTCCATCTGTTCAATAAGGGATTCGGTAAAAATAGAATCCATTTCATCTGCAAACATGGAATAATACACATTGGTGACAGAAAGAACTAAAAACGTTCCGGTAGCAGCCATGATGGCCATAACCAGCAAAACAAAAATCGTCACCATTTTCCACTGCAAACTTTTAAGCATGATGCATCTCCTCTATCACTTGTGTCCCTTTCCGCTACTGGTCTGTTTTGTTAAAATAATAACCAACGCCACGTTTAGTCAATATGTAACGAGGATTGCTTGAATCGTCCTCTAATTTTTCTCGCAAACGACGTACGGTTACATCTACCGTTCGCACGTCACCATAAAATTCATAACCCCAAACACTGGAAAGCAACGCTTCACGAGAGAAAATTCGATTAGGTTGTGTAACTAAAAACTTAAGGAGTTCATATTCACGTAATGTTAAATCTAATGTTACACCATTTTTGATGGCCTCATATTTCGTGGTATTAATGACTAGATCGTGTGCGGCTGTAATAATATCCTGAACATCATCTTTGGCATCACCGGCAAAACGTCGCATATTAGCCTTGACGCGAGCCAAAACCTCCCGAATGCTGAAGGGTTTCGTAATATAGTCATCTGCGCCCAATTCAAGACCCAAAACTTTATCTACCTCTTCCTCACGGGCTGTTATCATAATAATAGGCACATTCGATTTTTCACGAATACGTTTGCAAACATCAAAACCATCTATTTTCGGAAGCATGATGTCAAGTAAAACCAAATCCGGATTTTGTGTTAATGCCAAAAGCAACCCTTCTTCTCCGTTAGCGGCACCCAAAACACGAAATCCTTCTTTTTCAAGATTAAATTTTAAAATGTCCAAAATCGGTTTTTCATCATCGACAACCAAAACTACTCGTTCCATTTTACCACCCCTTTTAAATTCACTTACTAACTACACAAGTTCTATGACAGCACACATCCGACCTGTTTCACCGCTTCGGCGATAAGAGTAAAACATATTCTCCTCGCAATATGTGCAAAGCGCACAGCAACTAATATGAGATTCCTGCACGCCCACCTGCAATAGGGAATATCTATTTAATGCATCCGTATCAATGTAATATTTACCATCTTTTTCTACTGTATTTTTAAGCGCTATGGTGCGAAATTTCTCTAAAAAGGCAAGATAGACCTCCGTATCCACCGCAAAATGACACTGTTTTAAAGAGGGCCCCATCGCCACTAATAAATCCTCTGCACAAGTGCCGTATTCCTTTTTCATCAAAAGAACAGCTCTTTGCACGATTTTACCTAAGGTTCCCCGCCAGCCGGAATGAATTGAGCCCACAGCATGGTGAATTGGGTCAAGTAGCAGGATTGGGGTACAATCTGCACAAAAAGACGCTAACGCCACGCCTCGCTCATTAGTAATAAGCCCGTCTACATCCGAAAAATCACTATGAAAATAAAATCCCTTTCCCCTATCAGCCTCGGTAACCACACGCACATTGGTGGTGTGTGTTTGCTGCGCTAATACAAGGTCGTTGGGGTCGATGGATAAGTCCTGACAAAACAATGTGAAGTTGTGCCGAACATTTTTCTCGTCATCACCGGTATATACACCCAGATTTAAGGAGGTATAAATGCCGCCGCTGATTCCATTTCGATTGATAGAAAAGCCATGTTTTACCAGACCGGTTTTCGATAAAGTATCGCAGGTCAACACCCGTCCGCCATCATCGACAAATCGGTCTTTATGCATATTGGTAACCTAATTCAATCGCTTGTATATTCTTACCCAGCAATGCAGCCTTGCTGGGTGGGATACTCTTTTCCAAGCCAGCCTTGATTTCATCTAATGTGTATAGCCCCGTCTCTTTTAATAACCGACCAATAATAACCATATTGGCCAAATTGCCCAGATTATTTTCTAAAGCAATTTCACGAGCAGGAATTTTAATAACAGTTACATCATTGCGTTCAATCTCTCTGTCAATCATAGAGCTGTCAGTAATAATGATGCCGCCCTGAGGCAGTGTTTGTTCAAATTTATCCAAAGATGGACGATTCATTGCTATTAAAACATCCGGATTCGGAATAATGGGTGAACCAACCGGTTTATCAGAAATAACAACACTACAATTGGCTGTACCACCACGCATTTCAGGACCATAAGAAGGTAACCAAGACACTTCTCTTCCGGCTTTTAAGCCTGCATATGCCAAAACTTTTCCGGCAAATAGGATACCCTGTCCACCGAAACCAGCTAACATAATTTTACAATTTTTCATTCTAATTTCCTTGCCTTTCTGCCCGACAAACAATATAAAATATAAAGTCCCTTCCCTACCACGGGCTCGCAGGAACACAGGGACAATAATTAACAACTTTTTCGTTGAATATCGGCACCCAGTGCTTGAAATTTTTCAACTAAATTTTCATATCCTCTGTCAATATGCTCAAGTTCTGTAATTTCTGTAATACCCTGAGCCATCAAACCGGCAATAACAACACCGGCCCCCCCACGTAAGTCTGTAGCCCGCACAGGCGCGCCCTCTAAGTGATCCACCCCGGTAACAAAAGCCGTTTTTCCATCAACCCGAATATTAGCTCCCATTCTATGTAATTCACTTACATACTGAAAACGATTATCCCAAACACCCTCCGTCACCAGACTAGTGCCCTTAGCCACTGATAAAAGCGCCACAATTTGCGGTTGCATATCTGTTGGAAAACCGGGATAAGGTTGGGTTTTAATCTGAACACCTTCATATGTAGAAACACCTTCTACTCTAATACTGTCATCATACTCCGTAACCTTGGCACCGGTTTCAATCAATTTAGCACTAATTGACTCCATATGTTTAGGGATAATATTTTTCACCAACACGTTACCGCCTGTTGCTGCTGCCGCCACCATAAAAGTACCAGCCTCAATTTGGTCAGGAATAATGGAATAAATACCGCCAGAGAGTTTTTTTACACCCTTAACCTTAATAACATCCGTACCGGCACCCTTAACGTTGGCACCCATAGCATTTAAAAAGTTGGCTAAATCTACAATGTGAGGTTCTTTTGCTACATTTTCAATTGTGGTGGTACCCTCTGCCAAAACAGCTGCCAGCATAATGTTAATGGTGGCACCAACACTCACTGTATCCAAATATACGTTTCCACCCAGCAATTTCTCCGCTGACGCCACAATCACATCGCTATCTTGACGCACCTCGGCGCCCAAAGCTTCAAAGCCTTTAATGTGTTGATCAATAGGCCGAACACCAAAATTACAGCCACCGGGCATGGTAACCTTAGCCTCATGGAATCGCCCCAAAAGGGCCCCTAATAAATAATATGATGCACGCATTTTGCGCATCATGGCATCAGGCTCTGTTTGTTTTTGAATGCCACGACAATCAATTCGCAGTGTATAGGCATCTAAAAAGGCCACCTCAGCACCCATATGTTCTAATATAGTTACAATAACCTGGACATCTTTTATGTTTGGTACATTTTCAACAATACAAACACCATCTACTAAAATAGCAGCTGGGATAATGGCAACAACAGCATTTTTAGCACCGCTGATGCTAACCTCGCCGTAAAGCGGTTTCCCACCCTTAACCACTATTTTCTCCAAATTTCACATCCCCTTATTGTTCAAATCATCGGCTATTACAATTTAAAAATAATTACACACTTACATTATACCATTTTGTGCAAAAAAATCAATAGTTTTTGTTCGGTTTACGAATATTTTGTAAATTTTTATAAAAGTTTTATTGCAATTTATTTTTAGTAAACACGCAAAATCGTTTGCAGGTTTCTGCATGTAACCAAAATAATTTAATGATAAAAATACCATCTAAAAAAACATGAGTCTAAGCCAAAAAACAAAATCTGGCAGAAGATGTTCTGCCAGACGAAGGTACTCTGTTGTAAAATATGACACAAAAAGAAATTTTAGACTAGTGCAGACCGTAATTGTATAGGAGAACGGTAAAAATCCATACCGGTTTTTCCTGCCACCGGATTGGGGTATAACAAGCTATATACATCTGTTGCTATGCAATCTATTGCAAACAAGCGTGCCGCCTCCCTGCTTTGCGGTTGATAGTCTGCCGTTTTAGTAATAATGGGGAGTATTGATGTTTTTTGCAAATGTCGCAACACCTCACCACCTCTGTTCCCCAAGGCAAGCACGCGACCATAACAGGGTAAAATGGTTTCATCGTCTTTACTAATGCCCAACAAAACATTCATCATAACCCGTTGTATGCGCGCCAGCGGATACCGTTTCGTGTGAGCTGTTGCTGCAATTTCCGAAGCAGTTCTGCAGGCAGCACCCGCATCCATTAATCGTTTCTCTAAACCCTCCGACACGCCGCTGATACCTGCTAATTCTTCTCGTTTCGTTCGCATAAGCGCGTAACAAAGAAGAGAATCTAACCCGTGATAATTAACAGGGGCTCGGCCACGCGCCACTTCCCGTTGGTAAATTTGAAATGCTTTTGAAGGCATATAGGCTTCAATGGATTGACCCTCGGCCACTTTGGTACGAATACCCCCCGCACTTAAAAATCCATGTTCCGGTTCTGTTCCATCATGAGCGCCCCGACGGCAAATAACTGCCGGAGAGAGCTTTGCCCTAAAGAAATTAATCGCTTTAATATATTCAATCCCCAAAATATCATTGGGTCTTTCTTCAAATTTTTCATTTAAAGGCATCATGGTCCGGAAAGTTTCAGCGCAAGCTTGTGGATAGCTTTTCCCCGTCGATAAATGCCGTTTAAGTACTTCTTGAAATTCCACCGACACAGCCGTTTCAGCCGCTGTCTTAAGCCATGCTGCATTGCCGCATTCGCTACCAAAAGCCAAGTATCCTTCTACACCAAGTCCGGCTAAAAGAGACACAGCGCCACGAGCAAATCCCTCTGCAGATTGAAGACTATATAGCGCCGGCAGTTCCAACACCAGGTCGCAACCATAATGAATTGCCATTTCGGCTCGTGCCCACTTATCAAGCAACGCCGGCTCGCCTCGTTGCACAAAAGAACCACTCATTAGGCAGATAGCGGCATCACAGCCCAATGCTTCTTTTTGCGTACTTAACTGGTAGGCATGTCCGTTATGAAAGGGATTATATTCACAAATGACTGCCATTAGTTTCATGGTTTCACCCACTTATCGACGTTTATCAAGCTCCGATGTAAGATTTTCCCAAGTTAAACCACGTTCTACCATAACCACCATTAAGTGATATAACAAATCGCAGGCCTCATACTCCAATTCGCTTACATCGGGATTTTTTGCAGCAATGATAACCTCTGCCGATTCTTCGCCAATTTTTTTCAGTTGTTTATCAATACCCTTTGTAAAAAGGTAATTTGTATATGAACCTTCTTTAGGATTAGATTTTCTATCTGTAATAACATCAAAAACATCCTTTAAAACTGTTAAGGAAACCGTTTCTCGTTTGTAGTCTGATAAGGAACCATCTTGTTCCATTTTTCGATAAAAGCAAGTTTTCTCACCGGTATGACATGCTGGGCCCGCCGGGTCTACCTTAATGATAAGGGCATCCTCGTCACAGTCAACCAAAATATCCTTCACCCACAAAATATTACCGGAGTGTTCTCCTTTAACCCACAAGCATTGACGGGAGCGGGAAAAAAACGTTGCCTTACCGGTTTCTAAAGTAAGCCGCAGAGACTCCTCATTCATATATGCCAGCATTAAAATACGGCCGGAAATATAATCCTGAGCCACCGCTGGAATTAACCCTTTTTCATCAAATTTTAACATAGTTTTTGCCTTCCTTTCTCTCACAATCGCACGGGAATGCCTGTTTCCCGCAAATATGTCTTAAGTTCATGAATTGACAGTTCCTTATAGTGAAATAGCGACGCCGCTAAAACAGCATCGGCACCACCCTGTATAATAGCATCCCGAAAATGTGCTTTTTCGCCAGCGCCACCAGAAGCTATAACCGGAATTGAAACAGCATCAGATACGGCTTTGGTAATAGTTAAGTCATAACCCGCCTTGGTGCCGTCAGCATCCATACTGGTTAACAGAATTTCGCCGGCACCTAAAGACTCTGCTTTTTTAGCCCACTCCACAGCGTCAATCCCTGTATCCACACGACCGCCATTTAAATAAACGGTGTAGCCACCATCGGGCTTACTTTTTGCATCAATGGCCACAACAACACATTGGGAACCAAATTTATCGGCTGCTTCAGCAATTAACGCCGGCCTATGTATGGCAGCAGAATTAACAGAAATTTTATCTGCACCAGCTTTTAGAATTTCCTTAAAATCCTCTACTGTGCGAATGCCGCCGCCAACCGTAAAGGGAATAAAAACCTGTTCTGCAGTTTTTTCAACCAAATCAAGAATAATGCTACGAGCATCTGAGGATGCTGTAATGTCTAAAAAAACCAGTTCATCTGCGCCCGCCTCATCATAGGCTTTGGCAATGGCTACAGGGTCACCGGCATCCTGCAAGTTTACAAAATTAACGCCTTTAACCACGCGACCGCCATGAACGTCCAAACAAGGGATAATCCGTTTTGTCAACATAGGCCTGCCTCCCCTTCCAATTGAACTGCTGCCCTTAAATCCACAGAACCTGCATAAAGAGCTTTACCTACAATAGCACCACTAACACCGGTTTTTGTAAGAGCCCGCAAATCTTCTAAACTACCCACACCACCGGAGGCAATCACGCCCGAGCCAAAGGCTCTTGACATTTCGATCATAGCCTCTAAATTTGGTCCGCTAAGCATACCGTCTGTCGCAATATCTGTGTAAATAATATGCTGAACACCGGCTTTCTTCATAGCCATAGCCATATCAATGGCACGCCAATTGCTGACCTGTTCCCAACCCGAAACAGCTGCAAAACCATCCTTAGCATCAATACCAACTGCAATTTTTTCACCATATCTTGCTACGGCTTGTGTAACAAAGGCCGGGTCGCGAACTGCTATCGTGCCTAAAATAACACGGGAAACACCACCTGAGAGCAGCTCGTCAATATCAGCCATGGTTCTAATGCCGCCACCGGTTTGCACAGGAATAGGCAGCTCCTTTGCAATTTCGCAAATAACCCGACGGTTGTCACTTTTTTCTTGGCGTGCACCATCTAAATCCACAAGGTGCAACCAGGAAGCACCTTGCCCGGCCCATTTTTTTGCTGTTTGCAAAGGTTGATCCGAATAGATCGTTGTTTTATCAAAATCACCTTGGACAAGACGCACACACTGTCCGCCCCGTAGGTCAATTGCCGGATAGATAATCATGCTTGTTCTCCATTCTCAATAAAATGAATAAATATACAAAAATCTGTATACTAAAATAGTATATCACAGAATCCCCATGATTGCAAGGTACGGCGTGTAAAAAAACAAGTTTTAAACAGTAAAAAATGAAAATTTGACAAATATTTTTAAAATTGATATACTAAACAAAAGAATAAAAGTGAGGTATTTTGCTTATGAAAGCCTTTTTTCGGTTTTTATTAGCCACTATTGGCCTATTAATTTTAATGAATGCAGGCTATTTGTGGATGGTATCCAACTATAATCTGGGTTTATTATTAGCAACAATCCTTGGATGTGTATTTTTATTATATGCCCTGCTGTTTAATGTAATAAATCGCTTACTCCGTAACACCTTTGGTCGCATTATAAAGGTAAGTATATTGATTACAGCCACTATTTTTATTTTTATTTCTACTTTAATCAGCGTTGCCGGGCGCAGTAATACTGTCACATACCAAGAAGATGCTATTATCGTGTTGGGGGCAGGCATTCACGAAGAGCAGGTATCCCGTGTTTTAGCATATCGACTGGATACAGCGTTGCAATACCACAAAATGAATCCTCATGCTTTATTGGTGCTTTCCGGCGGCCAAGGGCCAGGGGAAACCATATCAGAGGCAGCGGCAATGGAACGATATTTATTGGCCCGTGGTGCAGATCCGGCAAAAATTATTCGGGAGGAACGCGCTACCTCTACCTATGAAAACTTTTTAAATTCAAAAGAGCTGTTAGACGCAACATTAAAAACACCCTATAAGATCGCTTATATAACAAATCAATTTCACATGTACCGCGCCGGCCGTATTGCCGTAACCGCCGGGCTTTTCCCTACCAGATTCCATGCGCAAAACGACCTAATAACGCTCCTACCCGATTATCTCCGAGAATGCTGTGCTATCCTAAATTTTTGGATAAGAGGATGATGTAAAAAGGGACTGTATAGGGTGTGTACTCTTAAGGACAGTAATTTTAAAAGGCAGAAACGAAATCAATCGTTTCTGCCTTTTATCGTAAGGGACGATGCCCACATCGTCCCGTTTTAAGGTCTTAGGATTATCCTTAATATTTGGAAGATGCCATACATCTTCCCTGCTTGTTATAGTAGCGGACAAATTATTGGTAAAAGCCTGCATTACCCAATGTTGTAGTTCCGCTTGAGTATGATGTAAAAAATTGAATTTTAAAATCGTTACAACCTGTTATATCAATATCAATATTAACTGGTCTTGATGTTTTATCTAATTCTGGAGAAGTATATATAGTTTTTCCATCAGCAATTATTTTTATATATTTTGTACCACTCACAGTGCCTTCGCGCATGTATAACGTTGCTTTAAAACGGCTGTATTTCATATTTAGCAAATATTCAATTTCACTACCACTGTACTGAATCTGTATGCCATCACTATACCTATTGCCGTAATTATCAACAAGAGCATCTCCACTTAATATATGATAGTCATCACCACTAATATTTTTTAAGTCGGTAATATATTTTGTTGGGAACTCAAGTTTTCCATCCATATCGCCAAGATAAACCGTATATTCAGGGCCATCCCAATAAACTGCTTTTCCTAAAGCATCTGCCACAGCTCGCACTGGAAGATATGTAGTACCATTATAAATCATCGGCTCAACTCTGTTGCCGTTAGCATCCGTTGGATTTAATTTCTTTCCATCAACAACAATCTTGATGCCGTTTGCAACAACATCATATAATGTTGTTGTGTTAGCAGCAATAGCCGCCCCGCCTGTAATTGTCGTTCCAATCAACGCACCAGCAATTAATCCTTGTAATCTTTTCTTCATAGTGTTTTACCTCCAAACGTTTAATTGTGATTTAATAGTTAAAAGTATTATAACATATAATTCCTCTAAATGCAATACATTTGTTATGCATACGGCAAAACTATATTTATATATAATTGTATTGCAGAGGTGATTATATGAAAAAGTTTAAGATTCCATCTATTCCGCCAACAACTAATAAATGTATCAGATTTCCAAATGATATAATTGATGCTGTGGAAAAGGCAATAGAAGGCAAAAATTGTACATTTACTGCTTTTGTTGTTGAATCAGTTCGAGTTGCATTAGAAAACATTGAAGATGAAAAATAATTTACCAAAACGAAAATCAACAAGATTAAAAGGGTATGATTATTCTGCACCCGGTGCATATTTTGTTACAATTTGCGTGAAAGACAGAAAAGAATTATTATCAAAGATAATTGTAGGGACAGGCGTCCTCGACTGTCCGCAAAACATATTAACAAATTACGGAGAAATTGCAAACAAACATCTTCAAAACATGAGTGATTTTTATGAAGATATTAAATTGACAAAGTTTGTAATAATGCCAAATCATATTCATTTGTTGATTCAAATATTAGAAACAAACAAATCAAACGGACCGTCGGGGACGCCGGTCCCTACAAATTCGGAGATGGCAAAATTCGTCAGTACATTTAAAAGGTTTTGCAACAAGGAATATGGCGAAAATATATGGCAGGCTCGTTCAAACGACCATATTATCCGCGATGAAATGGACTATCGAAAAATATGGGAATACATAGACACAAACCCTTTAAAATGGGAAAAAGATTGTTTTTATAACAGCGAAACGCCGATGTGAATTTCACATCGGCGTTTATTGTCCTTAAGAACACCGCGCATATACAGTCCCTTTTTTATTATGTATTATTTTATTTAATCTTTTTAATATCGTAAGGCGTTACCTGATATACAAAATAATTTAACCAGTTTGAATACAAAAGATTGGCATGGCTCCGCCAAGTAACCTGTGGCATTTGTGACGGGTCGTCATTGGGAAAATAATGTTTTGGAACAGAAATAGGCAATCCGGCTTTCACATCACGCATATATTCCCGTTGCAAGGTAAAAGCATCGTATTCCGAATGACCCGTTACAAAAATTTGCCGCCCCCTCTTTGTGCTGATAACGTAGAGACCAGCCTCGTCAGAAGATGCCAAAATTTTCAATTGAGGCACTTTTTCCACATCCTCCCGAAGAACGGTAGTATGTCGGGAATGAGGAGCCAAAAATACATCATCAAAACCACGGAATAATATGGAAGATTTATGCTCCACGCGATGGTCATAAACACCGAAAAGTTTTTCAGGCAGGGAACGTTTTTTGATGCCATAATGATAATACAAACCCGCCTGAGCACCCCAACAAATATGAAACGTGCTGGTTACATGGGTTTTTGTCCACTCAAAAATCTGACACAGTTCCTCCCAGTAATTTACTTCTTCAAATTCCATGAGTTCCACGGGGGCACCGGTAATGACCATGCCGTCAAAGGTTTCTTCCTTTACTTCGGCAAAGGTTTTATAAAAGGATAACATGTGTTCTTCATTAATATTTTTTGACTTATAACTCTCTGTGTGGAGCAAAGTAAGTTCTACCTGCAGCGGTGTATTCCCCAGCAACCGCGCAAGCTGGGTTTCCGTTTCTATTTTGGTAGGCATTAAGTTTAAAATAGCTATTTTCAGGGGACGTATGTCCTGGGTTAGAGCCCGCGTTTCCGTAATAACAAATATGTTTTCTTCTGTAAGTGTTTTCGTTGCCGGAAGCCGATTGGGTATCTTAATTGGCATCTATATCTTCCTCCTTGTCATGCAACCTCATTATCAATATCATAGCAAAACGCGCCCCGGAAAACCGAGGCGTGTGTTCCTTTTTTATTTACTACTTTCCAATGACTCTGTGAAATACTTTTTTACCTTTTTTAATCACAACGCCCTGTTGTAACGTTTCTGTGGTGAGTCGATAGGTCACATCGGTTATTTTTTCATCATTGACCGACACGCCACCTTGTTCAATCAAGCGCCGTCCTTCACCTTTAGAAGCAATTAACCCAGCCGTTTGCATGACATCTAGCAAGCCATAATCCTCCTCGGTTAATACGAGTTCCGTTGTGGGCATATTATCAACAGAGCCGCCACCCGAAAATAGGTTTTCGGCAGTATCCATGGCCTTTTTCGCTTCTGCTTCACCATGCACAAGCTTGGTAACCTCAAAAGCTAAAATACGTTTTGCTTCATTCAGCTCCTGGCCTTCCAGTTGCGCAAGACGATTAATTTCTTCCATAGGAACAAAAGTAATCAATTTTAAACAACGGATAACATCTTCATCATCCACATTTCTAAAATACTGATAAAAATCATAAGGTGATGTTTTTTCAGGGTCAAGCCACAAAGCGCCACTCTCGGTTTTTCCCATTTTTTTGCCTTGGCTGGTTGTTAAAAGAGTAAAGGTCATACCATAGGCTTGCTTGCCTGTTTTTTTACGAATTAAATCAATACCGCCTAAAATGTTAGACCACTGGTCATCTCCGCCCAATTCTAACACACAACCATATTCTTGATTTAACTTATAAAAGTCATAACTCTGCAGAAGCATATAGTTAAACTCCAAAAATGTCAAACCTTTTTCCATTCTGGATTTAAAACATTCGGCGGTCAACATACGATTCACAGAAAAATGTACTGCAATATCCCGCAGAAACTCCATATAATTCAAGGGCAAAAACCAATCTGCATTATTAAGCATAAGGGCCTTGTCCTCTCCAAAATCCACAAATTTTGACAACTGCTCCTTAAAACAAGCTGCATTATGATCAAGCTGCTCACGTGTCAGCATTTTGCGCATGTCACTCTTGCCGGTAGGATCACCAATCATGGCTGTTCCCCCACCCAAAATGGCAATGGGACGATGCCCTGCTCGTTGCATGTGAGCCATAACCATCATTTGCAAAAAATGACCAACATGTAAGCTATCTGCTGTGGGGTCAAACCCTATGTAAAAAGTAACCTTTTCCTTACCCAATAATTCACGAATTTCCTCCTCGTGGGTTGTTTGGGCAATTAAGTCTCGTTCTTTTAAAATATCAAATACGTTCCTCAACGTTTTCACTCCCTATTTTTACATTATTTTAACATTGTATCACAAAAAAAAGTTAAAAACAAGTCCCGAAACCCATAATTTCTTCTTATTTCCGCAAAAATTCTTGTCAGAGGCATAAGGATTGACAAGAAAGAGGGGTCATGATACAATAAAAGAGATTGGAGGGAATAAAATGTCTCTTTTTTATAAAATCGGCGGATTGGTTATTCAAACGGAAGATAATTTTAATGACTTTGCCAAATATCATCTGTCAAACTATCAAACAGAATCGACGGAACATCCGGATATTTGTATACAAACCCATATGAATTGTGAAAACATTCCCCTTCCTGAAGGAACGCCCATAGCGGAAATTAATAAACGTTTTTGGTTAAAAACCAAAAACAATGGATATGCATTTTATGACAGGGTTGAAGAATTTTCTGACAAAGTGTTAAATGCTCTGGTGGCAGATAGTGAATTTCGTAATATTGAGGTTTGGCATTGTCCTACCTTCCTATTAAATATTGAAGAGGATTATCGCGCCTATTATATTATTCAAAAAATTCTTCGTTTCGCTTTATTAATGCACAACGGACTTATCGTCCATGCTTCCTCTTTGGCTTACCAAAATCAGGGATTATTATTTTCTGCTCCCTCCGGCACAGGAAAGTCGACCCATACCAATCTTTGGCTACAGCATGCGCCCGGTACAATCATTGTGAATGATGACATGCCTATTATTCGAATTGAAAATCAAATTCCATATCTTTATGGAGCTCCATGGAGCGGTAAGAACTCCATTCATCAAAACATACGAGTGCCACTTTCTGCTTTTGTTTTTTTAGAACGTGATGTAACTTGTTCTCTTACACCAATGGATACCATGGAGGCTGTTTGGCGATTGTTTGATGCCATTCGAAAACCAGCCATCCCTGACCTTGCTGAAAAAAGCTTAGATATTGTTGCCCGATTAATCAGCACAGTACCTGCCTATTTGCTGCGTTGTGACATGTCTAAAGAGGCTGTAGAAACCGCTATGACGGCTTTACAATAATAAAAAAGTTGCAATGATATACACCCCAAAAGCTAAACACTTTTGGGGTGTATATTTTTCACGTAAATGATTATATAACATATAATGAATTAACAAAGTGATTGTGAGGGACCATAATGACACATCATAGCTTATCGTCTATTTCCATTGGCACAACAGTTCACGTTTGTGCCTTATACCATACAGGGCCTATCCGTCGTCGTTTGCTGGATATGGGTTTTACTTCCGGGGCACCCGTAACTTGCCTTTATCAAAGCCCCGCCGGCGACCCACGAGCCTATTTAATTCGTGACACCGTTATAGCACTTCGCCGAGAAGAAACGAACTATATTGAGGTAATGTGAGGAGGAATTATCATGGGCTTAACTGCTCGTTCCTTGATTCGAAAAATGCGTCTCCACCAAACAACTACAAATAATGTACAATCAGCAGACACCGTTATTGCTTTGGCCGGAAATCCAAATGTAGGGAAAAGCACTGTATTTAATGCACTAACAGGCATGCACCAACATACCGGAAACTGGCCCGGAAAAACTGTGGGCAACGCGCAAGGAACATATACATATAAAAATAAAAAATATATGTTAGTGGATATTCCCGGCGCTTATTCCTTGTTTCCCCATTCCGCCGAGGAGGAAATCGCACGAGACTATATTTGTTTTGGCAATGCTGATACCACCATTGTGGTCTGCGATGCAACCTGCCTACAGCGAAATTTAAATTTAGTGCTACAGATTTTAGAAATAACAAGCCAGGTCATTGTGTGTGTGAACCTAATAGATGAGGCTGCCCGACATGGCATTCACATAGATTGTGATACGTTGTCCCAATTACTTGGGGTGCCCGTGGTAGCAACTAACGCACGAAGAGGAAAGGGGCTAAAAGAGTTAACCGATCAAGTCCACGAAATTAACTTAAATAAAAAACCCGCATCCCCTATGCAAATAACGTACCAACCGGCCATCGAGGAGGCCCTCTCTCTATTAATACCCAGGGTTCAATTCCTCGAAAAAAAAATTAGCCCACGATGGCTAGCATTGCGTTTATTAGATTCCGATGACTCATTATTCCAAACTATGAATCGTTTTTGGGGTGTTACTTTAACCGAACAGAAAGAAATTTCCATAGCATTACAAAAGGCTAAAAAAATCCTTAACGAAAATCTTATAGATGAGACGCATCTGCGTGATACTATTGTGGCTAATATTTATCAAACTTCTGAATCTATTTGCAACAAGGTTGTGAGACACGAAATTGAAAATCACCACAAACACCAACTATCTGTAGACCGTTTTTTAACAAACCGCATGACCGGTATCCCTGTTATGCTGCTTTTGTTATTGTTTGTTCTGTGGCTTACCATTGTGGGAGCTAACTACCCTTCTGCAGCGCTATCTGAGCTGTTATTTGGTTTTCAAAATTCTCTTTCCTCTGTTTGCTATGCCATACATATGCCAAATTGGCTACACGGTGCCTTAGTGTTGGGAGTATATCGGGTGCTTGCATGGGTTATTTCCGTCATGTTGCCGCCTATGGCCATCTTTTTCCCGCTATTTACCTTATTGGAGGATGTAGGCTATCTACCCCGTGTTGCCTTTAATTTAGACCACTGTTTTAAAAAATGTTGTGCCTGCGGCAAGCAAGCACTAACCATGTGCATGGGCTTTGGTTGTAATGCCGTTGGTGTGGTGGGGTGCCGAATTATTGATTCTCCCCGAGAACGACTGATTGCTATTCTCACCAATAGCTTTGTTCCCTGTAATGGCCGCTATCCCACACTCATCGCAATCATTACCATGTTTTTTGTAACAAGAGCGACCGGCATTTTCTCCACAGCAATGTCCGCACTACTGTTAACGAGCGTTATTGTATTAGGAATTGTAATGACAATGCTAACCTCACGTTTCCTCTCGCAAACATTGTTAAAGGGTGTACCCTCCTCGTTTACATTGGAGTTGCCACCCTATCGTCGCCCCCAAATTGGAAAAGTAATTATTCGTTCTATTTTTGACAGAACACTGTTTGTATTAGGGCGTGCTGTTGCTATAGCCGCACCGGCAGGGCTGATTATATATATAATGGCAAACTTCGTCATGAATGGGGGGTCTCTCCTGTCGCACTGCGCCGCCTTTTTAGATCCCTTCGCACGTCTTTTAGGATTAGATGGTGTTATCCTAATAGCATTTATCTTAGGGTTTCCCGCCAATGAAATTGTTATCCCCATTGCAATGATGGCATATATGTCAACCAGCACATTGGAGGAATTTGAATCCCTTGCATCCCTTCGGACACTGTTAGTTGATAATGGTTGGACCTGGCTTACCGCTACCTGCACCATGATTTTTTCGCTCATGCATTGGCCCTGTTCAACAACACTCATCAGTATAAGAAAGGAAACTAAAAGCTGGTTTTATACTGTAATTAGTTTTCTGTTGCCTACCATCACTGGTATGTTGTTCTGCTTCATGCTAGCAACCATTACAAGGCTGTTAGGAGGTCCTTAAAACAAACCAAACAAAAAAACCACCCGCTATGCAATAGCAGCGGGTGGTTCACTATCTTATCTATCTAATAGCTGTTCCATTAACTGATATCCCTTATCTAAATAAACGCCTGTTGCTTTTCCGTTGTTCTCTGTGTATGTAAACCCAGACCCCACCTCTTGCCTTTTTTTATAAATGGCAAAGGGAACCGGGTCCTTTACATGAGTCATTTTTGATAAAGGCGTGGGATGGTCCGGTGTAAGTAATACACCAAAGTCTTCCCCGCTTTCCTCTAAATAAGCCATAACCGGTCCTACAATTTTTTCGTCAATCAATTCAATGGCACGGACCTTCAGATCAGTTTGACCATGGTGACCACATTCATCCGGCGCCTCTACATGAATGTAAACAAATTCTTGCCCGTCCTGTAAGGCACGAATGGCCGCCTCTGCTTTACCTTCATAATTTGTGTCAATATTACCGGTAACATTGGGTACCTCTGCCACCTGCATACCGGTCCCACATGCAATACCCTTAAGCAAATCGACTGCCGAAATCATTGTGCCGGATAGTCCATATTTTGCAGAAAAGGAATCTAAGGCAGGTTTTGTACCCTCTCCCCAAATCCACAAAGAATTTGCGGGATTCAATCCACGTCCAACGCGTTCCTTATTAATAGGATGTTGTGACAAAAGGTCATAGCTTTTTTTCATGATATCCAACAGAAGGGCTCCTGCCGCTCCAACAGGCAAATAATCTGTTACCTGCCGATGGGAAATATCATGAGGGGGAGTTAAAGTGACCTTGGTTGTACCACAATCCCACACCAACAAATGACGATAGCTAATGCCGCTATATAATGAAAAATCAGGAATAACCAATTCTTTTTGTAAAAAGGCAATCAGTTCTCTTGACTCAGCGGTTGTAATTTCGCCGGCACTATAATCCACCATGGTTTTGTTCTCATATTTTTCTTCTTCTGATAAGGTAACTAAATTGGCACGAAAAGTTACATCCGTTTCCTTTAAATCTACACCAATAGACAAGGCTTCCAAAGGAGAACGACCGCTATAGTAATGTAAAGGGTCATACCCTAAAACGCTTAAATTGGCAACATCGCTACCCGGACTTAAACTATCATCAACGGTTTTGGCAAGGCCTAAAGTACCTCTACGAGCAATTGCATCCATATGCGGTTTATAAGCCACCTCTAAAGGCGTTTTGCCGAACAAAGCCTCACAGGGATAATCCGCCATACCATCGCCTAAAAATACAACATATTTCATGATAATGCCTCCAAAAAGATTTACACATTAGCTTTATACAAAGTAAAAATCTTTTTTAATTATAAAATCAACGTACAATTTATATGCCAATTTTACCAGGAGCAAAAATGCTTGCTTGCAAGGGTATTTTTGCGACGCCGTCAATTGACACAGCGGTCAAAGACCGCAAACAGCCAAAAGGCTTTTAGGAATTTTATAAAATAAAATTCCGTATGTGTCAATTATATCTCTTTTTATAAGTAAAGTCAAGAAAAAAGACCACATCTGATTTTGTCGTTGACAATAAAGGCTTACATATGATATACTCAAACTGAGTTAGAATGTAAATTTTTCCGAATAGGATGATCAGCATGAATAAAATCTTGATAATTCCTAACCCTCATCGGGATCCGCAGCTTGTTTATACAAAAAAGGCATTAGCCTGCCTGGCAGAACAATCCGTCTTTGTCAGCCCGCATTTTGCCCCCATGTTAAAAGATTTGGCGCAACCAGCACCAAATGATGTGCCCTATCAGGGCATGGATTTGGTAATCGCCTTAGGCGGCGACGGAACCTTGCTATCTATCGCTAGAGAAGCTGCCGTATATCAGCTGCCTGTGTTGGGAATAAATTTAGGTCATTTAGGTTTTTTAGCCGAAATAGAAAAACATGAAATTGAAGAAAGTCTTTTTCGCCTTTGCCACGGACAATTTTCTATAGAAAACAGAATGATGCTCCATGGAGAGGTGCGTCGCGCTACAGGCGAATCTATTACATTTAATGCTTTAAATGATATTGTTGTCAGCCGCAGTCAAAGTTCTCGTTTAATTGAGTTGAAACTGTGTGTAAATGGCGAGTTTGTGGATGATTATAAGGCCGATGGCATGATTGTTGCTACCCCAACCGGCTCTACGGCATACTCCATGTCGGCCGGCGGCCCTATTTTAGATCCTGCAGTTAAAAGCTTTGTTATTACGCCGATTTGTCCTCACAAGCTCTATGCTAAAACCATTGTTGTCCCTGACGAGGTGGAGATTTCCATGACCATCAGCAATCGAAATCCTCGGCCTGCCGTTGTGAGTAGTGATGGGCTTGAAAATGCCGAAATTTCCCAAGGAGACTCCCTGGTTTTAAGACGCTCCGATTACACTGCAAGGCTTGTAAAAATTAATGATAACCGTTTTTATAGCGTATTACAGCATAAGCTGTTGGGAAAGGAAAAATAAGTCATGAAACAAAAAAGACATGCAGCTATTTTAGATGTTATTGCTCATCAAGAAATTGTTACGCAGGAAGAACTGGCTACCCGCTTGCGCCAAAATGGATTTCAGGTAACCCAAGCCACTGTTTCCCGTGACATTAAGGAATTAAAGCTAACCAAAATTCCCGGTGAAGGCGGTGTTTATAAATACGCACAGCCTAAAACCCCTGCTAATGCACCAAATCGTCAACTTTTAATCCTTTCCCGTTCGGTGTACAGTGTCAACTTTGCTCAGAATATTGTAGTCATTAAAACCCATGCCGGCATGGCACAAGCCGCCGCTGCTGTGTTAGATGCCCTATCAATGAAGGAAATCGTTGGCACTCTTGCCGGTGATGATACTATTTTCTGTGTGACAAAGGATGAATCCTCTGCCATGCAACTGACCGGAAGGATTAAATCCCTTTTATAGCATTGTTGCGGAGGAATTAGTATGCTGTTTTCATTACACATTCAAAACATTGCTCTGTTAGATGACGTTGAAATTGAGTTTAAGGATGGATTTAATGTCTTAACCGGCGAAACCGGTGCCGGCAAATCCATTCTCATTAGTTCTATCAATCTTTTATTAGGAGATCGTGCTAATCGAGAGTTAATTCGTCATGGCGCGGATCGCGCTTCGGTAAGTGGCTTGTTTTTTGTTAAAAATGATACCTTGCGCACTCAATTAATACAAAACGGTATTGATGTTGAGGAGGATGGCTCTCTCTTAATTACACGCCAGCTGCTACGTGACGGTAAAAATCTTTGCCGCATTGGTAATCGCCCCGCCACTTTAACTGAATTAAAGAATGTGAGTCAGCTACTTGTAAATATTCATGGACAGCATGACAACCAGTCTTTACTGGATTCTCAAAAACACATTCATTTTTTGGATGGATTTTTAAAGGCCAAAGGTGTTGCAGCTATACGTGCATACCAGGATGCCTATGATACCTGGCACAACTTGGCACATAAGGCAAAAGCATTAGATATGGACGAAACTGAACGGCTACGCAAAATCGATATCCTTTCCTATGAACTGAACGAAATCCGCAGTGCAGCCTTAGAACCTGATGAGGAGGATGAGCTGAAGAAAAAGCGAGATGTAATTAACCATCGAATTCACTTAGAGCGAAGCGTGGGACAAGCCATTACCGCTTTATGCGATAGTGCCGACGGCGATGATGCACGCCAGGCCTTGGCAATTGCTTCCGAAGCGCTGATGAGCGCTACTGAGCTGGATGCTGAACTTGCTCCTTTAAACGAGTCTTTATCCGCATTAGTTGCCGAAACAGAAGATGTGGCTCGTTCCCTGCGCAACTATTTTGACCATTTGTCGGAAAACGACCAATCTATTGACGAGATTGAATCTCGGTTAGATGTCATTTATAAGCTCAAAAGAAAATACGGCTCAACCATTGCTGATGTAATAGCCCATGGAGATGCCTGTGAAAAAGAATTAGCAGAACTGCAAACTGTCAAAGACCAAAAGGAAAAGACGGAAAAACTGTTATCTGAGGCACAGGAAAAGGCACAACAACATGCTAATGTTTTAACTTCCTTGCGGGAGAAAGCCATTCCTGTTGTTGAAAATGCCATTAATGAAACCCTGCATTTTCTAAACATGGCCGAGGCAGATTTTCAAATTATGTTAACGTCTACGGCTCTCCATCGTTTTGGCGGAGAACAAATTAATTTCATGATTAAAACCAATGCCGGCGAGGATTACCTGCCCTTAACAAAAATTGTTTCCGGCGGTGAATTGTCCCGTATTATGTTGGCCATTAAATCCGTATTGACAGATGGGGATAATATTGAAACCCTGATCTTTGACGAGATTGATGCCGGCGTTAGCGGTATGGCCGCTCAAAAAATCGGACGTAAACTGAAATCCTTAGCAGAAAATAAACAAATTCTTTGTGTGACTCACTTAGCTCAAATTGCTGCTATGGCCAACACCCATTTTCTTATTAGCAAAACCACAGAAGACGATCGCACAAAAACGGAAATATTACCCCTATCTCACCAGGCTCAGGTTAAGGAATTGGCTCGTATCATTAGCGGCGAGGCAGTAACGGAAACCACATTAAAACAAGCGGAGGAATTGATTGCCTTTGGAAAAAGAGATGATTAACCAATTAACCACATTGTTAACTGAACAAGGTGTTGCGCAACTAGGATTTTCATCGATCGCGCCACCTGAGGAATATGCACACCTGACCCACGCAATTTCTCTTGTTTTACCTCTTTCAAACGCTGTAGTCAACACAATTTGCAAGGGACCTACTCATACCTATTTTCATCATTACAGAACAGTAAATGCTTATTTAGACCGTCTGGCGTTATCCGCAGGTCTGTTTCTTGAGCGCCATGGCTGGCAATATGTTTGCGTGCCTGCCTCTCAAAGCATACAGGAATTTGTCGGTTTGTTTTCTCATAAAACCGCAGCTGTTCAAGCCGGTTTAGGCACAATTGGCCGCAGTGGGTTATTTCTGTCTGACCTGTTTGGTCCTCGGGTTCGCTTGGCTACTATTTTAACTGATGCAGATTTATCTGCCGGTTTTAAGCCTTTATCTGTAAAAAATCCCTGTGCCAATTGCATGGCATGTGTTAAAGCCTGCCCTGCTATGGCCATAACAGGAAAGACATATGCTGAAATTGGAGATGCAATTATAGACCGAAATGCTTGCAGTGTACACATGAAAAATGCCTATCAAAAAATTGGTCGTGGTGCTGTGTGCGGTATATGTATAAATGTTTGTCCTGTCGGTCGCAAATAAGCATAAAAATTAACAGTTGTTAAATAGTTCCAAACTATAAAAATCGGAAAATTATGTAAAAAAGATTGCAAGATATTATAAAGTTATGTATAATATACCATATGAGGTGTAATTGTTATATCAGGGAGGGATACAATTGTTTAAATTTGGTCAAGACATTGGTATTGATTTAGGAACTGCAACGGTGTTGGTGTATGTAAAAGGCCGAGGTGTTGTGTTGAAAGAACCTAGTGTTGTTGCTATTGACACAAACACAGGCAAAGTGTTAAAAGTTGGTGTGGAAGCACAAAATATGATTGGCCGAACCCCCGGTAATATCGTGGCCATTCGCCCTCTGAGAGATGGGGTTATCTCCGATTATGATACCACCGAGAAAATGATTCGCTATTTTTTGCGAAAGGTTTGCAAAAATAGATTTTTTAAACCCCGCGTGATGGTTTGTGTGCCAAGTCAGGCTACGGAGGTTGAAGAACGGGCTGTTACCGACGCTGCTACACAAGCAGGTGCGGGTAAAACATATATTATTGAAGAGCCGATTGCGGCTGCTATTGGTGCAGGGCTTGATATTGGAAAGCCCTACGGTAATATGATTGTTGATATCGGTGGTGGCACTGCCGATGTTGCTGTTATTTCATTAGGTGAAATTGTTGTTAGCGATTCAATTAAGGTGGCCGGAGATAAATTTGACGAGGCCGTTGTAAAATATATTCGCAAAAAACACAATATGATGATTGGCGATCGAACTGCTGAAGAGCTAAAGGTGGAGATTGGGTGTGTATACCCGCGTCCGGTAACTCTTGCAAAAGAAATAAAGGGTCGCTGCCTAGTGTCAGGGTTGCCTAAGGTGGTTACCATTACCTCGGAAGAAATGTTAGAGGCCTTTAATGAATGCGCCATGCAAATTGTGGAGGCCGTTCATAACGTGTTAGAGAAAACACCTCCGGAATTGGTTGGCGACATCAGCTCCGGCGGGATTCTTCTGACCGGTGGCGGTAGCTTAATTTATGGTTTGGACAAGCTTCTTTCACGCGAAACAGGATTAGAGGTGTTTATAGCGGAAGATGCTGTTTTCTGTGTAGCTAAGGGAACCGGTATGTCCTTGGATTATATGGATAACATGAAACAAGGCACCCGTTATAGCTCGTAATGGATTGAAATACAATAAAAATCCACCTGCCACGAACAATAGAACATGCAGGTGGATTTTCATAATATCATAAAAAACGGAGCTTATGATAAAATCATAGCTCCGTTTTTTCTACTCAGCACTAAAAGGCAGAAGCGCAATATGTCTTGCACGTTTAATTGCCTCAGTAAGCTGTCTTTGATGTTTGGCGCAGGTACCGGTGATTCTTCTGGGAAGAATCTTGGCACGCTCAGAAACAAAACGTCTGAGCTTGGCTACATCCTTATAATCAATATAATCGATTTTATCTTGACAAAAAGCACAAACCTTTTTCTTCGCTTTTCTTCTCATTGGTTTTTCAGCCATGTAAAAACGCCTCCTTCCGGATCAAATTAAAAAGGTAAATCCTCTTCTTCCACAGGCATAAATCCATCAATGTCGGCCGATGGTGCCTGGGGCGCAGCAGGTGCTTGCGGAACCGGATAAGCTTGTGCTTGATAGGAATCACCGGACTCACTTTTGCTTTGAGCAAACTCAACATCCTCAACAACCACCTCAGTAATATACCGCTTGTTACCGTTTTGGTCATCATAGGTTCTGGTTTGAATGCGTCCGTCTAATGCAATTCGCATACCCTTGGTAAAGTACCGACTGATAAACTCAGCAGTTTTATTCCAAGCAACACAACTGATAAAATCAGCCTGACGCTCCTCTCCCTGACGAACAAATCGGCGATCACAGGCAACAGTAAAACTTACAACCGTTGTACCGGATTGCGTCGTTCTCAGTTCAGGGTCACGAGCAAGTCTGCCTACTAAAACAACCTTATTCACCTATCCTCATCCTTTCCGCCGCAAAAACCTTTTATTTGCTGATTTTTCTCTTCTCTTCTTTTTTAATAACAATATCACGCAAGATACCGTCAGTAATGCGATAAATTCTTTCCAACTCCTGCGGAAAATCCGGCTTGGCGCTGAACTGAATCAACACATAATAACCCTCGTTTAAATCATTGATTGGGTACGCCAATCTACGTTTACCCCACTCGTCAACGGATTCAATTTCACCCGCGCCGGAAATCAATGACTTGAATTTTTCAACAAGGGCTGCGATTTTTTCTTCTTCTAAAGAAGCGTCAATCACAAAAATAGTTTCATACTTGTTGATGACTTCAATCATTTTTTTCACCTCCTTTTGGACTTTGGCTCTTTATCCTATGTAAAGAGCAAGGATTTATATCATATTTAGATATAACATTATAAGTATAACTAAAAATTACATATTTGTCAAGTTCTTTTAAAAATCTTTTTCTTAGTCATATAAATTACACATATTGATGACAGAACCCGCTTTACTTTTGCTGTGAGCAACGCCCAGCAAGCGGGGTTCACTACAATTTTGCATAGATACCAAGTACACTTTTCATATCCTGAACCGGCGCTTTTTATAGTGTAATGCCACATCCTCATTATTTCATAGACAAATAGCCTGCGTTCTTTTTTATGTAATCTATACCGGACACAACGGTTAAAACCACCGCCAACCAAATGCATACGGTCACAAACCAATGACTGCCAAACAGCAGCGCTAAGGTTAAAGCAACAAACTGCCACATTGTTTTTGCTTTGCCCCATATGCTGGCTGCAATCACATTCCCTTCAGCTGCCGCCGTAATGCGAATGCCAGACACAATAAATTCACGGGCTAAAATAATCACTACAACCCATGGAGATATTGTTCCCTCTGCCGTTAAACAAGCCAACGCAGCTGTAACCAGCATTTTATCCGCCAAGGGATCCATAATTTTACCAAAATCGGTAACCTGTCCGTTTTTACGAGCTAAATATCCATCTGCCCAATCTGTAAAAAAAGCTACAACAAATACAATCGTACCAAACAAACGAGCACCATATATGAAATCCGATAACATAAAAACCATAAATAACGGCACCAATATAATGCGTAACAAGGTCAATTTATTAGGTGTATTCATTCGCCATCCTCCTCTAAAATTGCTCGACCAATCAGTTCATAGGCCTCTGCCTGGACAATTTCTACCGATACAAAATCCCCAGGAATCAGGGCATCCTCTGCACCAAAATATATAGTATTATCTACCTCAGGTGCGTCACCTGCCGAACGACCAAAGTATAACAGACTTTCCTCATCATAGCCTTCAACAAGAACCGTAACTACAGTCCCTATTTTTTTTGCTTGCAGATCCATAGAGATTGTAGATTGTACCTTTAAAATCTGTTCGGCTCGTTCATCTTTCACTTGTTGGGGTAATTGCCCATCTAAACGAGCCGCCGCTGTGTCCTCCTCCTGAGAATAGGCAAATGCACCCAGCCGATCAAAACGCATATTTTCAACAAAGGTTAGAAGTTCCGAAAACTGTGCCTCTGTTTCACCGGGAAAACCGGCAATGACCGTTGTTCTCAGCACAATACCAGGAATTTTTGCCCTCAATTTTTCTATCAAAGATACAAGTTGGTCATGGGTTAAATGGCGACCCATTCGTTTAAGCACAACATCATTTGCATGTTGAATGGGAATGTCCATATATTTAACCAGCTTATCCTCATGGGCAAAAACTTCAATCAGTTCATCTGTAATGGCTTCCGGATATAAGTAAAGCACCCGTACCCATTGAATACCTGAAATGGAACAAAGCTGTTTTAACAACTCAGGTAAACAACTTTTTCCATATAAATCTGTACCATAGCGAGAAGTATCCTGAGCAATAACAATTAATTCACGGACGCCACTCTCTACAAGCGCTTTAGCTTCACGAATAATTTCATCTATAGGACGGCTCCGATAGTGCCCGCGTAGTTTTGGAATAATACAATAGGTACAGCAATTATCACACCCATCTGCAATCTTTAAATAAGCCATGTAATGTGGTGTAGAAAGCACACGGTTTTCCTCTGGCAAAGGGTCATTCATATGACCATGCAAAACCACCTTTTCCCCTGCAAAGGCTCGTGTAATAACCTGTGCAATTTTGGTATAGTCACCGGTGCCAACAACAGCATCTACCTCCGGCAGTTCAGCTAAAATTTCATCATGATACCGTTCAGCCATACAACCACACACAATTAACAAACGGCAACGATTTTGTTTATAAGCTGCCATTTCTAAAATAGTTTGAATGGATTCTTCTTTGGCTGAATCAATAAAGGCGCAGGTGTTAACAATAATAATGTCTGCATCCTCAGGTTCAGAAGAAATTTCGTAACCTTCGTGACCTAAAACACCAAGCATAACCTCTGTATCTACCAAATTTTTAGCGCAGCCTAAAGAGACAATTCCGATATTCAATTCCATCATCCTTACTCTGCGTTTTCAATATTCTCCGGCTCTTCTAGAACACTATCTGCAACATTTTCAAGGGCATGTTCAGCTGCCTCAAGTGCCTGTGCCTTAGCCATATCCTCCGCCTCACGCTCAAGCTCTTGCTCCCGTGTTTCATTCACAATTAAAATCTTATCCTCTGCAATTTCTTCAACGGCACGAGTAATGCTTCTGGCTCCGTCCATGTTAGCTTCATCTTCACGACTTTCACCTAAAATCATGCGCGCACGCTTAGCGGCAGCAATAACCAGGGAATAACGATTTCCTGCTTTTTCCATAAGTTTCATAATGGATGGGTACAACATCATATTAAATCAATCCTTTCTTTTGCTTAAAAACCTCTGTCAAAAATTCTGCATTACGCTCTGTCCGCATTTTTTCAGCATCAATAATAGCAGCAAGGCGCATAACAGCACTTTCAACGCTATCATTTAATAATATGTAATTATATTTTTCTATATTCGAATACTCCCACAAAGCGGTTTTTAATCGTTCCCGGATAACCGCCGGTTCCTCCGTTCCACGACCGCAAAGTCTATGCTCCAGTTCTGTAAGAGAAGGTGGCACGACAAACACAAATACAGCCTCAGGGAATTTACTTTGAACCTGCATAGCACCCTGCACTTCAATTTCCAAAATAACATCTCGGCCCGCTGCAAGTTGTTCCTCTACCTTTTCCCGTGGCGTTCCATAATAATTTTGACAGAAACATGCCCATTCAATAAATCCGTTTTGTGCAATCATAGAACGAAAGGTTTCTTCTGACAAAAAATAATAGCTTTCCCCCTCCCTTTCACCAGGGCGCGGGAGCCGCGTTGTGGCAGAAACAGATAAATGAACCTCCGGTTTTTTGTCCATTAGAGCCTTGCATATGGTGCCTTTTCCAGCACCAGAGGGGCCAGAAATCACCACAAGAAGTCCTCTACTCATCTGCTACTTCCTCCTCAATGTTAACTTCCTCATAGTCATTTAAGCGATTTGCAACAGTAGTTGGTTGCACAGCTGATAACACAATATGGTCGCTATCCATAATAATAACGGCTCGTGTGCGACGACCATAAGTGGCATCAATCAGCATACTTCTGTCTCTTGCTTCCTGAATCATTCTCTTAATAGGTGCAGATTCTGGTGAAACAACAGCAACCATCCGTTGGGAAGATACAATATTACCAAAGCCAATATTAATCAGTTTCATCTTTTTCTCCTTTTCTTTTGGCACAAAAGGGATAAACCCTCCATGCCCATTCCATATAAACTATTCAATATTTTGAATTTGTTCACGCAGTTTTTCAATCTCTGCCTTCATATTAACAACGCATTTAGCAACTGTTAAATCATTAGCCTTAGAACCAATGGTGTTGATCTCACGGTTCATCTCCTGAACCAAAAAGTCTAATTTACGACCAATGCCACCGGTTTCTTTCAGAATATTCTCCATTTCCACAAAATGGCTTCTCAAACGAACCGTTTCCTCACTAACGCAAAGCTTGTCCGCCATTAAAGCTACCTCCGTTAAAAACCGGGATTCGTCTACGGGTGTGTCCCCCAAAAGCTCCCGCATCCGTTCTCGCAAACGGTCTGCATATTGGTTGGCGGCCTGGGCCGCCAACTCCTCAACACGAGAAAGCTCTGTCAAAACATTTTGCGCCCGCATCCGAAGGTCATTTGCCATTCGAGCACCTTCTCGTTCACGCATAGCTTCAAAATCATCCACTGCTTTTTCTAAGCAACCGGACACCATGGACCACACTGCTTCTTGGTCTTCTTCCTCTTGTCGAACAATAAAAATATCACTAAACCGTGTTAAATCAGATAGGCCGATTTCTCCCCCTAGGTTACAACTTCTTTGAATATCACGTAAAACCTCATAATAATTCTGCAATAGCCCTTCGTCTAAAGAGACTGCCTTTTTCTGACTTTCATAACTTTCAAAATACACAGACACATCAATTTTACCACGATGTACTCGTTTGCCGACATAGTCCTTAATTTTATCTTCCAAATAGCTATACATGCGCGAGACTTTAATGTTAATATCGCAATATCGATGATTAACACTACGCAAATCAATCACTATTTTCTTTTGCGCATCAATGCTTTCATAGCGACCATATCCGGTCATACTTTTGATTGTATTCATCATTAACCCTCTTTACTTTTTTGTTGCTCTAAATAAATCATTAAAACTGATACATCTGCAGGACTCACACCGGAAATACGGCTGGCCTGACCTAAAGAGCGGGGACGAATCTTAGAAAGCTTTTGCCGTGCCTCAAGGCGAAGACCTGATAGGGCATCATAATCAATATCATCTCCCAATAGCTTGTCCTCCATTTTACGAAAAGCGGCCACCTGTCGCATTTGGCGACTAATATATCCCTCATATTTTATTTGAATCTCTACCTGCTCTGCCTCAGCCTGCGTGAGAGATGGTCTGTCTTCATCTATAGCAGCCAATATCTCATATGTAAATTCCGGCCTCCTCAGCAATTCGCTGAGCCGAATACCGGTAGAAATATCCGCCGAACCGTGTTGAGCCAGAAATTCTTTAACCGATTTAGATGGTGGAACAACAAGGGCAGATATACGCGCAATTTCTCCTTCAATATGCTCTTTTTTTTCTAAAAAACGCTGATATCGTTCTTTACTGATAAGCCCAATGCGATATCCTGTTGGTGTTAAACGCAAATCGGCGTTATCCTGTCGAAGTAATAATCTATATTCCGACCGCGAAGTCATCATGCGATATGGTTCAGGTGTTCCTTTAGTCACCAAATCATCAATCAAGGTACCTATGTAGCTTTCTGACCTGTCTAAAATGAGAGGTACTTCTCCCTTTTGGGATAGTGCCGCATTAATGCCCGCAAGCAATCCTTGAGCCGCTGCCTCCTCATAACCGGAACTGCCATTGAACTGCCCGGCACCATAAAGGCCGCTAATCTTTTTAAATTCTAGGGTGGACAAAAGCTCTGTCGGGTCTACGCAATCATATTCAATAGCATATGCCGTACGCATCATTTTAACATTTTCAAGGCCGGAAATAGTGCGAATCATTTCAATTTGCACATCCTCAGGCAAGCTGCTTGAAAGCCCCTGCACATACATTTCTTCTGTTTCTGCACCCATTGGTTCAATAAAAATCTGATGTCTGGTTTTGTCAGCAAAACGGACAACCTTATCCTCAATAGAGGGACAGTATCGCGGACCAACACCCTCTATTTTGCCGCCATATAAAGGCGATCGATGAAGATTATCCCGAATGACCTGGTGGGTTTTTTCATTGGTATATGTTAAATAACAGCTAACTTTATTTTCGCCGGGAACCTCAGTTTCAAAGGAAAAGGGTGTGACGGGTTCATCTCCCCTTTGCTCTTCCATTTTAGAAAAATCAACACTGCGACGACTAATCCGTGCCGGCGTTCCTGTTTTAAAACGCCGAAGAGCTATCCCCTGATTTCTCAACCCTTCTGACAAACGATCCGCCGGGAACAATCCATCGGGCCCACCGCTATAGGATACATCCCCAATAATAATTTTACCCCGTAAGAATGTGCCGGTTGCTAAAATAACACGTTTGGCCTCATAATAAGCACCTGTGTGCGTAATAACACCCTGTACACAACCGGATTCGCAGCAAATATCTACAATTTCAGCCTGCTTAATATCTAAATTTTCTGTTTTTTCCAGCGTATGCTTCATTTCTGTTTGGTAGGCGCGACGATCTGATTGCACACGCAGGGAATACACTGCCGGACCCTTCCCTTTGTTTAAAATACGGGATTGTAAAAAGGTTTTGTCGGCCGTTTTACCCATTTCGCCGCCTAAAGCATCAATTTCCCGCACCAAATGACCCTTAGCCGTCCCCCCAATGGATGGATTACAAGGCATATTGGCTAAAGAATCCAATTGAATGGCAAAAAGCACCGTAGAGATACCTAATCGAGCGCTGGCAAGAGCCGCCTCGCATCCTGCGTGGCCACCACCAATAACAATGGTTCCATATTGCCCGGCATAATAAGCCGCACCCTTGGGCAGCATTGTTTCTTGTTCCTTCATAACCAAATCCTTCTGTCTTTTATCACTTTGTTCTTACGCATAAACGCACGATTATATTATACCATTTTTTTGCCCTTTGTGCAACAAATTTTTAAAAAAAATACCGCTTTAACAAAATAATAGAAATAATTGGGTTAATTCATTACATTTTAGTTAAAATTTTAGATTTTAGTTGACGAATCGCAAATAAATATATATAATTATTTTATGTGACTTTATAAAGGAGGAAGAAAAATGGGTAAAAGCATCACAAAACTTGTGATTGCAGTTGTTGTCATCGCCTTAGGTGCATATACCGCCCTGTTTGGTTTTAACATCCAAATCGCTGGTTGGCACATCAGTTATCCCTCAGCGTTAGATGAGGAAAACGGTATTCGACAGGGGCTTGACCTGGTGGGTGGCTCCGTTATCACCTACGAGGCACAGACGGAAACAGCTGAAGATTCTGATATGGAATCCGTTAAGAATGTATTGAGAAAACGCCTTGATGCCCTGGGCTATAGCGAAGCCACTGTAACCCGCCAGGGTGAAAAAAAGGTACGGGTAGAAATTCCTGCCATTCAAAATCCTGAGGAGGCTGTTCAAACCTTAGGTCAAACCGCGAAACTGACTTTCCGCGATTTTGAAGGTAATATTGTTTTAGAGGGAACTGATGTCAAAAGTGCCACCGCAGCCTTCGGTCAGACCACCGAAAATGGCCCTAGCCAACACTATGTGCAACTACATTTGGCAGATAGCGGAACGGATAAGTTTTATCAAGCGACTCAAATCGCTTCCGCCCAGCCGGAGGGTAGTAATTTTATAGCCATTATGTTAGACGAAGAGGTCATTAGTCAGCCCTCCGTTTCAACGCCAATTAACCAATCCACCTGTATTATTTCCGGTGGTTTTCAGGATGCATCTGAAACACGGGAACTGGCTACCTTGATTAATTCGGGTAATCTCCCCTTCTCTATTGAAGATGTTGAACTCCGCAGCGTTGGTCCTACATTAGGTGAACACGCTTTAGAGACAAGCTTAATGGCAGCCGGCATTGGTATTATATTGGTATTGCTATTCATGCTTTTTGTCTATCGTCTGCCCGGTTTAATGGCAGATATTGCCCTGGTATGTTATATCGCTATTGTAGCGTTTATTATGTCTTGGTTGCGAATAAACCTAAGTTTACCCGGTATGGCCGGTATTATTTTATCAGTAGGTATGACTGTAGATGCAAACGTTATTATCTTCGCCAGAATGAAAGAGGAATTGTGTTTAGGTAAAACTATTCGTGCATCCGTTGAGGCCGGATTTAATCGTGCATTTGTTGCTATTTTAGATGGTAATGTTACCACCTTGATTGCAGCTGTTGTATTGTATTATTTCGGTACCGGCCCAATTCAAGGCTTTGCCATTACTTTGGCAATCGGTACGGTTGTCAGCATGTTCACCACCATTGTTGTGACTAAGTTCTTGCTTCGTCAAATAGTTAACCTAAAGGTGCACAATCTCAGCCTGTATGGCGTGAAAAGGGGGAACGACCATGCTTAAAATTGTTGAAAAATTTAAGTATACTGCCGCATTACCAATCGTCATTATCCTAATTGGTGTTATAATGTTTTTTGCACATGGTGGTTTTGCGCTGGATGTTGATTTTGCCGGTGGTATGACTATGTATATTGATATGGGCACTGAGGTTGACTTGGAGGAGCTTTCAGCGTTCATTATCGAAAGCACGCCCGACGGTGTTAATCCTACAACCCAGCGTTCTGATGGTACGCAGGTCATTATTAAAACTACCCCCATTGACACAGAAACTCGCGATGCCATGCAAGCAGCCATTTTGGAAAAATACAATTTGGAACCTGATGCAGTACTCCAGGTGGATAATGTAAATGCAACAGTTGGTAGCGAACTAAAGCAACAAGCCCTTATGGCAACCTCAATTGCTGCGATTTTGATGTTGATTTACATTGCAATTCGTTTCGAAATGAGAACCGGTTTTGCGGCCATTATTTGTTTGCTCCACGATGTGCTGATCATGTTGGTTGTATATGCTGTGTTCCAGATTCCAATTAACAGCAACTTTATTGCTGCTATTCTTACCATTGTTGGTTACTCTATTAATAACACCATTGTGGTATTTGATCGTGTTCGTGAAATCTATGGTAAAAACAAACGCGCTCCTTTTGCAGAAACTGTTAACATGAGCATTAAGCAAACCTTGACTCGTTCTATTAACACAACCATCACAACGCTGCTGCCAATTATTATGTTGTTCATCTTCGGCGTAACCTCCATTCGACAGTTTACCATTCCACTAATGGTTGGTCTTGTTGCGGGTACGTATTCTTCTGTTTTACTGGCTGGACCCATTTGGGTATTTTTAAAGGATGTACAAGCCAAACGGAAAAAGAAAAAATTACAAAAAGCTCACTAAACATAAAACAACATAAGAAAAGAACCCAAGCCAAGCTTGGGTTCTTTTTATGGTTTTTATCAAATGACAAAAACTAAATGATTTCCACAACAACACGTTTGTTGTCACGGCTGGCGGCTGCTTGCATAACAGTACGAATAGACTGTGCAATTCTGCCTTTTTTGCCAATAACCTTGCCCATATCTCCATCAGCAACCCGCAACTCTAAAAGAACAGACTGCTCTTTTACAATTTCACGAACATCAACCGAATCAGGATAATCTACCAAGGATTTGGCAAGAACTTCCAACAATTCTTTCATGTTGTCAGCCTCCTAAAACATACGAACTTACTTTGCCTTACTGAATGATGCCGCTCTTTTTAAGCAGACCCTTAACAGTATCTGTAGGCTGTGCGCCATTACTCAGCCATTTCTGTGCCTTTTCTGCATCAATTTTGATTTCAGAAGGACTTGTTAAAGGATTGTAGGTACCGATTGCTTCGATAAATCTACCATCTCTGGGATAACGGGAATCTGCTACAACAACTCTGTAAAACGGAGCCTTCTTCGCACCCATTCTTTTTAATCTCATTTTTACTGCCATGTATTTCACCTCCAATTTATTACACATTTATATAAACCACACAGGTGATTTAACAAAAATTTTTAAACCTTAACGCCGTTTTTTTCGTTTCATCATACGGCCAAATCCTCCGCCGGAAAATTGTTTCATCATTTTTTGCATCTGTTCAAATTGTTTAAGTAACAAATTAACATCTTGAACACTGTTTCCACTACCTGCTGCTATTCTCTTTTTGCGGCTGGCATTAATAATGGAAGGATTGTGTCGTTCTCCTTTTGTCATAGACTGAATAATGGCCTCTAACCGCAACATGCGTCTATCATCAATATCAACATTTTCCAAAGCTTTAGCATTAACACCGGGCAACATAGTCACAAGTTGGGAAAGAGAGCCCATTTTTTTCATCTGCTGCAGTTGATCTAAAAAATCTTCTAAATCAAATTGATTTTTTCTGATTTTTGCTTCCAAAGCCGCTGCTGATTTTTCATCAATAGCTTGTTCTGCCTTTTCAATTAAAGACATAACATCGCCACTACCCAAAATGCGAGATGCCATCCGCTCGGGATGAAAAGCTTCAATATCCGATAGTTTTTCACCAACACCAACAAATTTAATTGGTTTACCGGTTACGGCTTTAACAGAAAGCGCCGCACCCCCTCTGGTGTCACCATCTAACTTGGTCATAACCACGCCGGTAATTTCCAAAAGATTGTTAAAACTCTCTGCAATGTTAACGGCATCCTGACCGGTCATAGCATCTATTGTCAGTAAAATTTCTTCCGGCTCAACAGCTGCTTTAATATCAGCAAGTTCCTGCATTAATACCTCATCAATATGCAAACGTCCTGCTGTGTCAATAATCACAAAGTCATTACCATGGGCCTTTGCGTGGGAAATAGCATTTTGAGCAATGGTAACAGCATTCTTGCAATCCTCCATTTTAAAAACAGGAATATCAATTTGCTTACCCACAACCTCTAACTGCCGAATAGCAGCAGGACGATATATGTCGCATGCAACTAATAAAGGACGTTTATTGTGTTGCTTCCGCATGTATCCGGCCAATTTTGCGCAAAATGTTGTTTTACCTGCGCCTTGCAAACCCGCCATAAGCACAACGGTTGGTGTTCGTTTACCAAACTCAATACGGACATTTTTGCCCCCCATTAAAAGGGTTAGTTCGTCATTAACAATTTTAATGATTTGCTGACCTGGTGTTAAGCTTTCCATAACGGCACGGCCTGCTGCCTGCTCCGATACCCGACCAATAAAATCTTTGACAACTTTAAAGTTAACATCAGCCTCTAAAAGGGCCAACTTAATTTCACGCATGGATTCTTTTAAATCCTTTTCCGTAACAACGCCCTTGCCCTTGAGCTTTTTAAAGGCCATAGTCAGTTTTTCCGATAAATTTTCAAATGCCACTGTCATGGCCTCCTCCGCAAAAGAATATATGGTTACAGATCAACTGTAACACTTTTTATCTTCTCCTCAAGCTCACTGAGGGCATCAGACATTTTTTTAGAATGAAGATATAGGCTTGCATACTGGCGCATAGCCACAACATCCTTAACAATTTCTTGAATCTTTTCATCTGCATTCATAAATCGATTCACAAGGCCCAGCCGTTCCTCCATGGTAAAAAGAAGTTTCTCACCACGCTTAATGGTGTCCCGAACCCCTTGTCTGGAAATCTCCAAAGGCTCTGCAATTTCTGCTAAGGATAAATCTGCGTTATAATATAAATCAATGGCTTGAGCTTGTTTGGGAGTCAGTAATTCCCCATAGAAATCATAGAGCATGGTAATGCTTAAATCCTTGCTCATAACATTCACCTTCTCTTTCGTCTGTAAAGGTTGTGACCTATACAACTATTTTATTTTACTCTATATTATTTCTTTTGTCAAGTGTTTTTTTGAGAAAAGCTCATAAAATTCGATTCATTTGCAAGGTAACCCCACACAAAATAACTTTTTTCACATTTTTTTCATTTTTTAAAAAAAAACTGTTGATTTTTTTATTTATATGTGTTAGAATGATAGGAGTTATTGAAAAGGCAGTGGAGGTGAATGTGTTGCCTAATATTAAATCCGCTAAAAAAAGAGTGAAGGTTATTAAAACCAAAACCCTTCGTAATCAAATGATTAAGTCAGCTGTAAAAACATATATTAAAAAGTTTGAAGCTGCAGCAGCTGCCGGTGATAAGGCTGTTGCTGAACCCGCATTTAACCTGGCTGTTAAAAAGATTGACCAGGCTGTCAGCAAGGGAATCATGAAGAAGAATACTGCTTCTAGAAGAAAGTCCCGTCTGGCTCTTTTACTGAATAAGGTTGGCGCATAAGGTATGTTAAATGTAATGCCGTGTATCCAATTGGATGCACGGCATTTTTTTACGTAAAACGGCTCTTGCTTTACATACAAACAGCCATTTTCCTATTATATTTCTCCCGCTTTCTTTAACGCAAGCTTCGTCATAATCGGACCTGTTAATTCGTAAATCAAGGTGGCACATAAAATGACCGCACAAATTATGGCACCGTATTCCGGCACAGCTGTTGTGGCAACCCGGGATAAGCCTATTGCAACACCAGCTTGAGAAATTAACGCAAGGCCGAGATATTTCGTAACATTTTTCTCTGCACGCATGATAAAACTGCCTAAAACTGCTCCGCCAATACCGCCTGCCGCCAACAGTGCCATCAATTCCTCCAATACCTCAACCTTGTTTAAAACTAACACCAAAAGTTGCATAATTTCATGTCCCTACTCTATCTGAGTTTTATGTTATGTCTACAACGGGAATGCCCTCATTTATGCCAACAATCATACAGCCTTGCCTCTTCAGTTGTTGCAGATAACTTATTTGCTCTCTGCTAATAATCTCACCGGGCAAAATAATAGGAATACATGGCGGGAATGCTGATACACTTGTGCCGCATATTCGTCCTTCTGCCCTTTCCAAAGAAATGCGCTCCATGTCCCTATCACTAAGTGACAAAAAATCCATTGGCACTGAGATGGGTGGTAACTCTCCTTCTGTTACTGCAACAGGCGACATAGATACATCCGGTAAGCAACTGCAATACTCCAAGGCTTCACCAAGATGATTAAAATCCTCGTCACTGTTGCACCATGATACCATAAGCAGCAGTCCGTATGTTGTAAACATTTCCGGATAAATACCAAATTGTTCTCGAAAAATTGTGTCTACCTCTGTGCCCGTTAATCCTTTATGACGCCAATCAGGCAATAACTTAAAAGGGTCCTCCAGCGTGGGGCAGTTAAAGGCTTTTAGTTTTGCAACAATCTGCGCTGTCCTTTCCCTGCCAATCTGGGCGCTATAATCCAGCGCCTGCTCCATAGCAGCTAAAAGCAGGTATGAAGGGCTGCTGGTTTGGAGCATACGCAAAACAGACCGCACATGTTCAACATTGAATCCTTTACCCACATGTAAAAGTGCGGTTTGGTTAGGTGCAGGTAAGGATTTATGCAGGCTGGTCACACTGATATCCGCCCCCTGTTCCATGGCTGTAGGCGGAAAACACGCCGAAAAAGGAAAATGTGCGCCGTGGGCTTCATCCACAAGAAGTAGTCCTCTGTGGGTATGTATAAGTTCCGCCAAACCTGTAAGATCTGCTGCCGCACCATAATAATTAGGGCTGGTTAGCACTAATCCTTTTGCCATAGGATATTGCTTGAGTGCTCTGCTAACCATTTCAACAGATACAACACCGGGAATCCCTTCTACCCTTGAAGTCTCGGGGGTAATATACACTGGTTGAATACCACGAAGCATACAGCCATTTAGAACTGACATGTGGCAATAGCGGTCCACAAGCACAACATCACCAGGAGAAAAAGCAACATACATCATAGTTAAAACGCCGCCTGTTGAGCCATTAACTAAATAAAAACTGTGCTCTGCGCCGTATAACTTAGCCGCCTTTTTCTCTGCTTCTAAAATAGTGTCTTGGGGTTGAATTAGTGCATCGGTGTCACAAAGCTCTGTGGTGTCATAAGCCAAAATGTTGGGAGGCAATATGAAATCTAAAGGAACATTTCCGTTTTTGTGACCAGGCATATGAAAGGACGTGGTTTCATGTTTGTTATGGTCCTTAAGCATGTCCAATATCATGGTTTGTCTCCTATGTTATAAAACAACTTTATCTAATATCTCTGCCATTTCAGCGAGAAAAATCCCATAATTTGTAATGGGAACACCCTGCTCTACCGCACGCATGACACGACTCATCACCTGCCGACGATTAAACATACAACCGCCACAATGAATCACTAAGGCATACGGCGTTAAATTGGCAGGAAAATCTTGTCCTGCCACAATTTCTACCTTAATATCCGGATGAATTTTTCTATGAATTAAATTAGGAATTTTAATTCTGCCAATATCACCATCTAAAGGCTGGTGACTGCACGCCTCTGCAATCAGCACCTTATCGTGAGGTTGCAAAGTGCGAATGACTTTTGCCCCCTGCACGTAAGCCTCAATATCGCCCTTGTAACGGGCCATGAGTACAGAAAAAGAGGTTAAACGACTCTCCTTGGGTTTTTGGGCATATACCAAAGGAAACACCTGAGAGTCTGTGATAATCAGGTCCGGTGTATGGTCTGAAAGAGCTTCCGGTAATTGGGCCGGTGTAACGGCCGATACCACAACACCATGGTCTAATAAATCCCGTATCACCTGAACCTGTGGCAAAATTAACCGACCTTTTGGGGCCTGAATGTCCTGAGGTACAACCAAAAGAACACGGTCCTTTTCCTGAACTAAATGACCTACAATACTTTCGTTTTCAAAATCTGCAGGTGCCTTTTTTACCATTTCCTCTCGCAGAGCCGTTATTCCCGTTTTCACCAAAGCACTAACCGGCACCGGAGATACAGATAATTGGTCTCGTATTCTCTTCACACAAGCAGCTGTTTCTGTGACTCTATCTACTTGATTAAGAACAAGCACAACCGGAATATTTCGTTCTGACAATGCCTTTAAAAGGAATTTTTCCTCCTCAAAACTCATTTCATCCGGCGTTATAACCAGCAAAGCCAAATCAGTTTTATCCATAGCCGCCATCGTTCGCTGCATTCTTAGTTCGCCCAAAGTGCTATCATCACCAAAGCCGGCTGTATCAAGGAAAGTACACGGCCCAAGGGGATAGATTTCTATAGGCTTTGACACCGGATCGGTGGTCGTTCCCGCCACTGGAGAAACCAAAGATACATCTTGCCCAGCTATGGCGTTGAGTAAAGATGATTTTCCGCTATTTGTTCGACCAAATATGCCAATTGTCAATCGTGACGACGCAGGTGTTTGTGTTAATACCCCTGTATCCATATGTGCGCCCTCCTAAAAACGAAAATCCCGTTTACCATCTACAATGGCTTGCAAATATTTCTCTGTTATGGCTCTGACTTTTTCGTTTTTTATGGTTGAGAGTTCTTCCTGAATCAGTTTTGCTGCCGCCACACGAGTTTCCTCGGAGCCATAATCCATAGCAAATTCCTGTAAGGTAATAAGCGCATTAGGCTGGCATACATTGCAAATATGACCTGTTTTTGCTAACTGCATAAACCGTTCTCCGGTACGTCCTTCCCGATAGCAGGCTGTACAGAAGGATGGAATAAAACCCATGTTAATCAGCCAACGCACCACCTCGTCTAATGTTCGTTGGTCTGAAACATCAAACTGCTCCGTATCGTGAGGACGTTCCTCTTCTGTATATCCGCCAACTGAGGTACGAGAAGCACCACTAATTTGCGAAATACCAACTTGCAATGCTTTAGCACGCACCACTTCCGATTCTCGAGTGGAAATAATCATCCCTGTATAGGGCACAGCCAAGCGAATACAAGCAATAATTTTAGTAAACATTTCATCCGAAATGCCATTATCAAAGGCATCCGGATCAATATCATCAGCACGCTTTAAACGAGGTACGCTAATGGTATGAGGCCCTACGCCGTGAACAGCCTCTAGATGCTCTGCATGCATGAGCAAGCCGGCAAATTCATACTGATACAGTTCTAAGCCAAATAAAACGCCTAAACCCACATCATCAATACCCCCATCCATAGCCCGATCCATAGCCTCTGTATGATAGCAATAATCATGTTTAGGACCCGTTGGATGTAAATATTCATAGCTTTCCTTGTGGTAGGTTTCCTGGAACAGAATATATGTTCCTATGCCCGCCTCCTTAAGTCGACGATAATTTTCCACGGTGGTGGCGGCAATATTAACGTTCACCCGGCGAATATCCCCATTTTTGTGGTGCACACTATAAATCGTATCAATACATTCTAAGATATATTCAATAGGGTTATGTACCGGATCCTCCCCTGCTTCAATTGCCAGCCGTTTGTGGCCCATATCTTGCAAAGCAACAACCTCAGCCCGCACTTCTTCCTGTGTCAGTTTTTTGCGGGGGATGGTTTTATTCTTTAAGTGATACGGACAATACAAGCAACCGTTTACACAATAATTAGACAGATAAAGGGGCGCAAACATAACGATACGCTTTCCGTAAAAAGCCAGCTTAATTTCTTCTGCAATTGCATACATTTCTTTAATCTTTTCCGGAATTTCACAAGCCAAAAGAACAGAAGCTTCCCGGTGGGTTAAACCCTCACAATGCGTGCCGGTTTCTGTTTTGCGGGGACGGGCTTTTTCTAAAATGCTATCTATCAGTTCCACGTTGTTTTTGTTTTTCTCTGCATACTGAAGTGTTGCCATAATCTCATCGTGATTAATAAACTCCTCTGCACGGCGAGATTTGGGATTATAATTTGCCATATTATTTTCTCCTTTCTTTAAGTCAGATTTTCTTCCTTTTCAGATGTATCATTATCCTGTTGATTTCTTATATGACAATCTCTTTTGCTTTAGCAAATGCTTAAACATTAGAGCATGACATACTCGTGGATTTTGAATAAGCCACTTTGGCAGTTACGCCATCTAATCTTCCTAAAAGGCCGGTCAATGTATTAATCGTATCTAAAGGTGCATCAATGGCTATACTGATAATATTGATATCCCTTTTCGAATAGGGAATGCCCATTCGACCTATAATAAAGGCGTTATGGGAATGAAGTAAGTCGTTTAGCTTTGGAATACTCTCCAAATTCTCCACAATCATACTAATCACCGCAACACGCGTTTCCATGGTATACCTCCTGACTTTTATCTTGTTATAATTCAATTTACAGCTAATCTGTTGTTACACCTTTATCCTATCACATCCATCCTATAAATGTCAAGTAAACAGCTGAAAACTTCCTCCGCTTTTTTGGATGAAAAATATATAAAAAAATACAGAAAACTCCTTATAGAAAAAGTCTTTTCTTTAAAAAAGACAACCCGCTGTCTTCTGTTTTATTCATTGTACAACAATAAAATAGTCAATATATGCACATACTATGGACAACATAGGATAAGAGGAGGTAATTATGCAAAAATCACTTTGGTCAGATACGATAACACTACCAAAATACAGAAAAATGGATGGCGACCTAAAAACAGATGTGTTAGTAATAGGTGGCGGAATCTGTGGCATTTTATGTGCATATTTTTTAAAGAAAGCAGGCATCGACTGTATTTTGGTGGAAAAACAGCAAATCGCCCAGGGAACAACCTGCAATACCACAGGTAAAATAACCGCACAACATGGTCTTATCTATGATTATATAATCCAGCATTTCGGAAAAGAAACTGCTCAGAAATATTACATGGCAAACAATACTGCCATCAGATATTATGAGGAATTATGTAAAAATATCGACTGTGATTTTAAGAAAATAACCAGCTATACTTATTCCATGAATCGTGTAGAAAAAATTGAAAATGAAATAAAGGCGCTCCATTCCTTAGGCCACCCATCTCAATTTTTTACTTCCTTGCCACTACCCTTTCATATCGCCGGAGCAATAGGGGTAGAAAATCAGGCACAATGCCATCCGTTAAAGTTAATTGCACACCTTGTAGAAAATTTAAATATTTATGAAAATACAACTGTTCGTCAAATAATGCCCCATGGTGTTGTTTGCGACGAAGGAAAAATAACGGCTAAAAAAATAATCGTTGCAACACACTTTCCCTTTATCAATAAGCATGGCAGTTACTTTTTAAAGCTTTACCAGCATCGTTCCTATGTAATTGCTTTAGAAAAGGCTCAAAATGTAAACGGAATGTATATAGACGAGGCAGAAGGTGGCCTTTCTTTCAGAAACAACAACGATTTATTATTATTGGGCGGATGCGGTCAAAGAACAGGCAAAAAATGCGGAAACTGGGAAGAACTGATAAAACTCAAGAATCAATTTTACCCAAATAGCAAAATACAATACAAATGGGCCACACAGGATTGTATGAGCCTTGACAAAATTCCCTATATCGGTCCATACTCTAAACGAACACCAAACCTATATGTTACCACAGGATTTAACAAATGGGGTATGACATCCTCTATGGTATCTGCAATGATTTTATGCGACTTAGTGCAGGGAATTAAAAATGATTATGCTGATATTTTTTCACCCTCAAGAACCATTTTGAAACCACAGTTACTTGTTAATGGATTTGAAACCATTTCGAATTTTATCTCGCCCACTGCTAAGCGTTGCCCGCACATGGGCTGTGCATTAACATGGAATAAGGCCGAACATTCCTGGGATTGTTCTTGCCACGGTTCCCGGTTTAAAGAAGATGGCACCCTCCTTAACAACCCTGCTACAAAAAATGCGGATACTATACAAAAATAAAAATTCACATGGAATAAATAAAAAACAAAGAGATAGTGCATAGTACGCATTATCTCTTTGTTAGTGAAAACATATGTATCAATACAGTTCTTACCGATTGAGTATGAGTTTAGTCAATTCAACAGGGTCAACAATCTCATTTCCCTTATAAACACGCATATTACCTGATGCAATTTCGTCAATCAAAATAACCTCGTCATTGTTATAACCAAATTCAAATTTGATATCCCAAAGGTCCAGACCAATTGACTTAAGATCATCTGCAACAACTTTTGTGATCTTAAGTGTTTGTTCCTTCATGCTTTCAAACATTGCAGGAGACATAACACCAAGAGCGCTAAGGCCTTCGCCGGTTACTAAGGGATCGCCCTTTTCATCGTTTTTAAAGGTACATTCTACATATCCACCTTCTAAAACTGTTCCATCTTCTATATATTCACCATATCTACGGATAAAACTGCCCGTTGCAACCAGACGGCATATAACCTCAAGGCCGTGTCCAAAAACCTTACCGGGAAGAACCTCCATGGTAGCGTTTTCAATATCTGCACTTACATAGTGGGTTTTTATGCCAGCCTTTTTAAGAAGGTCAAAATAGTAAACAGATGTTTTCAAATTTTCTCTGCCAATGCCCTCAATAGTAAGGCCAACACTATTTTCGCCCGGATCAAACTTTCCGTCTTTACCGGTGCAATCATCCTTAAACTTAAGCAATACATTACCATTTTCAAGGCTGTAAACATCTTTTGTCTTTCCTGTGTAAACTAACTTCATTCTACATTTCCCCTATCATTAAAATTTACCCTACACTTTATTTTAACATATATTTATTAATTTGTCTTTATTTTTTTTATTTTTTTTACATTTTTTACATTTCCGCTATCAAGTAGCCTACTTATGCTTTTACTTTTGTTACATTTGACTGACAAGGTTAAACAACCAAAGCCGTAACAGATATCCGTTACAGTTTTGGTCGTTGTCTTAATTATTTACAGCAAGGATCTACTTTCTTTTTCTCTGTTTTTTTAGTATACTCAGGATTGGTCTTATCCCCTAAACCCGTTGTTTCTGAAAATATAACATTTGCTTTTGTCATTTCCACTGCATCTGTGGGAACAATTATCTTGGCTGCTTTACCATCTGACATAGAAACTAATGCTTCATATTTTTTAAGTTCAAGAACGGTAGCATCTATACCTGCTTCCTTGAGTGCTACAAGGCCGTCTGCCTCTGCTTTTTTGGACAAATAGATTGCTTTGGCCTCGCCCTCTGCCCTTGCAATTCTTGCATCCCGTTCGCCTTCAGCTGCAAGAATCATGGCTTGCTTGTCTCCTTCTGCACGTGTTATAGCCGCCGCCTTATGCCCCTCGGCCTGGAGCATTGTTTCTCTTCTGTCTCGCTCTGCTTTCATTTGCTTTTCCATTGCATTTTGAATTTCTGTAGGCGGAATAATATTTTTTAACTCAACTCTATTTACCTTAATGCCCCACTTATCTGTTGCGTCGTCTAATATGGCCGTCATTTTCCCATTAATAGTATCTCTTGATGTAAGTGTACCGTCAAGCTCCAATTCACCTACAATATTTCTCAAAGTGGTTGCTGCTAAATTAGATAAAGCAGAAATAGGATTCACAGCACCATAGGCATAGAGCTTTGCATCATAAATTGCATAATAAATAACAGTATCTATCTGCATGGTAACGTTATCCTTTGTAATGACAGGTTGGGGCGGCGAATCAAGCACCTGCTCTTTTAATGTAACTCTATTCGAAATTCTCTCTAAAAAGGGCACTTTAAAATGAATACCTGCCGACCATGTTGTCCTATATTTTCCAAGGAATTCAACAACAAATTCTTGTGCCTGAGGAACAATTTTGATATTTGGTATAAGAATAATTGCAATTATAATGAAAAAAACGAGTAAAAGAACTTCCATAATGTAATACCTCCAAAAAAAAGATTTAATAAACACACGCAATAATATATAGCAGTATTTTCCATATACTTACTCACCTACATTATAACAAAGAAGATATTGTATGTCAATATTATTATACCTAATCGATACGATAATACTATTTAAGTAATTATTCTCAGCAATTTACACATCATTTTGATAAAAATCTCCATGTATAGAAAAAGAGACAAACATCATGATAACTATGTTATAAAAAGTGTTTATCTCTTTTAGAAGAGCCGGATGGTTTGGATGACAGTTTTCCAATCGAATCAGTACCGTATTTAATTTATTTTGTTATTTTTTGTTCTCTAAAAATGTAAAAACCAAATGTACTTCCTAAAAAAAGAACCACACTAATCCATTGCGATGTAGATAAGATTGAAAAACCGCCACGAATCAAATCGCCACGAAAGAATTCAAGTATAAATCGCAATATGGAATAAAAATATAAATAAACACAAAGAATATGATAGGTAGGATGTTTCTTTCGCGTGTACCATAAAAGAAATATAAATATACTCACATTTAGAAGTGCCTCAACTGCCTGAATGGGGAAATATGTTTTTTCTGCCGAAATAAGTAAATTTTTTACCGCCAAAGGACCGGTATATTCAATTCCGTGACAACATCCGGCAAGCAAGCAACCAATTCTACCAATGGCGTGGCCCAAGGGAAGAACAGGAATGATGCACGACTCCACTTTCATTACATCAAGTTGTTGCCATTGAGAAGCCAGAATTGATCCTATAATACCTCCAACAAGCCCACCGTAAAAAACCAAACCTCCATTTTTGAGAAAGGCAAAATCTCCGTTTACAATCCCGTTAATCAGATCTTTTATTGAATAAGAAACAAGAATATATAACAATCCAGCACCAAAAAGTGCCATTCCCAGTGACATCGCCATTACAATTATTATTTCTTCACTCCCAAGGCCTTTACGTCTTCCTTTTATCAAAATTAAAAAACCACACAGCAAAACCCCAACAGACATCATCAACCCATAAGAAGGAATACAAAAATTAACAAAAGATATATATTGATACAAAATAATCACCTACGATAAAAACCGCCTTGTTACCAAGGCGGTTTTTTAATTACGCGAGACTTGCGATTCCGCCAATGCAGGCGGCACATGCCAACCACATAATTAGACCTAATGCCACTGATATGATAGACATAACCATACCTGCAGTTGCCATACCCTTCTTCTCAAGGTTTTTGCGACCTAATGCGCCTAAAATTGTACCAACAATCCCTACTGCGCAAGAAAGCCACCCTAAACCGATAAAAGGAAACACTAAAGAACAAATTCCCAATACCAAAGAAGTTACTGCCATAATTTTCACCCCCCTTTGCATTTGACATCTTGTGAATGTCAAATCTTGTTCTATTATATCATATAATTTTACCGTTGACAAGCACTAAATGTCAAAAAAGGAGAATTTTATGTTTATAAATAAAAATAAAGATGGATTAAATAATATTTGCGGTAAAAAAATTGCCATTTTGAGAAAGGAATTGAATATATCTCAAAGAAGCTTAGCAGACAAACTACAATTATCCGGACTTGATGTAGACAAAAATGCAATTCAACGAATTGAATGCGGAAAAAGATTTGTAACAGACATCGAACTCGCCGCCTTCTCAAAAATATTTAATATAACAGTTGATGAATTGTTAAAATAATGTTAGCAGTCATGCTTCTTCTTTCGGTATCCGAAAAAAGCCTTTGCCTCCATGCTACCTCCTGAGCAGTTAACTCATTGCCGTCGGGTATATGACCGTTAAAGAATTATATGATTGTTTAAGTCTAATACAAATTGTCAGACAAAAAGACCACCCTATTTGGGTGTCCTTAATAAAACAGTAATAATGTTTTCGTTGAAACGGCATAGGTTTTCTATGCCGTTTCTTCGTTGTTAAACAGTGATTGCGGCAATATGCCGACCAAGTCATACACAATGTCAATTTCCTGTGTTCTCTTTCCGTCAATTTTCTGCGGTGCGTGAACATAAACACGCTTTACCATATCGTTTAATACTGACGGAGTTAATTTCTGTAAATCAAAATATTTATGTACCTTTGAAATAAATCTTTCTACATTGTCGGATTGTTCTTCCGTTTCGGATATTTCAGCAGATAATTTTTCGATAATTTGTTTTAATTCTGCCTGTTCATTTTCATAATTTGCAGATAGCATTTCAAATCTTTCGTCTGAGATTTTTCCGCTGACATTATCCTCATAAATACATTGAAACAATAGGTCTAATTCTTTAATTCTGCTTTCACTTTTTGAGAGCAGTTTTTTCTTTGCAGAAAGTTCCTTCTTAACCTCTGCCTTTTGCTTTGCCCCCAACACCTTGCGGAATTGATTTTCATAACTTGCAACAGTTCCAATTACATATTTAAGATGTGCCAATACGCCCTGTTCGAGTATCATTGCACGAATAAAATGTGTTGAACATTCTTCCTTGCCTTTGCGAGATGTTGAGCATACAAAATGGTCTTGCCTACTTTCAAAATATTTGCTTGTGCAGTAGTAAAGTTTTTGTCCGCAATCTGCACAGTAGGCTATACCCGAAAACATATTGCTTTTGCCTGTTCGTGTCGGTCTGCGTTTATTCTTTCTTAACTCTTGCACTCTTTCCCAAGTGTCAACATCAATAATTGCTTCGTGGGTGTTTTCAAATATCAAATGCTTTTCTTCGGGATTGGTACATTTCTTTTTGCTTTTGTATGATTGCTTATAGGTTTTGAAATTTACGGTATGCCCTAAATATTCTTTTTTCTCAATAATTCCAGCAATGGTATCAGCAGACCAATTATACGGATTTTCAGAACTCTTAAAAGCTTGTCCTTTACTGCTCCAATATGAAAACGGAGTTAATATCTTTTTATCTTTCAGTATTCGTGCAATCTGTGAAGTGCCGTACCCTTCAAGACATAAAGCAAAAATCTTTTTGACAATTTGTGCAGCCTCATCATCAACAATCCACTTTGTTTTGTCATCAGGACTTTTCATATACCCAAACGGCGGTCTTGTTGTTAAATGTTTTCCCGATTCGCCTTTTGCTTTCATAACAGCCCTTATCTTTTTACTTGTGTCCTTTGCATACCATTCGTTGATGATATTGAGAAACGGAGTAAAATCACTGTCAGCTTGATTTGCACTGTCTATGCCGTTATTGATAGCAATAAAACGGATATTCTTTTCAACAAACATTACCTCTGTATAAAAGCCGACTTTGAGATAATCACGCCCAAGTCTTGACATATCTTTTACAATAATCGCACCGACCTTGTTGTCCTCAACAAGTGCAATTAAATCATTCCAGCTCGGACGATTAAAATTCGTACCGGAAAACCCATCGTCAACAAAATATTGAAGATTTTTAAAACCATTTTCTTTTGCGTATTTACTTAAAATATTTTTTTGATTTACAATACTGTTACTGTCGCCCTGTAATTCATCATCGCGGCTTAAGCGACAATATAAAGCCGTTATTTTATCAGACTGTCTCATAATTTTCTGTTCCTCCTTTTCAGTTGGACAGTCTGTCAAAACAGGATTGCTTGTATTTATTATATCGCCCATTTTATTATTTGTCAGCCCCTTTCGTATCGCTTTCGTCATTTTCCATAAGCCTTAATAATTTTGATGACACAGAACGGCAACCGTCATATACTCCGTTAAAGGTGTAAAGCGTGCCTTTATCCTCAAAAAATATTTTGACATCAGGCAGTTCATTGTTTAACACAGTTAATGCCGAAATCCGTAAATTTTTCTTATCCATTCCTATCCAATCCTTTCCATTGATTTTTGATAAAACTTTTTAATAGCAAGCATAGCAAGTGGGTACTCACTTGCGGAAAATGAAATTTTTAATACTTGCTATTTTGAGAAAACAGCAAGCATAGCGAGTGTAGCCACACTCACAAAAATTTCATTTTTATTTTTGGGAATTTCCCAAGCCCTTTTTGAAGTAAATTTTTTCTCACATAATAAACGAATTTCGTTGTAAAAATACAACCTTTAAGAGAAAATTTTTATTCTCACATAAGTAATAAATTAAAACTTGCCATGGTTAAGAAGATAATAACTTTAATAATTATTTTAACACCAAGTATTTACTTTGGAATACAAGGTAAAATTGCTGAAATGGGAATAATTTTGATAGCATCATTGTTCAGCGCAATTTTCTTGAATTTTGAGGAACTGAAAAACTATGTTTCGGTAATAAAAACAAAAGATATGGAAATTAAATTTAAAGATGTAATAGAAAAAGCCTATGCTACAATTGACCAATTAAATAAAACGCAATATACACTCATAACAGTTGCAACAGAAATATTATATTGGCACAAATTTTGGGGTGGCTGTAGTGTAAAAACATCTTTGGATGTGGTAAATGAAATGTATAAAAACGCAACTTCTACAGGAGCTACGGATATTGTAAACAAACCTATTAAATTGGCTTATGAAAGATTAATAAGCCAATCTTTTGGTCATATATCAAGAAATATTCAAAATCAAGATGACAGAAAAAAGATTGATGATATTTTAGACAAAATATATGTTTTTAAAGGTGGCACGAATATGGTTTTTGATTGCAAAAACATTCCCTCTGTTACCGCACTTTTGAAAATGATTGAAACAATACAAATAGAAAAATCTTCGAAAGAAACGGCTCTAAATAACATTAATACTTATAAAACTGTATTGAATACATATGAAAACATATATGGAAAAATTGTAACAATTGAAGAAATTAATGATATCATAAATTGATATAATAAATGAGGTGCAGAATGTTTGATTTTATAAAAAAACTTATTGGAATTAGTAGTGGTAATATAGAGTACGATTTAGACACTTTGCAAGGAATAGAAAGAATTCCAATTCCTAATTATAAGCCATTACAAGGAATGGGAAATCCCTCAAACAATATTGAATATATATTACAAAAAAAGGCTACTGAACACAAGAAAAATGGAAGAATGGATTTAGCTATTGCATGTTTAAGAAAGGCAAATGAGATTTTCCCGCATTCAAACTTTTCGTGGGCAGAAAAAGATTATATGCGGTTAGTTGAATACTTAAAAGCTGATAGGCAATTCGATGAAGCTAGAAAAGAAGAAGCAAAAATAAAAGAATTATTTACAAAGTTTAATCAAGAACAACAGGCACATAACGATAAAATACATAGAGAAATATACGGGAATACAGATATTGTATCTACGAATGAAACATCCTTTGTTTGTGAAGAATGTGCTAAATATACAAAAAGGTATTTTAGTATCAGCGGTAATAGTAAGCGATACCCTAAGTTGCCAGAGTATTTATTACACAAATCATCCGCACATAAATATTGTGCAATAGAACTTTATCCGGTACTTGATAATATTCCTGAACCTGCTTGGAATTACAAAGGAGATTTTATAAAATATTGCAATCGACCTTTTATCGATGAACGCACAAAAGAGCAAAAAGCCTTTTTTGAAAAAGAGGTTAAAGAAAAAGAAGATTCTTTAAAAGACAAAGAGTTTTATGATTTGATTTTTGAGAAATTTCCTGATATAGCTCCAAAATCTTTTGGCGGATTCAGACGTATGAAAGCTGCAAACTCTGACAATTATAAGAAATTATTACAAAAAGCTAATGAATTGTTAGGATATGATTTTTACGAAAAGAAATAGTTACTAATGCATAAAAAGTTTTATAGCAAAAAAGAACAGACAAGTCAAGGGTAAATGCACGAGCTATGCTCGCCCTTGACAAACCTGTTTTTTTCGTAATATGTCAGTTAAGGGGATTTAAGCCGAAAAACGGTCTTAAATCCCCTTTTCCAAAAAGTGTTGATTTTTAGATTTTTGTCACGCAATAGAATACCTTTTTTGGGGTTTTGAATATAAAAACCATTACCTTGTCCGTTTTGAGTCTTGAAAGCCGCTAAAACAGGGCATTTTTTAACCTCTATTGCGTGACATTTTACCCCATATATGAGAAAAAGCACATCACACTATAAATGTGATATGCTTAACTCTCTGCAACCCTATGACAGACCATCAATACCTATACTGTTTTACCACGGACTGTCATTGGGTGGTCTTTTTGTTGGCTTTCGCATCCAAAATAAATTCTATATATTTTCCTCTTTTTGAGAACCCGTAGGATTAACAATACTGTATCCAACATTGACAATATGGTCAGCAATTCTTTCAAGCCCAACAATAACTGATGAATAATAAGGACTTACATCCACACTACAATTTCCTTCGGCGAGTCTTGCAAAGTGGCTGGCGATGAGTTCTTTCTTCATACCATCAACCTTGTTCTCGAGCTGTGTCAACTCCGATAGATTTTCTTTGTTCAATGTTTCAAATGTATCTAATGCTATTGTAAACATTTGCATAACTGTGTCACGCATTTTTGTAATTTCACTAAGTGCATGTTCTGAGAATGTAATATTTTTGTTCATCATTTCAATACCGATTTCGTTGAAATTCTCGGCATGGTCGCCAATGCGTTCAAGGTCATTCAAAACATGGAAATACGATCCAATAATTTTTTCATCGCTTCCCTCAACCTTGGCAGATAGCTTAATCAAAAATCCTGTCAATGCACTATTTGTAAAGTCAATAATTCTTTCATTTTCGCATATCTGGTCATTATACTTTGAACTACTCTCTTCCATTGCTATAAAGCTCAGGCGAGTATTTTTCTCTGCCAAAGAAATCATATAATTAATTTCTTTTTTAACCTGCATAAGTGCAACAGGAGGTGTAGAAATAAGTCTTTCGTCAACATATTTAAGAGATAGCTCGTCCAAGGTTTCTTTCTTGTCTTTAATTATTGCACATGAATAATCAACAAGATGTTTTACAAAGGGGAGCAACAAACAGATAGTTGCTGTATTAAATATAACATGGAAAAGAGAAACTCTCATTTGCAGAGACATCGGATCAGCGCCGGGAAATACAGATACCAGGAATTTAACGAAGGGTTCTTTGAAAATCCAAATAATTGCCGTAAACAATATCGTTCCTATCACATTAAAGGTAAAGTGGATAAGCGCAACCCTTTTTGAGTTAGCATTTGCACCAACAGAAGCAAGAAGTGCAGTTACACAAGTACCAATGTTTGCGCCAAGAACAATAAACAGAGCAAGCTCAAGAGGGAGAACTCCGGCACCAACCATCGTAATAACTACACCGGTAGAAGCTGAAGAGCTCTGTATAAGTGCAGTAAAGATAACGCCAACTAAAATCAAAAGAAGAGGAAAATCTATCATTTTAAATATTTCGGTGAACAAATTCTCAACAAGAGGATTACCAAACGCCTGCTCACTGCTCATGATATTTAAACCAACAAAGATTAAACCCAGACCGCAACAAAGACTTCCGGCAATTTTGATTTTTTCCTTTTTGGCAAAGCCCATCATTACACCTGCAAAAGCGAGCAGGTACATAGCCATGTTAAAATAGTCGTTTTTAAGAGCAACAAGAACACCTGTAATCGTTGTACCAATATTGGCACCCATAATAATCGGTGTTGCCTGCATAAGCGTCATAACTCCGGCATTTACAAGACCGATAACCATTACCGATGTTGCAGACGAACTTTGAATAATTGCGGTAACTCCCGCACCTATTCCAACGCCGGAAAACCGATTATTGCTGATTCTTTCAAGCAATCGCTTCATTCCCATACCTGCACTTCGTTCCAAAGCGTCACCCATAAAGTTCATTCCTACAATAAACACTCCAACGCCGGCCAAAAGCCAAATAAGGCTCTGAACAAGCTGCATAATTTCTTGTGATGATAACATATTCAATCTCCCTTTCTCCATATGTGTCTATCTTTGCCCGGACTTTATCATTTCATATGTACCAATTGAATTATAGCATTTGTTTAATAAAAAATCAATTATTATTTATTCACAAATACAAATATAAAATCCGTTCTAAATTAATATATAATTAGTAAATAAAACAAAAATCCTATTTTGCGATAGGATTTTTAATCTTAGAACCAAATAGTTTGGATTCCATAGTTTAGGTGATATACTCGCTCACATCGGTGCAATATATTTACTTCGTAGATTGTGAAATAGAAAGTTATCGCTTTTTGTGAAATGAAATAAATCCACACGCCGCAAGGCGTATTTCACATTCCGTAGCAACATTTCACGTCAAAGCACATTTCACAAATCCATCAGCATTTATTTCAACGAAAAAAGGCTATTCCGAAGAATAGTCTTTTTTTCTGGCTCCCAAGTTGGACTACAACTTGCTTCGCTCGCATGCATGCTTGGCTTAGACAATCGTTCTTCATTGCATTCGACCTCTTGGAGCCTACGCGATCTCACCGGTTTGAGTCCCTCGAACTAAAAAGCCAATAAAAAAAACACCCTGTGGGTGTCCTTTTTATTGGCTTTCATGTTCATAATAGATGCTTACAAATAAACTATCAATTTTTAAATATATTTATTCGTGTATTTTGCAGGAATACCAACATATATCCCTGGTGTTTCTATATCTTTGACTACTACTGCACCTGCACCTATTAAGCAATTATCACATATTGTTATGCCATTTTTTACAGTGGCACCAATTCCCACCCATGTTCCCATACCTACAGTTACATTTCCACCAAGCATAGCTCCTACGGAAATATGCGAGAAGGATTTAATCATGTTATCATGCTCAACAGAACAATTGGTATTTATAATACAATGATTACCAATTTTTGAACACGAATTGACAACAGCATTTGCTGATATAACTGTTCCTTCACCAATAATTGTATCAGTTTTCGATACAATTGATTTTGGGTGTATAGCCGTATACCATTTGACATCTGCCATTAAGCCTGAAATCCTTTTGCGAGCATCAGAATCACCAACAGCTATGATAAAATGAGCATCTTTAAATTTTTTATACTCTGTATCCAATCCAAGAACTGGTTTTCCTAAAAACGATGTTATGGTTTTATCACTCGTTAAAAATCCAATTAAGTTATCATTGCTTAGTTTCACAATGTCAGCAACAACCTTAGCATGTCCCCCAGTCCCAATAATAATTACATTCTTCATACATAATCACCCTTATATTAAAAATACTATAAAAAATAGGTTGTTCATTTTGATTATACTCATTTTTTTGAGTATTGTCAATAGTTTAAGTATGATAATATTTAAATGGTGATTAAAATGATTAGTTATAAGCCTTTTTATGATACTTTATTTAAAAAAGGATTAACAGAATACTATTTGATCTTCAAGCAAGGGTTTTCTGCAAACACACTTCATCGGATAAAAAAAGGTGAAGCTATTAGCACTAAAACACTTGATGCGCTTTGCTATGCCTTAGATTGTGAAGTTGAAGACATTATTAAATTTGAAAAAGAATAGCACCTGATTATCAAAAATCAGGTGCTATTATATTGTCTGTAGTTCAAGTCAGGTTCAAAACCGCTTGACATTTACCTTTTTATTTCAAAACTGTTTTTTACAAAAAGCTCTCAAACATCGAAAAAAGCGAATGGTTTAGATGACATCTAAATCATTTGCTTCTTTTGGCTCCACAAGTTGAACTACGACTTGCTTCGCTCGCATGCATGCTGCGTCCAGCCATTCAGCCGTCGCTCTTGCTCGGCTTCATGGGGACTCCGCGATCTCACCGATTGGTTTGAGCAAGACAACCCGGTAAAAGAAGAGTCCAAGCCCTTGGCTTGGACTCTTCTTTTTGGCTTTCACGTTCATAATAGATGCAATATGTTTTAATGATTTGACATATTTACTTTCATAAGCTATTTCTTATCTAAGTTTCCTAAACTATTAAAGTGCTCTTTTGTCACTGTTTTTATAACCTTACTTAATCCGATAATACCAATAAGGTTAGGTATTGCCATTAATCCATTCATCGTTTCAGAGATACTCCATATCAAATCAAGATTGCCTACTGCCCCAATAAAAACAAATACAATATAGCAGCATCTATAAATTCGAACAGCTATTTTGGAATTATGAGACAAATACTCTATACAAACCTCACCATAATAAGCCCAGCCAAGGATTGTTGATAATGCAAAGAAAACAGTAGCTAATGTTACTATGCTGCCTCCCACATAAGGGAAAATTGCATTAAATGATGCAATACTTAAAGCAGAACCCTGTACAGTACCTGTTTCCCAAATTCCTGTTGTAAGAATAACAAGTGCAGAAAATGTACATATAATAATTGTGGTAAAAAATACCTCGAACATTCCCCAAAGACCTTGCTGTACCGGACTTTTGGTGCTTGATGCCGCATGTGCTATCGGAGCACTACCGAGTCCTGCTTCATTGGAAAAAACACCTCTTGAAAAACCATAATGCATTGCAAGCATAATTCCATAGCCTGCTACACCTCCCGTTGCCGCCTTGAAGTTGAATGCCTCTTTGAATATCAACGCAAATGCCTCCGGAATCTTTTCAATATTAACAATTGCCGCAGCCACGGAACAGACAATATAAAACACCGCCATAAATGGAACGAGTTTTTCGTTAACAGCTGAAATTCTACGCATTCCACCAAGAATTACGGCAACTGCAATACCTGTCAAAACAACGCCTGTAATATAAGGATTTACTCCCAATGTACTTTTTAACGCAATAGCGATAGAATTAGACTGTGTAGCATTTCCTGTCCCAAGACAAGCAAGCATAGCAAAAATTGCAAATAATGCTGCAAGCCACTTTATGTTAAGACCATTCTTTATGTAATACATAGGGCCTCCAACCCAGTTGCCATCCTTATTCTTCTCTCTATACTTAAGTGAAAGAACTATTTCTGAATACTTAGTTACCATTCCAAGCAAGGCACTTATCCACATCCAAAAAACCGCACCAGGACCACCAGAAACAACCGCTGTGGCAATACCTGCAATACTCCCTGTACCAATAGTACCTGCCATTGCCGTAGCAACCGCTTGAAATGGACTAACTCCGGAATCATCCTTTTCATGCTGTTTTTTCGAAAAGATACTTAATATGGTATTTTTCAACATAAAACCAAACTTTCTAAATTGTATAAATTTAGTTTTAATTGAAAAAAATAACCCTGCTCCAATAAGCAATGTTAACATAATCGGTCCCCATACTACATCGTTAACAGCAGCATTAATTGTGCTAATAAATTCCATTAATAATCACCTTTCATTCTATTTGTTTTCTACATCAGGAAGAAGACACACCTCACATTTGTTTGTTGAAAGAACAACAGATGTGCGAGTTAATGATACACCATTAATGGCCTTGATGTAATTTAGTACTTCCTCAAGCATATTCCCCCTCTGAGTAATAACTTTAAGAATAAAATCAAAGTCGCCAGCAATATAATGACATTCTGCAATTGAATTGTTTTCACCAATCAGTCGGATAAATTCTTCGTTATACTTAGGATGTTCCAGGCTAACGTATATAAAAGCCATAATCTCGCGCCCCAAAAGACTTTGATTAACAATAGTTGTATATCCCTCTATCACTCCTGAATTTTCGAGCTTTTTTATTCTTTCTATGACTGCGGATGTAGACAGATTAATTTTTGCTCCAATATTTGTGGCATTTTCTCTTGAATTTTCTTTAAGACATGCCAACAATCTATAATCAATAAGATCCATCATTATCCCTCCCATATTTTTTTATTATACAAAAAACACAAAAAAAAGTAAATAGTTTTAGAGATTACAAAAATATTTTTTGTATAAAGCCTGTTTCGCCGAATTATTTTGTAAACTCATTCCCCATTTGCTCGTTAGGTATAAAATTTTTGGTTTGATCAAAGTGCGTTATATGTATACAACCAAATTTTTTTACAAAAACGAAACAAGTTTTGTTTATTCCGTAGTAAAAAAAGAGAACAATTTAGATGCATTTGCTCCAAAGGTGCAAAAGCATCTCAAACTATCTTTTTTGCTCCCCAAGTTGGACTACAAGTTCGCTTCGCTCCTTGCATGCTTCGTTCTGCCAATCAGCCGTCGCTTACGCTCGGCTTCTTGGGAACTCCGCGATCTCACCAGTTGGTTCGAGCAAGACAGCCCGGTAAAATAAAAAAACGACCATCCGAACGGATGGTCATTTTTTGGAAGAGCCGAATGGTTTAGATAACATTTAGTTAATATCTCAAACCCCTGTAATATCAAGGATTTCAAGACTTTATTTTTTCCTTGACAGTTATTTGACAGTTGAGAAAATGTTTCTAATAATTCACAGTTTTATTATACCATATTTTATAGCATAATTCAATAACATTATATTTACAAACAAAAAACAGGGCGTTCGCCCTGTTTTCGTGTTATACGCATATCTTTAATTCTTCTTCATCTTCAAGACCTTTAATAATATGAGTATAAATATTGACAGTTGTTGAAACATCTTTATGACCCAATATTT